>NZ_JBEZFP010000021.1:0-87452 GCF_040649515.1 Streptodolium elevatio
GGGGCGCGGCCCTAACTCTATACCGGGGGTCCGCGCCCCGCGGGCGCCCCCCCGCACCGCCGGGGTCTGGGGCCCCCGGCCGGGACCCGAACACCGGCCGAACCCGGGCTCAGGGGCAGGCGATGACCTGCGCGGACCACGAGAGCCCGCCGCCGAAGCCCATCAGCAGCACCGGTCCGCCCGGCGGGAGTTCGCGGCGCTCGACGAGCTTCGACAGCGCGATGGGCACCGACGCCGCCGACGTGTTGCCCGAGTCGACGACGTCCCGGGCGACGACCGCGGTGTCCGGCAGCCCGAGCCGCCGTACGAACGCCTCGATGATGCGCAGGTTGGCCTGGTGCGTGACGATGCCCGCCAGGTCGCCGACCGTGATCCCGGCGCGCTTGCACGCCTCCCGTGCCACGGCCGGGAGTTCGGTGGTCGCCCAGCGGAACACCGCCTGACCCTCCTGGGCGAACCGCGGGTGCCAGTCACCGCCGATGCGCACCGCGTCGGCGCGCGCCGGGTCCGACCCCCACGCCACCGGGCCGATGCCCGGGGTGTCGGCGGCGCTGATGACCGCCGCTCCGGCGCCGTCGCCCAGCAGGATGCAGGAGGTGCGGTCGGTCCAGTCGGTGACGTCCGACATCTTCTCGGCGCCGATCACCAGCGCGTGCCGGGCCGCGCCCGCGCGTACCGCGTGGTCGGCGCAGGCCAGAGCCGTGCAGAAGCCGGCGCAGGCGTTGTTGAGGTCGTACGTCACCGCCGACGGGATCCCGAGGCGTGCCGCGACCAGGGCGGCGGTGGACGGGCAGCGGTCGACCGCGGTGCAGGTCGCCACGGTCACCATGCCGATGTCGGCCGGCGCGAGCCCCGCCGCGGCCATCGCCTTCTCGGCGGCCTCGGACGCCAGGTCGGCGACCGACTCGGTGTCGGCGATGCGACGGGTCGCGATCCCCGTGCGCTGCCTGATCCACGAGTCGTCGGTCTCGACGATGGCGGCCAGGTCGTCGTTCGTCAGCACTCGTGAAGGCTGGTAGTGGCCAAGAGCGGTGATGCGGGAACCCGACAAGTGTCTCGTCTCCTTGAAGGACGGCGACTGGGGGCGATCCCGGGAAAATATAGCAACCGATCGATCGGACGCTAAATGTCCAGGATGTCGCTACGATGACCGCCATGAGCCCCCGCAGATCCGTGGCCGAGACCCGTGACACGCGCGCACGCATCATCGCCCGCAGCGCCGCGATCGCCTCGGTGGACGGCCTCGAGGGCCTGACCATCGGGCGCCTGGCCGGCGACCTGGGCATGAGCAAGGCCGGGGTGCTGGGCCACTTCGGCACCAAGGAGGCACTGCAGATCGCCGCCTTGGACGGCGCGTCCGAGGAGTTCGTCCGCCTGGTCTGGGAGCCCGCCGCCGACCGACCCGCCGGCCTCGCGCGCCTCCTCGCCGTCTGCGAGGCGTGGACCGCCTATCTCGTCGGCGAACGCGCCGCCTTCCCGGGCGGCTGCCTGTTCACCACCGCGTCCATCGAGTTCGACGCGCGCCAAGGGCCGGTACGCGACAAGGTCCTGCGCCTGTTCACCGGATGGCGCAAGAGCCTCGTCGCGGACGTACGGGCGGCCGTGGAGGCCGAGGAACTTCCCCGCGACACCGACCCCGACCAGATCGTCTTCGAACTGTTCGGCATCTATCTGTCGCTCAATCAGTCCGTGCAGCTCTTCGACGACCCCCGGGCCGCCGAGCGCGCCCGAACTGCCGTACGCAGGCTGCTGTTCGCGACGTCCATGGCGTCCGCGACGCCCGGGTAGCACGCGCCGCGCCCGCACTGCGCCGTTGGGGTGCGCCGAGTGGCGAGGTCGCCGCGGCGGGGTGACATTGGGTGGGTCTGCATCCACCTGACCCCACCCCCACCCCGGAGGCGGATCCGCATGGCCGAGATGAGCGAACCGTACGCACAAGGCACCCCCTGCTGGGTCGACCTCATGGCGGCGGACCAACAGGCCGCGATCGACTACTACTCGGACCTGCTCGGCTGGAACGGCGAAGTCGGACCGCCCGAGTTCGGCGGCTACGCGATCTGCGAGCTGCGCGGCAAGCCGGTCGCCGGGATCGGCGCGGCCATGTCGATGGACGGCTCGCCCCCGCCGCCGACCGCGTGGACCACGTACCTCGCCGTCGACGACATCCAGGAGACCGCCGCCAAGGTCACCGCGAACGGCGGCACGCTGCTGGTGCCGCCCATGCAGGTGGGCGAGCAAGGCCACATGCTGGTCTGCGCCGACCCTTCCGGCGCGGTCGTCGGCGCCTGGCAGCGCATCGAGTTCTTCGGGGCGCAGCGCGTCAACGAGGCCGGCGCGCTGGTCTGGAACGAGCTCAACACGCGCGACCTCGACAAGGCACTGCCGTTCTACGAGGCGGTCTTCGGCGTCTCGTTCGAGTCCATGCCGGAGATGCCGGCCTACCGGGGCATGCTCGCCCACGGCCGCGTGGTGGGCGGGGCCCAGCCCATCCCCGACGACGCGCCCGCGGAGATGCCCGCGCACTGGCTGACGTACTTCGCGGTCGACGACGCGGACAGTGTCGTCGCCGCGGCGGTCCACGCGCGCAGCACGCTGCTGATGCCCGCGTTCGACATGTCGGCCGGCCGGATGGCCGTGATCCAGGACCCGCAGGGCGGCATCTTCGCGGTCCTCAAGTCGAGCATGTAGAGGCAACTGAAGAGCACTTACGGTCCGCGCCGCGCGACGCCCGGACGGGAACAGGCCCCGGGCTCGCGCGGCACCGGGCACGCCGGGCCGATCACGCAGGGCCGATCACGCCCTCTAGGCTTGGGCCGTGATCGACTCGACAGACCTGGTCATTTTCGACTGCGACGGCGTGCTGGTGGACTCCGAGCGGATCGCGCTCCGCATCCAGCGCGAGGTCCTCGGCGCCATGGGGTGGGTGCTCGACGACGAAGAGATCGTCGACCTCTTCATCGGCCGTGCGGCCGCCGCCATCGGTGCGATGGTCGAGGAACGCCTCGGCACCGGCGCGGGGGCGCACTGGCACGAGGTGTTCCACCGCCGCCACCGCGAAGAGGTCGACGCCGGGCTCCCGCTCGTCGACGGCATCGCCGAGGCCCTCGACGCGATCCTGCCGCGCGTCGCCACCTGCATCGCCTCCGGCGGCGACCACGCCAAGATGCGCCACACCCTCGGCACCACCGGCCTCTACCCGCGCTTCGACGGCCGCATCTTCAGCTCCACCGAAGTGCCGCTGGGCAAGCCGGCCCCCGATGTGTTCCTGCACGCGGCCGCGCGCATGGGCGCGGACCCGGCGGCGTGCGTGGTGATCGAGGACAGCATGTACGGCGTCCAGGCAGCGCGCGCGGCCGGGATGCGTGCCTACGGCTACACCGGCGGCCTGACCCCGGCCGAGCGCCTGGCCGGGCCCGGGACCGTGCTGTTCGACGACATGCGCAAGCTGCCGATGCTCCTGGGATACGAAGCACCGGCAGCCGCGTAGCGGGGTCGGGCCTGGTCGGCGGCGACCCGGCCCGGTCAGCTCTCCGGCCTGTCCAGGACACGCAGCCACGTGCCGTCCGCCTGGCGGCGGGCGACCTGCACCCGGCCACCCGTCCCGTCCTTCGGCTTGGTCGACGTCAGCGCCAGGTCGCCGGCGATCACCGTCGGCAGCGGCTCTTCGACCTCGAACTTCACCTCGGCCGCGATCAGCCGCTCCCACGCGGCGCGGATGGCGTCCCGGCCGGTGATCTCGTTGCCGATCGGGTACGCCAGGACCGCGTCCGCCTCGTACAGGTCGGCGAGGCCTTCCGCGTCCCGCGCGTTGAGGCGCTCGACCACCAGGCGCGCGATGTCCTCGGGGTGGCCGGCCTTCTCACGTGTGGCAGTCATGTCGGTCCTCTTTCCTCACTTGCCGGACGTGCTCTCTTGCTCGGGCGGCACCGGCCGCCGCCGCGAACCGCACCCACCCGCACTTCCATGTTCGGCCGCTTCTTTCCATAAGTCCAAGACATGATACTTATGCGATCTAGAATCAGTGGTTATGGAACTGCGTCAGCTCGAATACCTGGTCACCGTCGTCGACGAGGCGGGCTTCACCAAGGCCGCGGCACGCCTGCACGTCGCCCAGCCCGGGGTGAGCGCGCAGATCAAGCAGTTGGAGCGCGAGTTGGGGCAGGAGCTGCTGGACCGCTCGGGGCGTACCGTGCGGCCGACCCGCGCGGGGGAGGCGATCCTGCCCTACGCGCGCGCCGCGCTGGAGAACGCCGCGGCGGTACGCCTCGT
This sequence comes from Streptodolium elevatio, assembly GCF_040649515.1. GTDB lineage: Bacteria > Actinomycetota > Actinomycetes > Streptomycetales > Streptomycetaceae > Yinghuangia > Yinghuangia elevatio. Next base: position 4,270 of record NZ_JBEZFP010000021.1, read on the forward strand.
CGCGGACGAACTGGCCGGCCTGGTCCGCGGACGCGTCGCACTCGGCACCATCCCGTCCCGACCGTTGTCCGAACTCCCTTCGCTGCTCGCGGCGTTCCACCGCACTCACCCCGGCGTCGAGATCACGCTCGCCGAGGACCGCTCCGACCTCCTCCTCGCGGCGGTACGCGCCGGGCGCCTGGACGTGGCCGTCGTCGGGATCGCCGGCGACCGGCCGCCCGGGCTTGCGGGCGAGGTCATCACCGAACAGGAGATGGCCGCCGCCGTACCGCCGGACCACGCGCTCGCCAAACGCCGCACGATGCCGCTGCGCGCCCTCCGCGACGTGCCGCTCGTCTGCCTGTCGCGCGGCAGCGGCATCCGGACCGCACTCGAACAGGCCTGTGGCGGCGCCGGGTTCCAGCCGAGAGTGGCCTTCGAGGCGGGCGACCCGCACGTGGTCGCCGAACTGGCCGCGGAAGGACTCGGCGTCGCCGTGCTGCCCCGGCTCTTCGTGGCAGGGCACCCGACCGGGCTGCGGCCGGTCGCCCTCATCCCGGCTCCGGTCGGCCGCATCGAGCTGGTCTGGCGGGACGACGCCCCCGCGAGTCCGGCGGCCCGGGCCTTCCTGGCGAAGGCCCGGGCCGCACTGGCGGACAACTCCGCCGACGCCGACGCCGACGACTCGCCCAACGCCGCCGACGGGTCTGCGCACACGCGGTAGCCCCGCTCAGCCGCGCGACATCACCCCCAGAGCGGCGCCGACGACGGCCAGGCCCGCCCACGAGATCGCGGTCAGCTGCTCGCCCAGGACCACCACGGCCAGGACGGCCGCGGCGGCCGGTTCCGCGAGTGTCAGCGACGTCGCCACGACCGCCGTGGTGTGGCGCAGCCCGAGCCCGAACAACGTGTACGCGACGCACGTGGTCAGCACCGCCAGGTGCAGCGCCACCGCCGTACCCCGCACGTCGGCGAGCCACCAGCCCTCAGCGACGACCAGCGGCGCGACCGCGGCCGCCGCCACCGCGAACATCACGGCGAGCGCCGGGCGGGCCGCGTGGCCGCGGGTGATCATGCGCGCGCCGACGGAGGCGTACACGGCGTACGCCAGGCCCGCGACGAGGGCGAGGCCGACGCCGAGCGCGTCCGCGCGTACCCCGCCCGACTCCTGGCCGACGACGAGCAGTGCGCAGCCCGCCACGGCCGCGGCCGTCGCGAGCCGGCGCCGGATTCCGAAGGATGCGCGCTCGACCAACCCCGCGAACACCGGGGCGGAGCCCAGCGCGACGACCGTCGCGACCGCGACGCCGGTGCGCGACACGGCCGGGTAGAACGTGAGCGGGTACGCGGCGACCGCGGCCGCCCCGACGAGCAGGGCAAGGCGATCCCGCCCGGAGGCGGCGCGCACGAGTGCCACGCAGCCGCGCGTGGTGACGAACAGGAGCAGGCCGCCGAAGACAAGGCCCGCGCAGCCGACGGCCGCGGAGTTGGCGCCCCGCGGGGCGAACGAGGCCGCGGTCCCGGTGCTGCCCCACAACAGGCAGGCGGCGAGGATCGGCAGCGGACCGCGTACGAACGCCCGTGCGGCGGCGCGGCGTTCGCGGGTAGCGGAGAGCGGGGTGGACGAAGACTGCTGCGCCGAGGGGCGCATGGAGGGTTGCGTGGACACGCCGAGACCTTCCGGATCAGAACCAGCGGAATGGGGTCTGAAACGGGCGCACGGCGGAAGAGCCCCGCGACGGGGGCTCGAAGGGAACGGCCTTGCCGGTGCGCCCTAGAAGGCGACCGGAGGGGGCGTGCTGCGGAAGGATCCGGGTCCAGGCATGGCGCTCAGACTAGGGCAACGCATCGGCGTCGGGAAAGACGAATGTCGTCGGGACCCCGTGGGACCGCGTCGGGCGGCCGGTGGCGGCGTCCGTGTGTATGCGTGCCGGTGGCGGCGGTCAGCGTACGCGCAGCCCTGAGCGGGCCAGGGCGCGCAATTGGTCGGGCGTCGGGCACCAGTTCGAGGTCAGCTCCTCGGCGGGCCAGCCCGCCGCCTTCGAACCCGCCTCGAACGCGGTCTGCAGGAACGCCAGCAGCGTGCGGCGCGGATTCTCGGCGGCGCGGACCGCGTCATACCGCAGCAGCGCCATACCGCCGTCGTTGACCCACTCCGCCTGCTCCGGGCTCAGCGGGTGCTCGGCGAGCCCCTCCGGCTGGGGAGCCGTGTAGGAGTAGTACGCGGGGAAGGGCACCTTCGGGTCGCCCGGCCACCAGCCGAAGGACACGACCTCGTGCGTGTACGCCTCCGCGGTGACCGGGTCCGCCTCCGCGAGGGGAGCCGCGCGCTTGCCCGAGAAGCGCGTCATCGCCAGGTCGAAGGAGTGCCAGAACACGTGCACCGGGCTGGTCTTCCCGGTGAACCAGCCCGCGAACTCCTGGAGCACGTCAGCCGACCAGCCCAGCGCGCGCCAGTAGCGTTCGACGTACTCGCGCTGGTAGGTGCGGTGCTCGGTGTCCTCGGGGAACGGCGTCTTGAGGTGGTCGACGCCGAACGGGTGTTCCAGAAGCGGTACGTCGACGCCGAGTTCGGCCAGCGTCGCGTGCAACTTCGCGTCGAACGCCGCGACGCTCAGGCCGCCGTCGAGCGCGAACGTGCGTACGTCACCCCGGTCGGTGCGGATCACCAGGCGGTGGTCGACGAAGTCGAAGGCGATGTCGAAGAACACGTTGTTCGCGTAGAGCCGACGGGTCGTGAGGCCGCGGGCGTCGGGCGAGAACGTGATGTTCCACCAGTGGTTCTGCGGATGCGTCGCGGCGAGCTTCACCTTGCCGACGATCTGCGCGAACAGGTGGATCGTGTCGTGGGTCTCCGACCATGCCTCGTAGGGCAGCTCGGGCAGCGAAGGGGGCTCGGGCGGGCTCGGCGGGGGAGTAGTCGTCATCGTCCCATCGTCCGTGCGGAGCGTGGCGGTCGCACGGGGGACGCGCGGGGAACGCACCAGGCGTACACCCGTGCGGACGATCGGGAGGGGCGGTCGATCGGGACCGGCGGTCAGACGGGAGCGAGTGCGGTGTGCGGCTCGGCCGGCAGCTCGACCCGGATGGGGTCGCCGGGCGCGACCGCTCCGCCGGCCAGCACGACGCCCATGATCCCGGCGCGGCGCACCACGTTCCCGGCCTCGTCGCGGCCGGCGACGCGGGCCAGCAGGCCGTCCTCGAACCCTTCGATCTGCAGGCACGGATTGCGCAGGCCGGTCACCTCGACCACGGCCTCCGCACCGATGTGCAGCCGTGTGCCGGTGGGCAGCCCCAGGAGGTCGAGTCCGCGTGTGGTGATGTTCTCGCCGAGTTGGCCGCCCGCCACCGAGGAGCCTGCCGCGCGCAGTTCCTCGTGCAGCTCGTCGTGCATCAGGTGCACTTGGCGCAGGTTCGGCTGGCTGGGGTCGCGCGCCACCCGCGAGCGGTGCTTGACCGTCACGCCCGCGTGCACGTCGCCCTCGACGCCGAGGCCGGCCAGCAGGTGGATGCTCTCGCGGTTGGGCTTGCTGAACGAGTACTCGCCGTTGCTGCTGACGGCGAGGACGGTCGCGGTGGCCGCTGTCGGCTCGGTCATGGCGCTCCTGGGCAGTGCGGACGTGTCGGTCCGGGCGTGCGGAAGCGCAGGTCCGCGCCAGGTGCGCCCGGCAGGTCCATCATGCCGGGGCGCCCCCGCCCGGTTCGACAGGGTTTTCGGCGGCCGGCTCCGAGCCGGGGGCACGGGCGACTTCGCGGTCCGGGTCGGTGCGTGATCCCCTCGTCAGCGGCGCTGCGTGGCGCGCAGGTGTTGGACGGCGAGCCGGGCGGCCGCGCCGATGGCCGCGTCGGCCTGCGGCGCGACGGCAAGTGGCGCGTCGGCGTGGGTGAAGACCGCGACGGCGTACCGTCCGCCGTCCGGGTACTCGACGACGCCGACCTCGTTGCGGATCGTCAGCAGTGTGCCCGTTTTGCCGCTCACCAGGACGTCGTCGTACGGGAAGCCGGACGCCAGGCGGTGCGGCCACACCTGGAGGGCGAGCATGCGGCGCATCTGGGCGCTCTCGTCGGCAGGCGCGGCCTCGTCGTGCCACAACAGGTCCAGCAGCCGGCACATGTCGCGGGGGGTGGTGCGGTTGGTGCGGGCCGGGTCCAGGGACCGGAGCCGGTCCGCGACACCGGGCTCGCCCAGGAGCGCCCAGAGTTCGGGCATCGACGCGGCACCGCTGTCCGCGAGCAGCGCGTCCAGCAACCCGTCGCTGTCGGACCGGATGTGGGTGGCGTCCAGGCTCAGATCGGCGAGCGTGGCCCCCAGCGCGTCGACGCCGACCCGCGCGAACAACGCGTCCCCCGCGGCGTTGTCGCTGACCGTGATCATCATCGTGGCCAGGTCCCGCAGGGACATGGTCACCTCGTCCAGCAGTGTGGACAGGCCCGTCGCGCCCGGACGGCGATCGGCGGGTGCCAGGGTGACGAGGGCACGCGGGTCCAGTTCGCCGCGGGCGGCGGCCCGGAAGAACGCCACAAGCAGCGGCAGTTTGTAGACCGATGCGAGGACCACCGGGTCGTCCGAGCCCACGCCGACCTCGTGCCCGCTGTCGATGTCGCGGGCGTGCAGACGGCCGGTGACACCGGCTCCGCGGAACACTGCGGTGATGGACGACTCGGGCCGTGCGGGCAGGGAGTTCATGCTCGTGCTGGTGCTCATGCGAGGAACGCCGATGCCGGACGGACCACGAGTCGGGGCCGGACCGCGGCCTCCCGGGGAGCGGCCGCGGCGCGCTCGCGCAGGACGTCGGCGACAGTGTCGGCGAAGTCCCCTACGGGGCCGGCTTCGTCCGTGCCGCGCCGCCACGCGCAGGACAGGCGCGTCAGCAGCGGACGACCGAGCAAGGGGCGCCAGGTCAGGCCGGGCGGCGGTTCGGCGTACGGCGTCAGCGCCACCGCACGTCCGGCCAGCACGAGGCCGAGGGTGAAGTCCGGGTTCGGCGAGTCGTGCACCGCGGCGGGTTGGTAGCCGTGGCGGGCGCAGTCGGCAAGGAGCCGGTCGTACGCCTCGGGTGCCTCGTCGCGCGGGAACACCGCAAGCTCCGATCCCGCGAGGTCCGACAGGTGGACCTCGGCCGCGCCCGCCCACGGCGACGACTCGGGCAGCAGCACGCCGAGCGGTTCGGCCGCCACCGGCCCGACGACCAGCCCGTGTGTCTCCACCGGGTGCCGCACGATTCCGACGTCGAGCGAACCGTCGGCCAACTGCTCCACCTGCGCCGTGGTGCCCAGCGAGCGTAGGTCCAGCACGGTGTCGGGGCGGCGCTCGCGGAAGGCGCCGATGAGCGCGGCCACCGTACCCGCCCCGAGTTCGCCGGGGACGCCCGCACGCAGGGTCCCGGTGTCCGGGGACCTCTCGGTCAGGCCGTAGACGCGCTGCACGCGGGCCAGGATCTCACGGGCCTCGTCGAGGAGGCGGCGCCCCGGATCGGTCAGTCCGACGTGCCGGCTGGACCGGTCGACGAGCCGCACGCCCAGTTCGCCTTCCAGGCGCTTGAGGCGCTGGCTCAGTTGCGGCTGGGCCATGCCGAGGCGCTGCGCGGCACGACCGAAATGCAGTTCCTCGGCCACCGCGACGAAGCAGGTCAGATGCGCGATCAGGTTCACGGCCAGCAATGATAGCGATCTGTATATGAGTATGAGAACGATATGAATCTTGGACATCATCGCGACGCGTCTGTTTGGCTGAGCGCCGCAAGCGCCGTGCGGACCGATCGCACGGAAGGCGGACGAGCACGGGGAAGTGCGGGCAGAAGCGATGAAGTCCTGGAAGAAGCGAATATTCGGCGGCGCTGGGTGCGTCGGCCTGGCCATCGTGCTCACCGCAGGGTGCGGGTTGGTCTCGGACGAATCGCCGGACGCCGCGGCGACGTCGACGGGACCTCGTCCGGACCCGGCGGTCGCCTCGGTGCCGCCCGCGTCACCGTCAGCCGCGGCGACGCCGCCCCCTTCGTCGGCATCGGCATCGGGCTCGGCGTCCTCGTCCGGCACGCCTTCGGGTACCGGGGCGTCCACCCTCGTACCGGAGTTGCAGGCCGCCGCGGAGCGCGCGGTCGGTCAGAACGCCGCGGCCTCGCTCATCGCGCTGGACATGCGGAACGGCGAGATCGTGTCGACGGTGCACCGCCAGGCCGGGATGTCCGGCACGGTCGCACCCGGCTCGACGTTCAAGATCGTCACCTCGGCGTTGCTGCTGCAACGCGGCATAGTCACCGCGTCCGCCAAGGTGCCGTGCCCGAAGTTCACGACCGTCAACGGCCAGAGCATCCACAACGTCGGCTACATGGAGATGCCGGGCGCCACCTTCCGCGACGACTTCGCGCACTCCTGCAACACGGCATTCATCAATCTGCGCGACCGCATCAAGGACGACGAACTGTCCACGTACGCCACGCGGTACTTCGGCCTCAACAGCGATGCGTGGAAGGTCGCGACAGGACAGGGCAGCGTGGACGGCGTCGTACCGCCCGCGCACAACGCCAACGAGAAGGCGGCCCAGATGATGGGCCAAGGCGGGCTCGTCATGAACCCGCTCACGATGGCCTCGGTCGTCGCCACCGCACTCACCGGCAAGTTCCACCAACCGGTCCTGGAACGGGGCATGCCGGTCTACACGCGCTCCGAGACCTTGCCGCCGAACGTCACGAAGACCATCCGCGAAATGATGGTCGCCTGTGCGACGACCGGCAGCGCGGCGTCCGTCTTCCAGGGCATGCCGGGCGTCGGCGCCAAGACCGGGACCGCCGAGGTCGGCGACGGCACCAACGGATGGATGGTGGCGTTTCGCGGCGACATCGCGGTCGCGGTGTACGTCGAGGGCGGCGACTCCGGATCCGGGGCCGCCGGCCCGATCGTGCGCGACTACCTGAGCGCCGTCACCCCCTGACCCCGGCACCGTCGGACGTGCCGAGGAGGGATCCCAGGGCCGGTGCGACGACCTGTTCGGGGCGTACCGAGGAGAGTTGCTCCCGGTCGGGGGTCGCCGTGCTCAGCCCCGCCGCGTTGACGGCGGCGAGCTTGGGGGTCTCGGCGGCGTACGCGGCGCCGTGCAGGGACAGCGCGGTCCCGCACAGGAGCGCTGCCGTGAGCGTGCGTCGTCCAGGGTTCTTCATGACCAGGCCAACGATCGCGGGTGCGCCTCGTCACGGTCGAGGCGGCCCGTGCGGAGATCCCGTACATGCCTCGCATGCCGTGTGCGGGCCGTGCACGCGGTCGATCGGCTGGCGGGCGAGCGCGGTGCATTGCGGAAAGCTACAAAATCATGACGGGTGAGTCCGTGGCGTGCGCTACCGAAGGGGAGTGTTTCTGCTGCAAAGGTGGGTTCCAGGTGCTCGTGACGCCTGCTGGACAGGTGTACACGATTGTCGGGAACTCACAAGGAGAGTGCAGCATGCGTACGGATGGCGTGGTGGTGACCGGACTGGGAGCGACGACACCTCTCGGCGGCGACGTGGCTTCGTCGTGGGCCGCTCTGATTGCGGGACGGTCCGGCATCCGGGGCATCGAAGCGGCGTGGGCGGCGGACTCGCCGGTGCGCATCGCCGGGCAACTGGCGGTCGAACCGACCGAGGCCCTCGACCGCGTGCAGGCCAGGAGGCTGGACCGGTGCGAACAGGTCGCGCTGATCGCGGCGCGTGAGGCCTGGGCCGACGCGGGCGCGCCGCAGGTCGAGCCGGCACGCCTGGCCGTGGTGATCGGCACCGGCACCGGCGGTGCCCTGACGATGCTGGAGCAGGACGACGTACTCGAAGCCCGCGGCGCGCGGCGCGTGTCCCCGCACACCGTGCCCATGCTCATGGCCAACGGACCAGCGGCGTGGGTCAGCCTCGAACTCGGCGCACGGGCAGGGGCGCACACCCCGGTCAGCGCTTGCGCGTCGGGAGCGGAGGCCATCGCGTACGGCCTCGACCTCATCCGCCTGGACCGCGCCGACGTCGTGGTGGCGGGCGGGGCCGAGGCCTGTCTGCACCCACTGCCGCTGGCCGGGTTCGCCCAGGCCCGGGCGCACTCGCTGCGCAACGACGAGCCCGGGGCGGCCTCACGGCCGTTCGACGTCGCGCGCGACGGGTTCGTGATCGGCGAGGGCGCGGCGGTCGTGGTGCTGGAGCGCGCCGACTTCGCCGCGGCGAGGACGGCCCGCGCGCATGCGGTGCTCGCCGGGGCGGGGGTCACAGCCGACGCCCACCACATCACCGCGGGACATCCCGAGGGGCAAGTACGGGCCATGCGTGCGGCGTTGGCCGCCGCGTACACCTCGGTCGGCATCACGGCGGGCGACGTCGGCGTGGTGTCCGCGCACGCCACATCGACGCAGAAGGGCGACCTCGTCGAGGCGCAGTCCGTCGCCGAGGCGGTTGGGCTGCACCCCGCGGTCACCGCGACGAAGTCTGCGACCGGCCACATGTTCGGCGCGGCCGGCGCCTTCGGGGCCGTCGCCGCGATCCTCGCGATCCGCGAGGGCGTGGTCCCGGCGACCCGCAATCTCGACGTGCTCGACCCCGAGGTGAAGCTCGACGTCGTCCGCGGCGCGCCGCGGCGCATCCGAGTGGACGCGGCCCTGGCCAACGCGTTCGGGTTCGGGGGACACAACGCCGCACTGGTGTTCGCCCGGGCCGCGTAGGGCTGCGCAGGGCGGTCCGGGGCGGTGGTGGTGTCGGGCCAGGGGCCGGGGGCCGAGGGCGCGTCAAGATCGCGTCACCAAGCGGGCCCGGTGGGTCAAGACGGCGGCAGAGACTCGGACAGGTCGGCTGAACACGGACACACGCGTCCTAGCGTCGCAGCAGTGGGCAGGGACAAACCCGCCGCGAACGACGCGTCCGACGGCGCCCCGCCCAGGCACCACGACCCGCCCAGGCACCAGGGGAGAACACCATGACCGACCTCATCACCGCCCCGACCCAGGCAATGCCGTCGCCCTCGTCGCCCCGGCCCGCCCTCGGCGCCGAGCAAGCTGTCTGGCCTGCCGGCGCCCGGCACGGCGGCGGCGGCGACGTCTCCGTCGCCGGCATCGAACTCGCCTCCCTGGCCGAGCGGTTCGGCACGCCGCTCTACGTGCTGGACGAAGGCGAGTTCCGGAACCGCTGCCGCGCCTACCGCGAGGCGCTTCCGCACGCCGACATCGCGTACGCCGGAAAGGCCTTCCTGACCCGCGCCGTTGCATCGTGGGTACGTGACGAAGGCCTGCACCTGGACGTGTGCTCGCACGGCGAACTCGAACTCGCCGTCGCCGCGGGCTTCCCCGCCGAGCGCATCATCCTGCACGGCAACGTGAAGACCCCCGACGAGTTGCGCGCGGCGCTGCGCCACGGTGTCGGGCGGATCGTCCTCGACAACACCGCCGAGATCAGCCGCTTGGCCGCCTTGGTGCCGACGTACGACCGGCAGGGCGTCATGGTGCGGGTGATCCCGGGCATCGCAGCGGGCGCCCACAAGGCGGTCCGGACGGGCACCACCGACCAGAAGTTCGGCCTGTCCGTGGAGCACGGCGCAGCCGAGAACGCCGTCGCCCGCGTCCTCGACCAGCCCCGCCTGCGGCTCGTCGGACTGCACTGCCACCTCGGCTCCCAGATCACCTCGGTCCGGCCCTTCCTCGCCGCGATCCCGCGCCTGGTCGCCCTGATGGCGCGCATCCGCGACCGGCACGGGGCCGTCCTCCCCGAACTGGACCTCGGGGGCGGTCACGGCATCGCGTACCGGCCCGGCGAACACGCCCTGGACCCGGGCGCGTTCGCCGAGGATGTCACCCGCCACTTGGCGCGTGCGTGCGAGAAGGCGGACCTGCCGGTGCCGCGCCTGGTCGTCGAACCCGGCCGCGCACTGATCGGTCCGGCGGCCGTCGCCGTGTACCGCGTACTGGTCGTCAAGCGCACCGGCTGTCGCACCTTCGTCGCGGTCGACGGAGGCATGAACGACAACCCGCGGCCGGCGCTGTACGGGGCACGCCCGAGTCTCCGGCTCGTCGGGCGCGAGGGCTCCGCGGCCACCCGTACCTTCACCGTCGTCGGGCGCTTTTGCGAGGCGGGCGACGTGCTCGCCCCGGACGCGGTGCTGCCCGAGGACATCCATCCCGGCGACCTGCTCGCCGCGCCGGCTGCCGGCGCGTACCAGATGTCCATGGCGTCCAACTACAATCTCGTCGGACGCCCGCCCGTGGTCGCGGTACGCGACGGCCGCGCCCGCCTCATGCTCCGCCGCGAGACCACCATCGACCTGATGGCACGCGAAGTCCCCTGGTAGGAAGAGGGATTCGCGGATCCTGAGGCCTGTCCCGAGAGTGATCCCCGAACCGCTGCGGGCACGCATCCGGAGGGGCGTAGGTCGCTGCGGCCTGGACCGACCGGGCATGAGAACCTCACGCCCGTGGCCACGGAAACCGAAGTAGGACAGCTGTTGCACCAGCGCGGCTGGCGAACCGCGTTCACGGTCGCCGAAATGGTGAACGCGTGGGCGGCGTTGGTGAGCGCCGTCGAAGGCGGCTACGGCGACGACATCTACGAGTACACCAACGACCTCTACTGCCGAAACTGGCTGCACGAGGCGTGGCTCCTGCTCGACGAACACGTCGTCCAGCTCCGCACCCCCAAGATCAAGGCTCTGGACGACCGGTACAAGGCCGCGACCGTCGACGACGACGGCCAGGCGCTGGACCGGTTCCACAGAATTCCCGGCCCCGACCTCTGGTGGTGGCGGCGACACCCTCGCATCCTCACCGGAGATCTCGGCCGTTCGCTGCGCTCGGCCGGCGCCGTCGGCGCGGACCTCGACACAGCATGACCCCTGGCCTGCCTCTGCCCGTCCTCGGAGTTCGGCTCTAGAGCCAGTCGCGGCGCTTGAAAACGGCGTAGAGCGTGAGGCAGACGGTGCCCATCAGCGCGATGGCGAAGGGATAGCCCCACTGCCAGCCGAGTTCGGGCATGTGGTCGAAGTTCATGCCGTACACGGTGCCGATCAGGGTGGGCGCGAACAGGATGGCCGCCCACGACGAGATCTTCTTGATCTCCTCGTTCTGCGCGATGCTCGCCTCGGTCAGCGTGCGCATTTCCTCGTTCTGCCGCTGCCCCACCAGCGTGGCGTTGACGGTCAGGATCTCCGGCAGGAGCTGCCGGTAGCCGTCCACGCGTTCGATGGTCCGCGTGACGTGGTCCGCGACGTCGCGCAGGTAGCTCTGCAACTCGTGGTCGACCGCGTACTTCGCAAAGCCCGCGGCGAGCGAGTCCAGCATGCCGGTCAGCGGACGCGTGGCCCGCTGGAACTCGATGACCTCGCGCGACAGTTCGTAAATTCGCCGGGACACCTCGGGATCGCCGCGGAAGACCTCCGTCTCGATCTCGTCGATGTCGTTGTCCAGGCCCGCGAGCACCGGCTCGTAGCCGTCGACGACGGCGTCGATGATGGCGTACAGCACCGCCTCCGGGCCGCGGCGCAGCAGCTCCGGATCGGCCTCCATGCGCTTGCGCACCGCCGTCAGGTCCGGCGCGCCGCCGTGCCGCACCGTGATGACGAAGTCCGGGCCGGTGAAGATGTGCAGCTCGGCGAAGTCGACCTCCTCGGGCGCGTCCAGGTAGCGGGCGGCGCGCAGCACCACGAACAGGGTGTTCCCGTACCGCTCCAGTTTCGGGCGCTGATGGGCCGTGATGGCGTCCTCGACCGCCAGTTCGTGCAGGTCGAACTCTTCGGCGAGGGAGAAGAGTTCCGCCTCGGCGGGGCGGTACAGGCCGATCCACGCCATCCGCCCCTGCCGGGCCCGCAGCTCGCGGTACGTGGCGGCCAGCGTCTCGGGGGAGGCCACGCGTACGCCGTCCGCGTACACCGCGGCGTCGATGACGGACGCCCCGTCGGCGTGGTCCACGGGCGCCGGACCGTTCGCGGTCCGGTCCCCGGACCCGGATCCGGACAGGGGCCCGGGAAGGCGCAGGCCACGAGGGGTGAGCGCGCGCAGGGCGCGGTGACGGCGATCGGCCACGGGAGTCTCCGAACGGTGCTGGCGGCAGGCGGGGAGTCGACGCACATGTGTGTCGGCGCCCTCGCGGGCCGGCGGCCGTGCGGACGGCTACGCGCAGGCGGACGGGGGCGCCGGTGCTCCGGTGGAACTGGGAGGTTCACCACGCATCGCAGGTTCCACCTCCTCGTTCGCCTCGGCGTCGGCCTCGGTCGCATCTGCCGTGTCCGGTCAGGTTGCAGGCTACCGTCTCCGCGCCGGTCGCCGCCCCCGCTTCCCTCGGACCGCGTGGCGAGCGACCGCCTGCCGCCGGCCAGGTGTACCCGTGCGCCGGCAACTGGGTCACCCGCTCGTACGCGGTGGGCCGGTCGACCGTCTCGTCCATCCTGGACGACGTGCAACTTCCGTCGTTGAAGACGTTGTACGCGAGGAACCGGTAGTGGCCATGCGGCGCCCGGCTGACGTCCACGGTGCTGTCCACCGGACGGAACGCGCTCGGATCCGGGGGGCCGTTGCTCAGCCGTACCACGCGCCCGCGGTCGACCATCTCGAACACGTCAGCCGTGGCGAAGCGGACCACCGCCAGAGCAGCCGCTTGTACCGAACAACGGAACCGCCAGACGACGCAGTCGGCGTACCGCGTCCAGGCCTGGGGCCGGAACCGGAACCTGGATCGGAATTGGAACTGGAATTGGTAAACCGTGCGTCGTGCGCCTCCCGATGGAAGAGGGGCGCCCGTCCCCGGTCCGCCCTGATGCCGGGCCGGTCAGCCGCCGCGCGGCGAGTACATGATGACGCCCACGCCGACGAGGCAGATGAGCGCGCCGGCTACATCGAAGCGGTCGGGGCGGTAGCCGTCCAGCGCCATGCCCCACGCGAGCGACCCGGCGACGAACACCCCGCCGTACGCCGCCAGAATGCGGCCGAATTCGGCGTCCTCCTGGAGCGTGGCCACGAACCCGTACGCACCGAGCGCCAGGATCCCCGCGCCGACCCACACCCAGCCCCGGTGTTCGCGCACGCCCTGCCACACCAGCCACGCCCCGCCGATCTCGGCGAGCGCGGCGAGCAGGAACAAACCGATGGAACGCATGATCGTCACGGACCCGAGACTAGGGGGCCGCTCGCCCCGCCCGCCCGGCCCGCTCTGCGTCCGGTCGGCCTGCGTCGGCGGGTGCCGGTCGGCGGCCTGGGCGGACGAGTCCGGGCACGGCAAAGGCGAGGAGATCATCCGCTCCTCGCCATGTTCAACGTATAGCGCACCGGGGGCCTTGCGGCAAGGCCCCCGGCGTACCCCAGAATCATCGACCTGGCCCAAGAGTTGGTCGGAAACCTGACGAATCGGGAGAATTGCGTAGTGCGTGTTGGTATCGATGCCCGGAACAGCGGCCTGCCGAACAACCAAGAACCACTGGACGGAGACGGACCTGTGACGGACGCCGATGTACTCGTCGTCGGAGCCGGCCCGGTCGGCCTGATGCTGGCCGCCGAACTGCGACTGGGCGGCGTACGCCCCCTCGTCCTGGAGCGCCGCCCGCAACTCCGGGACACCCCGAGGGCCAACGGGCTCGGCGGGCAGATCCTGGAACTGCTGCGCTACCGGGGCGTCTTGGACCGGATCGAAGCGGCCTCTGCCGGTGTCGTGCACCCGGCTCCGCGCTATCCGTTCGGCGATGTGCACGTCGACTTCTCGTCGCTCCCGGAGCCGCCGCTGCGCGGGCTGACCCTTCCGCAGCCGGAACTCGAGCGCCTGCTCGACGAACGCGCCCGAGAGTTGGGCGCGGACATCCGGCACAACGAGGAGATCACCGGAGTCCGGCAGCAGGCCGACATCGTGACCGCGGACGTGCGCGGACCGGACGGTACGTATCAGGTCACCGCGCGGTACCTGGTGGGCTGCGACGGAGGGCGCAGCCAGGTGCGGGAGAGCGCGGGCTTCGCCTTCCCCGGCACGACGTACCCCGAGGTGAACCGGCTCGGCCAGGTCACGCTGCCCGATTCGGTGACCCGCCTGGACAACGGCGACATCGAGGTGCCCGGCCTCGGTACGGTCCGCGCGGGGGCGTTCACGCGCACCGACCGCGGCCTGTTCGGCTGCGGCTGGCTCACCGAGGACGTCCTGCTGATCTCCACGACCGAGGACGAACTCACCGAGGTCGACGACGACGCGCCGATGACCCTGGACGAACTCGGGGCCAGCATCAGGCGCGTGCTCGGCGCCGAGTTCCCCTTGGGCGAACCGCGCCGGCTGTCGCGCTACCAGTTCCAGGCCCGGCAGGCGGAGCGCTACCGCGACGGCCGGATCCTGCTGGCCGGCGATGCGGCCCACCAGTTCCCCGCGACGGGCGTCGGCCTCAACGCCGGCATGCTCGACGCCGTGAACCTCGCGTGGAAGCTCGCCGCCGAGATCCACGGCTGGGCACCCGCGGGACTGGTCGACACGTACCACGACGAACGCCACTACGCGGGAGCGCGCACGATGCTCCATACCCAGGCCCAGGTGGCGCTGCGCCGTGGGCAGGACGCCGCGGCCGAGGCGCTGCGCAAGGTCTTCCTGGAACTACTGGTCGACGACCAGCCGCTGCGCCGCATCGGAGCCCTGATCGCGGGCGGTGACATCCGCTACCCGATGCCGTACGCCGACGAGCACCCCCTGACCGGCGTGTTCGCCCCGAACCTCGCAATCCGCACCGACAAGGGCCCCACCACTGTCGCCGAACTCCTGCACAGCGCACGGCCGGTCCTCGTCGACCTCGCCGACCGTACGGACCTGCGCGAGGCAGCCGAGGACTGGGCGCACCGCGTGGACATCGTCACCGCGCGGACCGACGGAGAGCGCCCGGCCGACGCCCTGCTGATCCGCCCAGACGCGCACGTCGCCTGGGTCGCCCCCACCGACGACCCTGCCGGGGCCACCGCGTCCACGCTGCGAGAAGCCCTCACTCACTGGTTCGGCACCCCCTGACCACTCTGGTGCCCTGGTGGCCGACGGCCGGAGTGTCATCTGTTCGAGAGTGATCCGTCGGTGACACGCACACGAAATCTATGTTTGTCAGAGTAGACATTGGGGGGTGGTGTGGCTATGGTTTCTCTCATAGCCAGAGAGTCCACAAGGCCTCACAGAGGACGAACTGTGGGTCGATAGGAGCGCGTCGGAGCGGCGCGCAAAGCGGTTTGCAGGAAAGCAGTTTGCAGGACGGTCCGGTGGTCGGACTCCCGAAGCCGAGATGGTGCAACAGGGCGACGGGATCGGCACCCGGGTCGGAGAGCGGCCCGCAAAACAGGGGCCGCCGCGATAGGCCACGCGCAGTTCGTGTGGTTGGCAGTACGCCAGTGAGAGCAGTGCCGCAGTACGCGACCTGCCCACTGGGCCGCAGATGATCATCGAGGGAAGAACGGAGGAGCCGAGCGCCATCAGGATCGCCCGGGCGGAGTATTGAACCCGGGTACCGCAGGACATCGATAGTGAGGTGGTCTCCGGTCGAGCAACAGCGATCCCCGCAGGTCCGACGGCATCACGGTCGGGCGAGCGGAAACAGAATGTCGGTGCAGTACCGAGGCCGACAGATGGTGTAGCAGTTCCTTCGGGGCCCTGGTGCCATATGGCGCCAGGGCCCCTCCACGCGTTCCAACGGAGAGGTGCAAATGACAGCTGGTGACTCGTTCGACCGTCTCGACGACGACGATTACCCCGCGTACACCATGGGCCGGGCCGCCGAGATGCTCGGCACCACGCAGGGCTTCCTGCGTGCGATCGGTGAAGCCCGCCTGATCACCCCGCTGCGGTCCGAGGGCGGACACCGCCGCTACTCCCGCTACCAGTTGCGTATCGCCGCCCGGGCCCGGGAACTCGTCGACCGCGGCACCCCGATCGAGGCCGCCTGCCGCATCGTCATCCTCGAAGACCAGTTGGAGGAAGCGCTCCGGATCAACGAGGAGCTCCGCAACGAGCACCCGCCTGCCGGGCGGGACACGACCTGACCGGCCGCCCGGCCGACCGGCCTGGTTGCGCCGGGACCTGCCGGTGCGGGTTCCGGTTAGGCGGGGTTGGGTGCGGGGGCGCCGCTTGGTGCCGCTGTCTCAAGGGCGGTCGGCACGCAGGGCGCGGCGTCGGGGAGGACCCGGCACAAGAAGCCGAGCCGGGCCATGGCCCGGCTGACCTCGTCGGCGGTGAAGTCCCGGCGGTCCTGGCGGGTGAGGACGCCGCCGACCTGCTTGACGGGGTATCGGCGGCGACCGATGACGACGGAACCGCTGGTGATGGGCTCGGGTTTGACGCCCTTCATGGACGCCAGGACCCCGTTCCTGGACAGCTCGAATGCGAAACCGGCGATGATGCAGCGCATGGTGCCTCACAGACGTGGGGAAGTGGCGGCGAAGGCGGGGCCATCAACGGCGCGGGGCGATCAATGGCGCAGGGCGATCTACGGCGCAAGGTGGCAGTGACCGGGCGTGTCACGCCGTGTGTCACGCGGCGGGTCGCGCTCCGAGGCCTGCCGTTGTCGTGGCGGTGAGGAACTGGTCCACACCGAAGACGTCCCGGAGGCGGATGCGGTCCGTGTAGGACGGGCAGTCGCGCACCGCGGCCAGCCGGACCCTGGTCACCAGGCCGATGCGTTGGTCGTCCTCGTCGCAGAGCAGCAGTGAATCGGCGCGGGCGCCGAACATCACGGACAAGGCCACCTCGACGGTCATGTCGCCCCCGACCCGCAGAGCCGGCAGGCACACGGCATCGGGCGGGATCGTGGGGGCCACGTACGCCGGGCCGGGCTGCATCAGGACAAGCGTCAAAGGTGTCTCCGAGGGGGAGTGGGCGGGCCCTTCCGGACAGGTAGGGCCCGGACGGCACGTGCTCAAGCGGCTGCGTCGGACGCGGCAAATCCTGTGTCCGTGCGTCGGATCACGCGGCCGCCCCCCGGTTCCTCGCGGTGCGGCTGCGGCGCCCGCGCGAGGCGGACCCGCCGCGGTTGGGGCGTTCCACTGCCGGCGCGGAAATGGTCACCGGAATGCCCGAGGGGGCCTGCGCGCCGGTGATGCGGCTCAACTCGGCGTCGCCGCAACGTACTTGGGTGGTCTGCGCGGTAATACCCGCGGCCGCCATCAGCCGACTCATGCCGCGGCGCTGGTCAGGCGTCACCAAGGTGACCACGCTGCCGGACTCGCCGGCGCGGGCGGTGCGGCCTCCCCGGTGGAGGTAGTCCTTGTGGTCCGCGGGCGGATCCACGTTCACGACGAGGTCGAGGTGGTCGACGTGGATCCCGCGGGCCGCGACATTGGTCGCGACCAGCACCGTCACATGGCCGGACTTGAACTGAACGAGAGTGCGGGTGCGGTGCGGCTGGGACATGCCGCCGTGCAGCGCCGCGGCGCGTACCCCGCTGCCCAAGAGGTGCCGGGTCAGCCGGTCGACGGCGTGCTTGGTGTCCAGGAACATGATCACCCGGCCGTCGCGGGCGGCGATTTCCGTGGTCGCGCGATGCTTCTCCGCGCCGTGCACGTGGAGCACGTGGTGCGCCATCGTGGTGACCGCGCCGGCGGACGGGTCGACGGAGTGCACCACCGGGTCGCTCAGGTAGCGGCGCACCAGGCGGTCGACATTGCGGTCCAGCGTGGCCGAGAACAGCATCCGCTGCCCGTCCGGACGCACCTGGTCCAGCAGAGCGGTGACCTGCGGCATGAAGCCCATGTCGGTCATCTGGTCGGCCTCGTCGAGAACCGTGGTGCCGACCTGGTCCAGCCGGCATTCCCCCCGGTCGATGAGGTCCTTGAGGCGGCCCGGAGTCGCGACGACGACCTCCGCACCGGCACGCATGGCGGCGGCCTGCCTGCCGATCGGCATTCCGCCGACCACCGTGGTCAGCCGCAGACCCAGCGCGCGGGCGTACGGCGTGAGCGCGTCGGTCACCTGCTGGGCCAGCTCGCGGGTGGGGACGAGGACCAGAGCCAGCGGACGGCGCGGCTCCGCGCGCGTTCCGGCGATCCGGGACAACAGGGCCAGCCCGAAGGCGAGCGTCTTGCCCGACCCGGTGCGGCCGCGTCCGAGTACGTCTCGTCCCGCGAGGGCGTTCGGCAGCGTCGCCGCCTGGATCGGGAACGGTGCGGTCACCCCGTGTGCCGCGAGGACCGGCAGCAACTGCACCGGCATGGCCAGGTCGGAGAACGCCGCGACGGGTGGGAGCGCGGGGGTGAGCGTCGTCGGCAGCGCGAACTCGCCCTGCGGCACAGGTCCGCGGCGGCCCTGCCCTCCCGGGCGTCCCGTCGCGCCGCGGCGGCCGGACGCGCCCGACACGTTGCGGCCGCCGTGTTGCCCCGAGCCGGGGCGGCCGCCGGTGGCGCCTGAGCGGCGGTTTTCTGTCCGTGTGCGATTCATGCGGAGCCTTCCTTGATGCGACCGGTGTCAAGGAATTCCCGCGGGCACGCACGTCGTGCGCAGAATGCGGGAGAATCGCAGAAACAGGTCGAGTGAATTCGTGGGTCGCCGACTGCGCCGCCCGGGTCGGGGCGGGGGCGGCGGGTCCGGAAAAAGCGACGCCGCAGGGTTTCGCGGGAGATCGCGGCGAAGTGCGCCCGCCGGAAAAAGGCGGAGTTCCGGTCGAACGCCCGGAGTGACTCGAGTGCCCGGAGCACTGGGAGCACTCGGAGCACTCGGAGCGCTCGGAGCGCAGGAGCGCCCGGGGCCCGGAAACAGAAGCGAGCCGGGGCCCGCACCCCAAGGTGCGGGCCCCGGCTGAGCCGAACGCGTCAGGCGTCAGGCAGGAGGAGTCAGGCGGGAACGATGTTCTCCGCCGTCGGGCCCTTCTGGCCCTGGGCGACGTCGAAAGTCACCTTCTGGCCCTCCTGCAGCTCGCGGAAGCCCTGGGCGGCGATGTTCGAGAAGTGGGCGAAGACGTCCGGGCCGCCGCCGTCCTGCTCGATGAAGCCGAATCCCTTTTCCGCGTTGAACCACTTCACAGTGCCGGCAGCCATGTCGATCTCCTTCGGGGCAGGGCCCGGGGCCCGCACGATACGGACCCCGCGTCGCCGCGATGATTTCCCGCCGGAGAATGCCGGACACAAAAAAGTGCTCCCACCGGAGGAAAAACCACGGCGAGGGCACTTGAAGTTTCTGGGAACCACAACTGCAACTGAGAATGACAGTAGCACGCTGCGACCGTTTTCGTGCGCTCGGCGATTCTCCTCGGTATGTCGTGCGAGAAATCCTCATCGCACGGCACGGCGATTTCTGTGCTCGCAACCACACATATTCGGTCCCGGCCCTCGGCGTCGAGGACGCCGGTGGACGCGTTCACGATGGTCGCGCCGAGGAGGCGGGTTACGCGGACCGTCGGTCACGCCGGGGCGCAGGCCGCACGGGCGCCGCCGCGCCCATGGGGGGCCGGTGCCGTGTTAGGTGACCGCCGTTTGCGTGCCGCCGCGTGCTTCGCCCGGACCGATAACCGGCAGTTCGTGAGCGGTCGACAGATCGGCCCGGGATCGACGGCGGTTTCGTCGCTCGCGTTCGTCCACCGGCATCTAAGGTCGGGAGTCCGGCTACGAGGGAGTCGTGAATGGCGCGCGGATTCGGGGAGTTCTTCCACACGGCGACCGGGCATCGCCCCTACGCCTATCAGGCCGACCTCGCGAAGAGCGGGCTGCCGCGGTCCGTCCGAGTGCCATCGGGAGGCGGGAAGACCGCTGCCGCCGTGCTGGCCTGGCTGTACCGGAGGTTGGTGTCCGCGGTCGAGGAGACGCCGCGGCGATTGGTGTACGTGCTCCCGCAGGGCCGCCTCACGGACCACACGCACGCGAGGATCGCCGAATGGCTGTACCGCCTCGGGTGCGCGGACGAAGTGGATCTGCACTTGCTGGCCGGCCCGGAGTCACAGAACGGGACCTGGCGTCGGCACCCCGAGCGCACCGCGATTCTGGTGGGCACGCACGACGGGCTGCTGAGCCGCGCCCTGATGCGCGGGTTCGCCGACGCCCGGGCGATGGCGCCCGTGTCGTTCGGGCTCCTCAACACCGACGCGCACTGGGTGTTCGACGAAATGCACCTGTTGGGCCCGGGGCTGCCGACGAGCGTACGGCTGCAGTCGCTGCGCGAGTCGCTCGGCACGACGGCGCCGACCGGCAGTTCGTGGATGTCGTCGACGTGGGACGGGGACGCGTCGCACGTCGCGGCCGTCGGCGACGACGCAATGGGCGCCCGCCTGGGGGCGGTTCGACGCGTCAGGCGACTGCACCCGGCCGCGGACCCGGAAGGCTACGTACGGGACCTCGTCGACGCACTCGGTTCGGCGCACGTGCCCGGCACGCAGACCATCGCCGTGCTGG
Organism: Streptodolium elevatio; assembly: GCF_040649515.1. GTDB lineage: Bacteria > Actinomycetota > Actinomycetes > Streptomycetales > Streptomycetaceae > Yinghuangia > Yinghuangia elevatio. The sequence goes on from NZ_JBEZFP010000021.1 coordinate 24,545, forward strand.
ACTCCGCCCGACGGGCACGTGAGGTCTACAGCGCGCTGCGTACGGCACACCCGGGCCGCGAGATCGTGTTGGTGCAGCCGTACGCGCGTTCCGTCGACCGTCGCGATCGCGCACGGGATCTGGAAGATGCGGGCCTGGACCGAATCCTGGTCACCACGGGGGCACTTGACGTCGGATGCGACGTGTCCAGCCGTACGCTGTTCACCGAACTCGCCCCGTGGAGCGCGCTCGTGCAACGCGCCGGTCGGTGCAATCGCCACGGCGAACACCCCGATGGCGGGGACCTGTTGTGGTGCGTTGCGCCGACGGCAGGAAGGGCAGGTGCGGGAGTCGTACGCTGGCTGGACGCGCACGAGGGCGAGCCGGTCACCACTGCCGACCTGTTCCACGCGGATGTCGACCACGACACCCCGTCTTCCCAAATGCTGCACGAACACGACGTGTTGGCGATGTTCGACAACGCCCGCGGCGCGGCTCCGACCGACGCGAGTCCGTGGATCTGCGCCGACGACGATCGCACGGTCTTCGTCGCGTGGCGCGCCTGGGAGTCGGGGATGCCCGCGGAGGACGAGCCGGAACCCGCGCGCATCGAGCAGTGCGAGGCCCCACTCGCCGACGTACGGGGACTGTTGGACGGCGGGGCGTGGCTCCGGGGGCCTGCCGACGGCCGGTGGCGGCGCGCCCAGGCCGACGATCTCCGCGCCGGATCAGTCGTGTTGGTCGACTCGGCACGCGGCGGCCACCTGCCCGGGGTGGGGTGGGCGCCCGAGAGCACAACGTCGGTGCCTTCGCTCTCCACGGGACGCGGGATCGCCGCTTTTCAGTGCGTCGCGTGGGTGAGCCTCGACCGGCACCTGCTGGAGACCGAGGAAGAGGCGCGTGCGCTCACGGCCGCGTTGACCGGGCTCACCGAGGGACAGCGGGAAGCAGTCGCCCGTGCGGCGAGGTTCCACGATCTCGGCAAGTGCCACGGCGTGTTCCAGGCCATGCTGCGCGACGGCGGCGGCGATCCTCCGGACCACCTGCTGGCCAAGTCCAAGGCACCGTGGAACAACGGGGTTTCGGCGCGCCCGTACTTCCGGCACGAACTCGTCAGCGCACTCATCCTGCTGAACGGCGAGCAATGGCACACTCCTTGCGTCGACCCCAGCCTGGTGACGTACCTGGTCGCCGCGCACCACGGCCAGGTGCGTGTGTCGGTGCGCCCCGAGGCCGCCGAAACCGTCGAGGCCGCGCCGACGCTGCTCGGTGTCCGCGACGGCGACCGTACGCCCCCGGTGACCGTCTCCCCAGGTGACCACTTCCCCGCGCAGTCCCTCGACACCGAGGTGTTCCGCCCCGGCGGTGCGTGGACACCGCGGGCCTTGGCACTGCGGGACCGCGGCGATCTGGGACCGTTCCGGCTCGCCTATCTGGAGTCCCTGGTACGGGTCGCCGACTGGCGGTCCAGCGCCCGACACGACGGTCCCACGCCGGAACCTGCGCCGGGACCCGCACCCGAAGCCGCGCCGGAACCCAAATTCTGAGCCGTGCCGCCGGCTCCCCGACCCGGTGCCGGTGGCAGGCGCACGGGCCCTGCACGCGGGCATCAAGGCCGGCACCTACGCCGAACTCGACTCGGGACACTTGGCGCTCTTCCAACAGCCCGATGAACTGGTGCGCCTGGCAAGGGCCTTCATCGACAGGGTCGCCCCCACCCCCCAACCCACAACCCGCCCAAAAGGACGCTACTAAGCTCTTGGTGTGCTCGAACCCACCCCGCTTGCCCCCGAACCGTCCCACATCCAGCCGGTCCACCCGCGACCGGAACCACAGTCCCTCGCCGAAGTGCGCCGTCACATCGACGAGATCGACGCCGAGCTCGTCGCGCTGCTGACCCGCCGTCAGTCCCTGGTCCGCACCGCCGCCACGTTCAAGACCGACGAGCAATCGGTACGCGCCCCCGACCGCGTTGAACGCGTCATCGCCGGCGTACGCGCCAAAGCCGAAGCCGCCGGCCTCGCCCCCGAGGTCGCCGAAGCCGTCTGGCGGGCCATGATCACCGCGTTCATCACGCTAGAACTCGCCGAACACGACCGCATCAACCCGGCCCCCCCCCGAAGATCCGGCCTGACCCGCGGCCTGGACTGCTGGAACGGCGCAAGGGGCAGTGATGCTGCTGACCCGGTCCTGCCCTGTCGAAGCTCCCAGGAAGTGACAACTGCGGTGGAGGGTCGGGCGGCTGCGGCGCGTATGTGGCCCGGCAGGTGAGGGAGTCGGCCGAGGAGTGCGGCTGGCCCTTTTCGGTGCGGTATCTGTGTAATCAGCACGGTGACGGGGTGGGGGCATGGCGGAGCGATTTGGCTTCGGCGTGGTGCTGGCGCGGCTGCTGGCCCACAGAGGGCTGAGTGCGCAGCAACTGGCCGATCGTGCCGGATTGCCGGCCGACGAGGTCCGAGCGGTGATCGCGGGGGCGGCCCCCGGCGAGGGGTTGCTCCGGCAGGTCGCGCCTGCCGTGGGTTTCGAGGCCGTCGACTTGTTGGTCCTCGCGGGGTTCGCGGTTCCGGACGAGATGGCGCCGCTGGATGCCGCCGCTGGGCTGCGGGCGCCGTACATCGTGATGGACGCGGTGCACCTTTCTGTTGCCGAGCGGAGTGATCTCCTGGGGCTCATTCGCTCGCTGCCGCAGGAGATACGTCCGTCGATCTTCACCGCGAAACGGCTGGCGTCCCACACTGGTCCGGGCGGTTGGATCATCCGTATGCTCCAGTACCGCAATTTGGATTGGGTGGGCATGGCGCGGCTACTGGCGGTGGTGACGCCCACCTGCTTGTCAGCGTCCACGTACGGGGTGATCGGCGGCGGCCGCAAAGAGTTGACGCCCCGCCTGGTGACCGATTTCGCGGCTTTGCTGGGCGTCGACGCCCGGGAACTGGCCGCGCTGACGGGCGTCCACTTGGCTGAGGAGCCACCGCCCCCGGCCCCGGAAGCCGTCGATGCCGCCGCGCTGCTGTGGGAGGTGCGGCGCCTCTCCGAAGCCCAGGCCAGGCACGTCTCCGAGCTGGCGCGGTCCATGCGCGGACCCTCCCGCAGCGGGTACATCCTCAACCTGCCCGGTTCCTGACAACGCCTGGGAACGCATCGCGCGGACGGATCAACCGACCGGCGAGACGGCGAGACCTACACCCGATCCCAGCCGCCAAGAGATAGGTGGCAAACCGCGACGCGTGGGGCGAATGCGCTCGGACCGTGTGGGACCGCCTCCGCCCATGGCCGACACGTCGGCTTGATACGTGTGCCGCAGTGGGGCCGGACCGGGACCGTTGCGGTCATCGAGGTGGGCGTCGCCGGGGTGCTCGGGTGGCGTCCGTGGGGGTGTCGTCGGGGCCGGAGGGCCGGTCGGTGGCGTGGGTGGCCTCGGTCAGGCCTTGTGCCTTGGCCTGCTCCTTCTCGGCTTTGCCGGCGTTGCGGCGCGGTCGGTTGCCGGTCAGACGTCCGGCGACTTCCTTGGCCCTGCCTTTGAGTTCGTTTTTCGCGCTCTTGAAGCCCATGTTCGGACCCCTTCCCCGGCCGGAAGCGATCACGCCGACCATGATCGGCCGACCCGGGGACAGTCGGGGTCAGCGTCGCCGGTGGGGTGAGTCGGCTTCGGTGGCGTGCCACGTGGTGATGGGGGAGGCGCCCTCGCCGCGAGGGGGTGTGCGGTGGTCCCGGGCGAGGGAGCGGCCGAGGGCCACGGCCGTGGCGGTGGCGGCGGTGCCGAGGGCGGTGAGGGTGATGCCTGCCGCGGCGCTTCGCGTGGGGTCGTTCCAGGAGGAGGCGTACAGCGCAAGGGCGATGACGTAGAGCGCGAGGGCGAAGCTGTTCAGTGCCGCGTGTGTCGTTGCCGTGTGCCGGGCCGGTCCGCGGGTGGGAATCACGTGCCTGAGGTCGCGTACGCCGGGGAGCGCGGCCAGGACGGCGCCGGCGACGCCGAGGGCGTTCATGGAGATGGCGTAGTCGAGCCAGAAGCTGCTGTGGTGGGCTCCGTACGCTGCGTACCCGATCAGGGCCCCGAGGTAGCCGGCGATGGGCAGCGGCGCCAGCATGCGGTGGGCGGGGCGCTTGGCTATCGCGGTCGGTTTGCGGGTCATCGTGCCTCCTCACCCGGCCGTGTGAACGTCGGCCGGTGTGGGCTCTTTGCCCGCAACCGTGCCCCCCACACCCCGCCGGCACCTGTGCTGTGCATCGCACTACGAAGTCGGTGAGGGGGCGGATGCTGCGTTCCGCCGGCGCCTTGGTGAGGTCTCCGCGACCGCCTGGCCCGGCGGGTGCGAGGCTTTGACGGTCCAGGCACCAGTACGACGTCCGGGCGCCGCGCCCGGTACGCAGCTCTACATCCAGATGGCAGCGCACGCTCCGACCGCCGGCCGCGGTGTCGGGTGTCCGGGTGGGTTGTGCCTCGTTCTGGTGGACCCAGGCACGGTGGACCGGGGTCGAGCAGGGCTCTGGGTGGGGCGGGCGGCGGCTCGCAGGATGGAGGGCATCCGCCGGTCGTCGCCGGTCACGACCACGACGGCCTCACTCGCAGGGGAGCCTTCCATGTCGAACACGCTGACCATCGTTGCCGCGTTCACCGCCAAGCCGGGCCACGAGCAGCGTCTGCGCCGGGAGTTGGACGCGATGATCAGGCCGTCGCTGGCCGAGGACGGCTGCCTGGGCTACCAGCCGTACGCCGACCCGGCCCGCCCCGATCGGATGATCATCGTCGAGGAGTGGGCCGACGAGGCCGCTCTTGAGCACCACTTCTCGCTGCCGCATTTCGCGCACGTCGCGGAGGTCCTGGGGGAGATTCTCGCGGAGCCGTTCACCCTGCGGCGCCTGACCGACGTCCCCGCCTGATCCGGCATAAGCCGCACGCGTCCCACGGGCCGTACTCCCGAGTCGCACGACAGGGGTACGGCCCGTGGGTGGTCCCCGTGCTCCGGGCATCGCGGCCTCGAATCAACGGGTGACAGGGCGGACGGTCGTGGAATCAGCCCTCGTCGCCTTGGGCGCCGGCATCGGAGCGAGGACGGTGGTCGGTGCCGATGCCGGCGGTGATGGTCAGGATGGACGTCGGCCCCGTCATGTCGACAGCGTGCCAAATCCCGGCCGGGTTGACGGTGGCCTCGCCCGGGCCGAGCAGAACGCGGTCGGGTACGCCGTCCACGTCGCGGGTGACCGTGACCGACCCGCTGAGGCAGACGACCAGTTCGTCGCCGGCGGGGTGGTTCTCCCAGTGGTCGCCGGGGCCGTCGCCGTCGATGATCGCCACCAGTCGGCCCTCGGCGCCGTCTGCCGCGACCGCGGCACTGTAGGCCTTGAGCACCTCCGGGTCCCAGGCGAAGCCCTCGATGGACTTTGCCCGCGAGCCAAGGCCGAGGTGCACGGGGGTGGTTCGGAGGTCGATGGCACTGCGTGTGTGGTTGACGAGTTCCATACCGGCGATCGTCACACCGCAGTGTTCGGATGGTCTTGAACGAATGGGAACAGACGGCGACACGGCGGGCACTCGGCTGGCGCCTATGCGGTCCCGAGCGAGCCTTCGCCTGCGCGGCTCCCGAGGAGGACTTCGCCGCGACGCCAGGCCGTCGGCGTCCGGCCGGTGAACTCGCTCCAGTCCCGTACGAGATGGGCCTGGTCCGCGTAGCCGGCAAGGGGCGCCACAGCGGCCCACGGGAGGGGATTCCGCGCCGTGGCCAGTTCGTGGGCGTACTCGAAGCGCAGTACTCGGGCGAAAGTCTTCGGTGACAGGCCCAGCTCACCGCTGAACCGCTCGGTGAGGTACCGACGGCTCCAGCCGAGTTCCGCGGCCACCGCACCGACCTGGACGCGCCCCCGCGCGCCGACGAGGCGGGACCAGGCCTCCGCCACCTCGGGTCGCACCCGGCGTACGCGGTCGCTGCCACGATTGACGGCCCGCAGGAACAGTTCGTCCAGCGCGGTGAACCGCGTCGCCCATGTCGTGGCCGTGCGGAGCCGGTCGACCAACTCGACGCCCAGCGTTCCGAGAAGCTCGTCGAGCGGGACCAGTTGGTGAGCGAGTTCAGCGGCGGGCAAGCCGTATATGGCCCGTGCCCCGAGTGGTGTCAGCGATACCTGCACGCCTTGCTGGCGCCCGTCGTGGTGGATCGCGGCGGACCGGCACCGCAGACCTCCGGCCACGGCGGTGAATTCGTTGACCGGCGACCCGTCGTCCACGCCCGCCGCCACCTGCAACGGACCTGACAGTCCGATCACCGTCGTGAGCGCCCGGCTCGGCGGGCCGCAGTGCACACCTGCCGGAAAGGCGCGCAGGTCGAAGCCGACGTACGAGTCCACGTACCGCCGCAGCGCCGGCGCCGGACGCGCACCGATCCCGATATCCGCGCGATCCTCCACACACCCCAGCGTACGAGCCGGCGCGACCGGCAGGGTTGCCCGGGTACGGGGGCGTGTGCAGGTGGACAGAGCCCATTGCCGAAGCCGCCTTTTTGGTGGGCATGGGTGGCGGGGGATCGTGGTGATGCGAGTGGAACGCCCTCGGCCATTCCTGCCGGTGCGCAAAGGGGGTTGGGGCAGGTCGCCGACATCGCCTGCAACGTGTGGTCCGACGCCGACCGACCGTCGTCGGCGAACCGCCGCGTCGAGCGGTCCGCTGCTCCCGACTGCGTCAGTCGGCCGTCCTCGGTGTCACCCGTTTGCATGAGGTTCGTACGCCCTGCCGGAGCGGCGCCTCGTGGTGACGCGACCGCGTACCGATGATCAGGTGGCGACGCGAGCGAAAGGGCAGGAAACCGTGGACAGGGACTTTTACCAGCGCAAGATGGCCGTGCGCTTCGACTCCATCGACGTCGACGGGGACGGAGTCGTCACCAAGGCCGACTTCGAGCGCGCAGGCGAAAGGGTGGTGGAGGGCCTCGGGCTCACCCGGGAGTCCGCGCAGGGCCGAGCGGTCCTCGACGGCGCCGGGACGTTCTGGGCCGCGCTCGCCGATGCCGCGGACGTCGACCGCGACGGCAAGATCACGCGCGACGAGTTCGTCATCGCCTGCACGGAGACAATGCTCGCCACACCGGCGGGATTCGGCATCACCGCAAGGCCGTTCGCCGAGTCGGTCGCCAAGGCCGCCGACCCCGACGGCGATGGGCTGCTCACCGCCGACGAGTACAAGCGCATGCTCACCGCCATGGGCGTGAAGCGCGAGGCGCTGGCCGACGCCGCCGCCCACCGTGCGAACGAGGACGGGTCCATCTCCGTCGCAGCGGCGATCGACGCCGCCCAGGACTTCTACACCAGCGACCGGCCGTACCACCCGGCCACCTACTCGTTCGGCACGTTCTAGCTGTTGCGGGTTTTGAGGTTGTCGGCGCGCTTGTTGTGTTGACCTTCGAGCTGGTTGAAGCTCGACGATGTCGAGGTGACGAATTCCGAGCTGATGCCGATCGGGGTCTTCGCCCGACACAGCGGTCTGACCTCAAGCGCGTTGCGGTTCTACGGCGACTGCGGGTTGCTTCCTCCTGCCGAGGTCGATCCTGTCTCGGGCTACCGCTACTACAGCGCGGGCCAGGTGGCCCGGGCGATCGAGCTTCGTCGGCTCCGTGAGATCGGCATGCCCCTTGCCGGTGTCGAGGCGGTTCTCAACGCCGAGCCCGGTGAAGCGATCCGGCTGATCGACGAGCACGTCGACAAGGTTGTCGGGGACGCGACGGCAGCGCGGCAGAAGGCTGCGTCGGTCAAGTCGTCGCTCACCGATGTGTCGAGCCTGCTGATCGCCGTGCTGAAGGGGCCCGTGCTGGCGGACGCCATCGAGCAGGTTCTGACCGCGACTGCCCGCGATCCGGGGATGCCCGTGCTCGGCGGGCTGCGCATCGAGGCCACCCAGGAAGCGGTCACGCTGACCGCGACCGACCGGTACCGGCTGTCCACCCGAACCCTGGTCCCTACCGAACCGGCGTCCGCGCCGTGGGCGGCCACAGTCGACGGCGACGAGCTGCGGGCCGCGGCCTCCGAGATCCGCCGCAGCACGCTGGTGCGGGTCGAAGCGACGCCGTACGGAATCCGGTTGCGCTTGGCGGACCGAGAAGACCAGCACTGCCGGCTGCTGTCGGAGCACTTTCCCGACTACCGGCTGATGCTCACCTCACTGCCCGAGCCGACGACTCGGGTGACGGTCTCGAAGAACCTGTTCCTGCGAGCCCTCGAAGAACATCCGGGTGAGCAGATCTCGCTGCGTGTGACCCACCGTGGCCTACACGTCCGGGCGGCCGGTGACGAGCACCCCGACCCCCCGCTCCGGGCCACCGTGACGGGGCGGGAACTCCGGATCTCCTTCCAGCTGACCACGCTCTATCCGGCCGTCAGCACCGCCATCGGGCCCGACGTGATGCTCGACCTGCGCGGACCCGACCAGCCCGTCACGCTCCGCTCCGCCGACCGCGGCGATCTGACCACCTTGGCCATGCCCGTCCGCCGCGACCACGCCGCCTGAGCAAGACGACAAGGAGCCCTGCCATGACCTCCACGCCTGTCGGCCCCGATCCCACCATGGAAGCCATCGGCCTGGCTGTCACCGAAGGACGCGTCGGCGACGCCGCCTCCGCCCGCCGAAAGCTGCTGGGCCTTTGGTCCGCGATCGGTGTCACCGGCGACCCGCTGCACCGCTGCACCCTGGCGCACTACCTGGCAGACCTCCACGAGGACCCCGCCCAGGCACTGGCCTGGGACACCCGGGCCCTGGACGCCGCCGACGCCGTGACCGAACACCGTCTCCAAAACCACCACGCCGGTCTCCACATCGCCGGCTTCTACCCGTCCCTGCACCTCAACCTCGCCGACAACTACCGCCGCCTCGGGTCCTTCGACGCCGCCGCCGAACACATCAACGCGGCCAAGGAAGGCGCCCCCAGCCTTCCCGAAGGCGCGTACGGCGATCTTCTGCGCACCGCGATCGAGCAGGTGGCCCAGGCCATCACCCTGCGGGACACCACCAAACGCTCCTCCGCTCCAGGCCCTGCTGCGTGACGAACGAAAACGCACCTTCACCCGCCGAGAGTCCCGGACTTGGCCGCATCACGTACCCCCGTGCAGCAGGTCGTTCGCGTTCGACGGGGACGGCGGAGGAGGCGGCGGGGGATCGTTCACCGGCCGGCGGCGCACCAGGTCTAGCGGTACATCGCGTAGAGCCTGCCGTTATGGGAGGCGACGCCGAGTTCGCCCTCCATCGCGCCGACGTCGCCATCCGGCATGCGGACCCACGGGCCGTGCCGGTCCGCGGTGGTCAGGCTGTGGAGCTTGCCCGCGTGCCCCCGGGCCACGAGCCAGACCTCGCCCTTATGGGTGGCCAGGGTCGGGCCTTCCGGGGTGTTCCAGCCCGACGGGGGGTGCACGTATTCACCGGTGATTCCGAGCATCTCGGCGACCGTGTTCACTCCGTCGTAGCCGCGCCAAGCGATCCAGTTCCTCTTGCCGTGCGTGGTCATGGACATCCTGTGGTGGGTTTCGTAGGCGCCCGGCCACGCGGAGAGCTGGGTCCAGGTCTGCCCGTCGGAGGAGTAGAGGATCTGCCCCCCTCTGCCGGAGCCCTGCCAGTTGTACGTGTAGTACGTGGCGTAGACGTAGTCGTCCTTCGCGGACATCATCGCGGCCCGGTCCGTGACGATGCCGAGGGTGATCTCCACCCAGATGGGCTTGTTCATCCACGCCTCGATGAACCCCATCAGCGCCCGGTGGAACGCGGACGGGCTCTGGTCGGCCTCCCACACCATGACGCCGGTCCCCGCGACCCGGTTCACGTGGGCTGTTCCGTCCAGCGTGCCGCGCCAACCCGAACGGGTGACAGATACACCCAAACGAGGGATACAAGCCCCCGAGTGTGACGGCGGCCCAGAGCCCACCGGCGTCCGCCGAGTAGGGCTGAACGTGCCGGGTCGTCAGGGGGCGGCTGGGGGCGGGGGCGGCGAAGCCGAGTTGGTAGGGAGCGAGTTGAGTAGGGCGGTGGCGCATTCCTCGGCGAGGTCTTCGGCGTGGGCGGGAAGCGGCTCGCCGGCCCGTAGGTGGCGGCGGACCAGGGAGAGCGGTAGGTCGATGAGGGCGAGTTCGACGCATTCGGTGTCCTGGCGGGCCTTGGCTCCCAGCGCCTCGGCGAGGGCTGCAAGGGCGGTGCGCACGCGCTGGTTGCCGTGTTCCGCACGGTGGACGTGTTCCTTGGGCCAGTGGGCGCGGCCGAAGTCACCGGCGCCGTACAGGAGGACGGCGGCCTCCTCCGGGTGGGCGCGGCTCCAGGAGACGACGTGGCGCGCGGCCGCGCGTCCCGCTTGCCGCGCGTCGACGTCCGTGTCCAGGGCCTTGAAGTAGCCCTCTTGGAAGCGCTCGACCGTCCGCAGCCACACCTCGGCGAGCAGCGCGGGTCGCCCGGGGAAGCGGTGGTACACCGAACCGCTCGGGGCTCCCACGTCGTTGGCGACCGCGGACATGGTCACCCCGCCCGGTCCCGTTGCCGCGGCCAGGCGTACGGCGGCGTCGAGGAGTTGGTCGGCGTCGAAGCGGGCTGGTCTGGCCATGAGTTAGAGAGTACTCTCCAGAATATTAGAGAGCTGTCTCTACAATGATTCTGAGGACGCATGGGCATCTACAACGTGCACGAGCGACTGCTGACCGCGAAGGAGAGCGACGTGGGCGCGCTGATCGACGCCCTGTCGAGCAGCGCTGACGAACTGTGGCCGCGCCGGGAGTGGCCGCCGATGAAGTTCGACCGTCCCCTGGCCGCCGGGGCGGTAGGCGGCCACGGCCCGGTGCGTTACACCGTCGCCGCGTACGTCCCCTCCGTCTGGGTTCGCTTCGCCTTCAGCGGACCGCGCGGCTTCCACGGATTCCACGAATACGCCGTCCTGGCCGTCGACGACGAACACACGCTGCTGCGCCACACCCTCGCCATGGACGCTCGCGGACCGGCCCGGCTCACCTGGCCGCTCCTGTGGCGGCCGCTCCACAACGCCTGCCTGGCGGACAGCCTCGACCGCGCCGAACTGGCGTGCACGGGCGCGGTGGCACGCCCGGCGCGCTGGAGCCGGTACGTACGCCTTCTTCGCGGCATCGGGCGTGGGGTGGCACGCCTCGCAGCCTGACTCACCGGCAGGACCTCAAGGCGCACCGCCGCGAGAGGCGCGCTCGCCCCGTGCATAGAAGTGGGTGGCCGGACTGCCCGACCCGCGAAACCGAAGACGCGCCTAATCCTCCTCGAGCCATCGGGTGCGTTCGGCTTCGCTGGGGGCGGGGGTGTCGACGATGTGGGGGACGAAGCGGGCGTAGAAGTCCGTGACGGGGCCGTCGGATTCGCGGACGCCGAGGCCGGCGGCCTTGCCGTCGACGATCCACGAGCCGAGCACGACCTGATTGCCGTCGAGGTTCGGCAGACGTACGTACTCCTGGAAGCACCAGCCCTCGGAGCCGTCGTAGTCGACGCTCGGGTGCACGTACTCCGAGTCGGGCGTGACGATGCGCACCGAGTCGCCTTCGCGGCCGTGCAAGGGCTTTGCGACGTACGAGGTCAACTCGCGCGGGGAGTCGAGGTACGCGGGGAGGAGGTTCGGGTGTCCGGGATACAACTCCCAAAGGGTCGCCAGGATCGCCTTGTTGGACAGCACGGCCTTCCAGGCCGGTTCGAGGAAGCGCACGGTGTCCGGGTGGTCGACGGCGTGGCGCCCGAACGGATCGGTCAGCATGTCCTCCCACGGATACAGCACGAACATCGTGTCGATCACCCGGTCCTCGAGGTCGACGAAGCGCAGCGCGCCGTCGTGCCAGCCGATGTCGGCGACCTCCAGGCCGACCGTGGTCAGCCCGGCCTCGGTGGCCGTGTCGCGGAGGTACGAGGCGGTCAGCCACTCCTCGTCGAAGTCGGTGCCGCCTACGTGCGCGAAGTGCACGACCTCGGACGCGAGCCTCGGCGCCATGCGCTGCCAGGCCCGCACGAGGCGTTCGTGCAGGCTGTTCCACTGGTCGCGGTCGGGGAAGCGGTCTCGCAGCCAGAACCACTGGATCATGGACGCCTCGATCAGCGTCGTCGGCGTATCCGCGTTGTACTCGAGGAGTTTCGGCTCGGCGATGCCGCCGGTCGCGCCGCCCCAGGCGAGGTCGAAGCGGCCGTACAGGCTCGGATGGTCCTCGTCGAGCGTGCGTAGGAGGTAGGCGCGCGCGTCCTCCGGGAGCGCGAACGCTGCCAGGTCGCCGCGCTCCAGTACGTGCCGCGCCGCCGCAACGCACATCTCGTGCAGTTCCCGCGTCACCTGCTCCAGGCGGTCGATCTCCGGCAGCGTGAACCGGTAGTAGGCGTTTTCGAACCAGTACGGCACCTCGCCGCCGCCGTCCAGGCGGGTCGTCACGTACAACATCCCCTGCGACTCGACCAAGTGCTTCCAGTCGGGCCGCGGTTCGATCGCTATCCGGTCCATCGCCGCATGGTGCCATGGCCTGGGAACTGGCACGCGGGCAGCCCGGCGGGTTGGGGGACAGGCGCGCCGGACCGAAGTCGGGTCAGGCAGCCAGGGAGGCGGCTGGGTTGAGCCCGAAGTGTCGTACGGCCGCGGCCCCGGTCTCGGCCTGGCTCCGTCTTCCGGCCGACCCCGCCGACGACGCCGGGCCGGCTCAGCCGCCTCCGCCGCTGCTCCCGTCACCGCCGCTGCCCCCGAACCCGCCGCGCGTGACCGACCCGCTGTTGGGCCGGGTGAACGTCCCGCCGGTGCCGGTGTAGGAACTGCCTTCGGAGGGAACGGCGTTCTCCTGCTTCCCCGTCTTGCGCGGTATGTAGTACCAGGAGTAGACGTTCGTGCGGTCCGTCAGACACAGGTTGTCGGCCACGCGCATCATCGACTGCCGGTGTACGCACACTTCCGAATAGTCCGACTTCTTCGACCCCTTGGAGCCACCGCCGCACGCGGCCAGCGCACAGGCGAGGCTCAGGGTCGTTGCCGCGGCCACCGTCGCCGATCTCAGACGACGCCCCGAAGGTGGCATGCGAACTCCTCAGATAGTCAGATGGCCCGTCAGTACGTCGGCCTGTCAGTACGTCGGCCCACAGATACGTCGGACAGGCCCTTCGTGTGCCTGGCCGGACAAGCATGCCCGCATAGTTATCCGCTCCGCACGTACACCCGTTCGCAAGAGGCCGCGCAGACCGGCCGCGCCCCGCGTTGCGCGTGCCGGAGCACGGAGCACGCAGCCCGCGCCGACAATCGTACGGACACTCCGCGATGAGATCATGTGTCGGCAAAAGCCAGGAAACCCCTGGAAACCGAGACGTCCCGGGAGAAGAGCGCATGACCGTACGCGGAACCCTCCTCGTCACCGGAGGCAGCAAGGGCATCGGCGCCGCCGTGGCACGCGCCGCCGCCGAGGCCGGCTGGGCGGTAGCCGTCAATTACGCCTCGGACGAGGACGGCGCCCTCAAGGTCGTCGCGGCCGTCGAGGCGGCCGGCGGCACGGCGGTGGCGCTGCCGGGCGACGTGTCCGTCGAGGGCGACGTGGTCCGCCTGTTCGACGCCGCCGAGGCGGTGCTCGGCGGTCCGGTCACCGCACTGGTCAACAACGCCGGGATCGTCGGCGCCCACGGGCGGTTCGACGACCTGGACAGCGTCGCGCTGCGCCGTACGGTCGACGTCAACGTGGTCGGAGCCATGCTCTGCGCCCGCGAGGCGGTCCGCCGCATGTCCACCCGGCGCGGCGGCCCGGGCGGCCTCATCGTCAACATCTCCTCGCGCGCGGCGCAGTTGGGCAGCGCGGGGGAGTGGGTGCACTACGCCGCCACGAAGGCCGCCGTCGACGCCCTCACCCTCGGCCTCGCCCACGAGGTGGCCGCCGAGGGCATCCGCGTGAACGCGGTGGCCCCGGGGCTCATCGAGACGGGCCTGCACGCGGGAGCGGGGCAGCCGAACCGCCTTGCGGAGAAGGCGAACTCCATCCCGATGGGACGCGCCGGGACGGCCGAAGAGGTGGCCGAGGCGGTCATGTGGCTGTTGTCCGACGCCTCCGCGTTCACCACCGGGGCCGTACTGCCGGTGCATGGCGGCCGCTGACCGGCGCCGCGCCAGGGCGCGCCAGGTGTCCAGGGAGCGCAACGTGCGGGCATTCCGGTGGAAGCACTGCTCCGCATCCGCTTGGATTGGTGGTGATGACCGAGACCGCCACCACCCGCGACCTGCTCGAACGCCTTGAGGCGTATTACGACACGGTCCCCCGCAACACCGTCCTCCCCGAGGACTTCGGCTCGCTGACGCTGTTCCTCCAGGACGGCGACGGCTGGCCGTTCTACGCCCGCCCTACGCGCGGACACACCGCCCGCCCCACCGTCGGCGATGTCGCCGCGGTACGCCTGCGGCAGCGCGAACTCGGCCTGCCCGAGGCGTTCGAGTGGGTACACGAGACGACGCCGGGCCTGCGCGACGTGGCTCTGCGCGCCGGGCTCAACGTGCACGCACACCCGATCATGGTCCTGGACGAGGCCGCCTTCCGGCGGGTCACCCGGCCCCGGTCGGAGGAGGTCGAGGTACGCCGGGTCGAGCACGACGCGCTCGACCTCGCCCGCGTGCAGAGCGTCCCGGTGGTCGCGTTCTCCGAGCCGGGCACCGCGATCGGACTCGGCGGTCCCGAACTGCGCGACGCGGCGGCGCCCGGCCAACGACCGGAGACGCTGCGGTACATCGGGGAACGCATGCGCACCGGGCGGACCGTCACCTATGCGGCGTACACCGACAAGGGGCCCGTCGCGGTCGGCAGCCACCAGCCGCGCGGCCGGGTCACCGAGGTCGTCGCGATTGGCACACTGCCCAGCGCCCGGCGCAGGGGACTGGCTGCGGCGGTCACCTGGGCCCTGGTCGTCGACGCCCTCGACGCCGGCATGGACCTGGTGTTCCTGAGCGCGGGCGACGGCGACGTGGCGCGTGTATACGGCAGGCTCGGCTTCCACCGCATCGCCACCGCAATGATCGCCGAGCCCTTCGCCTGACCGCACGCACCCGACTGCCCGGGAGCCCTACGGGCTATGAGAGGGCGCTTTTGGTTTGCCATTGGGGGTAGGGCATCTGCCATGCGCCGAAGCCGTTGCCCGGGTCGGTGACTGCGGTGCTTGTCGAGCCCTTGACGACCACGGGGTCGCCGACCTGTACGCGGTCGTAGAACCACTTGGCGTCCTCGACCGTCATGCCCACGCAGCCGTGGCTGGTGTTGTTGCGGCCGATGTTCGCGGTGTTCCAGGCGGCGGAGTGGAAGAACGTCCCGGACGAGGTGAAGTGCACGACCCACGGGACGTCCGGCAGGTTGTAGCGGTCGCCGAGGCCGACGGTCTGCGAGTCCAGTGTCTCCTTGGCGTTCTTGGCGAGGATGACGTGGGTGCCGCCGCGCGTCGGGAACTCGGCGGAACCGGCGGACATCGGCAGCGACTTCACCAGCTGCCCGTTCTCGACGATGTTCACTTTGTGGTTCGGTACGTCCACCTCGACAACGCGGCCGGAGCCGACGGTGAACGACGTCTCGTAGTCGCGTGCGAAGTACGTGCCGGTGCCGCTCTTGACGCCCTGCAGGTTCGCGTTGAGCGTCACCCGCGTGCCGGGCTTCCAGTACTCCTTCGGCCGCCAGTCCACCCGGTCCTTGCCGGACTGGTCCTTGATCCAGCCCCACGAACCCTGGGTCGGGACCGACGTGTTGACCTTGAGGTTCCGCTCCACCGCGGCCTTGTCGGCGACGGGGTAGTCGAAGACGATCGACACCGGCTGCGCGACGCCGAAGGTGCCGCCGTTGCCGGGCTTCATCGCGACCTTGTTGATGCGGTCGGCCTTCTGCGTCGTGAACTTCGTCGACGACTCCTGTGCCTTGCCCTTGGGGGTGCGGCTCGATATGTCGACCTGGTACGCCGTGCCCGGTGCGGTACGCCCGCTCGACGTCCACGTCTTGCGGTCGGCGCTCAGCGCGCCCGCGACCGCACCACCGTCGGCGTCCGTCACGCGGACCGCGGTGAGGGTCCCCTCGTCGGCGGTCACCGTGACCGGTCGCCCGGCCTCCGCGGTGACCGAGCCGTCCGCCGGGTCCACCCGGACCTTGGGCGGAGCCTCCTGGTCTTTCTTGTCTTGCTTGTCTTGTTTGTCCTTGTCTTGTGTGTCTTGCCCGTCCGGCTTGCCGGTGCCGTCCTGGCCGCCGGGCTTCGCACCCGTGCCGGTCTCCCCGTCGCCGCCGGCCTGGCCGGTCCCCGAGTCGTCGCCCGCCTCCGTCGCGGCGGCGCCGGAACCCCCGCCCTGGCTGCTCTGCCCCTCGTCGCCCCGGTCGGACGAGCCACCCCCGCAGGCGGCCGTCAGCAGCAGGGCCGAGGCGGCGACGGCGGGCAGGAGGACGGTGCGGAGCCCCTTGCGGGGGCCGGGTATGGCTGCGCGACTCACGTAGTGACCTCGTGGCTGGGGAACCGGGTGGCGGCGGGCGCCGCCACGGGTGGAACCGGGTGATTTTCTCTTTAATGATGATCAACGATCAAATCGCCCGAACCGGTTCCGTGGAACGGATCACACACGCCGCGTCACCCGATGCCGAAGACCCCACGTGGCGGCGCAGGCGACCCCGTCGCTGTGTCATCGGTCACGGCCGGCCGCCCGGCCGCGAAAGCGTCCAGGTCACGCCCGTCCAGCACCACGGCCGGGTACGGGTCCGCCGCGGCCCGCGCCGCGATCTCGCCGACCGGTAGCCTGGCCCGCCCGGCCACCAGCACCGCGTTCGCGAAGCGCTCCCCGTCCAGGTGCTCGCGCTCGGCGATCAGGCACACGTCCGGGAAGACCGCCCGCACGGTGGCGACCTGCCCCCGCAGGAAGTCCAGCGCGCCGCCGTCCGCGACATTGGCCGCGTAGAACCCGCCGGGCCGCAGCACCCGGGCCGCGTCCGCGACGAACTCCACCGAGGTCAGGTGCGCAGGGGTCAGCGCGCCGTGGAACACGTCCGCGAGCACCACGTCCGCTGATTCCGCGGGCAGCGCCGCGAGTGCGGCGCGGGCGTCCGACGCCTCCACGGCGACCACCGCCCCGGCGGGAAGCGGCAGGTGGCGCCGCACGAGAGCGGTGAGCGCCGCATCCGCCTCGACCACGTACTGCCGCGAGCCCGGCCGGGTGGCCTCTGCGTAGCGCGCGAGGGTGAGCGCGCCGCCGCCGAGGTGCACGAGGTCCAGCGGCCCGGCGCCGGGGGCGGCGAGGTCGACCACGTGGCCGAGACGCCGGACGTACTCGAACTCCAGGTACTCCGGGTCGTCGAGGTCGACGTACGACTGCGGCGAGCCGTCGAGGGTCAGCAGCCACGCCCCCGGCCGGTCGATGTCCGGCAGCAGCGCCGCGCGCCCCAGATCCACATCGGCGGACACCGGCACGCGCTCGTCCTCTTCATCCATGCGCCGATTCTCGCGCCTGGGCGCGGGGCCACCCGCCAGACAGCCTCCAGGAACCTGCCGGGCATGCCGGGAACCGCCGGAAGTGTCGGTCCGCCTCGTTAGCGTTCGTCGCATGACGACCTTCTCCGGACAACGGTGGGACGGACCGCTCGCCCGCGCCGCAATCGAGGACGTCGACTGGGCGTCGCTCACGCACGCCTACGGGGCCGCCGACGATGTGCCCGACCGCATAGCCGCGCTCCGGTCACCCGACCGGAGCACCCGGGACCAGGCGTACGCGGCGCTGTACGGCAGCGTGTTCCACCAGGGCACCCGCTACGCCGCCAGCCCCTTCGCCGCCCGCGCGCTGATATCCCTGGCCGCCGACACCGCCACGCCGCAGCGGCACCGCGTGCTCACCCTGCTCGCCTCCCTCGCGATCGGGTACGACGACGCCTGCCTGCCCGGCGGGTTCGACCCGGCCCGGCTGCGCCGCGAGGTCGCCGAGGCCGCCGCGCTCGACCCGGCGGACGCGCGCCGCGAGATGGAGGAGTGGGTCGCCGAGGCGCCGAGCGAGGACATCCGCCGCAACCGGGCGTACCACCTGGAGGTCTTCGACTTCGCGTTCGAACGCGACTGCCTGCGCTGGGCGCTGGAGTCGTACGACGCGGTCCGCACCGGGACGGCGGTCTACCGCGCGCTGCTGGAGGACGACGAGCCCGGCGTGCGCATCGCCGCCGCGTACCTGCTCGCATGGTTCCCCGAGGACGCGGAGCGCAGCGTCCCGGCGCTGGTCGAGGTGCTGCGCACCGAGGCGCACGGGCACGTCGTGGCCACGGCGGCGGTGGCGGTGCTGCTGCTCGGCGGCGACGCCGCACTCACCGCCTGGGCCGAACGGGGGATGTCGGACACCGGCGAACCGGTCGCCTGGGCCGCCGCGTTCGTGCTGGCGTGCCTCGGCGGGGGATCCGCCCGCGCGGAGGCTGTGGCGGTACTCCAGGCCCACATCGCGCAGGACGCCGACGGACCCGAGGACGACGGGCCTGTGCCGGACGACGACGAGACCGCCGCGCCCGACGACGAGGCCGCCGTGTCCGTGCCGTACCTCGGCGGCGACCTGGCCGGACTCGCGATGGCCGCGCTCGAACTCCTGGGCGTGGACGGCGGCGACGCGTACGCGTGAGCCCGTCCGCGTGCGGTCTTCCGTGCTTTGACAGCGCGTCAGCTCCTGTTGCGGCAGTGATCAGGCTGCCTAATGATGCAACGGTGGATGAAAACCGGATCAAATAGGGCATTTTGTGCGCGCCCTGTTGATCGTGCGATCCCCGGATCCGGTGCCTGCCCCACCGTGTGAAGGAGCTCAGACGTGGCATCGATGGACGTGCCCGCGAGCCGGGTCGCCACCACCGGCAGGCGTACCGCCGCCCACGCCGGGCCCAAACTCAACGCCATCTCCTGGATCGCCCTGGCCCTGATGACCACCAGCTCGGTGGCCTCGCTGCGCGCCGCGCCCACGATGGCGATCTACGGTCTGGCCGCGGTCTTCCTCTACCTCGTGCCCGCCATCGTCTTCCTGCTGCCCACCTCGCTCGTTTCCGCCGAACTCGCGTCCGGCTGGAGCGGCGGCGTGTACCGCTGGGTCGCCGAAGGGCTCAGCAAGCCCCTGGGATTCCTGGCCGTGTGGTGCCAGTTCGCGATGACGATCTTCTACTACCCGAGCCTGCTCGGGTACGTCGCCAGCACCTTCGCGTACGTCATCGACCCAAGCCTGGCCAACCACGGGATCTACACCGCGATCGTCATCGTCACGCTCTTCTGGCTCGGCGTCCTGGTCTCGTCACGCGGCACCAAGACGGTCGCGGGGCTGTCCAGCATGGGCCTGATCATCGGCACCCTGGTCCCCGGACTGCTGCTCGTGGTGCTCGGATTCGTCTTCCTGGGGCAAGGCAATGCCTCGGCGGCCCCGATGGACAGCAGCCACATCCTCCCGCCGTGGACGGGCCTGGCCA
The DNA here is from genome assembly GCF_040649515.1 of Streptodolium elevatio. GTDB lineage: Bacteria > Actinomycetota > Actinomycetes > Streptomycetales > Streptomycetaceae > Yinghuangia > Yinghuangia elevatio. The sequence goes on from NZ_JBEZFP010000021.1 coordinate 43,925, forward strand.
GCCTCGTCCTCATCGTCAACAACTTCCTCAGCTACTCCGGCATGGAGATGAACGCGGTCCACGTCTCGTCGCTGCGCAAGCCCGCGACCGAGTTCCCCAGGGCGATGTTCCTCGCCACCGGCCTGGTCCTGCTCATCTTCATCCTCCCGGCCATCGCCATCAGCTGGGTCGTGCCGTCGTCGAGCCTGTCGCTGACCGCGGGCGTCATGCAGGCCTTCGACGCCTTCTTCTCGTACTTCAACGTCAACTGGCTCACCCCGGTGCTCGGCATCATGCTCATCGCCGCCTCCCTCGGCGGCATGCTGACCTGGCTCGCCGGACCGTCCAAGGGCCTGCTGACCGTCGCCCGCGAAGAGGGCTACCTGCCGCCGTTCCTCCAGCGCCTCAACAAGCACGGCGTGCAGCAGAACATCCTCGTCAGCCAGGGCATCGTCACCACCGGCATCGCCCTGCTGTACGCCTTCATCCCCGACGTCTCCAGCGCCTACTGGATCCTGTCGGTCATCACCACGCAGGTCTACCTCATCGTCTACCTGCTGATGTTCGTCGCCGCGATGCGGCTGCGCCGCATCAAGCCCGACCACCCGCGCGGCTTCCGCGCCCCCGTGCTGCCCGTCCTGTGCGTCACCGGCCTGCTCGCGTCCGCCGCGGCCCTGGTGATCGGCTTCGTGCCGCCGTCGCAGTTCGGCTCCGGGAGCGTCTGGTCGTACATCGGCATCGTCGGCGGCGGCCTGCTCATCGTCGGCCTGCTGATCCCGTTCCTTTTCTACCGATTCCGCAAGCCCCACTGGAAGCAGCCCGACACCGAATGGAAGGCCGGCGTCGGCACCGTGACCGAGGGCGAGGGCCAGGCATGAGCACCAAGACACACCACGTGCAGGGCGAGGACGTCGACCACGCCGGACACGTCGACACCGGCATCATGAGCCGCAGGTGGATCTACGTCGGATCCCTCGTGCTCCTCCTCGGCCTCCTGATCAGCGGCATCGTCGCGTACAACAGCGTGCACAGGACGAACCAGGCCACCGACAAGGCCAACCAGCTGCGCGCCGCCCTCGGCGCCGCGGGGCTCCCGCAGCCCGACACGGACCTGATCGTGCGCAACCTCGGCACCGACGGAGGCATCGTCTGCGACGACCCCGGCGACGCGTTGCGCCAGGGCGTCGACCGGGTCAGCCTCAACAACGGCGCGGCGGGGCCCGGGCAGCGCCCGATCATCGGCAGCGCCCGGGTCGCCCAGGCCGAACGCATCGTGCTGCAGACGTACTGCCCGGACAAGGTCGCCGCGTTCGACAACGAGATCGACGACCTCAAGTTCGACGACGTCGTCGAACCCTGAGACTCCCGGCCACCGGAAGGACCACCGCACATGACCACTCAGGCCACCACGGCGGACGCGGCGCTCGCCCAGCGCGTCAAGGCCGAGATGGCGCGCACCCGGCGCGACCTCGCCACTCTCGTCGGCTTCAAATCCGTGTACGACGCCCGGCAGTTCCCGGTGGAGGAGTGCCACAAGGCCGCCCGGTTCGTCGCCGACGCCTTCCGCGAACTCGGCTTCACCGACGCCCGCCTGGAGGAGACGCCCGACGGCAGCAACGCCGTCGTCGGCCACCGCCCCGGCCCCGCCGGTGCCCCGACGGTCCTGCTCTACTGCCACTACGACGTCCAGCCCCCGCTGGACGACGACGCCTGGCAGTCCCCGCCGTTCGAGCTCACCGAGAAGGACGGCCGCTGGTACGGGCGCGGCGCCGCCGACTGCAAGGGCAACATCGCCATGCACCTCACCGCCCTGCGCGCCCTCGGCGACGACATCCCCGTGTCGCTGCGCATCGTCGCGGAAGGCTCCGAGGAACAGGGCACCGCGGGACTTGAGGAGTACGTGCCGGCCAACCCCGACGTGCTGCGCGCCGACGCGATCCTGGTCTGCGACACCGGCAACGCCGCCGTCGGCCTGCCCACCCTCACCACGACCCTCCGCGGCGTCGCCAACCTCGTCGTCGAGGTACGCGCGCTCAAGGGCGCCGTGCACTCCGGCATGTTCGGCGGACCCGCCCCCGACGCACTGGCCGCGCTGATCGCCATGCTCGCCTCGCTCCGCGACGCCGACGGCGGCACGGCCGTGGACGGACTTCCGCACGACCAGGTGTGGCAGGGCGAGCCGTACGACGAGGCGCAGTTCCGCGCGGACGCGGGCGTGCTCGACGGCGTGGGCCTCGTCGGCGGGGGAGCGGTCGCCGACCTCGTCTGGGCCCGGCCCGCGGTCACCGTGCTCGGCATCGACTGCCCGCCCGTCGTCGGGTCCAGCGCCTCGGTGCCGCCCGTCGCCCGCGCCCGCGTCAGCCTGCGTGTGCCGCCCGGGCAGGACGCCGACGACGCGCTCGACAAGCTCGTCCACCACCTCAAGGCGCACGCGCCGTGGGGCGTGCAACTCGCCTTCGAACCCGAGCAGTCCGGATCGCCGTTCGAGGCCGCCATGGGCGGACCCGCGTACGCCGCGCTGCGCGAGGCGCTCGAGGAGGCGTACGACCGGCCGATGACGACGGTCGGACAAGGCGGCTCCATCCCGCTCTGCACGATCTTCAAGGACACCTTCCCGGACGCGGAGATCGCGCTCATGGGCGTCGAGGAGCCGCGCTGCCTGATCCACGCGCCGAACGAGAGCGTCGACCCCACCGAGATCGAGCACATGGCCCTCGCCGAGGCGCTGTTCCTCAGGAAGTACGCGGCCATGACGAAGGGGTGACCCGAGCGGCGGCACATCCCGCGCACGGTTTGGAGTGCCGCTCGGTCCGCCGACGCCGCTCGGTCCGCCACGCCATGCCGGACGCGGACCCGGGCGTATTCGGACCCGGGCGTATTCGGACCCGGGCGGACGCGGACCCGGGCGGAGCCGGAGCCGGTGCCGGCGCCGGGGCGGAACGGGCGGCGCCGAGCCGGGTGTCATAGCGGGGCGAACGACGCGTCCGCCCCCAGAATGACCTGTGTGACGTCCGCCCCCGCGCCGAAGAACCCTGTCCGGCCGTGGGACCACATCGCACTGCTGGCCCTGGCCGCGACCGGCGGCGCGGTCGACGCCTTCACCCTCTTCTGCCTGGGCAAGGTCTTCGCCGGTGTGATGACCGGCAACTTCGTCCTCGTCGGGGCCGCGGCGGTCGACGGCGACGGAGACGTGGTCCGCCACGCGGTCGCCGCCCTGGCCGGGTTCGTCGCCGGAGCCGCCGCCGCGGGCGCCGCCGTCGGCCGGCTGCGGGTACTCGACCTCCTGCTCGTCGAACTGGCCCTGCTCGCGATCCCCGCCCTCGCCTGGGCACTCGACACCGGGCACACCGAGAGCGGGCGCACGCTCCTGGTCCTCGCCGCCGCACTGGCCATGGGCCTCCAGGCCGGCACCTGGGGCACCCCCTCGACCTACTTCACCGGGACCCTCGTCGCCGTGGCCCGCCGGGCCGGAGGGGGCCAACCGCTCGCCGCGCAGGACTTGTGGGCACTGGGGCGCCTCGCCGCGGTCGTCGCGGGGGCGGCCGCCTCCGCGGCGGTGGCGAACACGTGGTCACGCGGCGCGGGCCTGGTGGCGTTCGGACTGGCGGCCGCTGCCCTGTGCGTGATCCTCGCGACGTCCGAGCGAGCGGACGAAACCGACGAGAACCACTAGCCACATGGCGGCCGCGACCCACAGCAGCACGCGTCCGGGGCGGTCCAGCCACGCGATGCCGGCCGCGGTCGACACCGACAGCGCGGCCACCGCCGTCATGCCCAGCGGGAACACCGTCGACCAGCGGCGGATGCTGTAGTACGGGCGCGGGCGCCACAGTTCGGCGGCGGCGAGCACCGCGTACCAGGCGGCGGCGAGGGCGAGGAGCACGAGCGTCGTGGTCCGCAGGACGGTGTGCGACCACCCCGTCCACACGGGAGAGGCGATCAGCTTCGAGCCCGCGACGGTGGAGATGGCGAGCGCGCCGCCCGCGATCCAGTGGTCCCCCTCACCGGTCAGCACCTGGCGGAAGTCGAAGCGCAGCAGCGCGTCCACGTACAGCGCGAGGCCGAACGCGAACAGGCACAGCGTGATCCACATCAGCCAGTCGCCGGCCTGCGGGGCGAGCGTGCCGGCCAGCACAGCCAGGCCCTGCGTCGCGACGCACACCAGGAACACCACCCCCGGCATGCCGCGGCGCTGCCAGTGCCGGACGACGGCGAGCAGCAGGAACGGCCATACCGCGGCCGCCAGGACGAGCAGCACGGCCGCCACCTCGTGCCACCCGAGCACGGCGATGCGGGTGCCCAGGACCGAGGTCGCGGCGACGGCGGTGAGCGCCGGCGGCGTGTCGGCGTCGGTACGCCAATGCGGCCGGTCCCACCGCACCCGCAACGCGAACGCACAGGCCAGCACCACCCACACGACGCCGGCGAGCGCGAGGAGAACCTTCGACAGAACCTCGAAACCGGCGAGATGCATGCCGATGGAGACGATGGCCGTGGACATCACGGCCGCTCCCGAGGCAGGCGGGAACTCCGTCCACCACCCGCGACCGTGCCCGCTCATCCCTCCATGGGACAGCCCCCGCCACCCCGCCGCCACTCGGCGCCACCCGAACGGGCGGCGCCGAGCCGCGCGTCAGCGGCCGCGCAGCTCGCGGTACCGGGCGATCAGCGACGCGGTGGACGCGTCGAGGCCGTCCGCCCCGGTGCCCTGCGTCAGGACCGGCTCCAGGCGCTTGGCCAGGACCTTACCCAGCTCGACACCCCACTGGTCGAACGAGTCGATGTCCCACACCGCGCCCTGCACGAACACCTTGTGCTCGTACAGCGCCACCAACTGGCCCAGCACCGACGGCGTCAGCGCGTCCGCCAGGATGGTGGTGGTCGGGTGGTTGCCGCGGAACGTCTTGTGCGGGACCAACTCCTCCGCGACGCCCTCGGCCCGCACCTCGTCCGGGGTCTTCCCGAACGCCAGCGCCTGCGTCTGCGCGAAGAAGTTGGCCATCAGCAGGTCGTGCTGCGCGGCCGGCCCCGGCGGCAGCTCGTCCACCGGACGGGCGAACCCGACGAAGTCGGCGGGAATGAGCTTCGTGCCCTGGTGGATCAACTGGTAGTACGCGTGCTGCCCGTTCGTCCCCGGCGTGCCCCACACCACCGGACCGGTCTGCCACCCGACCGGGTTGCCCTCGCGGTCCACCGACTTGCCGTTCGACTCCATGTCGAGCTGCTGGAGGTACGCGGTGAACCTCGACAGGTAGTGCGAGTACGGCAGCACGGCATGCGACTGGGCGTCGAAGAACGCGCCGTACCAGACCCCCAGAAGGCCCATCAGCATCGGCGCGTTGCGCTCCGGCGGCGCGCTGCGGAAGTGCTCGTCGACCAGGTGGAAGCCGTCCAGCATCTCGCGGAAGTGCCGCGGCCCGATCGCGATCATCAGGGACAGCCCGATCGCCGAGTCGTAGGAGTACCGCCCACCGACCCAGTCCCAGAACTCGAACATGTTCGAGGTGTCGATCCCGAACTCCGCGACCTTCTCCGCGTTCGTGGACAGCGCCACGAAGTGCCGCGCCACCGCGTCCTGGTCGGCCTTCAGCTCGCCGAGCAGCCAGTCGCGCGCCGAGGTCGCGTTCGTGACCGTCTCGATCGTCGTGAACGTCTTGGACGCCACGATGAACAGCGTCTCCGCCGCGTCCAGGTCCCGGACCGCCTCGTACAGGTCGGCGCCGTCCACGTTCGACACGAAGCGGAAGGTCAGGTCCCGCGTGGCGAAGGTGCGCAGCACCTCGTACGCCATCGCCGGACCCAGGTCCGACCCGCCGATCCCGATGTTGACCACGTTGCGGATGCGCTTGCCCGTGTGGCCCTTCCATTCACCCGAACGGACCTGGTCGGCGAACGAGGCCATCTTGTCCAGCACCGCGTGCACCTCGGGCACCACGTTGCGCCCGTCCACCTCGACGACCGCGTCGCGCGGCGCGCGCAGGGCGGTGTGCAGCACCGCGCGGTCCTCGGTCACGTTGATCTTCTCGCCTCGGAACATCGCGTCCCGCAGCCCGGCCACGTCCGTCGCCGCCGCCAGTTCGCGCAGCGCCGCCAGCACCCCGTCGTCGACCAGGTGCTTCGAGTAGTCCACGAACAGGTCGCCCACCCGTACGCCGTAGCGCTCGGCGCGACCCGGATCCGCCGCGAACAGGTCGCGCAGGTGGGCGTCCCGGAACCGCTCCTCCCGGAGGCCCCGCAAGGCCGCCCATTCGGGTCGCTGGTCGAGACGGGGCTTGTTCACCGCAGGCATTGGCGCATCCCAGGGAAGAGGACGGAAACGCTCGTAGGTTACTGCGAACCGGGATAACCGAAGGGTTGTGCCGCGCATACCGGACCGCGATTCCGGTTACTCGCACGATCTATGGCAACCACAACCGAGCCCACGACCCCGGTCGACCGGGAGAGCCTCAAGCGCGTCACGGTCATCGCCGCCGCCGCCGCGCTCGGCGGCTTCCTGTTCGGGTACGACAGCTCCGTCATCAACGGCGCCGTCACCGGCATCCAGGACCACTTCGAGGTCGGCAGCGGGGAGACCGGCACGGTCGTCGCGGTCGCGCTGCTCGGCTCCGCCGCGGGCGCGGCCGTCGCCGGACGCCTCGCCGACCGCCTCGGCCGGCTCCGCGTCATGCACATCGCCGCGGTGCTCTTCGCGGTCAGCGCGGTCGGCTCATCCATGCCGTGGGACATCTGGTCGCTGGGCGCGTGGCGGGTGCTCGCCGGATTCGCCATCGGCCTGGCGTCCGTCATCGGCCCCACGTACATCGCCGAGATCGCGCCGCCCGCGCACCGCGGCAAACTCGCCTCGTTCCAGCAGATGGCCATCGTCCTCGGCATCACCGCGTCGCAGCTCGTCAACTGGGGGATCGCGCAAGGCGCCGACGGCAAGAGCCAGAACGCGCTGGGCCCGCTGGACGCCTGGCAGTGGATGCTCATGGCCGCCGTCGTACCCGCGCTGCTCTACCTGGTGCTCACCCTGGCCATCCCCGAGTCGCCGCGGCACCTGGTGGCCACCGGCCGCCTCGACGAAGCCGCCCGCGTACTGCGCGAGGTCGAGGGCCGCGGCGTCGCCCCGAAGTCCCGCATCGCCCAGATCCAGCACTCCATCGCCACCGACCACAAACCCCGGTTCACCGACCTGCTCGGCCGCTTCGGCCCGCTGCCCATCGTGTGGGCGGGCATCGGCCTCGCCGTCTTCCAGCAGCTCGTCGGCATCAACGTGATCTTCTACTACTCGTCGATCCTGTGGCAGTCGGTCGGCATCGACGAGTCCAACTCGCTGCTCATCAGCATCTCGACGTCGATCGTCAACATCGTCGGCACCGTCGTCGCGATGCTCTTCATCGACAAGATCGGCCGCAAACCGCTCGCGATGATCGGATCCGTCGGCATGACGGTCGCCCTCGGCTGCGCCTCGTGGGCCTTCTCCTACAAGACCGGCAGCGGCACCGAGATCTCCATCCCCGACACCCAGGGCACGATCGCCCTGGTCGCCGCGCACGTCTTCGTCTTCTTCTTCGCCGTGTCCTGGGGCGTCATCCTGTGGGTCATGGTCGGCGAGATGTTCCCGCTGCGCATCCGCGCGCTCGCGGTCTCCGTCGCGACCTCGTTCAACTGGATCGCCAACTGGGCCGTCACCGAGTCGTTCCCGACCATGCGCGACTGGAACCTGTCGGCCACGTACGCCATGTACGCCGGATTCGCGCTCCTGTCCCTGCTATTCGTCAAGGCCTTCGTCACCGAGACCAAGGGAAGGACCCTGGAGAGCATGTGACTCCGGCACGGCCACCGGATCCGCCCAGATGTCCAGCGGCACGTACCCCGCCGCCCGGCCGTCGGAGGTCAGCAGGCGGCCCATGCGCTTGGCCACCTCCAGAGTCACCGCCCGGTCCAGCACCGCGACACCCGGGAAGCGACGCACCAGGTCCGCCTCCCACACCGGTACGTCGCCCACCGACCGCAGCCACGTCACGACGCACAGGTTCGCCGTCCCCGTCACCGCCGCACACAGGCGTACGTCACCGTGCGCCGCCAACGCCCCGCCGACCGCCTCCAGTTCCCCCGGCGGCACACTCACCCACAACGTCGCGCACACCGGCCACCCGGACAGGGAGTGCGCGACCTCGCAGCGCAGCCGCGCGTGCCCCGACGACACCAGCCACGCGAGCCGCCGTGCCGCCGTCGCCGCGCTCACCCCCAGCACCCGCGCCAGGTCCGCGACCGGCACCCGCGCGTCCAACCCCAGCGCCAGCACGAGCTCCCGCTCGGCGTCGGTGACCCGGCGCGGGCGCGGCGCGTCGTCGCCCGCCGTCACCAGGCTGCGCCGCTGCCCCGGATCGAGCGACCGCAGCCGCCACGAACTGCCCTCCTGGTACAGCCGGGTCACCAGGTGCGTACGCGAGGCCGTCACCCCGGGCGCCGCCGACAAGCGGTGCTGGAGGTAGCGCGTCAGCGTCGCCGGATCCGGCGCACCCACGGTGACCAGCAGGTCCCGGCCACCCGTCAGGTGCTCCACCGCGATCGCGTGCGCGTCCTCCGCCAGCCGCCGCGCCACCTCGCCCACCCGCCCCCGTTCGGCGTCGACCTCCACCAGCGCGAGGCACCCCGGGTCGAACGAACCCCGCCCCGGCCCCGGGTAGCACGTGGTCCACGCGCTCCCGGACGCCACCAGCCGCCGCCAGCGCCGGGCCAGCGTCACCGGGTCGGCACCCAGCACCGGACCCAGCTCCGTCCACGGCACGCGCGGCGCCACCTGGAGCGCGTGGATCAGCGACAGGTCCAGCTCGTCGAGGTCGTCCCGCCCCCAGGACCTGAAGGATTCCTGCGTCATGCGTGCTCCCCGAGAGGTGTTCCGGCATCTGACATGCCATCACACGCACGAAGGAGAACCTGACCTGGGTAGCCCCGCACCACGCGCCCGCGCCCGGGCCCGCCCGGGCCCGGGCGGCGCCGGGACGTGCCCGGAGAAGCCACGAGAGGAGCCCCCCGCGATGACCGTCCTGGAAGACGCCCGCGCGCTGCACGGCGACATGGTCCGCATGCGCCGCGAGCTGCACGCCCGCCCCGAGCTCGGCCTCGACCTGCCCTACACCCAGGAGCGCGTGCTCGCCGAACTCGCCGGACTGCCCCTGGAGACCACCACCGGACGCGCCCTCAGCTCCGTCACCGCAGTCCTGCGCGGCGCCCTCCCCGGCCCCACCGTCCTGCTGCGCGGCGACATGGACGCCCTCCCGGTCGGCGAGCGCTCCGGCGTCGACTACACCTCCACGGTCCCCGGCCGCATGCACGCCTGCGGCCACGACCTGCACACCACCATGCTCGCCGGCGCCGCCCACCTGCTCGCCGCCCGCCGCGACACGCTCGCCGGCAACATCGTCTTCATGTTCCAGCCCGGCGAGGAAGGCCCCGGCGGCGCGGGCCTCATGATCGACGAAGGCGTCCTGGACGCGAGCGGCGAACGCGCCGTCGCCGCCTACGCCCTGCACGTCGCCTCCACGATGATCCCGCAGGGTGTTTTCACCTGCCGGGCCGGGACCGCGCTCGCCGCCGCCGACTCGGTGCGGGTGACCGTACGCGGCGCGGGCGGCCACGGCTCCATGCCGCACCGCGCCAAGGACCCCGTCCCCGCCGCCTGCGAGATGGTCACCGCGCTCCAGGCCATGGTCACGCGCCGGTACGACATATTCGACCCCGTCGTGATCACCGTCGGCAGCTTCCACGCCGGCACCGTCGACAACGTGATCCCCGGCGAGGCCGTCTTCAACGCCACACTGCGCACCTTCTCCCGCGAGACCAACGCCCGCATCAAGGACGACGTCACCGCCCTGGTGCGCGGCGTCGGCGCCGCCCACGGCCTGGAGGTCGAGGTGGACTTCGGCCGCATGAGCTACCCCGTCACGGTGAACGACGCCGGCGCCTTCACGCACGCCGAAACGGTGATCCGCGAAGTCCTCGGCGAGGAGCGCTTCGTCGAGTCCCCGCGGCCCGGCGCGGGCGCCGAGGACTTCTCCCTCGTCCTCGACGACGTCCCCGGCGCGATGCTCATGCTCGGCGCCTGCCCGACCGACCGGGACGTCACCAAGGCACCCGCGAACCACGCGCCCGAAGCCGAGTTCGACGACGCCGTCCTCGCCGACGGCGCCGCGATCTACGCCGAACTCGCCCTGCGCCGCCTCGACTCGGCCGCCGCCGAATCAGCCGCCGAATCAGCCGCCGCGGAGACCGTCGCCACCTGAGCCGGACCGCGACGCGCCTCTCGGCCGGCCGCCCCGCGCGGCGTCCGCCCGTCGGACGCCGGACGTGTGTAGCCCCGGGCATCCCCGGAACGCGGGACCGCGCGCGCGTCCCGGCCAATCCGCCACGGGCGGCCGGGCCGCCGCCGGGGCCGCGGGTACAGTCGCGGCGTCCGCCCGCCGAGAGCGTCGCGATCGGGGCACGTCAGACCGGTCCGGTGCGCGCCCATAGGAGCCGGTACCAGGTGACCGCACGCACCCTCGAAGACCTCGGACTCGCCCGGACCCCCTCGCTCGAACCCCTGACCTATCCCGGCACACCCCTCACCCACCCGGCCTTGCTCCGCGGCGACCACCTCCTGCCGATCACCCCGGACAGCACAGCTGTCGGCGAGTGGGCCGTCGAGGTGGGCGACGGCCGCCGCACCGCCCTCGACACCGCGCTGGCCGTCCTGGGCGAACCGCGCATGCACGAGCGCGTTCCGGTGCTGGCCATCGGGTCCCACGCCGCACCCGCCCAACTCCGTCACAAGCTCAGGACGAGCGGACTGCCCGGCACCGTCCCGCTCACCCTGGCCACGCTCCGGGGCATCCGCATCGGGTTCTCCGCGCACGTCAGCCCCGCCGGCTACGTCGCCGCATCCCCGTACGTCGACGCCGAGGCCACGCCCGAACTGATCGTCACCTGGCTGGACACCGTGCAGCTCAAGGCCGTCGACGACACCGAATACCCGGAGTACCGCCGCGTGGTGCTGCCGGAGCGACGCTTCCCGGTCGCACACCCCTCTGGGGAGACGCTGTTCGGCGTACACCTCTACGTCAACGCCAAGGGCGTACTCGCGCACCCCGACGGACGTACGCCGACGCCGCTGCTCCCGCAGCCCGAGATCCTCCGGCGCCTGTGCGCCGCCTCGCCGGAACTCGCGGAACGGTTCGGCGACTCCCCGGAGGAGTTCGTCCACCGCGCCCGCGCCGACGCCGACCTGCGCGAGTTCGGCACCCGGCTGTTCGCGGAAGCCGGCTGGCTGCTGCCGCAGCCCGAGCTGGACGCGCTGCCCGACGCCCGGGACTCCGCACCCCCGATGTGACACCGGGGCGGCCGGACGGGGTCATCCGGTCTCACGGGCGACGGGTGCGTCGCGCACCACGGCCAGGGCCGAGACCAGGACCGCCACGACCGGAACGGCCAGCAGGGCGCCGAGGATCCCGGCCACCGCACCGCCCGCGACCACCGCGCCCATCACGACGGCCGGGTGCAGCGCCACCGTGCGGCTCTGGATGCCCGGCTGGAGGAACGTCCCCTCGATCAACTGCACGGCGAGCACCACCCCGAGTGCGCCCAGGGCCTTGCCGAGGCCACCGTCCGCGAACGCGACCAGCACCGCCAGGAGTCCGGACAGGAACGCGCCGATGTAGGGCACGTACGCGCCGACGAACACCAGCGCGGCCAGCCCCGGAGCCCCCGGCACGTCCAGGACCAGCAGGCCGATCGCGATGAACGTGGCGTCGATCAGCGCGATGATCGTGGTGCCGCGCATGTAGCCGGCCACCGCCAGGAACGACCGGCGCAGGATGCGGTCCGCGGTGTCGCGGTGCCGCCGCGGAGTGACCACGCGTACGACGCCCGGCAGTTCGTGGCCGTCGCGGAGCAAGAAGAACGTCAGCGCCAGGACCAGCACCCCGCCGGACACGACCTGGACCGCGATGCCCACCCCGTCGACCACTCCGTTCGCGATGGACTCGCCCAGCCTGCCGCCGAGTTCGTGCAGGCCGTCGGACGCCTCCGCCGCCGGGTCGCCGCCTCCGCCGTACTTGTCGCGCAGCGTGCCCGCGGCGTCGGTCAGCGCCGCGCCGATCTTCGCCGCGTTGTCGCTGATCGTCCGGACCAGTACCCACACGGTCCCGGCGATCAGGGCCACCAGCGCCACACAGGTGAGCCCGGCCGCCCAGGAGCGCGGCACCGACCAGCGCAACAGCCGCCCGTACAGCGGATGCAGCAGGGCCGAGCCGAGGATCGCGATCGCGAGCGGCGCGGTGACCGCGCGCAGCACGAAGGCCAGCGCGACCAGTCCCGCCACCACCGCGACCACGAGCAGGATGACGGCGCTCCACGCCGCCGCACTGCGGGCCGGGCGCGGCAGCAGGGGCGGCTCCCTGGGGGGTGTGTCCCCGGATGTCATGCGGTCAGCCCGCTGATGGCGTCGCCGAGCGACTTGACGCCGAGCACCAGGAACAGGACGGCCATGATGGCTCCGTTGTGCCGGGCCATCCAGGCCTTCCACCCGTCGAGCGTTCGGGCCGCCTTCACGCCGCCGAACAGGTAGACGCCCAGCGGTACCACGGTGCACAGCGACGCGACGGCGACGAACACCGCTGCGGCGGCGATCCGCGCCCCGGTGTCGGTCGCGGCGCCCGCGATCGACACCCCGGCCGCGACGACCAGCGCGAGGTTCTTCGGGTTGACGACCGCGAGCACGAACGCCAGTCCCGCCGACTTCGCCGGGGTGAACCGGTCGATGGTCCGCATCCAGGACGGCAGTTGCGGCTCCTCACCGGCCTTCGGCCGGCCGAGCCACTGCTTGACGGCGAGGAACAGGAACAGCACGGCGATGCCGAGCTTGATCCAGTACGTCCACTCCGCGCTCCGGCCGCCTTCCCCGTCGTCGGCGCCGCCGCCCGCACCGACCGCCACAAGCAGCGCCACGCCGGCCGCCAGCGCGACGATCCACCCGGCGGCGAACGCCAGGCCGTTCGCCCGGCCCTTCGGCGTGGCGAGCATCAGGATCACGGCGATCAGCGGGATCGGGCTGATCGCCACCCCGATCGCGGGGCTCAGCACCTGTCCGATGGCGTCACCCATGGGGTCCTCCTGCTCGACGGTCCGCGGGGCCGCGGTTCGGGTCGGGGTCCGCGGCGCCGGGGTCCGGGCCGTCCTGGTCCGCGGATTCCTGGTCCGCGGATTCCTGGTCTGCGGCGTCCGGTCCGGTGGCGTCCGGGTCCGTGGCGTCCGGGGCCGTGACGCGGCGGCGTGCCGGGGTACGCCGCCAGCCGCCCGGGTCCGTCGACCCGCGTGCCCACAGGCCGAGCCGGCCGCGGGTGTCGACGAGCACCGCGCCGAGCACCGTCGCGGCCAGTACGACGGCGAACAGGACGACGAGCCACGACTCGATCGCGAAGGCGACGCCGATGGTCCCGTACCGGCGTTCGTTGCTGGACAGCAGCCGGGGGACGTACTCGGCGGACACGACGCCGAGCACCAGGGTCCCCGCGGCGGTCGCCAGGGCGGTCGGCAGCAGCGCCCGCCAGCGCACGCGCCCGGACAGCAGAACGAACGGCGTCCACCACCACAACGCGATCGAGCCGGCCGAGGCGAGGGCCATGCGCACCACGGTCAGCGGACCGCCGCCGTGGGTGACGCGGAAGGTGAGACCGATCAGCACGAAGTAGGTGACCATCCCGACGATCCAGGCAAGCGGGCGCCACGCGCTGCGCAGGCCGCCGGGGGAGAGGCGCCAACTGCGTTCGTACACGCGCTGGAGCGCCCGGCTGAAGCTCGTGGCGCTCAGCAGCACCAGCAGGAAGCCCAGGACCGTGACACCCGTCTCGGCGGCCGACGAGGCGATGGTCTGGACGTTTCGCGTCGTCGTGCCGTTGCCGAGACCCACCTTTTTGCGCATCGCGTCGACCAGGCCGTCGCTGACGGCGTTGGGTGCCGCGGCGGCCACCACGATCACCAGCGGCATCAGGGCCAGGAACGCCTGCGCGGCCAGGGCCATCATGCGGTCGGTGATCTGGATTTCGAGGGCCCGCGCGACGGAGCGGCCGGGCACGCTCGTCTCCCAGGCCTCGCGCCAGTGCCTGAGGCGTTCGGTGCGCGTGGTGCGCCCGTCGCGCTTGCCCGGGTCGGCGGGGACCCCGGCGTCCGCCATCTGCATGCACCACCCCGGTCCGGTCGCCGAACCGCCTTGACCCGTACGGGTGAACGCGGCCGGACGTGGCCCGGCTGCGGCGCGCGGCGGCCGACCCGCCCGCGCCGCAGCCGGAGGAGAGGGGGCCGGCGCATCCGGCCCGCCCTGGTTCCCGCGCGGCTGGCCTGTGCGGTCAGTCCGCGAAGACCTCGCGCAGCTTGGCCTCTTCGTCGTCGGCCAGGTTGGTGCGAATGAGCTGCGCCCGCGTGCCGGAGAACGCCTCGTGCACCCGGTCCGTGACGGCGCCGGTGCTCATCAGGAACAGCGCCGAGGTGCCGGGGGTGACCTCGCGGCGTACCTCGTCGACGAAGTCGTCGTCGATGCCGACGTCGCTCAGGCTGCCCGCGAGGGCGCCGGTCGCGGCGCCGATGGCCGCGCCGATGAGGGGGACGAAGAAGATGAGGCCGAAGAGCATGCCCCAGAATGTGCCGCTGAGCGCGCCGACTCCGGTGAGGTTGTGGAGTTCCCTGGTGCGCGGCTTCTTCTTCTCGGCGGGCCACGACACCACGGCCGCGTCGACGACGGTGATGAGGTCCTGCTTCTGGAGCCCGAGGAGCTTCTCCTCGGCGAGTTCGGCTCCGTCGGGGGTGGCGAACTTCCACACGGTCAGCGTCGTCAAGGCAGGGTCCTCACACTCGGCACCATGAAACCGGGCAATAGGTATATATAGCCCACATGATCATGCCCCGGGCCGACCCGCCCCGCCATCCGGCAACACGCCGCCGCAGCGGCACCGACCACCCGGGCGGCGACGCGCCGAGGATGTGCTCCCGCGCCCGATGGATTGCGGAAACCTCCGCCGTGTGACGGATCTTGACCACTCGCGGTCACTGCCTGAACGATCACCCCGATCTGACGCCGACCGGATGGGGTAATCATGGGCAACACGAGGCGCCGACTCGCGGGCGGAGCCGTCGCGGCCGCGGCAGCAGTGGGACTGCTCGCGACGGGCGCGGGCCAGGCCCAGGCCGCCGCCTGGCAGTACGTGGCCAACTACCCGCAGCTCTACAAGTGCCAGGACATCGGCAAGCAGTACGTGCACTACGGCGCCGCCAGCGACTGGAAGTGCACCGGCAACTACGCCACCGGCTACTCCCTCTACGTCATCTACTCCGCCTGACCTCCGGTGGGCCCCGCCTCCGCGGGGCCCACCGGCAGCGGCCGCGCCAGCGCGATACCGCGCTCCTGCAACACCGCCGCCTTGGCGAAGAACTCCTCGCCCAGCGGATCGACGTCCAGCAGCGGCATCAGCGCCCGCCACACCGACACCTGCTCCGGCGCCTCCGCCGCGATCCGCTCGAACCGCGAACGCGCCGCCCCCGCATGACCGTTGCCCACCAGCCACACCGCGAGGGCCGCCTCGGTACGCGCCTGCTGCGCCGCGGCGTCCGGACGCGGCGTGTACGCGGCCACCTGCTCGGCCGTCAGCCCGCTGTCCCCCTCCAACACCCACCGACGCAACGCGGCCATCGCCGGACCCGACGGCACATCCGTGAAAACCTCGAACGTGTCGGACGGGTACTGCGTGTCGTTCGGGCGCACCACTAGCCCCGCCTCGTCCACCCACACCACCGAAGGCACATTCGCCACCTGGTACAGCGCCGCCACCCGCTGCTCCGTGTCGATCACCACCGGATGCGTCGGCTTCGCCTCGGCGATCCACGGCGCCGCGTCCGCCGCACGGTGGTCCAGCGACACACTCAGCAGCGTGAAGCCGTGCTCGGCCAGCTCGACGTATCGCGCCTCCCAGTGCGGCAGCTCCCAACGGCACCCGCACCACGACGCCCAGAAGTTGACCGCGACCTTCCGGCCGCGCAGATCCGACAGCCGGTGCACCCGCCCGTCCAGATCCGGCAACGCGAAGTCGGGGGCGACACCGCCCGGGTCGAGGCCCACATCCGCGCACCCGGTGCCCAGGGCGGCCACCGAAGCGGCCCGCTCGGCGGCGTACGGGCGCCCCAGCACCGCCGCGAACGCCGCCAGGTCGACCGCGTCCCCCGGACCCTCGGCAGACGCCGCCACACCCAGCGGCACGCACACGTCGCCCCGGCACCAGCCGTGCGCCTCGCGCGACCAGCCCAGCGCCTCCCGTACCGCCGCACGGCTCAGCAGCGGCGAGCCGCCGTCGGACAGCTCCACCGGCACGACGGCCGCCCGCCCCTCGTCGAGAATCGTCCAGTGCGGCACGGTCCACCTCCTGACGACCCGTCAGGACCGGGTCGGGGGCCCAGTCATACCGCGACCGGCCCGCCGGCACCAGACACGTCGAAACCAGACGCGCCGGAACCGGGTACGCCGCCGGTTGCGTCCGCCGGGGCGACGGGGATCCCCAAATGCCCGAGCACCGAGCCCATCGACCGCCACACGGCGGCACGGGCCGCGTCCGTGTGGTCGATCGTCTCGAAGCCGTGGTGCGCCTGCGGTACGTCCACCACCTCGAGATCCGCCCCCACCGACTCCGCCGCCGCCACGAACTCCGCGACCGTCGCGGCGATCGCCGGATGCTCCAACTCCACCCGGGTCAGCACCACCGGCAACCGCCCCACGCCGCCGAGCGCGTCGGCCGGGCGGAACCGCGAATCCGACAAACCCCAGTTCGGCAGCGGCGCCAGGACCGGGTACGACACCGCCACGCAGCCCAGCCACTCCGGCGGCGCCGCCAACCAGTCCGTCGACAGCAGTCCGCCGGCCGACAGGAACCACAGGGCGATGCGGTCCCCGTCGACGCGCGGATGGGCGCGCACCTGCTCCACCGCCGCCGCGACGTCGGCCGCGGAGCGATCGAAGTCCCCGAGACCGTGCAGCCGGTGCTCCACGACCGCCCCCACCGCCCCCAGGCTCGCCGCCAACCGGGCGTACCCCACCAGACCCGGCCAGTCGCGCGGCGTCACCGCGGCATCCGGGGGAACGGGCCCGCCGTGCACGAACACCACCGCAGGACGCGGGGACACGGTGGCCGGCAGATGCAGATCGACCGCGCCGATCCGCTCGCGCGGACCAGGCGGCACGTCGAGCAGGAAGCCCTTCAGATGGCCTGGCTCCCTGCCGTCCTCAGGGGCCGCCAACACGTGGCCCTCGCCCGCCGTGGCACGCAGGAGCACATCCGCGAGCTCGTCGGGCGCGGTCAGCATCGGCCAATGCCCCGTCGCCAGCTCGAAGAACGTCACCTGACGGTCCACCAGCGTCCTGAGCCCGGCGTCCCCGAGACTCAGCACCGACTCCAAAAGAGCGATGTTCGCCCCACTCGACGTGCACAGCACACCCGTCGTCGGCAGCGCGTCGACCGCACCCGACAACACCAGCGGCTGGAGGAGCGTGCCCGCCGGCTGCGGGGCGGCGCGCCTGGACAGTTCGGCCAGATCCGCCGACGACAGACCGTCCGTGCTGCCCCACAACTGCCACTCGCCCGGTGCCGGGGGAGCGACGGGGTCACCCGGCTCGCCGCCGTCCACCCGGGCGCGCAACTCGTCGCGCAGCCCCTGGAGCGGCAGCAGCTCCAACGGCGCGTCCCCGCTCCGCGCCATACCGGCGTCCAGATAGACCACGCGCGCCACACGCTCCGGACACCGGTCCGCCGCGCCCAGCACCGGATGGATGGCATAGCCGTGGCCCACGACCACCACGCCGTCCGCGTCGCACTGCTCGAACGCCCGCAGCACGTCCGCGATGTGCGTCTCCAGATCCGTGCCCGGACCCGCCGGATCCCGGCGGTCACCCTGACCCGTCAGCGTCACCGGGTGCACCCGCGCACCGGCCTCCCGCAACCGGTCCGCCACCTCCCGCCACACCGAGCCGTCCGTGAAAGGACCCGACACCAGCACGTACGCCGTCATGACCTTCTCCTCCCGCACTCCCCGCTCCTCCCGCACACCCGCAGCTCCAGGGCATCCGCCGGACCACGACCGCGCCGCGGCCGCCGCGCCCCCGGCCACCTCGGCCGACCACGCTCGCGGGTACGGTAGGAACTCCCCTTGAGGGAGGTTCAAGCCGTGCCCACGCCGTCGCCGTCACCGCGGACCCCGCCGCCCACGACCCCACCGCACACGACCACCCCGCCGCCCGCGCGGCCCTGGGCGGCAGACGGCCTGTGGAGCATCGGGGAACTGGCCGAGCAGGCCGGCGCCACCGTCAAGACCGTGCGCTTCTACTCCGACCACGGGCTCCTCCCCGAGGCATCCCGCAGCACCGGCGGGCACCGCCGCTACGCCCCAGCGGCGCTGGACCGGCTCCGCCTCATCCGCTCGCTGCGCACCCTCGACCTGCCGCTCCCGGCCGTACGCCGGATCCTCGGCCGCGCCGTGGACGACCCGGCCGACCCCGATGCCGTCGACGACGGCGCCCTCGAGGACGCGGTCGCCGGCCACCTGCGCGAACTCGGCTCCCAGATGGCCGCGTTGCGCTGGCGGGAGGCCGCCCTCCTGCTCGTCAAAGACTGCGCCCCCGCGGAACGTACGGACCGGCTGCGGCTCGTCGGTGCCATCACCACCCCGCCCGACACGACGGCGATCGCCCGCTTCTGGCGCCGCTGGCTGCCGCCACGCCTGCCGTCGCGCGTCGCGGCAGCCGTCCTCGAACACGCCGTTCCGGACCCGCCCCACGACCCCACCCCGGACCAGGTCCTCGCCTTCGCCCGACTGCACGCCTTCGTCACCGGCGACTGCGCCGGCGACAGCCTCGCGCGGTGCCAGCCCGCCGCACACCGGCCCGACGAGGGATACCAGGCCGCGCTGGTCTACGACGGACTCGTGGGCGCGTACGCGCTCGCCGCCCCGCACCTGCTCGCACAGCGCCCACCGCAGCCGGGCGAGGCGCTCGACTCCTTCGTCGACGCCTACGCCCGCGCCCGCGCCACCCGCGACACGCCCGCCTTCCGACGCGCACTGCACGCGCAACTCGCCGCCGACCCGCGCGTCGACCACTACTGGCGGGAGGTCGCCGTCCTGCGCACCTCGGCCTCCGGCCCGCCGCCCCCGACCCCGGGCGCCGCACACGACTGGCTCACCCGGTCACTCGCCGCCGACAGCGGGCTCTCCGCCGCCTGAGCCGCCCGCTCGACCCGCGCCGTGAACGCCGAGCCCAAGGGAGCGCGTCAGTCCAGCGGCTGGATGTCCGGCAGTTGGTAAGACCCGTCGAGCACGGCCTTGCCCGGCTGGTACATGCGCAGCATCGGGCGGAAGTCCCCGGCCGGTGTCGGCAGCCAGTTCGCCGCCTCGCCCTCGACCGGCTTGGCGTGCATCAGGTAGAGCGTCAGCGAACCATCGGGGCCGTGGACCAGTCCGGGCGTGCGGTCGCCGATCGAGTAGCGGTTGGCCGCGTTGTCGATCAGGAAGTAGTCCGGCATGTCGTACATCGTGACCGACCAGAACGCGTCGACCGGGGGAGGCGACGGGAACGTCAGCGTGTAGTTGCGAGAACCGTTGAGCTGGCGGCCCTCGGCGTCGGTGTAGGTGGTGGCGTACACCGCCTCGTAGGCGTGGTTGCCCCACAGGCCGACCCGCGCCGCGACGGCGCGTACCAGGTACGACGCGCGTCGGTCGCCGATCCGCCAGTCGGGCGAGTCGACGGTGCCCAGGCCCAGGCGGTCGACGTTGTAGTCGAACAGGTGGAGCGCCATGTGCCACGTCGAGCTCCGGTCGTCCAGCCCGGTGCGGCTCGCCTCCTCGACGCGCTGCCGGCCGGCCGCGTACCCGTTGCGCAGCGCGGTCACCAGGTCGCCCGGCGCGTCGTGGTACGGCGAACCGCCCTCGTGCAGCAGGCCCAGCGCGGCATAGCGCCGCTGGTACTCGGCATCCTCGGTGTCCGGCGGGAACGCCGCGAGCAGCACCCGCAGTTGCTCCCAGAAACGCAGGTCCTCGGGGACGGTGTCGTCGGGCACCGGCAGGCCGGCCGTCGGTCCCGGGTCGCCGAGCGGTTCGAGCGTCAGCTGCTCCTGGAGCTTCGCGACGCGGTCGAGGTCGTCGGGTCCCGCACAGGCGAAGCGCCCGACGATCGAGGCGACCGTCGTGGGGGCGGTGATCACCCGCGTGCCTTCCGGGACGGCGCCGATCCAGCCGGGCGGGGCGACCACGAAGACGGCGGCGTCGGTGCCGGTGGCGCGGCGTCCGACGTACGCGAAGTTGTTGGTCCAAGTGTCGACGAACTGGAGCACGTAGTACGAGTCCGCGGTGTCCGGCACCCGCAGGAGCAGCGGCCCGCCGGACAGGTCCAGTTGGGCGAGCGAGTAGATCGTGTCGTTGTTGACCGACACGAAGTCGTCCTGAGGACCCGCCAGTTTGCGGGCGTGCGCGAACCGGTTCGCCTGCGTGGCGGGCAGCGAGCCGAAGCCGGTCCGCAGGCAGCGCTGGACCATGGAGACGTCGAATACCAGGGGGTACCCGTAGACATACGCGTCGGCGGCGAGCCTTGCCAGATCGTCGTGGTCGGACATGCACCGTTCCCCTCGGAGCCGCCGTCGGCGACGGCGGGCGCGGACAACCATCGCGGACAGCCTCTGCGGACAGGACAAGCGTGCGAACGGGCGGGCGGACAAACGGGTCCGGGCGTACGCGCGGCAGCGCGCGGTAGCCCGACGCCGAGAGCCGACCACCCTCCCGCAACCCTCCATCACCCGGCCCCGCCCCGCCACCGGAGCCGCACCCGCCCGAGGCGGTCCGGCGAGCCGTCAGGGAGCGGCGAGATTGCTGCGGAGCAGGGTGACGAGTTCGTCGTCGGACAGGCCGAGGGAGCGGGCCTGGCGGACCAGGTCCGCGACGCGTTCGGCGAGGTGCAGGCGGGCCGGGTCGGCTCCGGCGGCGACGACGGCGCCGCGGCCGCGGCGCAGGTCGAGCAGTCCTTCGTCGCGCAGCTGCTGGTAGGCGCGCAGGACGGTGTGCACGTTGACGGTGAGAGATGCAGCCAACTCCCGGGCGGCGGGCAGCCGTTCGCCGGGCTCCACGGTTCCGTCGGCGACCGCGCGGCGGACCGAGGCGGCGATCTGCTCGTGCAGCGGCCGGGGTGATCCGGGGTCTACGCGGACCAGCATCTACCGTGCCCCTCGGTGGTCGGTGCCGCCCGCGGCGCCGGCTCCGGGCCCGCGTCGTCGCGGTCGTCGGGCTGCCGTCTGCGGGCGGCAAGGGTGTTGATGACGGAGGCGGCGGTGCGGGCGTCCCGGACCGTGACGACGAAGGTGCTGCCGGTCGCCAGCTTGAGCGAGAGCGCTTCGCCCGAACGGAGGATGACCCCCGACGCCCCGGGCCGCATGCGGTAGCCCCACCCGCCGAAGTCGCGCAGGGCGCGTACGTCGCGGGTACCCGCCTCGCTTATCCGTGCCAGGGGCACCTGGGTGCGGGGCCGGGGGAGCGGGCCGTACGCGACGGTCAGGCCGGAGGTGTTGGCGGTGACGCGGACGGCCGCGAACGCGCCGGTGAGCAGGGCCGCGCTCAGGAACACCAGGCTCGGCCACCAGTCCCCGAGGATGCCGACGACCACGCCGACGACCGGCATGGCGACCGAGATGACCGCCAGGACGGGGGACACCGCGCGCCGCGTCCACACCAGGACTTCGCTGTCCCGGGCCTCAAGATGACCGGCCTTCGCATGCGGAGCGGTCGCGGCCTCGACAACCTCGTTCGCCGGGGGACCGGCCAGCAGCCACCCCAGGCCGGCCGCGACGACGAGCACACCGAGCCCGGCGGCGAGGTACCCCATGCCGAAGCGGACCGTGCTGCTGTCGTCGGCGTCCAGGTGCGCGTGCAGCAACATGATCGGGATGAAGGTCAGGATGCCGCTGAGGCCGACGCCGGTTGCGGTCGTACCGCGCTGGCCGCCCGGGTTCGCGCGGGACACCCAGGCGATGACGGGGAAGAACGAGCCGAGGCCGAGGAGCAGGGCGGCAAACACGGGCAGGAAGGCGCCGCGCGACGTGAAGCCGTCAGGCCGTCCGTTTGCGGTCATGTGGGTGGCGAGCGGGTCGGGCAGCCGTGCGTGCCAGGCGGCGAAGGCCACCGCGACAAGAGTGAAGCCGACGACGGGGGCGCCGCCGGCGACGAGTGTGCGGCGGATGGTGACGGATCGGAGCGAGCGGGTGCGAGCAGGTGCCATAGGTACTCCTGGTTGTTATAGTGCAACTATAACAATGCGGAGAACAGGCACGGGAGGATGCCTGATGGCCCGCGAGCGGGTTGCTCGCGGGCCAAGAAGCACAGCACAAGGTGTGTTCGACCGGGTGCCGGCCGGGGCGGGGGAGGGCCGCTCAGGCGTCCTTGACCGCCGAGACCTCGACCTCGAGGGTGACCTTGTCGCTGACGAGTACGCCGCCCGTCTCCAGGGTGGCGTTCCACGTCATGCCGTAGTCCTTGCGCTTGATGACGACGGAGCCCTCGAAGCCGACACGGAGGTTGCCGTACGGGTCGCGCGCGGCGCCGTTGTACTCCAGGTCGATGCTCAGCGGATGCGTGACGCCCTTGATGGTGAGGTCGCCGGTCAGGCGGTAGGTGTCGTCGTCGACCTGTTCGACGGCCGTCGAGTGGAACGTGATGTTCGGGAAGTTCGGCGCGTCCAGGAAGTCGTTCGTACGCAGGTGCCCGTCGCGCTGGTCGTTGCGCGTGTCGATGCTCGCGGCCGCGATGGAGACCGAGACCTGCGACTTGGCGGGGTCGTCGCCGTCGAGGGTCGCCTTGCCCTCGAACTCGTTGAAGGCGCCGCGGACTTTGGTGACCATCGCGTGCCGGGCGGAGAACCCGATCCGGGAGTGCACCGGGTCGATCGTGTACGAGCCGGTCAGATCGGTCAGGGAGATGGGGTTGTCGCTCATGCAGCCGAGCCTGCGCCGGTCGGCCGGGGTCGGCAAGCGGAGCCTCGGCTGTTCGTGCGTCCCCCGTTCCGGTGAATCTTCCATAACTGGCCCCGGCCGACTGCTTTTCACCCCGACCCGAGCGCTCGTCAACAGGACGGGCGCCGGTCGCGACTCGCCTTACTCCCAGGCCGTGAGCTCCGGGCGCTTGGGTGGCCGGCCGTCGCCGGAGGAGCGGCCGGTGACGCGGCGGTAGAGCCACGGGCCGAGGTGGATTCTGGCCCAACTGGCGTCCGCCTTGCGGCGGGTGAGCCAAGGGTCCGGGGCGGCGGGGGCGAGGGGTACGCGCCAGTCGGGGTCGTGTGGGAGGCCGAGTGCCTCGCAGACCGCTTCGGCGACGCGGCGGTGGCCTTCGGTGGAGAGGTGGAGGCGGTCGATGCCCCACATGCGCGGGTCGTCGAAGACCCGGGCGGTGAAGAGGTCGACGACAGTCGCGTCGTGGCGCTTGCCGAGATCGTCGACGAAGGAGATGAGCTGCTCGATGCGCGGCATGAGGCGGGCGCTGGACCTGAGCCGCCGCGTCGGGTCGGTGCTGCGGAAGAGCACCAGGTGTCCGGTCGACGCGGCGAGGGTCGCGGCGGCCTCCTCGAGGACGGCGCAGACGGCCGCCAGGTCGCAGCGGGGGCGGAGGACGTCGTTGAGTCCGCCGGCCAGGGTGGTCAGGTCGGCGCCGAGGGCCGCGGCGATCGGGACCTGGTCGTGCGCGATCTGGCGGATGAGCTTGCCGCGGACTGCGAGGTTGGCGTACCGGAGGCCGGGTTCGGCGGTGGCGAGCCGGTCGGCGAGCAGGTCGGCCCAACCGCGGTAGGTGTCGGGCGGGTGGGCGCCGTTCGCCGGGTACGGGTCGGACATGCCCTCGGTGAAGGAGTCGCCGACGGCGACGAAGGTGGCGACCCGGCCGAGGGGACGGAGGGGGCCGGGAGCGTGGGAGGCGTGGGCGTCGGCGGGGCCGGCCGGGGTGGGGTTGTTCATGGCGGGACGATTTTATGCCCGCGCGGGGAGGGGGCTGTGCGGTGGTGGGCGTCCGGCCGCGGGTTGGTCAGAGGCGGAGTTTGAAGCCGTCGTGGCTGCGGGTGAAGCCGAGGTTCTCGTAGAAGCGGTGCGCGTCTGTGCGGGCTTTGTTGCTGGTGAGTTGGACCAGGGTGCATCCGCGTTGGCGGGCCCGTTCGACGGCGTGGGCGACGAGGCGGCGGCCGTGGCCGGAGCTGCGGTGGTCGGGGTGGACGCGTACGGCTTCCAGGAGGGCGCGGTCGGCGGCGTTGTTGCCGAGGCCGGGGATGTAGGTGGCCTGGAGGAAGCCGAGGACGGTGCCGTCGCCTGCGTCGAGGACGAGGAGTTCGTTGCGGGGGTCGTCGTCGATGGCGGCGAAGGCGCGCTCGTGGGCGTCGGTGACGAGGACGTGTGCGTCCGGGTCGGCGGGCGGGGCGTCGCCGAGGAGCGCGAGCAGTTGGGCGAGGTCGGGGCGGGCGGCTGGGCGGAAGTGCATGGGTGAAGCATGCCGGGTGGCCGGGTGGCCGGGTGGCCGGGTGCGCGCGTGAGCGGTCATGTCCGCTGGCGGTTGCCTCGGCTGCGGTACGTGTCAGCGGCTCGCTGAGGGCGGACGGGTCAGGCGGGAGTGGGGTGGTGTGCGGCGAGCCAGGTGTTCTCGTCTTCGAGGTCGTTGCGGATCCAGTCGCGGACCTCGTCGGTCTCGGGTTCGTTGTGGACGCGGGCGGCGTGGTCCATGGCGGCCCGGAGGACTTCGTCCTCTTCGCCGATGATCACGAGGCTGCAGCCGACTTCGTTGGGGGCCTTGGTGCAGTCGGCGACCTTGCGTGGCATGGCCGGCTCCTCTCGGCGGGGCCGCCACCGGGCGCGGCGGCCCTTCTGTCCACTGTGGCACCGGGGTGGTCGGGCGTCGTGGTGTCTTCGGTTTGTTGTGTCCGGGGCGTGGTGGGGTTCGGGGATTCCTTGCCAGTGTCGTGAGTGGGGACGCGTCAGCGGGGGTTGCTGGTAAGGGTGGGGCACCGCCGTTTGCGGCGGTGGACGTGGGTCCCGGTGCGGGCGCTCTGCGGGAACCGGCCGCGGTGTATTCGTTCCCGACATCGGCGGACTTCGCGGCGGCGCTGACCGGCGTGATCACGGCCGCCCGGTGAGTGCGGTCCCGCGAGCGAGGAGCGTGGGTGTCAGCGGGTGGCGGTGAGGTGGGCGTACACGACGGTGTTGGCGGAGTAGCCGGTGTGCTCGTCGTAGGTGCCGCCGCAGGTGATGACGCGGAGTTCGGGGCGTCCGGTGGGGCCGTAGACGCGGGTGCTGGGGAAGTTGTCGCGGGGGTGGGTGCGTACGGCGTAGATGGTGAAGACGGCGGTGTGGCCGTCGCGGCGGTGGATTTCGATCTTGCGTCCGGTGCCGAGTTTGCCGAGGTCGTAGAACACGGCGGGGCCGCGTTTGTTGTCGACGTGTCCGGCGATGACGGCGGTGCCGGTTTCGCCGGGGGTGACGGCGTCGGTGTTCCAGCCGGCGACGTCGGCGCGGTCGGCGGGGGGTACGTCGAGTTCGCCGGTGGGTGAGACGTCGAGGCCGATGAGGCGGGCGTTGACGGCGATGGCGGGGATGCGGATCCAGGTGGGGGTGGATCGGGTGAGGGGTGCGCTTCCGCCGGTGGGTGTGGTGCCGCTGTTGTCGGCGGTGGGTGGGCCGGGGGTGCCGGTGATGCCGTTGTGGATGAGGAGGGCCGCGACGCCGAGGGTGGCGGCGAGGGCGGTGACGCGCAGGCGTGTGCCACCCCCGGCCGCGGCGCTGGCCGCGCGGCCGGGGGTGGTGTCCGGGGTGGTGTCGGCGGGGGTGCCGTGGGGCATCGCGGTGCGCCGTTCCGGGGGTGGGCCTGGGTGGTGGTCAGGCGCGGTTGGCGGCGCGGCGGCGGAGCATGAGGGTGGCGGTGCCGAGGGCGGCCGCGGCGAGGGTGGTGCCGATGGCGATCTGGGTGGAGTCAGGGCCGCCTGCGGCTCCGCCGAAGCCGGTGCGTACGGGGCCGGTGACGGTTGCGGGGTGGGTGGTGGCCGTCGTGGTGGTGGTCGTGGTGACGACGACGGTCGTGGTGGTGGTGACGGCCTTGCCCGCGGATTTTTCGGTGGACTTCTCGGACTTCTCGGCGGACTTGCCCGAGGGTGCCGCGGAGGAGCAGTTCGCGGTGACGGTGTACTGGCCGGCGGGGACGGCGGCGTGGACCTGGAGAGTGCCGGTGAAGACGCCCTTGGTGGCGCTGCCGAAGTGGATCGTCCCGGCTTGCGAGGTGCCGTCGGCGGTGGCGGCCTCGGTGGGGCAGGTGAGGACGAGTTGCACGGTCTGGCCGGGTTGGACGTTGCCGGGGGTGGCGTGTACGTAGGGGACGGTGCGTCCGTCGTTGGCGACGGCCGCGGGCGCCGCGGAGGCCAGGAGTGCGGCGGCCATGGCGGTGCCTGCGGCGAATCGGGTTGCGTACACGGGGGACCTCCGGGGCGTGTTGCCGTGCGTGTCGTGTCGGATGGGCGACCGGTGGGACGTCGGTCGCGTCGGTGAGCCCAGACAAGCGCGGAGGGCGCGGCGGCGCAGCGCGGCGGGTTAGCCGGGACGGCCTAGACGTGGGTTCGGGTCGCGGGATGTTTGTGCTGGTCAGATGGGGTTTTCGGGGCGTGGTTGCGGGGGTGTGGGGCGAAGGCGGGCGGTTGCGTCGAACGGGGGACGGCGGCGGGGCCGGCTGGGCGGTGCCGCGCTCTGTGGATGTCGGTCGGGCCGCGGATCGCTGATGATCTTGTGAGGCGGTTGCGTCTGTGTGGCCGTCGGTCTGGTGCGTGACGAGGGGATGGGTGCGCTGTGGTGGGACCGATGGACGTGCTGGCGGAGCGGTTCGAGGAGAACCGGGGGCATCTGCGGGCGGTGGCGTACCGGATGTTGGGGTCGGTGAGCGAGGCCGAGGACGCGGTGCAGGAGTCGTGGATCCGGTTGAGCCGCAGCGATGTGTCGGGGGTGGAGAACCTCGGGGGCTGGCTGACGACGGTGGTCGGGCGGGTGTGCCTGGACATGCTGCGGTCGCGCAAGTCGCGTCGTGAGGATGCGCTCGAGGTGTACGTGCCGGATCCGGTGGTGGACCGGGACGACTCGGTGGATCCGGAGCACGCGGCGATGCTGACGGATTCGGTGGGGCTGGCGCTGATGGTGGTGCTGGAGGCGCTGCCGCCGGTGGAGCGGGTGGCGTTTGTGCTGCACGACATGTTCCAGGTGCCGTTCGAGGAGATCGCGCCGATCGTGGATCGCACTCCTGCGTCGGCACGGCAGTTGGCGAGCCGGGCGCGGCGGAAGGTGCAGGGGCGTACGCCGCGGGAGGAGGTCGACCGGGGGCGCCAGCGTGAGGTCGTGGGGGCGTTCTTGAAGGCGGCGCGCGCGGGGGACTTCGAGGCGCTGTTGGCGGTGCTGGATCCGGATGTGGTCTTGCGGGCGGACACAGGTGCGGCGGCGGTGGGCGGCGTGTCGCGGTTGGTGTCGGGGGCGCGGGCGGTGGCGCAGCAGGCACTGACGTTCACGCAGTTCGCGCCGTATTCGCGGCTGGCGCTGGTGAACGGTGCGTACGGGCTGGTGACGGCGCCTGAGGGGACGGCGTTCTCGGTGATGTCGTTCGAGGTGGCGGACGGGCGGGTGGTGGAGATCAACCTCCTGGCGGATCCGGACCGGCTGGCGGAGCTGGCAATCCCGGCACTGCCGGAGGCGTGACGCGGTGCCGGGGTTGCCGCGGGACGTGTATTGGCTCGGCGGCGGGAGCGGCGGCGGCAAATCGACGGTCGCCCGGCGGCTGGCGGAGCGGTTCGGTCTGCGGGTGTATGCGACCGACGATGTGATGGGTGATCACGCGGCGCGGAGTTCGCGGGCGGATGCCCCGTATTTGGCGGCGTTCGCGGCGATGAGCATGGACGAACGGTGGGTGGAGCGTTCGCCGGAAGTGATGCTCGAGACGTTCCACTGGTTTCGCGGTGAGGCGTTCGGGTTGATCGTCGAGGACTTGCGTGCCTTGCCTGCGGATTCGCGGGTGGTGGTGGAGGGGTTCCGGTTGCTGCCGCGTCTGGTGGCGCCGTTGCTCGCGGACCCGTCGCGGGCGGTGTGGTTGCTGCCGACGCCGGCGTTTCGGGCTGCCGCGTTTGCGGGGCGGGGGTCGGCGGGGGACATCTCGAGTCGGACGGGGGACCCGGTGCGGGCGGAGCGCAATTTGCGGGAGCGGGACCGGTTGTTCACGGATCGGCTCGCGGAGGAGACGCGGCGTCTCGGCCTGCGCTCGGTGGTGGTCGATCCAGGGGTGGAGGAGGACACGTTGGTGGAGCGGGTGGCGCGGGGGTTTGGTTTGTGATGTTTTGTGGCGCTTGGTGCGCGGTGGAGGTGGCCGGGGTCAGCCTGCCCAGCGGCCGGAGAGGTAGGTGGCGGCGAGCAGGGTCGACAGTGGGGCGGTGAGGGCGAGGTAGGCGGTTTTGGCGTACGGGCGGCGGTGTGCGGCGGCGGCGAGCATGATCCACAGGGGCCACCACAGGAGGGTGGCGCGGGGGATGGACATGTACCAGTAGGAGGTGCCGAGGGCCCACAGGCTGAGGGCGACGTAGGTGGCTTCGGCCCAGCGGCGGCGTACGAGGAGGAATGTCGCGAGGGTGACGCCGACGGCCATGGCGAGGAGTTCGGCCTGCCATTCGACGGCGTAGCCGGTGGGGTAGGTGTTGTCGAAGGCGGCGTTCCACGTGGTCTGCCAGGCGTCCCAGGGGGCGTGGAAGCGGCGGTGCCAGCCGCGTTCCTCGGCGTGTTTCCAGGCCATCCAGTCGCCGGTGCGGGTGTGGAGGTACCAGGTGTAGAGGGCCGGGGGGAGCGCGGGGAGGGCGAGCCAGGGGAGGTGGCGCCAGGGTGAGGGCCGGGGTTCGGCGGGCCGTCGGGGGTGTGCGGTGGCTTTGCGGCGGCGGGCTTCGGTGGTGGCGGTTGTGGCGTAGTGGACGGCGAGTGCGGCGGTGAGGAACAGGCCGCTGACGCGTACGGAGCTTGCGAGGCAGGCGAGTAGTGCGGCGTGCGGCCAGTTGCCGCGGAGTGCGGCGAGCCATGCGGGCAGGGCGAGGGCGAGGAAGAGGGCTTCGGTGTAGCCGGCGGCGAGGAAGACGGCGCACGGGGAGACGAGCAGGAACAGGACGGCCAGGCGGGCGGTGCGGTCGTCGCCGAAATGGTGGCGGGCGATGCGGGCGAGGGCGAGGACGGCGACGGCTCCGGCGGCCAGGGAGATGAGGAGTCCGGCGGCGGTCCAGTTCGGGACGGCGGTGTGGACGGCGCGCAGCAGGAGAGGGAAGCCGGGGAAGAACGCCTCGCGGTTGTCCCAGCCTTCGTCGCCGGGGCGGAGATCGGGTCCGGGGGTGTCGGGGAAGTAGCCGTCGCGGGCGATGTGCATGTAGTGCACCCAGTCCCATTGGGCCCAGGCGGAAAGGGTGGTTTCGGCGTGGCGGGCGTCGCCGTCGGCGGGGAAGATGTGGCGGGTGGCGTACGCGGTGGTCCACAGAGCGATGCGGGTGAGGAAGTAGAGCCACAGGACGTCGCGGTCGAGCCGGGGTATGCGGGCGAGGAGTGCGGCGGCCGGTCCGGTTGGGGCGGTCCGTGGTTTCCGGCGGGCTTCCGGGCGGTCGCCCGATCGGTGCGGCGTGGTGGGCGCCGGTCGGGCGGGTGGGGTGCGCGGTGGGGTGAGGGTCACGGCGGGGCTCCTGGGCGGGTGAGGGCGTGCGTCATCGCCCGCGGGCGGTGTGGGTGGGTGCGCTGCGGGTGGTTCGAGGGGGCGGGAACGGGGCCAGGCCCAGGGGCCGGGCTGGGGGGCCGGGCTGGACCTGGGCGGGCTAGGGGTTCTGCGAGGTCGGGATGCCGCCCGGTGCGGTGGTTGTTCCGGAGGTCGATCCCGATGTGGTCGTGGTGGTGGACGCGCCGTCGGGGGACAGGGTCTCGGAGGTGGGGCTGCCGGGCACGCCGGTGCGGGGGCCGGTGGGGATTGCGGACGGGGGTTCGGTGGCGGGCCACGAGGTGTCGGAAACGGACGGGGGCGTGGCGGGGGGCGCGTGGCCGTCGCCGGGGGCGAGGGCCGCGGCGGCGATGCCGGTACCGGCGAGGAAGACGGCGGCCGCGGCCACCTGGGTGAGGGCGCGTCGTCGGCGCAGGCGGTCGCCGCGGGCGGTGACGTGGCCGAGGGGTGCGGGGTCGGCGCCGGCCTCGCCGTGGGCGCCGGCCCGGTGGAAGGCGGCGCGCAGCGGGTCGTACGCGTTGTCGGGGTGGGGCGGGTCGGTCCGGTCGTCAGGGGCCTCAGGCACCGGGGGCCTCCTCAATGCGCGGGTCCTGGAGGATGCGTGCGAGTGCGGCGCGTCCGCGGACGAGGTGTGTCTTCACGGTGCTCGCGGACGTGTCGGTCTCGGCGGCGATCTGTTCCACGGTCAGGTCGCACAGGTAGTGCAGGGTGAGGGTGCGGCGTTGGCGGGGCGGGAGTTCGCGCAGTGCCGCGACGAGGGCGACGGTTTCGGGGCCGGGGCCGTCGACCGCGGGTGGTGCGCCGGTGCGTCGCCAGGCGGCCTCGGTGCGGCGGCGGCCGCGCCATCGGCTGACGGCGAGGCGCCAGGCGACGGTGCGGATCCAGGCCTCTGGTTGGGCGTTGCGGTCGAGTTGGGCGCGTCGGCTCCAGCCGCGGACGAACGCCTCCTGGACGACGTCCTGGGCTTCCTGGGCGTCGCCGAGCATGACGTACATCTGGCCGGTGAGGCGGGCGGCGGCGTGCGCGTAGAACTCTTCGAACTCCTCGATGGTCAAGCACGGCTCCCGGGTCTTCGCTGAACTCACTGCGCATACGCCCGGCGCGGGTGGTCCGGTCTACACAGGTCGCGCCGGCGCGGCGTGACCTGTGCCACATCGGCAGACGGAGGTCGGCGCCCGAGCGGCGGCGGTGTTTCCGCGGTGTTGATTTGGGATGTTCTGCGGGGGTGCTGTCCGGGCCGTGTGGCAGGATCGGGTGGGTGACCGGCAGACCCTCCCCCGAGCAGCGTGCGCTCGACCTGGTGCGGCTGCGTCGCGTACGGGATCGGATAGACCGGGAGTACGCGCAGCCGCTGAACGTCGAGGCGTTGGCGCGTGGCGCGAACATGTCGGCGGGGCATCTGAGCCGTGAGTTCCGGCAGGCGTACGGGGAGTCGCCGTACGGGTATCTGATGACGCGGCGTATCGAACGGGCGATGGCTTTGCTGCGCCGGGGCGACATGAGCGTCACCGAGGTGTGCTTCGCGGTGGGCTGCCAGTCGCTGGGGACGTTCAGCACACGGTTCGCCGAGTTGGTGGGGATGCCGCCGAGTGCGTACCGGCAGCGGGCCGCGCAGGCGACGGAGGGGATGCCGTCGTGCGTGGCGAAACAGGTGACGCGTCCGGTCAGGAATCGAGAAGCACAGGGGTCGGGCCGCGGTTAGCGTGAGCGGCATGGACCTGACGATTCATTCTTCGTTCCTGCCGCAGAACGACCCGGAGGCGGCGTTGGCGTTCTACCGCGACACGCTCGGGTTCGAGGTGCGCAACGATGTCGGCTACGAGGGGATGCGGTGGATCACGGTGGGCCCGGTGGGGCAGCCGGGGACGTCGATCGTGCTGCACCCGCCGGCCGCGGATCCGGGGATCACCGAGGAGGAGCGGCGCGTGATCGTGGAGATGATGGCGAAGGGCACGTTCGCGGGGATCAACTTCGCGACGCGTGACCTGGACGCGACGTTCGACCGGTTGCAGGCAGGGGACGCGGAAGTGGTGCAGGAGCCGACGGACCAGCCCTACGGTGTGCGCGACTGCGCGTTCCGCGACCCGTTCGGGAACCTGATCCGGATCGAGGAAATGCGATGACGAGGCCCCGCAGGTCGGCGGCGAAGCCGGACGCGCCGTCGGCGCAGGCGCCGGTCGATCCCGACAGCCATGACCTGATCCGGGTGCACGGCGCGCGCGTGAACAACCTGAAGGACGTGAGCATCGAGATCCCCAAGCGCCGGCTGACGGTGTTCACGGGGGTGTCGGGTTCGGGGAAGAGCTCGCTGGTGTTCGACACGATCGCGGCGGAGTCGCAGCGGTTGATCAACGAGACGTACAGCGCGTTCGTGCAGGGGTTCATGCCGACGCTGGCGCGGCCCGAGGTGGACGTGCTGGAGGGGCTGACGACGGCGATCATCGTGGACCAGCAGCGGCTGGGATCGGATCCGCGGTCGACGGTGGGCACGGTGACGGACACGAACGCGATGCTGCGGATCCTGTTCAGCCGGCTGGGGAAGCCGTACGCGGGTTCGCCGAACGCGTTCTCGTTCAACGTGCCGTCGGTGCGCGCGAGCGGTGCGATCACCGTGGAGCGCGGCAACAAGAAGACGGTGAAGGCGACCTTCAGCCGTACCGGCGGCATGTGTCCGCGGTGCGAGGGGCGCGGGTCGGTGTCGGACATCGACCTGGCGCAGCTGTACGACGACTCGAAGTCGCTCTCGGAGGGCGCCTTCACGATCCCGGGCTGGAAGTCGGACAGCTTCTGGACGGTGCGGGTGTACGCGGAGTCGGGCCTGCTGGACCCGAACAAGCCGATCCGCCGCTTCACCAAGAAGGAGATGCAGGACTTCCTTTACCACGAGCCGGTGAAGGTGAAGGTGGAGGGCGTCAACCTGACGTACGAGGGGTTGATCCCGAAGATCCAGAAGTCGTTCCTGTCCAAGGACAAGGAGTCGATGCAGCCGCACATCCGGGAGTTCGTGGAGCGTGCGGTGACGTTCACGACGTGCCCGGAGTGCGAGGGGACGCGGCTGACGGAGGCGGCACGTTCGTCGAAGATCGGGAAGGTGTCGATCGCCGACGCGTGCGCGATGCAGATCAGCGACCTGGCGGAGTGGGTGCGCGGGCTCGACGAGCCGTCGGTGGCGCCGCTGCTGGCGGCGTTGCGGCAGACGCTGGACTCGTTCGTGGAGATCGGCCTCGGATACCTGGCGCTGGAGCGGCCGTCCGGGACGCTGTCGGGTGGTGAGGCGCAGCGCGTGAAGATGATCCGGCACCTGGGGTCGTCGCTGACGGATACCACGTACGTGTTCGACGAGCCGACGATCGGGTTGCACCCGCACGACATCCAGCGAATGAACGAGTTGCTGCTGCGGTTGCGGAACAAGGGCAACACGGTGCTGGTGGTGGAGCACAAGCCGGAGACGATCGCGATCGCGGACCACGTGGTGGACCTGGGTCCGGGGGCCGGGTCTGCGGGCGGGACGGTGTGCTTCGAGGGTTCGGTGGAGGGGCTGCGGACGGGCGGCACGGTCACCGGCCGGCACTTCGACGATCGGGCGGCGGTGAAGGAGTCGGTGCGGACGCCGCGCGGGAAGCTGTCGATCCGGGGCGCGTCGACGAACAACCTGCAGGACGTGGACGTCGACATCCCGCTCGGGGTGCTGACGGTCGTCACGGGAGTGGCGGGCTCGGGAAAGAGTTCGCTGGTGTACGGGTCGCTGATGAAGGGCTCGGGCCGCGGCGCCGCGGCCGCTGCGGGTGCTGCGGGTGACGGCGTGGTGTCGGTGGACCAGAGCGCGATCAAGGGGTCGCGGCGGAGCAACCCGGCGACGTACACCGGTCTGCTGGAGCCGATCCGCAAGGCGTTCGCGAAGGCGAACGGGGTCAAGCCGGCGCTGTTCAGCGCGAATTCCGAGGGTGCGTGCCCGAACTGCAACGGCGCGGGCGTGGTGTTCACGGACCTGGCGATGATGGCCGGGGTGGCGAGCACCTGCGAGGTGTGCGAGGGGAAGCGGTTCGACGGGTCCGTGCTGGAGTACCGCTTCGGGGGCCGCGACATCAGCGAGGTGCTGGCGATGTCGGTGGCCGAGGCGGAGGAGTTCTTCGGTGCGGGCGAGGCGCGTACGCCGGCGGCGCACACGATCCTGGGGCGGCTGGCGGATGTCGGGCTGGGCTACATCAGTCTCGGGCAGCCGCTGACGACGTTGTCGGGCGGCGAGCGGCAGCGGTTGAAGCTGGCGACGCACATGGGCGAGAAGGGCGGGGTGTACGTCCTGGACGAGCCGACGACGGGCCTGCACTTGGCGGACGTCGAGCAGTTGCTCGGGCTGCTGGACCGGCTGGTGGACTCGGGGAAGTCGGTGATCGTGGTGGAGCACCACCAGGCGGTCATGGCGCACGCGGACTGGATCATCGACCTGGGTCCGGGCGCGGGCCACGACGGAGGGCGGGTGGTCTTCGAGGGCACGCCGGCCGATCTGGTGGCGGGGCGGTCCACGATCACGGGCGAGCACCTCGCGGCGTACGTGGGGGCCTGAGGCCCCGCAGTACGTGGGGGCCTGAGGCCCCCGCGGACCGGCCGACTCACCGACCGGCCGCCCGGTGAGTCGGCGATTCAGCCGGTCGGTCGGGCGGCGGGTCGGTCAAGCGGGGCAGTCAGGTAGGGCGGTGCGCGGCGGCCCAGGTCAGGAGCCGCCCCTCCTCGTCGCCGGTGAGCGGCACGGCGAGGACGCGCAGCCAGTCGGCGAGTTCGCCGTCGCGGAGCGGGCGGTGCTCGGTGGGGGCGCCGGCCCGGCGTACGGTCACGGTGGCCTCGGTGAGGGTGACGTGCCGGTCGGGCAGGTGGCGGGCGACCATCAGGGTCCGAACGAAGTGCGAGGCCGGGTGGGTGGCGGTGTAGTGGTGGCCGATCACCACGTCGACGGGCAGGACGGGCAGTTCGTCAGTGGTGTGCATCATCTGCCAGCCGTCGTCGCGCCACCGCCGCATCTCCCAGCCGCCGCTGCCGCCGGTGCCGCTGCCGCCGGTGCCGCTGCCGTCCGCGGCGTCGATGCGGTAGCGCCAGCCGAGGTGTTCGTCGCCGGCGCCGTCGGCGATCGGGACCGGCCGCAGCAGGCTCATGCCGAAGCCGGGGTCGCACAGCAGCCGCTGCCCGTCGAGGCGGACCTCGACGACCATGTGGGTGCGGCCCTGCTGGGTGCCGTCGGCCGGATCGCCGACGCGTCCGAGATGGCGGCGTACGTCGTAGCCGAGGCGTTCGAGTGCGGCGGCGAAGACGGTGGCGTGCTCGAAGCAGTAGCCGCCACGGCCGCGTCCCACGAACTTCTTCTGGACAGCGTCGAGGTCGACACCGGGGTGGCTGCCCAGGACGACGTCGATGTTGTCGAACGTGAACGTGCGTACGTGCGCCTCGTGGAGTTCGTCGAGCGCGGCCCGGCCCGGTTCGCGGACGGGCAGGGCGAGCCGGGCGAGGTAGCCGTCGAGGTCGAGCAGGTCGACGCGCCAGAGAGCGTTGGTCACGGGACCAGTGAACCAGCAGCGTGAACCGGCAGCGTGAACCGGCGGCGCGGACGAGCGCGGTTGAGACGACTCGGCGAACCGGAACGAAGAACCGAACGGTGACCGGGAGCGCGGCGACCCGAATCCGTGGCCCGGCGCGCTGCGCCCGCG
The DNA here is from genome assembly GCF_040649515.1 of Streptodolium elevatio. Classification (GTDB taxonomy): domain Bacteria; phylum Actinomycetota; class Actinomycetes; order Streptomycetales; family Streptomycetaceae; genus Yinghuangia; species Yinghuangia elevatio. The sequence continues at coordinate 79,423 of NZ_JBEZFP010000021.1, forward strand.
GGCAGCCGGGCAGGTCCGGTGGCTGTTAGCGTGCCGGGGTGGATCTCTTCTCGAGTTCGTGGGCGGCCTTGCGGGCGGCGGTCGCGGACCTTTCGGACGAGGACTTCGCCCGTCCGTCGGGTTGCGCGGGCTGGCTGGTGCGGGACCTGGTGTGCCATCTGGTGATCGACGCGCAGGACGTGCTGATCACGCTGGCGACGCCGGCCGACGCGGCGCCGACGCGGAACGCGGTGACGTATTGGGAGCTGGTGCAGGCGCCGACCGGCGACGATCCGCTGGACGCGCTGACCGTGCGGCTCGCGGCGGCGTACCAGGAGCCGTGGCTGCTGAAGTTCCACCTCGACGACGTGGGCTCCGCGGCCGGGCGCGCCGCGGAACTCGCGGACCCGCGCGGCCTGGTGGGGACGAAGGACCAGGTGCTCACGGCGGGGGACTACCTGGAGGCGTACGTCCTGGAGTGGACGCTGCACCACCTCGACCTGGCCGCGCACCTGTCGGACGTGTCGCCGCCGCCGGCGCCGGGTCTGGCGCGTTCGCGCACGATGCTGGAGGAGCTCGCGGGGGCGGCGTTCCCGACGTCGTTCTCGGACGCGGACGCGCTGCTGGTCGGTACCGGCCGCCGCGCGCCGACCGCCGAGGAGAGTTCCCGGCTGGCGACCGAGGGCGGCGGCGCGGACGGCGGGTTGGCCGCGAGGCTGCCGTTCGTCCTCGGCTGACGCTTCCCCGCAGCCCAGGCGCCCGGCCCCAGGCGCGCCGCCTCCCGGGCCTTCGGCGTCCCACGGCCTGGCCCAACCGGGCGAGGCCGAGCCTGACCGGGCCTGGCCGGGTCGCGCGTCAGGTCAGGGGGCTCGGCCGATGAAGGCGAGCAGGCGGGTCTGGACGTCGGCGTCGTCGGGCACCTGCGTCCGGGGGCCGTACTGGCCGCTGGCGCGAAGCACCTCGTCGAGGGGCAGCATGCCGTCCAGCAGTTCGGCGCACTTGGCGGCGTCGAGGGTTTCGTCCTGGCCGGTGGCGCGGGCCAGGTCCCACGTGTGCAGGAAGACGTCGGCGGTGTAGAACCGGTCGACGGCCTGGTCGAGCGGGACTTCGCCGATGTGCGGGTTCGCCAGGGTGCGGGTGGCGGTCTCGGGATCGTCGAGGAGGGCCTGCACCGCGTCGCTGTGCACGGTCCATGCGGCGACCGGGTCGTCGTCGGCGGAGGGGCCCGCGGGCAGGTCGACGCCCGCGCCGGACTTCAGGAAGGCCGGGAACCACTCGACGAGGTGGCGTACGACGTCGCGGGCGACCCAGCCCTCGCACGGGGCGGGGTTGTCCCAGGCGGTGGGCGGGACGCCGCGTACCCGGTCGGTGAAGGTGCGGGCGATGCGGCGGTGTTCGTCGGCCGGGGTGCGCGGGGCGGCGTCGCGGGCGAGGAGTTCGTCGAGGCGTTCGTGGCCTTCGCGGACGCCGCGGTCCATGCCGCTCGCGAGCATGGCGTCGCGGGCCTGGACGGACTGCATGAGGGAGGTGGTGGTCACCCGGGTGCGGCGGCCGCCGAGGTCGAGGAACGCGGTGGTCTCCAGGCTGACGTTGTCCGGTGAGCCGTCGTAGCCGAAGGTTTGGACGATGCGGGTGCTGGGGCGTACTTCGTGGAAGACGCCGCGGAAGCCGTACGCGGTGCCGTCGTCGGCGGTGTGCACGTAGCGGTAGGAGCCGCCGGTCCGGGCGTCGTAGCGGTCGATGTGCATGGTGAGCCGGCGCGGGCCGAGCCATTGGACGACTAGGTCGGGGTCGGTGTACGCGCGGAACACGTGCGAGGGCGGGGCGTCGAACTCGCGGGTGATCACGATCGTGGGTTGCGCGGGGTCGGCGGTGATGCGGGTTTCCCGGCGGCCGGTGTCGTGGTCGGTGCCGGGATTGTCGTGGTCCGTGGTGGTCATGATGCCGCTTCCTCCGTGGCTGCGGGCCGGTCGTCCGGCGGGGTGTCGGTCCGGCCGTCGGTCCGGCCGTCGGCTCGGCCGGGCGGGTCGCCCTGGTCGCCCGAGTCGCCCTGGTCGTCCATCCGGGCGAGGACGGCGTCCAGGCGGCGGAAGCGGTCCTCGGCTTCGCGCCGGTAGCGCTCGATCCACTTGGTCATGAGGTCGAAGACCTCGGCCTCCAGGTGGCAGGGGCGGCGCTGCGCGTCTCGGCTGCGGCTCACGAGGCCGGCGTCCTGCAGGACCTTGATGTGCTTGGAGACGGCCTGGACGGTGACGTCGTACGGGGCGGCGAGTTCGTTGACGGTGGCGTCGCCCGCGGCCAGGCGCGCGACGATGTCGCGCCGGGTGGGGTCGGCCAGTGCCGCGAACACCCGGGACAGCCGGTCGTCGGACATTCCCGCACCTCACACTTTCGCCTACGCCTATTCAACCTGCCGGTTAAATACAGCCTACGGCCCGGCCGCCCCGTGGTCAACCGATCGATTGAATACCCGCGACCAGCCCCAGACCGGCCGCCGGCGGCGGCCCGCGCCGTACGGCGGCTCTGGTTCGGCGGCCCCCGGTGCGCGGCCGCGTCGGCGCGTATGGGGCGGCTGTTTGCTCGTGGGCCCGCGCCGCCCCGCGCCGGGCGCATATCGCGTGGCGGCGGGGCGTCCGGTCGGGCATCGTTCCGGACGATGAACGACGAAGACGCGCTGTTCCACGCCCAACCCGACTCCTACGCCCACCCCGACGCCCTCGAAGGGCTGCTGCAACGCGGGCGTGGCCTGGGCGCCGTGCGGGCCGTGCAGGACCCTTCGGCGGCTGCGGCGTTCGTGTACGACGGGATCCGCCGGGATTGAGGCCACCGCGCGGCGACTGGCTCGGTTCGGCGCGGCCGCCGCACCCGCCGCGCCGGACCTGCGCCGACTCTGGCTGCACACCCCGCACTCCTACGCACGGGCCGTCTACCTGGAGGCGCTCACCGCGATCGGGGCGACAGCGGGCCTGAACTACGCCCACACGGAGTCCCTGTGGGATTGCCAGGAGCAGGCCCGGCTCCTCGGCATCGCCCACGCCCCGGACAACCGCACGACCCGGGCGCGCGTCACCGAGCTCCGCGACGACCCGATGGAAGTCGCCGACGTACGTGCTGCCGCAGCCGAGCGCCTGGCCGCCGCGTAGCGCCCGAGGGACGCCCAGGATGCCCGCCGGGCCCGCCGTCGTCGCCCTCGCTCAGCAGGCGTCTTCGACGGCCACGACGATCCCGTTCGGGGTGTGCGCGGCAACGATCGACCATGCGGGTGTCGTCGTCAGGCCGGTCGCCCACGCGTCGAGGCTGTCACCGCCGTCGGGGAAGAACCAGGAGCTGAAGCCGCCCAGTTCGCTCAGCGCCGGGGTGGGGGAGAACCGGACTTCGCAGTGCACCTGGACTCGTGGCCGCCGTGCTCGTCGACGGACTCGAACTGCCGGGTGAAATCCAGCAGGAACGTGGGCGGGCCGTCGAAGGCGTACGTGCCGTACTGGAAGGGCAGTCCGTCGCAGTCGGTCGTCCCCGGGGTGTCGAAGGGGATGCGCGCGAACCGCAGAAACGCCTTCCAGGCGTCCTGCGCGACCAGGTCTCTCAGCGGCCTGCCATCGCGGAGCAGTTCCTCCCGGAGCAGGCGTGCGGCGTTTCCGAGCGCCGCTTCGGCGGGCGTCACGTCGGCAGGCCTCATGACGGCGGGTGGGTGAGTTTGGCGGCCACGGCGTCGAGGACCCAGTCCAGGCCGGTGGCGAAGGAGGTCTCGGAGTCCACGTCCGCGCCGTCGTGCACGGCCTTGGCGAGCGCCGGATAGCGGCCCGTGGCGAGCATGTTCGTCACGTGCGGTCCGTGGGCGCGCTGCCAGTCGTGCTTGGACAGGCCGGTGGCGTGCTCGGCCCGCAGGTTCGCGACCTCGCGCCTGATCGCGCCGATGTAGTAGGCGCTGACCGTCTCCACGGCGCGCATGCCGGTGTCGACGTCGGTGACGCCGTCGAGTGCGGACAGCGTGGCCTCCGACACGGCAAGGGCGTTCGGGCCCAGGGTCGGGCGGCCGCCGAGCAGGTCGGCCAGCCACGGATGGCGCAGAGCGGCCTGCCGGGTGCGGACGGCGAGGACGCGCAGCGCCTCCCGCCAGTCGCGGGGCCGCTCCTCGGGCAGGACCTCGGCATAGACGGCGTCCAGCATGAGGTCGAACAGCTCCTGCTTGGTGGAGATGTATCCGTACAGGCGCATCGGGCCGGCGTCCAGGCGGGCGGCGACCTTGCGCAGCGAGACCGCGTCGAGGCCGCCCTCGTCGGCCAATGCGATCGCGGCGGCGACGATGCGATCGCGGTCGAGCGGGGCGGGTCGGGTCGGCGGCTCAGGGCGGTCCCACACAGTCATGGGTACACCGTACTGTTGCGATACGCCGTCATTGGGAAATACAGTGTATCGACATGAGACACCGTATCGCCGTAGTGGGAGGCGGCCCCGCCGGCCTCACCTTCGCCCGCGTCCTGCACCGCCACGGCCACCACGCCACCGTCCTCGAACGCGATCCCGCCCGCGACGCCCGTCCTCCGGGCGGCACTCTCGACCTGCACGAAGGCCTCGGCCAACTCGCGCTCGACAAGGCCGGGCTGCTGGCGGAGTTCCAGGCGATGGCCCGCCCCGAGGGGCAAGCCATGCGCATCCTGGACAGCGATGGGACCGTCCTGCGCGACTGGCAGCCGCGCCCGGGCGAGCGCGCCAATCCCGAGATCGACCGCGGACACCTGCGCGACCTGCTGCTCGGCGACCTCGACGTCCAGTGGGGGCGGGGAGTGACGCGGGTGGTCCCGGGGCACCGGGACGGCGTACTGGTGCACTTCGAGGACGGACGGCAGGAGGCTTTCGACCTCGTGGTCGGCGCGGATGGCGCGTGGTCCCGGGTCCGCGCGGCCGTGTCCCCGGTGACACCGCACTACACCGGCGTCACCTTCGTCGAGACCTCGCTCGACGACGTCGACACCCGCCACCCCGACCTCGCCCGGCTCGTCGGCGACGGCTCCGTGGCTGTGTACGGCGTCAACCGCGCCGTCGTCGCCCAGCGCAACAGCGGCGGCCACGTCAAGGTGTACGCCCAGTTCCGCGCACCGCTGGACCCGCCGTCGGCCCCGGACCCGACCCCGGACCTCGGCCCGGCCCCGTCCGACGCCGAGGCCGTACTGGCGGGCCTGCTGGCGCTGTTCGACGGCTGGGCCGACCCCGTCCTCGACCTGCTCCGCCGCGGCACCGCCTTCGTCCGCCGCCCCCTCCACGTCCTGCCCGTGGGCCACACCTGGACGCACACCCGGGGCGTGACACTCCTGGGCGACGCCGCGCACCTGATGCCCCCGCTGGGGGCGGGCGCGAACCTCGCGATGCTGGAAGGCGCCGAACTCGCCGAGGCCATCGCCGCCAGCCCCGACCCCGCGGAACTGGACGCGGCCGTCCGCGCGTTCGAGGAACACTCGTGGGCCAGGGCCGCCCGGTGGGCCGAACTCACCGCCGCCGGCCTCGAACGCCTCGTCAGCCCAAACCCCGCCGACGCCCTGGCCCTCTTCGACAACCTCCAACCCCACTGACCGCCGCCGAGCACGACCACTCTGCGGCCGCAGTTCGAGCGCCCACCGCTCCAGGCGCGCCCGCGCGAGGAAGTCGGCGGCTTCCCGCACCTGGACGGGGGTGAGGGAGAACAGGGATACCCACAAGGCCGAACACCGGGTCCTCGACCCCCTCCCGCAGCACGGTGCCGCCGAAGAGCGGAAGGCCCGCGGCGGTGTCGTCCGGCGCCACCGTGGTCAGCACGAAGCGCATCAGCGAGCACCTGCCCTGGACGGTGAAGGACGCAGGGCCCTCGACCAGGTCCCGCGCCCGGAACAGCTCCCACAGTTGCTGCGGTGACCTGGACTGCGACCAAGGGCCGGGAACGCTTTGCCAGCAGTAGTCGACACTCACAGGAAGGCCTTCGCACGGACGCGGCGGTCGGCGGGCGGTCGCAGGTTCTGTCAGATCGGGTGGGCTCCTGCGGGGAACAGGGTGTTGGTGGCGTATGGGGTCAGCGCCACCACGCCTGTTCCGCGTACCGGCGTGTCCGGTCCGATGGCGAGGGGGCTGATGCCGTAGGCGGCGGCGACCTCCGGCGCGAGCCCGAACGCCGCCGACTTCCACGCGTCTTCGGCGTCCTGCTCCTCCTCGGCGGCGTGCCAGTCGGGCGCGAGCCCCAGTTCCTCGCGCCGGAGACGTTCCAGCGGCAGCGGGTCGCCCAGGGTCAGCAACTCGTCGTCGGCGTCGCCGGTTTCGCAGTACCGCCGTACGACGGCGCCGTTCTCGGCGATCAGCCAGCCCGAGCCGTCGCCCTGCGCGCCGTAGTAGTAAGCCTGGGCCTTGCCGAAACGGGCGCTGAGCAGCAGGCACAAGCGCAGGACGTCATCGCTGCGCTCGGCGTCGCCGGGATCGCACCAACTGCCCATCACGAACGTCCAGCCGTCGAGTTCGGGGGTGACGAAGACCCGGTCGAAGCAGTCGTGGTCCTCGTCGTGGCGGCCGTGTCCGTCGGCGTCGACGATGTCATTGCCCAGGGCGAACGTCACGGGTCTCGGATCGGTCAAGTCCAAAGCGTCCATGATGCCTGCCTGGTCGCCGCTCGAGACGGCGAGCCAGTTCATCCAACAGGCGTGCGAAGGCTGCGGCCGGTCGTCGAGCAGCTTGATCCGGATCAGCCGTTCGACGGCCCGCAGATCCCGCGTCGGGAGCACAGCCTCACCGCCGATGTCGGCCAGGACCGGCAGCACCCGGGGCCGCAGCCGGCCAGGTCCGTCGCGGCGGACCCGCTGGAGCAGCGGTACGACCCCGTCCCCCAGGAACACCAGTGCTGCCCCCGCGGACGAGGCGACTTCCCGGTCCGGGTCGGCCAGCAATCCGAGCAGCGTCTCGGCGGCCGACAACGCGTCCTCGCCACAATGCCCGATGGCGTTCGCTGCACGGCTCCGTACGTCGGGGTCCGGGTGGCGAAGCGCCGCGGTGTACTGCGCCAATGCGGGCAGGCCGTAGCCGCCGAAGACCCGGCCGATCCGGTGCCGGGCCTCCGGCGTACGCGCCGCGACCAAGGCTTCGAAGACCTGGTCGAACCCGGTCATGCCGATTTCGCCGAGCACCGTGCCGCACGCGTACCACGAGGGAGGTGCGGCCTCGCGCGTGAGCTCCCGTAGGAGCGCCGGCACGGCGTCGCCGGCCAGGGCGACCAGCGTGTTCACGGCCGCACCGCGGCGTTCCGGATCCCCCAAGTCACGCATGAGCCCGTCCACATGGTCCGTCGCCATTTGTAGTCCTCGATGCGATGCGCTCGGCCCTCTTCGGGCGACATGATGTCGCGTCCCACCGACGCCGCGCGCAAATGCGGTGGCGGGCGCGGAGGCGCACCGGTGAAGCTGGGGAGATGAGCGACGAGCGACCCGAGCGCTGGACCCAGGCGAACGTCTACCCCGACATGTGGATCGACCCGGGCGACGACCCGCGCAACAGCGACGGCCCCAGCCCGGACGGGGAACTGGCGACGCTGCAGGAGTACCTGGCCGACTACCGCCTGACCCTGCGCATGAAGTGCGACGGGCTCGACGCCGAGCAGTTGGCCCGCCGGTCGGTCCCGCCGTCCACGATGTCGCTGCTCGGGCTGCTGCGGCACCTCGCCGAGGTCGAGCGGGACTGGCGCGGCTGGATCGGCGAGCCGCTGCCCAAGCTCTACGGCAAGGGCGGTGACTTCGACGCGGTCGCGGCCGATCCGGGGATGGTCGAGGCCGCGTACGCCGACCTCGCCCGCGAGCAGGCCGCCACCGACGCCGCCCTGGCCGAACACCCGGACCTCGGCGAGCGGCTGGGCAAGGACCGCATCGCCGTTCGCGAGCTGATGGTGCACCGGATCGAAGAGTACGCCCGCCACTGCGGACACGCGGACCTGCTCCGCGAGTGCATCGACGGACGCGTCGGCCAGTAGCGCGCCTCGCGCCCCGGTAGCGCGGCGCGGTCGCGCGCACCGCAACACCGGTATCCGGCCCGCGCGACCGCGCCGC
>NZ_JBEZFP010000022.1:0-85036 GCF_040649515.1 Streptodolium elevatio
CTGCGGTTCGCGGCGGGGAACTTCTACGTCAATGACAAGCCGACCGGTGCGGTGGTGGGTCAGCAGCCGTTCGGTGGGAGTCGGGGGTCGGGGACGAACGACAAGGCCGGCGCGAAGCAGAACCTGATGCGGTGGACCAGCACCCGCACCATCAAGGAGACCTTCGTCCCACCCACCGACTACCACTACCCCCACATGGAAAAGGGCGTCATGGGCCAGGTCTCGCAGTTCGCCAACGACATGAAGGACGCCTTCAAGGGCCGCGGCTGACCGCCCGACCGCACAGGCGCACGGGCAGACCACCACACCGCCACACCACCACTAGCCATGTGGCCATGTGGCCATGTCAGTTCGGTCGTTGGGCCGTTCGGGCGAATTACCCGCAAGTCGCCGCGCCCGCAGGCACAACGGTTCCCCGACTGTGTCCCCGATTGCGTCCCCGACCGGTCAGATCGCCGGTGCCTTGCTGCGCAGGACCTGCATGAACTCGCGCATCCAGCCAGGGTGGTCGACCCAGGTGCGCCCGGAGACCAGAGTGCCGTCGACGACCGCCTCGCCGTCCACGAAGGTGCCGCCCGCGGCCCGTACGTCCGGGGCGATCGCCGGGTAGGCCGACGTACGCCGCCCGTCGAGGACCCCGGCGGCCGCGGCGATCAGCGGCCCGTGGCACAGGTGCGCCACCGGCTTGTCGTTCTCGAAGAAGTGCCGCACGAGGCGCTGCACGACCGGGTTGTTGCGGATGTACTCGGGCGCCCGCCCGCCCGGGACGACCAGCGCGACGTAGTTCTCCGGGCGCACCTCGACGAAGGCGAAGTCCGCGGGCCAGGTGTACCCGGGCTTCTCGGTGAACGTGTCGAAGCCGTCCACGAAGTCGTGCACCACGAACTGCAGTTTCTTGCGCGAGGGTGCGGCGATGTGCACGTCGTACCCCTCCTCGCGCAGCCGCTGGTACGGGTACAGCACCTCGAGCGACTCCGCCGCGTCTCCGGTGATGATCAGGACCCTGCGTGCCATGACGATCGCCTCCCCGAGTGCGCCCCGATCTGGTGGCGTCTGTCCACCGTGCCCCGCCGTCCGCAAATCGGCAATGGGCTACCGGATGTGGACAGGGGGTGACGGGAGCGGAATCCTGCAATACGTTCGGCACGAGTACGACATGAGCATGTGCTGTGCTGTGCGCATTCCGGGTGACCACCGAGGACAGGCCGCAGCGGCCGGAGTGAGGGGGACGACGTGATCAAGCGCGCCAGGGACAACGGCTCGACGCGGATCACTTTCTGCCTACCTGTGGACGACCCGGCGGGGCCGGTGAGCGTCGTGGGCGACTTCAACGACTGGGAGCCCGGGCGGCACACGCTTGTGCGGCGCAGCAACGGCACCCGCTCGGTGGCGGTGACGCTGGAGCCCGGCGCGACCGTGCGGTTCCGCTACCTAGCGGAGAACGGCGTCTGGTTCGACGACGAATCGGCCGAACACGACGGTCAGAACGGCATCGTCACGGTCTGACCGCTCCGCCCCCGCGGGTGTCCGTTTGACGCATTGTCGTCGCGCCCGGTGGATTGCTGACAGCTTGTGCCCGTGCGGGGGCCGGGGCCCCCGTACCGCCGCGGGATGGCGCGGGTAGCCTGGCGGGCGTGGGTTTCCCTCGGCCCGCAACGTACGGCCTCACGGCCGAGCCGCCTGGACAAGGGTGTCCCGGTGGCCGGAACCGGTCCGGCAAAGACGCCGGAAGGAACCGCCGTGGCGCTGCGCTACGTCGCTGCCGTTCGGGGAGACTCGCAAAACAGACAACGCAGTAGTCGGTCACGCAACGGCGCGCGACAGGAGCGACGGCATCATGCAGAGCAAGCTGGACGAGGCGAAAGCGAATCTGCTGGCCCGGGCGGCGGAGGCGGCCCGGCAGGCATCGTCACAGCACGGAGGCGGCGAAGGCGCCGGTCACATCGACCTGGACGTCCTGCTTCGCCGCTACTACCGGCACACCGCCCCCGACGACCTGGTCGAACGGGACCCGGTCGACGTGTACGGGGCGGCCATCTCGCACTGCCGACTGGCGGCGTCCCGCCCGCAGGGCACGGCGAAGGTGCGGGTCTACACCCCCACGGTCGAGGAGAACGGCTGGGCCTCCGGCCACACCGTCATCGAGATCGTCACGGACGACATGTCGTTCCTCGTGGACTCGGTCACCAACGAACTGTCCCGCCAGGACCGGGCCATCCACGTGGTGATCCACCCGCAGCTGGTGGTCCGGCGCGACATCACCGGCAACCTCATGGAGATCCTGGACACCTCCGACGCGGCCGCGGTGCCCGACGACGCGGTGGTCGAGTCGTGGATGCACGTGGAGATCGACCGGGAGAGCGACCGGGAGGACATCCGCGTCATCGAGACCGGTCTCAAGCAGGTCATGGACGACGTGCGCGAGGCCGTCGAGGACTGGACCAAGATGCGCGAGACGGCGGTGCGGCTCGCCGACGAGCTGGCCGACGAGCCCCCCGCGCTGCCCAGCGAGGAGATCGGCGAGGCCTGGGAGCTGCTGCGCTGGCTCGCCGAGGACCACTTCACCTTCCTCGGCTACCGCGAGTACGACCTGGTCGTCGAGGACGGCGAGGACAGCCTGCGAGCGGTCCCCGGCACCGGCCTCGGCCTGCTGCGCCCGGACCAGGACCTGTCTAACTCGTTCAGCCGCCTGTCCCCGGAGGCCCGTGCCAAGGCCCGGGAGAAGAAGCTGCTGATCCTGACCAAGGCCAACTCGCGGTCCACCGTGCACCGGCCGTCGTACCTCGACTACATCGGCGTCAAGAAGTTCGACGCGGACGGCAACGTGGTCGGCGAGCGCCGCTTCCTGGGCCTGTTCGGGTCGTCCATCTACACCGAGAGCGTCACGCGCATCCCGGTGGTGCGCCGCAAGGTGCAGCAGGTGCTGGAGATGGCCGGGTTCCCGGCGGCCAGCCACGACGGCCGCGACCTGCTGCAGATCCTCGAGACGTACCCGCGCGACGACCTGTTCCAGATCCAGGTGCCGGAGCTGTACGACATCGTCCTGTCGGTGCTGTACCTCCAAGAGCGCCGCCGCCTGCGGCTGTTCCTGCGCAAGGACGAGTACGGCCGCTTCTACTCGGCCCTCGTCTACCTGCCGCGCGACCGCTACACCACCGAGATCCGCCTCAAGATGCAGGACATCCTGCTGCGCGAGCTGGGCGGCTCGGTCATCGACTTCACCGCCCGCAACACCGAGTCGGTGCTCGCCCGGCTGCACTTCACGGTCCGGGTGCCGCGCGGCTCGTCGCTGGGCGACCCGGACGTCGAGCACATCGAGAAGCTGCTCGCCGCGGCGACCCGCTCGTGGGCCGACGACTTCGCCGAGGCGCTGGTCGCCGAGTGCGGCGAGGAGCCGGCCGCCGAGCTGTCGCGGGCGTACGCGAACGCCTTCGCCGAGGGCTACAAGGCCGACTTCACCCCGCGCACCGCGGTCGCCGACCTGCGCCGCATCGAGGCGCTGGACCCGGGGGACGCCGGTACGGACTTCACCCTCAACCTGTACCAGCCGATAGGAGCACTGCCGGGCGAGCGGCGCTTCAAGATCTACCGCACCGGCGGCCCGCTGTCGCTGTCCGAGGTGCTGCCGATCCTGCAGCGCATGGGCATCGAGGTCGTCGACGAGCGGCCGTACGAGCTGCGCCGCAGCGACGGCCGCATCGCGTGGGTCTACGACTTCGGCCTGCGCCACGACCCGACGCTCGAAGCGGGCGACGAGGTCAAGCAGCTGTTCCAGGAGGCGTTCGCCGCCGTGTGGACCGGCAAGGCCGAGTCCGACGGCTTCAACGCCCTGGTGCTGCGCGCCGGGCTGAACTGGCGCCAGGCGATGGTGCTGCGCGCGTACGCCAAGTACCTGCGCCAGGCCGGCTCCACCTTCAGCCAGGACTACATCGAGGACGCCCTCGTCGGGAACGTGCACATCGCGCGCCTCCTGGTGAACCTCTTCGAGGCCCGCTTCTCGCCGGGCCACCAGCAGGCCGGCACCGAGCTGGTGGACGGCATGGTGGAGGAGCTGGAGGGGGCGCTCGACCAGGTCGCGAGCCTGGACGAGGACCGCATCCTGCGGGCCTTCGTGGCGATGGTCGGCGCGACGCTGCGCACGAACTTCTTCCAGCGCCGCAGCGACGGCGAGGCGCACGACTACGTCTCGCTCAAGTTCGACCCGCAGCAGATCCCCGATCTCCCGGCGCCGCGACCGAAGTTCGAGATCTTCGTGTACTCGCCGCGCGTCGAGGGCGTGCACCTGCGCTTCGGCGCGGTCGCGCGCGGCGGCCTGCGCTGGTCCGACCGGCGCGAGGACTTCCGCACCGAGATCCTGGGCCTGGTCAAGGCGCAGATGGTCAAGAACACGGTCATCGTGCCGGTCGGCGCGAAGGGCGGGTTCGTGTGCAAGCACCTGCCCGACCCGCAGGCCAACCGCGAGGCGTGGCTCGCCGAGGGCATCGCCTGCTACAAGACCTTCATCTCCGGCCTGCTGGACATCACCGACAACCTGGTGGCGGGCGAGGTCGTGCCGCCTACGCAGGTGGTGCGGCACGACGGCGACGACACGTACCTGGTGGTCGCGGCCGACAAGGGCACCGCGACGTTCTCGGACATCGCCAACGAGGTGGCCGGGGCATACGGGTTCTGGCTGGGCGACGCGTTCGCGTCGGGCGGCTCGGCCGGTTACGACCACAAGGGCATGGGCATCACCGCGCGCGGCGCGTGGGAGTCGGTCAAGCGGCACTTCCGCGAGCTGGGCCACGACACGCAGACCCAGGACTTCACGGTCGTGGGCATCGGCGACATGTCCGGCGACGTGTTCGGCAACGGCATGCTGCTGTCGGAGCACATCAGGCTGGTCGCGGCGTTCGACCACCGGCACATCTTCCTGGACCCCGACCCGGACGCGGCGGTGTCGTACGCCGAGCGCCGCCGCCTGTTCGACCTGCCCCGCAGCTCGTGGGCGGACTACAACCCGGACCTGATCTCGGCGGGCGGCGGGGTGTTCCCGCGCAGCGCCAAGTCGGTGCAGATCACCAGGCAGGTGCGCGAACGCCTGGGCCTGGCCGAGTCGGTGACGCGCCTGGCGCCGGCCGAGCTGATGAAGGCGATCCTGCAGGCGCCGGTCGACCTGTTCTGGAACGGCGGCATCGGCACGTACATCAAGGCGTCGTCGGAGTCGAACGCCGACGTGGGCGACAAGTCGAACGACGCGATCCGCGTCGACGGCGGCGCGCTGCGCGTCAAGGTGGTCGGCGAGGGCGGCAACCTGGGCTGCACGCAGCTCGGGCGCGTGGAGTTCGCGTTGGCCGGTGGCCGGATCAACACGGACGCGATCGACAACTCGGCGGGTGTGGACACCTCGGACCACGAGGTCAACATCAAGATCCTGCTGAACCAGGTCGTCTCGGCCGGGGACATGACCGGCAAGCAGCGCAACACGTTGCTCGCCGAGATGACCGACGAGGTCGGGCGCCTGGTCCTGGAGAACAACTACGACCAGAACTACGCGCTGGCCAACGCGGTCGCCCAGGCCCCGGCGCTGCTGCACGTGCACATGCGCTACCTGCGCAAGATGGTGCGCGACGGGCAGCTCGACCGGGACATCGAGTTCCTGCCGAGCGACCGCCAGCTGCGCGACCGCCAGCAGGCGGGCGTGGGGCTGACGCAGCCGGAGCTGGCGGTGCTCCTGGCGTACACGAAGATCGTGCTCGCCCAGGACCTGCTGGCCTCCGCCCTGCCGGACGACGAGTACCTGAACGGCGAACTGCACCGGTACTTCCCGACCGCGCTGCAGGAGCGGTTCGGGGCACAGGTCGACGCCCACGCGCTGCGCCGGGAGATCATCACGACGCGCGTGGTCAACGACCTGGTGAACCTGGCCGGCATCTCGTTCATGTTCCGCATGCGCGAGGAGTCGGGCGCCTCGGCGCACGAGGTGGCCCGCGCACACCTGGCGGCGCGTCAGATCTTCGGCGCGGACGACGTCCTGGAGCGCATCAAGGCCCTGGACAACCAGGTCCCGGCGGCGGTCCAGACCCGGATGCGGCTGCACATGCGGCGGCTGGTCGAGCGCTCCACGCGCTGGATGCTCAGCAACCGGCGCGAGATCGACGTCGCGGCGCAGATCGCGTTCTTCTCCGAGGGCGTCGCGGACGTCGCGGCGCACCTGCCCAAGCTGCTGCGCGGCAGCGACCTGGAGTGGATGGACGGCCTCTACAAGGAGTTCACCGACGCCGGGGTGCCGCACGACCTGGCGACGGTGGTGGCCGGGTTCTCGTCGGCGTACGCCGCGCTCGACATCGTCGAGGTGTCCCGCGACTCCGGGCACGGCGTCATCGAGGTCGCCGAGGTGTACTTCGATCTGGTCGACCGGCTGCCGATCGCGATGATGCTGGACCGCATCATCGAGCTGCCGCGCGACGACCGCTGGAAGTCGATGGCCCGGGCGTCGCTGCGCGAGGACCTGTACGCGGCGCAGGCCGGCCTCACCTTCGACGTGCTGTCGTCGGGCGGGCCGGAGGACACGCCGGAGCTGCGGTTCAAGGCGTGGGAGGAGCGGAACGCGTCGGTGATCAACCGGGCGCGGACGACGCTGGAGGAGTTGCAGGAGGCGGAGACGTACGACCTGGCGACGCTTTCGGTCGCCATGCGCGTGATCCGGACCCTGCTGCGCAGCGGCAGCATGAACTGACGCAAGCGTGAACTGACGCAAGCGTGAACTGACGCAGTGTCAAGTTCGGCCTGAACCGGGCGGTTCGGACGGGCTTGGGCTTGTGCGGGGCCGCAGGGAGGTGTTCTCCTTGCGGCCCCGCTGTCGTCTCCGGCTGGTCATCCCTTGATGAACGCGGGTCAATAGTCGAAGGTTGGCGGGCACGTCCGTACGTCGGCGTACACCGGTACGGTCACACGTGCGCCGGTACGTCAGCACATCCGTACGTCAGTACCTTTCGCACCTGGCCCTGTTTCGCCCGCCGCCGTTCGTGTTTCGGAGGCTTGGATGCACGACCGACCGGAACCGGACGAAGTCCAACCGACCCCGTACCTGCCCGCTTGGCTCGACGGAGCTCCGTCGTACGAGCAGGAGTACGGACGCGAGTACGCGTTCGAGCACGACCAGGGCCTCGGGCCGGACCCGGCTGGGCCCGCCTACGCCGGCCCCGAGTACGGCGGTCCGGAGTACGGCGCCCCCGAGTACGGCGGTCCGGAGTACGGCCGCCCGGAATACGGTGGTTCGGAGTTCGGAGGCTCGGACCACGGGGCGCACTACGGCGCGCAGTACGAGGCGCACTACGGGTCGCCGCAGTACGGACCGGGCGACTTCGACGAGCCGCCGACGCCGTACCAGCAGTTGGACCGGTACGAGCCGTACGACTACGGTGCCCACGGATACCGCGGCGAGGGCGACCAGTTCGGCCAACCCCCTTCGTACGGCGGAGGCATGCACGCGTATCGGCCGCGACCGGGCGAGATGTCCGCGATAAACCAGGCAAATCCCCCGGCGGGTCAGCAGTACTACCCTCGCCGCCCCGCAGCCGACGAGCGGCCGTCCGGCGCGCTGGTCCCGCGCGCCAACGAACCCGCAAGCGTCCCGTCGCGCCGGGAGCGCAGGGAGGTCGCGGGCCGCGGGGAGGGCGAGGACGGGCGCGGGAGCCGAGCGGGCCACGACGCCGGGCGCGCCCGCCTCGGACGGCCGATGCGCCGACTACTGGCGTTCGCCGTGGTCGCCTGCCTCGGCGTCTTCGGCTACTGGGGCTGGACGTTCTACGACGGGGAGCCCGCGGGCGTCCGCGAAGGCAGCTGCATCGCGGCGCTGGGCGGCACCGACGTCAAGCCGATGGACTGCACAAGCGGTGCCGCGAAGTACACCGTCCTGGAGGTCTTCAAGGGCGCTGCGGACGCGACGACCTGCGCCGTCGTGCAGGGCGCCACAGATCCGATGGTGGTCCACCGAGACGGCCGTACCGACGTGTGGTGCGTGGCACCGAATGAACGTGCCGGAAGCGGTTGATGACAGAGTGTCAGGGACGTGACGCGCGCTCGGCCGCTTCGGGCCGGCGCGGCGCCGGGATCTCGTTCTCCAGCAGGAGCAGGTCGTCGCGCCTGCGGTCCTTCAGCAGCCACCACGCGCTCAGGTAGAACGCGGCGGGCACCCCCGTCGGTGCGAGCAGCCACAGCGGGCCCTTGAGCGTGACGACGAGCATGGCCGCCCACAGGTGGAACATTCCGAGTGTCGCGGCGCGGCCGAGCGCACCGTACCCGTGGCGGAGCGTACTGCGGACCGCGAATATGCTCCCCGCGCACAATGCGGCCAGCGCGGCGGACAGAATCGCGGTCAGTGCCAGCATTCCGTCGAGCCCGGAGAGCCGGTCGCTCTCCTCCTGGCGAACCGCGGCGGCCATGACGCCCAGCGTCCCCGCGCCGAGAAGTAGCGCGGTCCCCTCTACCGCCAATACGGCATAAAGCGTACGCAGCAGCGCTGTTCGGCGGCTGCCCCTCATTTGTGCCCCCGCTTTCCTACCCGCCCCAGGCAGCCTCTCCAACCGGTCTTACTGGGGCAATCCCCGTGTTATTTGTTAATCACGTTACGCCTGATGGACCTTGCCAGACTCGGCGACCCCCCATGGTGGCGGATCTGTAACGATCGTGGGCCAAGTCGGTGGCCGCGTCCGGCTCCGGTGGAATAGCCTGTTCGTGCCGCGACTGGCGTCGACGTGGAACCGACCACGAGGAAGCGGCAGCGAGCGATTGCGCGCGGTGCCGTCCGCCTGGGCACCCGGGTCCCGACCTGAAGGCCGACCCGGGAGGAAGCCCGTGGCATCCGTCGAAGCATCCCCGACCACCCGTACGTCCGTGCACAGTCCGTCCGTGCCCAGTCCGTCCCCGGATGGTCAGTCCGGGCAGCGCCGGCCCGCGCTCCACGCCACCGACCCCGAGATCGCCGCACTCGTCCGCGACGAGGAGCGCCTCCAGACCGAGACGCTGCGGATGATCGCGAGCGAGAACTACGTCTCCACGGCCGTGCTGGAGGCCACCGGCACGGTGCTCACCAACAAGTACTCCGAGGGCTACCCGGGCCGCCGCTACTACGAGGGCCAGCAGGTCGTGGACCCCGTCGAGGAGTTGGCCTGCGCCCGCGCCCGGGCCCTCTTCCGCGCAGAGCACGCCAACGTGCAGCCGTACTCCGGTTCGCCCGCCAACCTCGCCCTCTACCTGGCCTTCGCGAAGCCCGGCGACGCGGTGCTCGGCATGTCGCTGCCGATGGGCGGGCACCTGACGCACGGCTGGGACGTGTCGGCCACCGGCCGGTGGTTCCGGTCCAGTTCGTACGGCGTGCGCCGGGACACCGGCCGGATCGACCTCGACGAGGTCCGCTCGATCGCCCTGCACGAACGCCCCAAACTCATCTTCTGCGGTGGTACGGCGGTGCCGCGCGCCATCGACTTCGCCGCCTTCGCGGAGATCGCCCGGGAGGTCGGTGCGGTCCTGGTCGCGGACATCGCGCACATCGCCGGCTTGGTCGCCGCCGGTGTGCACCCGTCCCCGATCGGCCACGCCGACGTCGTCTCCACGACCACCCACAAGACGCTGCGCGGCCCGCGCGGCGCGATGATCCTGTGCGGCGCCGAGCACGCGAAGGCCGTCGACAAGGCGGTCTTCCCGGGCCTGCAAGGCGGTCCGCACAACCACACGACGGCGGCGATCGCGGTCGCGCTCCGCGAGGCCGCGACGCCCGAATTCGGCGCCTACGCCCGGGCGGTGGTCGCCAACGCCCGCCGCCTGGGCGAGGAACTGGCCGCCCGGGGCTTCGACCTGGTCTCCGGCGGCACCGACACCCACCTGCTGCTCGTCGACCTGACCTCGCGCGGCGTGCCGGGCAAGCCGGCCGCGAAGGCCCTCGACCGCGCCGGCATCGTCGTCAACCACAACGCCGTTCCGTACGACACGCGCCGCCCCTTCGACCCCTCCGGCATCCGCATCGGTACCCCCGCGCTCACCTCACGCGGCATCGGCGAGGAGCACATGCCCCTGGTCGCCACGTGGATCGACCGCGTCGTCGACGCGGTACGCACCGGCCGCACCGGGGTCGAGGAGCAAGTACGCGCCGAGGTCCGCGAGTTGACCGCCGCCTACCCGGCGCCGGGCCTGCCGGTCGACTGACCCGGGTGGCGCGGCCGCTGCCCCGGCTCACCAGAGCCGGGGCAGCGGGGCCGCACCAAGCTGGTCGGCCGCGCGGCGCAACGTGCCGACGAGCAGCGCGAGATCGGTCGGTCCGATGAGTGGCCGCCCGCTCGCCGCGGTGGCCGTGGAGCGGCGCGTAAGCGGCGCCCCCATGTCGGTCCAGTCCTGGCGGACGGCGGTCGGGCGCAGCGTCGCGGTGCGCGGCATGCGGCCCGTCACACGGCCCGCCTGGAACGGGTGCACGGCGCCGTCGGATCCGCGGATCAGGGCCCGGCCCGGGTACTCGTCGTCGAGCGTCGCGGCGTCGTCGATGTGGATGAGGGCGTGGGACGCGGTCGCGTCGTCGGTGCGCAAGGCGACGCGCAGTTCGGCCTCGGCGGTGGCCTCGATCGACCCGGCCAGCGCGGGCTGGCCGGTCGCGACCGCGAGGTGCACGCCGAGTGCGCCGCCGCGGTGGACGATGTCGGCGAGGCCCTTGACGAGCCCGGGAAAGCGCCCGGCCAGGCGCTCTATGTCGTCGACCGCGACGAGCACGCGCGGCAGCGGGGAACCGTGCTCGTCGCGGTACGACGCGAACCGGTCGCCGCGCAACAGGTGTTCACGGCGCGCGAGTTCGTGCAGCACGGCGGACACGGCGTCGGCGGCGCGCGAGGCGTCGGGCTCGTCGAGGTAGCCGATCGTGTGCGGGAGTTCCGCGCACGCGGCGATGCCGTCGGGTGCTTCCTGGGGGTCGATCGGCGTGCCGCGTACGAGGACGACGCCCAGCTGGTCGGGGCGGTTGGCGACGGCGAGGGACGTCACGAACGCGGCGAGCAGTTCGGTTTTGCCGGAGCCCGCCGTACCGCCGATGACCATGTGCGGGCCGTCGTTGTCGAGGTCGACGGTGACCGCGCCACGCACATCCGCGCCGAGCACGCCGCGCGGGCTGCGGCCCCCGTCGCGCCACGAGCCGAGCACCTTGGCCGGCGTCATGAGGTCGAACCCGAGCAGGTCGAGCAGGCGCACGGTCTCCGGCAGCGGGGAGACGGTACGCGCGGCCGCCTCGCGCAACGGGGCCAGTGCCCGGGCGAACCGGTCGGCCCAGGCGGGGGAGACCGCGTCGGCGACGATGTCCTCTATCCGGTTCGGGCCCGGGCCGATCAGCGACAGCCGCGTGCCGACCTCGCCGGCCACCCGGCCGATCACCGAGCACTGCAACGGCAGTTCCTCGGCACGGTC
The DNA here is from genome assembly GCF_040649515.1 of Streptodolium elevatio. Lineage (GTDB taxonomy): Bacteria > Actinomycetota > Actinomycetes > Streptomycetales > Streptomycetaceae > Yinghuangia > Yinghuangia elevatio. The sequence continues at coordinate 11,425 of NZ_JBEZFP010000022.1, forward strand.
GTCCAGGCACAGCGCATGGACGCCCGCCGCGGGCCCCTCGGCGAGCAGCCGGACGAGTTCTGGCCGCGCGGTGAGCGTGCCCGCGCCGTCCATGACCACGACGGTGCGGCGGCGTCCGCGCCCGCCCCGGTCGCGGTCGAGGCGGTCCAGCAACTCGCCGGTGCGGGCCAGGACCTGGTCGCGGTTCAGGCCCAGCAGGAGGCGGCAGTCCTGGCCGTCGGTCGGGCGGAGCTGGGGCAGCCAGCGCAGCCACGCCCAGTCGGCGGCGGTCGCCGGATCCGCGCACAGCAGCACGAGTTCCAGCTCGTGCGGGCCGTGCAGCGCGGCGAGTTGGGCGACCACGGAACGCGCCAGACCGAGCAGCCTCGGCCGCGGACCGGCCAGTCCCAGGACGGAGTCGCGCAGCGAGACGGTCACCGGTGCGGCGTACGCGGTGAGCCTGCGCACCCCCTCGCTGGAGGTGACCGAGACCTCGGAGGGGATGTCGCCGGTGCCGAGGCGGACCGCGAGGCGTTCGGCCGGGTCGCCGTGCCGCTCCCAGATCCGGACCGGGACCGCTGGCCTGCCGCTCTCCGCGGCACCGGCGTCGAGGGCGGCGAGGAGCAGCGCGGCGAGATCGGGGCTGTGCGCGCGGCGTCTGCGGACCTCCTCGACGACCGCGAGCCGGGCCTGGTCCTCCAGACGGGCGCGCTCGGCGGCCACCGCACGCCGGCGGCCGGCGAGCCCGAGTCTGCGGCCGGCGGGCTCGTCCGGCAGGTCGACGCGTACCTGCTCGACGGGCGGTGAGGGCTGCCGGGGCAGGCGGGGCAGGACGACGTGGCCCAGGCCGTCCGGACGCGGGGCGTCGGGTGCGGCGTGTGGATCCGGGTCGTACGGCAGCGGCAGCACCGCGGTCAGGGTCGTCTCGCCGAGCCGTAGCAGCGAGCCGGGTTCCAGGCGCATCGCCTCGGCACCGACCGGCATGCCGTCCAGCGTGGTGCCGTTCGTCGAACCGAGGTCGGCGACGCGAACGTGGCCGCGCGCGCCGGGAGTTATCGTCAGTTCCGCGTGCAGGCGCGACAGATCGGGGTCGCCGAGCCGGATCTCGGCTTCGGGAGCGCGGCCGATGCGTACGGTGCCCTGGCGCAGCAGATGCACGCCGCCCGCGTCCGGCCCGCCCACGACCCGCAGTTCGGGAGATCCGACGGCCGGCGACGCGGGGCCGGGACGCCCGACGGTCACCAACGCACCGTCCACGAGCGGCGGTCGGCCCAGCGGGGTGTTGTCGGCAAGCCGCGTGTCGCCGACCCAGAACCGCTGCCCGTCGGTCCCCGACGTGGACCGCAACGCGCCCGCGACGGCCCCGAACGTCGTCCCGGTGGGGGCGGTGACGAGCACGTCCGCCCCCGGTCCCTCGCCACGGGACCCGAGCACGGTCAGCCGGATCTGCATGCTCCTCCGTCCGCCCTGCCACAGCGTTGCCTGCGTACCGCGCGTGAACCGCACGAGTTATGCGACGTGCACAGTACGCATCCTCGCATCCGCGACGAGGATGGCACTCCTTGAACGCGGATGGGAATGATCTTGCGGGGCACATCGCGTCCGCCGACCGGTGGGACTGTGCGTGATGAACCGGTTCCGGGCTCGGCTGCGTCCCCACCCGCGAGGGGCGCTGTGCCGGCCCCTGCGTGCGCCCTAAGGTGTGCGAACAGCTGTCAGTACGTCTGGGGAGCGCAGTGGACCGGCCGGTCGGAAGCAAGTACCTGCTCGAGGAGACGCTCGGGCGGGGCGCCAGCGGCACCGTGTGGCGCGCGCGAGTCCGCGACACGGGCGAGGTCGTCGCGGTCAAGGTGCTGCGCGAGGAGCTCGCGGGCGACCCCGACGTCGTCACGCGCTTCCTGCGCGAGCGCTCCCTGCTGCTGCGGCTCAGCCACCCGAACCTGGTGCGCGTGCGCGACCTGGTCGTCGAAGGCGAGCTGCTCGCGCTGGTCATGGACCTCATCGACGGACCGGACCTGCGCACGTACCTGCGCGACAACGGCCCGCTGCCGCCCGTCGCCGCGGCGCTGACGATGGCCCAGGTATGCGACGCGCTGCACGTGACACACGCGGACGGCGTGATCCACCGCGACCTCAAGCCCGCCAACATCATGCTCAACCGCAACGGCGACTCGCTCTACCCGATGCTCACCGACTTCGGGATCGCGCGCCTCGCCGAATCGCCCGCGCTGACACGCACCCACGAACTGGTCGGCACCCCCAGCTACGTCGCCCCCGAGTCCGCCGAGGGCCGCCCGCTGACCCCGTCCGTGGACATCTACGCCGCGGGCGTCGTGCTGTACGAGCTCGTCGCGGGCCACCCGCCGTTCACCGACTCCAACCCGATCGCGCTGCTGCACCGGCACCTCGCCGAAACGCCGACCCGGCCCGCGAACATGCCCGACGCCTATTGGCTCGTGGTCGAGCGCTGCCTGTCCAAGCAGCCGGAGCGGCGCCCCGACGCGCAGGGCCTCGGCAACGTGCTCCGGCACGCCGCCGAGGTGCTGCAGGGCAGCCGGGCCGACGACGGGTCGCTGCGCCGCATGCTCGACGCCGCGGCGATCGGGGGAGCGGCGGCGGTCGGCGGTGCGGCCGGTGCCGCGGGCTTCGGCTCGGGCAGCGGACCTGGTGGGCCGGGCGGCCCCGGCGGCCTCGGTGCCCCGGGTGCCGACGACCCCACCCGCGTGGTGCCGCGTTCGGGCTCCGGCGTACCCGGCCCGCCGTCGGCGCCGCCCCCGCCGCCGCCCGCGCAACGTCCGCCGCAGCCGCCCGCGCCCGACCGCACGCGCGTGATGGACGAAGTGCCCCCGCCCTACCGCCCGTCGTCGCAGCCGTCCGGGTACCCGCAGCAGCCGCTTTATCGCGACGAGCCGGGGTACGCCCGCCAGGGCGGCGGCCCGTCCGCCGGGCCTCCCGCCGCCCCGCCGCCGTACCGTGCGCCCGAACCGCCGCCGCGCCGCGAACCGCCTCCGCCGCCCCCGCAGCGCCGCGATTCGCAGCGCCCGCCCGAGGTCGAACCGCCGCGCCGGCGGCGCGAGCCGCGGGAACCGCGGGAGCCCCGGCGCAGGGGCGGCTTCCGTCCGTCGCGCATCCCCGGGGTGGGGTGCACGCTCGGCTGCCTCATGCGGCTGGTCGTGATGGCGGCGATCCTGTTCGCCATCTACTGGTTCAGCCCGCTGCGCGACTGGGTCAACAACGCGATCGACGTCTTCGGCGAGGTAAAGGGCTGGTACGAAAAGACCAAGGACTTCTTCGACGGCGGCGGTGACGGCGGCAACGGCGGCGGCAACGGTGGCACCGGAGGCGCCGACACGAGCCCGTGACCGGCGAGGCCCCGCAGGCCCCCGCGGGCCTGTCGCGCGCCGCCCAAAGATCGACAAAGCGCTTCCATGACGGCGCGACACCCGGTCGCGGATCCGCCACACCACGCTGGTTCGAGGTGTGCGCCAGGTAGCCTTCGGGCACGGAAGTCCGAAGTCGAGGCATGCCAAGGACACGGAGCAGCAGTGGCACGCAGGATCGGCAGCCGGTACGTCGCCCTGAAAGTCCTCGGGCGCGGCGCCAGCGGCACCGTCTGGGCAGGCGAGGGACCCGAGGGTCCCGTCGCCATCAAGCTGCTGCGCGAAGACCTCGCGTCCGACGAGGTGCTCGTCGCGCGCTTCGTCCAGGAGCGGACCGCGCTGGTCAGCCTCGACCACCCCGGCATCGTCGGCATCCACGACCTCGTCGTGGACGGCTCCGACCTCGCCCTCGTCATGGACCTGGTCGACGGCCCCGACCTGCGGACCCGGCTGGAGAAGGAGCGCGTCCTCACCCCGGCCCTGGCCGCGGCCGTGTGCGCCGACGTCGCCGAAGGCCTCTCCGCCGCGCACGCCGAGGGCGTGATCCACCGCGATGTGAAGCCCGAGAACGTCCTGTTGGACACCGCGCACGGCCAAGTCCGGGCAAAACTCACCGACTTCGGCATCGCCCGCCTCGTCGACGCGCCGCGCCGCACCCGGGCCACCCGCATCATCGGAACGCCGGACTACCTCGCACCCGAGATCATCGAGGGCCTGCAGCCCACCGCCGCCGTCGACGTGTACGCGCTCGGCACCGTGCTGTACGAACTCCTCACCGGCTGGACCCCGTTCGGCGGCGGCCACCCCGGCGCGGTGCTGCGCCGCCACGTCACCGAGCCGGTCCCCGGCATCCCCGGCCTGCCCGCCCCGGTCGCCGAAGTCCTCGCCGCCTGCCTGTCGAAGGCCCCGGCGGCCCGTCTGACGGCCCGCGAGGTCGGCGAGCGGCTGCGCGCCGCACAGCCCGCGCTCGCCGGGCTGCCGCGCTTCGACGTACCGGCACCCGACGGAGGCGGCCACCCCGACCGCGGCGAGACGCCGCCCCCGCTGCCCGCGGGCGTCGTGCCGCTGGTGTCCGGAGCCGAGCCCGACGCGACCCGCGACACGCACACCAACCTCGCCCGCCCGACCTTCGCCGCGCCGCCGATCGCCGCGTCGCGGCGCCGCAGCACGCACCGCAAGCGCCGCAACCGCACCGCCGCCGTGGTCGGCACCGTCCTCGTCCTGGTGGTCGCGGGCGGCACCGGCTGGTGGTTGTTCGGCAAGGACGACGAAGCCCCGAAGAAGCAGGAGCCGGTCGGCTCGACCGTCTCGCCGTCCGGGACGCCCGCCGCTGCCGCACCGGCGGCCGTGCCGCCGCCGCCCGCCTCGTCGGGCTCCGGTGACCGGGCGGCGCGCGTTCCGGTGTGGGACAAGTGGACGCAACTGCCCGCCGCACCCGTGTCGCTCGTCGGCGGCCCGGGCGCCGCCCGCCCCACGGGCGCGCAGACGTACGTCGTGCAGCGTGACGGCACCGGCCAGCCCTGGTACTCGGCCGGCGACGGCGCGAAGTTCGGCGACTGGCAGAAGCTCCCCGCCTTCAAGACCGCGGAGGACCTGGCCGTGACCGCGCCCGGCCCTGGCCGGGTCGACGTGCTCGCGGTCGGCGCCGCGGACCGGCTGCTCTACCGGTGCAGCTTCGCGGACGGCGGCTGGGGCGACTGGATGCGGGTCGACACCAGGACCAGGATCACCGGCGCCCCCGCGGCGACCGGCAACGGTGACCGCCTCGAAGTGGTCGTGCGCTCCGGCGACGCGCTCATGTACGGGACGCTCGCCGGCGCCAACTGGACCGGCTTCACCAAGGTCCACAAGGCCGGGATCATCGAGCAGGCCCCGGCGCTGACCGCGTCCGTGCCCGGCACGATGGAGGCGTTCGTCGTGCGCGCCGGCGACCACGCGCTGCTGCAGGTGACGTTCGCGGCAGGCGACTGGCGCGAGCCGCAGCGGGTCGGCACGTTCGGCGCGGGCGGGCGGCCCGCCACCGCGTGGACTCCGAACGGCGGGCTGGCGGTCGTCGTCCCCGAACTGGGCGGCCAGGCGGGCCAGGGCGAGCCCGCGGCGACCCCGACCGGGCCGTCCGGGCAGCCGCAGGGCAGCGCCGGGCACCTGGTCGGCGCGGTGAGCCTCGGCGACGCGTGGCGGCCGGTGTCCCTGGACGCCACCGCCCCCGACGGAGTCGCCGCGGTGGCGGCGACTCCCGAGCGGGTCGACGTGTACGTCCGCGGGCAGAACGGACGCGTGCAGGTCGCCGTCCCCGCGTGACCGCCGCGGCACCGACCGCGGGACCCCCGCCGCACGCCCCGGCCGCACCGCCCGCATCCGCCGACGAAGCGGACACGCGTGGACCAGTACGATGGGGGCGTGGCTGCCATTGATCCTTCCGAAGAGCTGAAGTCCGTCGAATCCACCATGGAGTCGATCGAGGCGGTCCTCGACCTGGACAAGATGCGGGCCGACATCGCCGAGCTCAACGAGCAGGCGGCGGCGCCCGACCTGTGGGACGACCCGGAGAGCGCGCAGAAGGTCACCAGCCGCCTGTCGTTCCTCCAGGGCGAGCTGCGGAAGGTCGAGGACCTCCGCCGCCGCATCGACGACGTCCCGGTTCTCTTCGAGCTGGCCGAGGCCGAGGACGACGCGGACACGCGTACCGAGGCCGAAGGCGAGCTCACCGCGATCCGCAAGACCGTCGACGAGCTCGAGGTGCGCACGCTGCTCTCGGGCGAGTACGACGCCCGCGAGGCGCTGGTGACCATCCGCGCCGAGGCGGGCGGCGTCGACGCCGCGGACTTCGCCGAGATGCTGCTGCGCATGTACACCCGCTGGGCCGAGCGCCACAACTACTCGACCGAGGTCTACGACACCTCGTACGCGGAAGAGGCGGGCATCAAGTCCGCCACCTTCGCGGTGAAGTCGCCGTACGCGTACGGCACGCTCTCCGTCGAGCAGGGCACGCACCGCCTCGTGCGCATCTCGCCGTTCGACAACCAGGGCCGCCGCCAGACCTCGTTCGCGGGTGTCGAGGTGCTGCCGGTCGTCGAGCAGACCGACCACGTCGACATCGACGAGTCGGAGCTGCGCGTCGACGTGTACCGGTCCTCGGGCCCCGGCGGCCAGGGCGTCAACACCACCGACTCCGCGGTGCGCCTGACCCACCTGCCCACCGGCATCGTCGTCTCCTGCCAGAACGAGCGCTCGCAGATCCAGAACAAGGCGACCGCGATGGCCGTCCTCCAGGCCAAGCTGCTGGAGAAGCAGCGCCAGGAGGACCGGGCGAAGATGGACGCGCTCAAGGGCGACGGATCGTCCTGGGGCAACCAGATGCGCTCGTACGTCCTGCACCCGTACCAGATGGTCAAGGACCTGCGGACCGAGTTCGAGGTCGGCAACCCGCAGTCGGTGCTCGACGGCGACATCGACGGGTTCATCGAGGCGGGCATCCGCTGGCGCAAGCAGCAGCAGACGGCGAGCGCGTAGTCGGAGCCCGGCGGTAACGGGCGGATCTGCCCGACGGCATCGCGCCACGCTGCCTGCCTGGTAGTTGCCTGCCTACCTGGTAGTTGCGTGATTCGCCCGATTCGCTATACCCACCCGGCGCCCGGAATCCCTCCTCAACTCCCTCAATTCTTGAGCGAAACTTAAGGCGAAAAGGGATATCACCCGGCAACCCCACGCAGATCGTCATTGACGCCTGGCAAGCCTCCTGGCAAGGCTTGACCGCCGGACGGGAAGAAAGATCAGCTGGGGGTTGCAGGAGTGACGAACACAATGCGCGCCCGAACGGCTCGCATAGCCGCGGCAGTTGTCTTCGTCGCGGGCGCCTCGCTCGCGGTCGCGGGCATGGCGGCCGCGGAGGAACCGGACCGGTGCGCGACGAACCCCTTCGCCTCGGGTTGCGAACTCGACCTGGGCATCGGGCCGTCGGCGAGCGGGTCGCCGGAGCAGGAGGGCCTCCTGCCGGTACCGGACACGGGGACCGAGACGACGGCCGAGGACGGCAGAAACAACAACGGGGGTGGCAAGGACGACGAGCCGTCCTCCGGGACGCCGTCGACCACGCCGCCCGCGACGGGCACCACCTCGTCGCAGCCGCCCGCGACCGGCACGACGCCGCCGGTCACGGGCCCGCCGGCCACCACGCCGCCGTCGACCACGCCGCCCGCGAGCCCGCCTGCCACGACCCCGGGTCAGCAGTGCGACATCGCACGCGGCGGCGTCGACTGCGGCACCGCGGCCAAGAGCCCCTCCGCGTCCTCCGGTGAGGGCGGCGGAGGACCGCAGCGCAACTACGGCGGCGGCTCGACGCCGAGCGCGGGTGCGGCGGCGGCCGGTTCGACCGGTACCACGGCGGGCGCCGGCACCGAGCTCGCGAACACGGGCCAGGGTGCGAACCTCGCGTTCGTGGTGGTCGGCGGTTCGGCGATGGCCGCGGGCGGATTCGCCTTCACGGTCCTGCCGGGCCGGCTGAACCGGCGCGGCGCGGGCACCGCGACCGCGTGACCTCGTGAGGCCGGACAATCTGTGACAGCACAAAAGGTGAGGGCCCCGGGGACTGCCCCGGGGCCCTCACCTGTCACGTCGTCCGTCGTACGGTGCGTACCGCCGTTCGAACCGTTGTGCGCGGTACCGGGCGCCCAGCCCGCCGCGGTCGCGCGGGCCCGTGCCGGACGCTGCGCTCAGCCCGCGAAGCGCTGCACCAGCAGCGCCGCCACGATCACGACCGCCGCGAGCACGGCGAGCAGCGTCGGGGAGATCTGGGGGCCCCGCTCGTCGGCCAGGCGCTGGCGGGAGGCACGGCATACCGAGCACCGGCCCTCGCTCACGGGGCCGGAGCAGTTGGCGCACACGAGGTGCTCCCACGTCATAACGTCCTCCTCGGCCCTGCGGGCCCGACCGGCCTGGTCGTCTGCTGTAACGCTTTCGAGGCCCCGGGAAGTTCCCACCGCCTTCCACTGTGCCGCTTACACTCCTGGGATGGCCACGTCCCATGACGTACCGCCCCTGGCCTTCGCGCCCGGCCGCGGTGGCGGTACGGTCCCTGGGACGCACGAGCCACGGCCCGGGCCACGGACACGATCCGTACCGCGGGGCGTGACCGCCCGGGCCTTGACGGCCCTCCCGAGCGGTGGAGCACCCTTCACCTGCTCTGCCCCCGTACGACGCCCTTGCCCCCTAGGATGGCGCGCTGTGATGCAACCGTGATCCGATTCGACAACGTCACCAAGACCTACGCCAAGCAGCCGCGGCCCGCGCTGCAGGACGTCTCGCTCGAGGTCGAGAAGGGCGAGTTCGTCTTCCTGGTCGGTTCGTCCGGCTCCGGGAAGTCGACGTTCCTGCGCCTGGTCCTCAAGGAGGAGCGGCCGTCCACGGGCAACATCTTCGTGGCCGGCAAGGACCTCGGGAGGCTGTCCAACTGGAAGGTGCCCGCACTGCGCCGCCAGATGGGCACGGTGTTCCAGGACTTCCGGCTGCTGCCGAACAAGACCGTCCGGGAGAACGTCGCGTTCGCGCTCGAGGTCATCGGCAAGCCGCACGGCACGATCCGCAAGGTGGTCCCGGAGGTCCTCGACCTGGTCGGCCTCGCCGGCAAGGAGGACCGCATGCCGGGCGAGCTGTCCGGTGGCGAGCAGCAGCGCGTCGCGATCGCGCGCGCGTTCGTCAACCGGCCGATGATCCTGATCGCGGACGAGCCGACCGGCAACCTCGACCCGCAGAACAGCGTCGGCATCATGAAGCTGCTCGACCGGATCAACCGGACCGGCACGACGATCGTGATGGCCACCCACGACCAGGCGATCGTCGACCAGATGCGCAAGCGCGTCATCGAGCTGGAGCAGGGCCACCTCGTCCGCGACCAGTCACGCGGCGTCTACGGCTACCAGCACTGACCCGGCGCCCACGGCCCGGCACCCGGCCCGGTCCGCGACCTGGTTGCGATCCGGTTCACGATCCGGTTCACGGACGGGTTCACGACCTGGCACCCCGATCCGCACACGACCTCGGCACCCGGCGTCCGCGCGACGGGCGCCCCGAACGACTTAGGACATCATGCGCGCCCAGTTCGTGCTGAAAGAGATCGGCATCGGTCTCCGCCGAAACCTGACCATGACGATCGCGGTCGTCGTCAGTGTGGCGCTGTCCCTGACGCTGTTCGGGGCCGGCCTTCTGGTGAGCTCCCAGGCGAACTCCATGAAGGACTACTGGTACGACCGGGTCGAGGTCTCGATCTTCCTGTGCAACAAGTCCGACCCCAAGAAGGACGGTTGCGCCAACGGCGAGGTCACGAACGTCGATCGCGATGCCATCAAGGCCGACCTCGACAAGATGCCCGAGGTCAAGACGATCTACTACGAGAGCAAGCAGGACGCGTTCAAGCACTTCAAGGAGCAGAACAAGGACTCGGCGCTGGGCGACACCCTCACGCCCGACCAACTCCCGGAGTCCTTCCGCGTCAAGCTGCACGACCCGACGAAGTTCGAGATCATCTCCAGCGCGTTCAGCAACCGGTCCGGCGTGCATGACGTGCAGGACCAGAAGAGCCTGCTGAAGCCGTTCTTCGACCTGCTGCGCAGTGCCCAGTACGCGGCCTACGGGATCATGGCGTTCATGCTGGTCGTGGCGGTCCTGCTGATCGTCAACACGGCGCGCGTGTCGGCGTTCAGCCGCCGCCGCGAGACCGGCATCATGCGCCTGGTCGGTGCGTCGAACTTCTACATCCAGGGCCCGTTCATCCTGGAGTCCGCGGTCGCCGGGCTCGCCGGCGCCCTGGTCGCGTCCGGACTCCTGACGCTGGGCTACTACTTCGGCATCAAGAAGGGCCTGGCCGACGCGATCGAGCTGCTCAGCCAGCAGCTCATCGGCTTCGACTCGGTGGTCGCGGTGTTCCCGTGGCTGTTCATCCTCGGGGTCGGCATGTCGGCTATCGCGTCGTTCTTCACGCTGCGGAAGTACCTGAAGGTCTGATGGCGTTCGCCTGCCGCGGTGCGCGAGGCCTCGTCCGGCGGCGCCGCGGTAGGCCGTACGAGTGCCATATCAAGTGAAAAGTGGGTTATATGGCGTACTTGGGCCGTAACGCCTGATACCTGTGGGACCGAGGTTGTCTGAACGGCCGGTCGTCCGACCGGCCGCCGGTCCCGCAGGCAGGAGGCGACGCCCATGCGCCCCACGCACAGTCGGCGGCTCGGCCTCCTCGCCTTGGTCGCCGCCACCGCGGCGGCCATCGGCTGGGGCACCGCACATGCCGACGACGACCCGCGCGACGACAAGAAGCGCGTCGACGCGCAGGTGCGCGACGTCCGCGCGGACCTCGACGGGTCGGCGAGCCGCCTGGCCGCGGCGGAGACCGCGTACGCCGAGGCCAACACCCGCATGCCGGCCGCCCAGGCCGCGCTGGCCGAGGCCCGCCGCAAGCTGGACGCCGCGCGCGTGCAGGACACCGACACCCGGCGGCGCCTGGAAATCGCCGTCGAGGACGAGGCCCGCGCGCAGGCGCAGTTGCGCGACATCGAGTCGGCGATGACCGAGATGCGCGAGGAACTCGGGCGCGTGGCGCGGCGCGCGTACCAGCAGGGATCGCTGACCCAGCTCTCGGTGATCATGAAGGCCGAGACGCCCGCGCAGCTCATCGGCCGGCTGGAGGGCTTCCGTTCGGTGCTGCGCGCCGACGAGGAGACGCTCGACCGGCTCGGCCAGGTGCACCGCGAGACCGACGGGCAGCAGAAGGAACTCGCCCGCGCGCGCGACCGGGTCCGCAGCGAGCAGGAGGCCGCGGCCGCACAACTGGCCAAGGTGACCGCGCTCGAAAAGGAGGCCGTGGCCGCCAACGCCGCCGTCGAACGCCTGGTCGAGCAGCGCCGCGGCGCCCTGGCCACGGCCCAGGCCGAGAAGGCCGCCGACCAGCAGCGGTACCAGGCGCTGGTGGTCGAACAGCGCCGGCTCACCGAGCTCGTCAACCGGTTCAACGCGCCGTCGCCGTCGCGCGCCGCCACCGGCGGCGTCGGCGGGGTGGGCCGCGGACAGGGCGGCGCACTGTCCTATCCGGTCGACGCGGACGTGACCTCGGGCTTCGGGATGCGCTTCCACCCGATCCTCGAGTACGTGAAGCTGCACAGCGGCACCGACTTCGGCGCGGCCGAGGGCACCCCGGTACGCGCGGCACGCGAGGGCACGGTGATCGCCGCGGGCTACAACCCGGCGTACGGCTACCGCGTCGTGGTCTCGCACGGCCGGGTCGGCGGCGTCGCACTGACCACGACCTACAACCACCTCTCGCGCGTCGACGTGGCCGAAGGCGAACGCCTGCGCCGCGGCGGCACGGTCGGCCTGGTCGGCAACACCGGCTATTCGACCGGCGCGCACCTGCACTTCGAGGTCCTGGTGGACGGCGAGTTCGCCGATCCGCTCACCTGGTTGTGACACGTACCTGAGCGGCACACAGGCATCATCCACATATCCACAGGCTGACCTTGCGTCGTCTTGCGCTGCTTTATGCTCCCGACATGACGTCCGGTCGGGTACGCCGCAGGGCCGCTCTCGCCCTGGCCTTCGGCGCTGCCCTCACGACCGGCGCGGCGACGGGCGCCTGGGACGGCGTGGGCATTCCCGGCCCGCGCCCCGCGGAGGCACGTCCGCGCGTACCCCAGCAGTTACCGCCGACGCAGCAGCCGACGCAGGCGCCGCGGGGGGCACCCGCCGGCGGCGCACTCGACGGCGCCGACCTCGACGCCGACCACGCGCAGGGCCTGCTCGCCGTGCTGGACGACCGCTGGGCCGCGTACTACCCGCCCGGCACCGCCGCGGACCACCGCGAGCGCGTCGACGGCACCTTCCCCGGCGTCGGGCTGACCGTCCGTCAGGCCGAGGGCGCGGTGCACATCACGTACGTCACCCCCGGCGGCCCCGCGAACCGCGCCGGGCTGGTCGCGGGGGACACCCTCGCGGCCGTCGACTCCGTCCCCGCCGCCGAGTTGGGGGTCGCCGGAGTGGTCGCCCGACTGCGCGGACCGGTCGGGACGACCGTCACCCTCACCGTCGCCTCCGGCGGGCCGCCGCGGGAAGTCGTCGTCACGCGCGAGCTGCTCACCGGCGCGGACGTCAGGGTCGAGCCGCTCGACGCGGCCGGCACCCCTGTCCCGGTGGACGGCCTGGTCCGGATCCGCGTCGCCGGGTTCGGGCGCGGCACCGCCGACCAGGTGCGCACCGCACTGGCCGCGAAGCCCGCCGGAGTGCTGCTCGACCTGCGCGGCAACCCCGGCGGCCTGATCGACGAGGCCGCCTCCGTCGCCTCCGCGTTCCTGCGCCCCGGGCCGGTGGTCGGCTACGACGACGGTTCGGGCGTACGCCGCGAGCTGGGTGCCGCCGCCCCGCCCGGCGACACCGCCACCCCGGTCGTCGTGCTGGTGGACGGCGGCAGCGCGAGCGCCGCGGAGGTGGTCGCCGCCGCGCTGCGGGACCGCGGCCGGGCGGTCGTGGTGGGGTCGACGACGTACGGCAAGGGCTCGGTGCAGGCCCCCACCGTCCTGGCCGACGGCGGCGTCCTCGAACTGACCGTGGGCGGCTGGTACTCGCCGGACGGCCGCAGCGTCGAGGGCCGCGGGGTGGCCCCGGACATCCCGGCGCCGTCCGAGGCCGCCGATGCCCGGGCCCGCGAGGTCCTCGCCGACCTCGCCGAGGCACGCGGCAGCTGAACCGCGCCGGCCGGCCCCGCGCCGACCTGGGCCGCGCCACCCGGGTTGCGCCACCCGCGCCGCGCCGCCGACGCGCAACCCCGTGGATCGCGGGCCGTCCGATGGGCGACAATGCGGAGACCATGGCGAAGAGACCAACCATCGTTCAGATGCCTGGGAAGCCGACCAAGTCGAAGAAGGCGCAGGCGGCCCCCAAGCGCAAGATGATCGCGCAGAACAAGAAGGCGCGGCACGACTACCACATCGACGACACCATCGAGTGCGGCGTGGTGCTGACCGGGCCCGAGGTGAAGTCGTTGCGGCAGGGCCGGGCCTCGCTCGTCGACGGATTCGCGACCGTCGACAACCACGAGGTGTGGATGCGCAACGCGCACATCCCCGAATATCTGGAGGCCACCTGGAACAATTCCGCGCCGCGCCGGCCGCGGAAGCTCCTGCTGCACCGCGACGAGATCGCCAAGCTGGAGAACAAGCTCAACGACTCCGGCACCACGCTGGTCCCGCTGAGCATCTACTTCAACGAGGACGGCCGGGTGAAGGTCGAACTGGCGCTCGCCCGCGGCAAGAAGCTCTACGACAAGCGCCAGACGCTCATCGAGAAGCAGGGCCAGCGCGAGGCGCAGCGGGCGATGAGCGCCGCCATCCGGCGCCAGACGCAGTGACACCCGTCGTCGTTTGCACGGACCTGGTCGCCGCACCGTTCCGGGGTCCCGCGCCGACGCGGGGGAATGAAGTGGACCGCCGCCGGGGTTGTTCCGTACGATGACACCGGCCGCCGGGCTCAGGCAGTACGCCCGCGCGACCGTCGAGCGACAGTTTGACCGCCGCTTGAAAACTCAACAGGGGGTGATCGGTTTCGACTGGAGATGTCGGAGCAGAGGAAGCGAGCCGAGGAAGCGGCAATGATCTCGTTAACCACATGCCGAAACCAATAATCGCCGATAACAAGCGCGATTCCTTCGCCCTCGCCGCCTGAGCGAGTTTCGAAGGTGTCAGACCGGGCGCGTCCCCGTCCCGGATCCTGGCATAATCAAGGGGACTCCACCGCACTGCCCGGTTACGGGGTAATGCGGAAAATCAAACAGTAACTGGGCCCGTCGGCAACTTGTCCGCGTGATTGCCGGGGCCGAGAAAAGCACAGCGGACTGCGCTCGGAGAAGCTCTGGTCTCGCACTTCAGGACGCGGGTTCAATTCCCGCCACCTCCACCCCTTTTGCGACGAAGGCCCGGCACACGCCACGTGTGCCGGGCCTTCGTCGTTCCCCCGGGGCGCGGTGGGCGCCGCGGGTGAGGCCGTGCCCCGTGGCACGCACCGTCCCCGTGGCATACGTCGCGCTTGCCGCCCCCGCTCACGCGGACGCCGCACGCACCCTTCGGCAGCGGAACACCGGCTTCACGTACGCGTTCATGTGGCGCCCCAGGCTGGGCGCGGCCATGAGCGCGAGATGCACTGCCGGCGGAACGGCGAAGTACTGGTACACCGCCCCGTTTCTGTACTCGACCTCCAGGATCCGCCCGGCTTCGTCGTAGCCGACGGCGGCAAGGCTGGACGAACGGACCCGGACGCGGCGCATGCGTCCAGCCTCGGTCAGACCAGGCTTTCCCGCCACGCGTCCAGTTCCGCCGCGGTCGGCGGGTCGGCGCCCTCCCGGGTGCAGGTGTACGCGGCGGCCGCTGCCGCGTACTCGGTGATCCGCCGCAGATCGTCCGGCGTGACCGTGCGCAGCGCCCCCACGCGGTCCCCGCCCAGCAGACCGCGCGTGTCCAGGGCGTGCAGCAGCGCGCCCATGAAGGCGTCGCCCGCGCCGACGGTGTCGGCGACCTCGACCTCGGGGGCGGCCACCGCGATCGCCTGGTGCTCCATCACCGCCGTGGCGCCGTCCGCGCCCTGCGTGACGACGACCAGGGCCGGCCCCGAGTCCCGCCACAGGCGCGCCGCCTCGACCGGGTCGAGATCGGGGTAGAGGTGCAGCATGTCCTCGTCGCTGGCCTTGACGACGTCGCAGAGCGGGACGAGGGCCTCCAGGCGGCGGCGTACCGCGGCCAGGTCGCCGGAGATGTCCGGGCGTACGTTCGGATCCAGCGTCAGCGTCACCGCCCCGCGCGCGTGCTCGCGCAGCACCATGCGCAGCAGCGCCGCACCGCCCGGGTAGAGGTGCAGCGCGACCGAGCCGACGTGCAGCGCGCGGACGTCCGCGCCGAGCGGGTCGGGGAGTTCCGCGCCCGTCCACTGCCCGTCGGCCGTGCCGGTGAACCAGAAGTCGTAGGACGCGCGCCGGTGTTCGTCGAAGGACACGACCGCGAGGCTGGACGGCTCCGAGGCGTCGACGAGGTAGCGCGGCGAGACGCCGCCGGCGGCCAGGCGCTCGCGTACGCGGCGGCCGAACGCGTCGGCGCCGATCCGTGCGACGAGCGCCGCCGAAGTCCCCAGCCGTGCCGCCGCGATCGCGATGTTGGCCGGGCTGCCGCCGACAAGTGCCCGGTAGGAGTCGGGGGTTCCGTCGACCGGGACCAGGTCGACGACGTTCTCGCCCGCGACCGCGAGGGTGGCCGGCCCGTCGCCCGCGCCCGCGCCGGCCGCCGCAGCCGCATCCGTGCTCACGAGGCGCCGTCCAGCCGTGCGCGCAGCGCCGCCGCCGCGGTGGGGGCGAGCCCCAACTGCGGGAGCAGCGTGGCCTGATACGCGTGGTAGATGTCCGGCTTCCCGGACCACACGGTCGACGACGGCCGGTTCCCCGGGTCCAACTCGTGGTGCCAACTCCCGTGGCGGGTATCGACGATGTGTTCCGCGGCGTAGTCCCACCACACCCGGTACCAGTGCTCGTACACCAG
The DNA here is from genome assembly GCF_040649515.1 of Streptodolium elevatio. GTDB lineage: Bacteria > Actinomycetota > Actinomycetes > Streptomycetales > Streptomycetaceae > Yinghuangia > Yinghuangia elevatio. Next base: position 27,338 of record NZ_JBEZFP010000022.1, read on the forward strand.
ATCGCCGGTCCGGCGGTGCAGCGCCGCCGCGGCCGCGATCGCCTCCGCGACCACCCAGTGCATGCGTTCGCGCACGACGGGCCGCCCTTCGCCGTCGATCGTGTAGACGAACCCCGGGCGCCCGTCGCGGTTCCACGCGGCGCCGACCGCGACGACGAACAGCCACCGCGCGGCGTCCGCGAGCCAGTCGGGCGGGTCGGGCAGCGCGGCCTCCAGGTTGAGCAGCAGGCGGGCCCATTCCAGCGAGTGGCCGGGGGTCGTGCCGTACGGCCGGAACGCGTCGTCCTTCGCGTCCTCGTTGTAGTCGGGCAGGATGCGCCCGTTCGGGGCGAAGTGCTCCGGCACCCGCCACCACTGCGCCCGCGCGACCTGGTGCACGAAGAACTCCGCGATGCGCAGCGCCCGGGTACGCCACACCCCGTCACCGGTCGCGTCGGCCGCCGCGAGGAACGCCTCGACGGCGTGCATGTTGGCGTTGGCCCCGAGGTACGCCTCCGGCTCGGTCCACGCCCGGTCGAACGACTCGCGCACCCAACCGCGCTCGTCGTCCCAGAAGCGCCGCTCGAACACGGCCGCGGCTTCGGCGAGGAGCCCCTTCGCGCCGGGGCGGCCGGCGAGTGCGAGGCTCGACGCGGCGAGGAGCACAAAAGCGTGCCCGTACGCCTCTTTGCGGCCCTCCTGCGGCCCGTCGCCGACCGGGATGGCCGGATACCACCCCCCGTGCTCCGCGTCGCGCAGCGGCCCGCTCAAGGCCGCGAGGCCGTGGTCGGCGAGCGGACCCGCGCCCGGTACGCCGCGCAGGTGCGCGAGGGCGAACACGTGTGCCATGCGCGTGGTGATCCACAACTGCACGCCTCGGGCGGGGTCGGGGACGCCGTCGCCGTCGAGCCAGGCGAACCCGCCGCGCGGATCGCGCGCCGCCGCCCCGAAGCGGAGCAGGCGCCCGGCCTCGGCGTCCAGCCAGTCGCGGTGCGTGGCCAGGGCGACCCAGGAGCCGTCGCGCGAGCCGTGGTGTGAGGCGTTCATCGCCACCATCGTCCCACCGGGCACCCCGTCGGAGAGGGACGTAACGCGCCGGGAAATGCGAACCGGCGGCCCCGAGGGACCGCCGGTTCCTACGCCTACGACACCGACCCGCCAATGCTCGCCTCTCGGCAAGTGGTCCCTCGTAGGGACTAATGGTTGGGCCCGGGGGCTTGGATCGAGCCGGTGCCATGAACAGAGTAACCGACCTCGCGGCGTGCGGAAGAAGGATGCGGATCACAGTTTGCGGGGCTCCGGCGGCAGGGTAGCCGCGCATATTCCGCCGCCCGGGCGAGGCGCGCGACGCGGGTGCGACACGGGTTCGGCGCGCCTTCGGGGTGGCTTCGACACCGTGTTCGACACGGGCGTTCGACACGGTGCTCGACGTGGTTCCACGGGCGGTCCGCACGCGTCGTCGGCGGGCAGGCGTCGCGTATACGCGGGGTGCACGCACGGTTGCACATAGGCCGCACTCTCGGTGCGGTGAACCGGCCGGTCGTCGTGCCGGTCCGCGAAGTGAGACGATCGTCTGCGGTGCCGTGCCATGGCACCGCACTCGTTGAGGAGACACCTTCATGCCCGCAGCGCCGAGCGCTTCGTACTCGATCACCGCCCGCCTCGAGGTCCCGGCCGGGGGCCGGGCGGTCAGCCAGCTCACCAACGCCGTGGAATCCGCCGGTGGTTCGGTGACCGGCCTGGACGTCACCGCGTCCGGGCACGACCGTCTCAGGGTCGACGTGACGATTGCCGCGTCCTCGACGGACCACGCGGACGCGCTCGTCGAGGCGCTGCGTGCGATCGACGGCGTGACTCTCGGCAAGGTGTCGGACCGTACCTTCCTGATGCACCTCGGCGGCAAGATCGAGATGCAGGCGAAGCACCCGATCCGCAACCGCGACGACCTGTCGATGATCTACACGCCGGGCGTCGCCCGCGTGTGCCTCGCGATCGCGGAGAACCCCGAGGACGCACGCCGCCTCACCATCAAGCGCAACACCGTCGCGGTCGTGACCGACGGCTCCGCGGTGCTCGGCCTGGGCAACATCGGCCCGAAGGCGGCGCTGCCGGTCATGGAGGGCAAGGCAGCGCTGTTCAAGCGCTTCGCCGGCATCGACGCGTGGCCGATCTGCCTCGACACCCAGGACCCGGACGAGATCGTGCGCGCCGTGCAGGTGATGGCGCCCGGGTTCGCCGGCATCAACCTGGAGGACATCTCCGCGCCGCGCTGCTTCGAGATCGAGCGGCGGCTGCGCGAGACGCTGGACATCCCGGTCTTCCACGACGACCAGCACGGCACCGCGATCGTCGTGCTCGCCGCGCTCACGAACGCGCTGCGCGTGGTGGGCAAGAAGATCGGCGACGTGCGCGTGGTGATGTCGGGTGCGGGCGCGGCCGGCACCGCGATCCTCAAGCTGCTCATGGCGGCCGGCGTCGCGCACGTCGTCGTGGCGGACGTGCACGGTGTGGTGCACACCGGCCGCGACGACCTGGGCGAGGACCTGCGTTGGGTCGCCGAGCACACCAACTCGCAAGGTCTGACCGGGACTTTGAAGGAGGCGGTGGTCGGCGCGGACGTGTTCGTGGGGGTGTCCGCGCCGAACGTCATCGACGCGGGCGACGTCGCGCGGATGGCCGACGACGCGATCGTTTTCGCACTCGCCAACCCCGAGCCGGAGATCTACCCGGCGGTCGCGCAGGAGCACGCGGCGGTTGTCGCGTCCGGGCGCAGCGACTTCCCCAACCAGATCAACAACGTGCTGGTTTTTCCGGGCGTGTTCCGCGGCCTCGTCGACGCGCAGAGCCGGCACATCACGACGGACATGCTCATCGCCGCGGCGCGTGCGCTCGCGTCGGTGGTGACGGACGACGAGCTCAACGCGAGCTACATCGTGCCGAGTGTGTTCCACCCCGAGGTGTCGAACGTCGTCGCCGCGGCGGTGCGCGACGCAGTGCTGGCGGACCGTCAGGCGGAGACCGCGAAGTAGTCCGCGAGTCGTCCGCAAGTGACCAGCGAGTGACCAGCGAGTGATCCGCGAGCGGTCCGCGGCACCGGGCCAACCGCCTTGTCGGTACGGTGAAAACCGACCGTTCGGCTGCGGAATCCACCCTCGCCGCGCCGGGGGCGGTGTGACGAGCGTACGTGATGCTGGTCGTATGGTCGGGGTGTGGCAGGTGCGTTCGAGGTCGTTTCGGACGTGAAATCTGCCGCGAACGGCCAAATCGCGGGGCTTTCCGCGTGATTCGGCGTGTCCCTGATTAGGTTCCGGGCCCGGATACGTGCAGGATTCGTCCCCGGGGCAAGAACAGCGAGTTGGAAAGACCACGGGAGATACACATGAACCGCAGTGAGCTGGTGGCCGCCCTCGCGGAGCGGGCCGACGTCACGCGCAAGGACGCGGACGCCGTGCTGAACGCCTTCGCCGAGGTGGTCGGTGAGATCGTCAGCAAGGGCGACGAGAAGATCACGATCCCCGGCTTCCTCAGCTTCGAGCGGACCCACCGCTCGGCGCGCACCGCGCGCAACCCGCAGACCGGCGAGCCGATCGAGATCCCGGCCGGTTACAGCGTCAAGGTCTCCGCGGGTTCGAAGCTCAAGGAAGCCGCCAAGGGCAAGTGACCCGCACGTGACCCCTCCGCGGGTCCGACACGGCGCCGCAGGGCGCCGTGCACGGTCCGCGGCGGGCCGTGGCGTCTGTCCGGCACGGGACCCCGTGTGCCGGTCCGTACCGGACCGCCGGACGCCCGGGAGCGGCTCGTACGAGTCGGCCCCGGTCGTCCGGGCCGCACGGGAGCGCACAGGTCCTCCGAGGCCGGCGCCACGCACGGAGCGCACAACGCGAGGCACACGGCGTCATGGCGCCGGGCACGACGTGCCGCGCGCACGGCAGTGAACGCCGAAGGGCGGTTCCCCGCGGGGAACCGCCCTTCGGCGTAGGTGAATCGGGTCCGCTAGGCGACGCCCTGCCGTTCTCCCCGCGGGAGTTCCACGCGCGCGCCGAGCGCGTCCAGCTTCGCGTGGAAGCCCTCGTAGCCGCGGTTGATCAGGTCGATGCCGTGCACGCGCGAGGTGCCCTCGGCGGCCAGTGCCGCGATGAGGTACGAGAACCCGCCGCGCAGGTCGGGGATCACCAGGTCGGCTCCGTGCAGCTTCGACGGACCCGAGATGACCGCCGAGTGCTGGAAGTTGCGCTGCCCGAACCGGCACGGCGTACCGCCCAGGCACTCGCTGTAGAGCTGGATCGTGGCACCCATCTGGTTGAGCGCCGAGGTGAATCCGAGACGGCTCTCGTACACCGTCTCGTGCACGATCGACAGCCCGCTCGCCTGGGTCAGCGCCACCACCAGCGGCTGCTGCCAGTCGGTCTGGAAGCCGGGGTGCACGTCCGTCTCCAAGGCGATGGCGCGCAGCCGGCCGCCCGGGTGCCAGAACCGGATGCCGTCGTCCTCGACCTGGAACGCGCCGCCGACCTGCCGGAAGACGTTCAGGAACGTCATCATGTCCAACTGCCGCGCGCCGCGTACGAATACGTCGCCGCCGGTGGCGAGGGCCGCACAGGCCCACGAGGCGCCCTCCAGGCGGTCCGGCAGCGCGCGGTGGGTGTAGCCGCCCAGCCGCTCCACACCGGTGATCCTGATCACCCGGTCGGTGGCCACCGAGATGATCGCGCCCATCTTCTGGAGCACGCAGATGAGGTCTATGATCTCCGGCTCCACGGCCGCGTTGCGCAGCTCGGTGGTGCCTTCGGCGCGTACGGCGGTCAGCAGCACCTGCTCGGTGGTGCCGACGCTCGGGTACGGCAGTTCGATCTTCGCGCCGTGCAGCCCGTGCGGCGCCTCCAGGTACAGCCCCTCGGGCCGCTTGTCGACGGTCGCGCCGAACTCGCGCAGCACGTTGAGGTGGAAGTCGATCGGCCGGTCGCCGATGCGGCAGCCGCCGAGATCGGGGATGAACGCGCGGCCGATGCGGTGCAGCAGCGGGCCGCACAGCAGGATCGGGATGCGGCTGGAACCCGCGTGCGCGTCGATGTCGGCGACGTTGGCCAGCTCGACCGACGACGGGTCCATGACCAGTTCGTCCGCCTCGTCGCCCTCGTACACCGCGACACCGTGGAGTTGCAGGAGGCCGCGCACGATGTGCACGTCCCGGATGCCCGGCACAGAGCGCAGGCGGCTGGGCTCCTCGCCGAGAAGCGCCGCGACCATCGCCTTGGGCACCAGGTTCTTGGCGCCCTTGACGCGGACTTCGCCCTCTAGGGGGGAACCACCGTGAACGAACAGTACGTCGTCTTGCATGAATCTCGCGTTCCTGGACGGGGGCCACGGGCAACAGCGAACAACGGTACGCGCTCGATGCGCTCCGACGTGCATTGTCCGGCTCGCGGGCGGGCACAGGATCTTGGCAGGGCCGGGAACGAGGGGGCGCGATGCCGAAGCTGGGGGCAGCGGACGCCGGGCGCGGCGCGGGCGGAACGGACGGATGGACGGTCGCACGGGCGGGTGTGTCGGCCGTGTCGGCGGTCGATCCGGGTGAGACCCGGACACTGTCGCCGGGATGCAGGATCATGAGCCCATGACCGAGGTCTCGCTCACCGGACGCCTGCTCGTGGCGACCCCCGCGCTGACCGATCCGAACTTCGACCGGTGCGTGGTGCTGGTGCTCGACCACGACGACGAGGGCGCGCACGGCGTCGTCCTCAACCGCCCCACACCCGTGGACGTGCACGATGTGCTGCTGAGCTGGTCCAAGGCGGTCACCGCGCCCGCGGTGGTCTTCCAGGGCGGCCCGGTCGCGATGGACTCCGCGCTGGCCATCGCGTCGGTCCCGGGCGGCGGCGAGCCCGTCGGGTGGCGCCGCGTCTTCGGCGCCCTCGGCATGGTCGACCTGGACGCGCCGCCCGAGCTGATCGCCACCGAGTTCGGGGCGATGCGGATCTTCGCCGGCTACTCGGGCTGGGGGCCCGGGCAGTTGGAGTCCGAGCTGACCGACGGCGCCTGGTACGTCGTCGACTCGGAGCCCGGCGACGCCTTCAGCCCCGACCCGGAGCGGCTGTGGCGCGCGGTGCTCCGGCGGCAGCGGGGTGAGCTGGCGATGGTCGCCACCTATCCCGAGGACCCGTCGCTCAACTGACGCGACTCGTGAGGTGACCCGTGACGTGACCCGCGACCCGTGACGCGGTCCGTGACGGCCAGTGTTGGCCGACAACGTTCGGTGACGGCGCGTACGACGGCCGGTGCGGTGCCTTGTGCGGCGTCTCGTACTGGCCTTCCGCCGCATCCGCGGGGGCGTCTCACGGGCGAGGCGGGGCCGAACGTGTGGCCCGCTTAGAATCGGACCTATGACCACTCCGCAGGACTATCCCGAGCCCGAGCGCGGAACGGGCACGGGGACGCTCATCGAGGAGACCCCCCAGGTCTCCCACGGCGACGGCGACCACGAGCGCTTCGCGCACTACGTCCAGAAGGACAAGATCATGGAGAGCGCCGTCTCCGGCACTCCCGTGATCGCGCTGTGCGGGAAGGTGTGGGTGCCGGGCCGCGACCCGAAGAAGTACCCCGTGTGCCCCATGTGCAAGGAGATCTACGAGACCATGGGCACCGGCGGCGGGGACAAGGGCGGCGACAAGTAGCCGCTCCGCAGTCGTACGAGGGCGCCGGTGCCATGCGGCTCCGGCGCTTCTTGTCTGCATGCCGGTTGTCGGCATGTCGGCCGGTACGCGCGTAGGTCCGCGCACAAGGGCTGCGTACAGGGTCCGTGCACAGGGCCTGAGCAGAGGTCCGCGCGTACGGCCGCGCCGTGTCCACGTGCGTGTCCGCGCGTGTCGCCGGCAGCCGCGAAAGCCGTCCTGGGCCGCGCTGCCGGGCCTTTCGGGTGCGGGCTGAACGAAGTCGCCCGCGCGTCACCCGCTCGGCGCAGTAGCGTTGTCCCGCTGTGAACGAAGCGATCATGCTGCCGCACTCGCTCGACGAGGCCGTGGACGCCATGGCCCGCGAGCCCGCCGCCCTGCCGGTGGCCGGCGGAACCGACCTGATGCCGCGCGTCAACGCCGGTCTGATGCGCCCGCATGCCCTGATCGGGCTGGCGGGCATCGCCGAGATGCGGCTGTGGCAGTACGAGGGCCGCAGCTCCGTCATCGGCGCCGGCGTCACCTGGGCCCGTCTCGCGGGCCCGGACCTCGCGGCCCTGGTCCCGGCCCTCGCCACCGCCGCGCGGCAGGTGGGGACGCCGCAGATCCGCATGATGGGCACGCTGGGCGGCAACCTCGCGTCGCGCTCGCGCGAGGCCGACGCGGTGCCGGTGCTGGCCGCCCTGGACGCGGCCGTCGTGGTGCGGTCGCCGGGCGGGGTGCGGGAATTCGTGTGCGACGGCGAGCCCGCGGCGCAGTTGCGTCCGGGGGAGCTGATCACCGGCGTACGCGTACCCGTTCTGCACGGGCCGCAGGAGTTCCTCAAGGCCCGTACCGCGCAGGGCTTCCACACGACGCTGGCGCTGGTCGCGGACCCGGGCGCGCGGAGCGTACGCTGCGCGGTCGGCGGCATACGCCCGGGCGCGCAACGTGTGGCGCGCGCCGAGGAATGGCTTGCCGAACGGGTGGACCCCGGGACCGGACGCCTGACCGACCCGTCCGCGCCGACCCGCTTCGGCGCGCTGGTCGCGGACGAGGTGGCGCCGCGCGAGGGGTCGCGCTCGAACCGGGCCTTCCAGGCGCGCGTCGTCGCGACGCTGGCCAAGCGCGCGGCCGAGCGGGCGTTCTCGGCGTGAGCAGTAGGCAACCGACGACGCGCGACGGGCGACACGCAACGGGCGACACGCGGTCGGCGAGCGGCAAGGCAGAGCCAAGGGCAGGGGAGGGGACCTGATGGACGGGCAAGGACGGCCGGACCGGCGCGCCTCGGGCTCCGGCTGGTGCGGCCGGGAGGCGATCGCATGACCCGGATCCCGGCACCCGGCGGGTCACCCTCCGACATCCCCTCGTTCGCACATGCGGTCGACGGCCTGATGCCGGGCGGCGCGGCGGAGGCCGCCGGAGACTTCGCGGGCGGGCACTTCGGTGACCACGAGTACCCGGGCGGCGCCGTGGGCGGAGCCGCGACCGGAACGTTGCCGCCGTCGCCCGCCCCGGACGGCGGCCACGTCGGCACGTCCGTGGCGCCTGCGGCGCCCGGCGCGGAACCGTCCCTGCCGATCGGCTTCCCCGCGCCGCGACCGGAGCCGCCGCCGGGGCAACACGACCCAGTCCTCCGCGTGGACGACGCAGGCGTTGCGCCCGTGATCCCCCCGCGGCCCCTGCACATGGCAGGTGTCCTCAACCCGGCCGCACTCGGCGGCCATCCCGGGTACCCCGCCGATCCCGGCACGCCGTTCGGTGCGCCGGGCGGGGCGTCCTCGACGGCGCCGATCGGCGGTGTCGACCCGTTCGGCTCCCCGGGCGGCCCGCTCGTTTCCTACACGCTGCGCGTCAACGGCGCCATGCACGTGGTCGACGGGGCATGGCTCGGCGAGAGCCTGCTGTACGTACTGCGCGAGCGTCTCGGCCTGCCGGGCGCCAAGGACGGGTGCGGGCAAGGGGTTTGCGGCACCTGCACGGTGCTTGTCGACGGCGCCCCCGCGGTGTCCTGCATGCTGCCGGGCGCGACGATGGGCGACCGCGAGGTCACCACCGTCGAGGGCCTCGCCGACCACGGCATGCCAACTGCCGTCCGGCAGGCGCTGATCGCGCACGGTGCCGTGCAGTGCGGGTTCTGCGTACCGGGCGTCGTGGTCAGCGCGCATGCGCTCCTGGCGCGCATTCCGAACCCGGACGAAGCGACCGTACGCCGCGCTCTCGCCGGGCACCCTTGCCGCTGCGCGGGCCCGAACCGCATGGTCGCGGCCGTGTGCGCGGTCGCCTCCGGCGAACCCGGCGCAACCGGCGCATCGCTGTTCGAGCCCGCCGGCTCCGAAGGCGCGGCGGCCGGCAGCGCAGGCACCGGGAGTACAGGCACCGGGAGCACAGGCGTCGGCAGCGCAGGCGTGGCAAGTACGGGGGCCGGAGCCGCGGTTGCCGGACCGGACCGAACCGAAGGGGCCTCCGCCACTGCCACGGGCAGCTACGCGATCGCACCGCAGGGCAGCGAGTTCACCACGTCGACCGGGATCGTGCGGATCCCCGGCTTCCCACCGGGCGCTGCCTCCGGGCCGACCGCCCCGCCCGCGAGGTGACGCCGTGACCGACACCGTCGAGCGGCCCGACGCCAACGACAAGGCCCGGGGCCGGTTCTCCTACACCGCCGACCTGTGGGCGCCGGGCATGTTGTGGTGCGTGCTGGTGCGGTCGCCGTACCCGTCCGCGCGCATCGTCGGCCTCGACACCTCGGCCGCGTTCGCGGTGCCCGGCGTACGCGCCGTCCTGACCGCCGCCGACCTGCCGCCCGAGTCGTACCACGGGCCCGTCGTCGCGGACCGCCCGGTGTTGGCGTCCGACGTCGTGCGGTTCGCGGGCGAGGCGGTCGCGGCGGTGGCCGCCGAGACCCCGCACGCCGCCAAGCTCGCCGCCGAGGCCGTGCACGTCGACTACGAGCCGCTCGATGCCCGCCTGGACCCCGAGCACGCGTTCGCCAGCGCGCCGCTGCACCCGGACGGCAACGTCTTCCGGCACATCGCGCTGCGTCACGGCCGTCCCGTGCAGCGCCGGCCCGACGGGTCGCCCGTCGACGAGGTCGTGGTCGAGGGCCTGTACGACATCGGCGCGCAGGACCAGGCCAACCCCGCCACCGACGCCGCGCTCGCGCTGCCGTGCGCCGACGGGGGCATCGAACTCCACGTCGCCACGCAGTGGCCGCACGGCGACCGCGACCAAGTCGCCCAGTGCATCGGGTTCGCGCCGGGCACGCTGCGGCTGATGCCGACGGGTGTGGGCGGTTCGGCCGGCACGCGTGAGGACATCGGGCTGCTGTCGGTCGTCGCGTGGCTCGCCGCGCGTACCGGACACCCCGTCAAGTCCGTTGTGGAGCGCGCGGATGCGCTCACGGGCGGGGGCCATCGGCACGCCGCGCGCCTGAAGTACACCCATCGGGCGGACCGCACAGGGCGGTTGCTGTCCGTCGAGGCGCAAATCCTGCTGGACGGAGGGGCGTACGCGACGACGTCCCCCGAGGTCGTCGGCCGTCTCGCGGGCTGCGCGACGGGGCCGTACATGGTGCCGCACGCCGCCGTCGACGTGTGGGCGGTACGCACCAACAACCCGCCCGCCGGAACCATGCGCGGCCCGGGGGCGACCCAGGTCTGCTTCGCCTACGAGGCGCAGATGGACCGCCTCGCGGACGCGCTCGGCATGGACCCGGTCGAGCTTCGCCTGCGCAACGCGCTCAGCGAAGGCACCATGCTGACGACCGGTCAGATCCTCGACGGGCCGGCCCCGGCAGGGGAGTTGCTCCGTGCCGTCGCGCTCGCGCCGCAGCCGTCCGCACAGCCGGCACCGGGCCTGCGGCGCGGCGTCGGGCATGCCGTCGGCCTGGTCCCGCTGCTGGGCATCGAAGGCGCCGACGAGTCGTCGACGGCGACGGTCCGCCTGGACCACGGCGTCGTCACCGTCACGTGCGCGGCGGTCGAGGTCGGGCAGGGCTTCACGTACCTGGTCCGGCAGATCGTCGAGGACGTCCTCGGAATCCCGGACGCGATCGTGCTCCCGGCCGGCACCGCCCTGCCCAGCGCGGGACCGGCGGGCCTCGGCCGCCACACCATGCTCACCGCGGGCGCGGTGGACCAGGCCGCCCGGGAGATCCGGGCGGGGCTGCTGGCCCCAATCGCCGCGCGGTACGGCATGACGGCGGCGCTCCTCGACATCCGCGACGGACGGATCGTGTCCTACGACGGCCTGGTCGACCTGCCCGCCTCCGTCATGACCGAGGGCCGCGAGGTCGCCGCGACCGCGGGCGCAACCCGGGCGCGGCACACCGAGCCGCTCGACGACGCGGGGCAGGGGGACGCGTACCCGGCGGTGGCCTTCGCCGCGTGCCGGATCGTCGCCGACGTCGACCCGGAGACGGGCGCTGTGCAGGTGGTGGACGTGACCGGGGCGTACGACGCGGGCCGCGTCCTCGACCGCGTCCAGGCGCTGTCCCGCATCGAGGGCGCGGTCGCCCTCGGGATCGGCCTGGCCCTCACCGAGGATCTCGCGGCGGCGCGCCTGCACGGGCCGGTCGCGTGGGCGCTCCCGGGACCGCTGGACATCCCGCCGGTGACGGTCGCGGCGTGGCACGAGGAGCCGCAGCCGGGAACCCCCTTGGGGGCCAAGGGGCTTGCCGACGCAGCCGTGGTCCCGGTCCCGGCCGCGCTGGCGGCCGCGGTCCGCGACGCCACCGGCCTCGAACTGCCCAGCCTGCCCCTGACCCCGAAGGCGGTCGCGGCGCGCTGAGTGCGGCGCTTGGTTCCCGTACGAGCGCGGCTCGGGGCGTCGGCCCGCGGCAAGTTCGCGGCAAGGTCCGCGGCAAGTCCGCATTCCGTGCCGGTCAGCCCGTTGCCGGTCGGTCCGTTGCCGGTCAGTCCGCGGCGCGGGCCAGTAGTCCGCGCAGGAAGACTTCGAGCGCGCCCCGCATCGTGTCGGTGAAGTCGAGGCGTATCGCGGCGAGTTCGGGGTCCGCCTCGTAGGCGGCGAGCATCGCCGCGGACGGATGCGCGTGCGTCCACACGGAGCCGGCCACCAGGACCGTGGCGGCGCCGAACTGGAAGGTGTCCTCCTCGCCGAGTTCCGGCAGGTGCGTGCCCAGAATCCGGACCAGGATGCCGACGTTCGCGATCGTGCTGTGCTTGTAGGTGGCGGCGACCTCGGCGGACACGTTCCGCTCCAGCACCGCCGCCTGCGAGCTGATCAGGTCGCACAGCACCGGACGGGCCGCGAGCGTCTCCGCGGTGACCGCGGCGATCTCCCGGGCACGCCGGGTCGGCGGAGTCCCCGGGGCCACCGCGGCCGTCAGCTCGGCCTCGTACTGCTCCAGCCATTCGCGCAGGGCGACGTCGAGCAATTCCAGCAGGACGGCCTCGCGCGACTCGAAGTACCGCAGCACGTTCGACTTCGCGAGGCCCACCCGGCGGCTGAGCTCGTTGAGGCTCACCTGCGAGACCGGCATCTCCGCGAGCATCGCGCTCGCCGTGTCGAGGATCGCCCGGCGGCGGATCTCGCGCTGCTCGTCGCTGCGCGCGCGTTGGAACGTGGTCATACCGAGATTCTACAGACCTGCGGTCTGTTGTTAAGAGACCGGGGGTCTGCTACTGTCGATTTCAACAGACCGGCAGTCTTTTAACTCTCCGGAAGGTGTCAGCCATGTACGAGGTCTCCGACCAGACCGGCAAGTCCGTCATCGTCACCGGCGCCAACAGCGGCACCGGCAAGGAGGCGGCCCGCCGCCTCGCCGCCGCCGGCGCCCGGGTCGTGATGGCCGTGCGCACCCCCGCGAAGGGCGAGGCCGCCCGCGCCGAGATCCTGGGCCGGCACCCGGGCGCGGACCTGGAGGTGCGCCGGCTCGACCTGGCGGACCTGGCCTCGGTCCGCGAGTTCGCGGACGGCATCCTCGCCGACGGCACCCCGCTGGACGTCCTGGTCAACAACGCCGGCGTGATGATGCCGCCCGACCGCAACACCACCGCCGACGGCTTCGAGCTGCAGTTCGGCAGCAACTTCCTCGGCCCGTTCGCACTCACCGTGCGCCTGCTCCCGGCGCTGCTCGCCGCCCCAGCGCCGCGGGTCGCGACCATGAGCAGCGGGGTGGCCAACGCCGGGCGCATCGACTTCGGGGACCTGCAGTCCGAGCGCAACTACCGTCCGATGCGCGCGTACGGGCAGTCCAAGCTCGCCGACCTGATCCTCACCCGGCAACTCGCCGCGATCGCCGCCGCCCGGGGCTGGAACCTCGTGAGCACCGGCGCGCACCCCGGCTTCACCCGCACCAACCTGCAGAGCAACGGCCCGAGCCTCGGACGCGACAAGGCGACCGGCGTCTTCAGCGGCCGGATGGCGAACCTCCTGCCGTCCCAGGGCGTCGAACAGGGCGCGGAGCCCCTGCTGTTCGCCGCGGCGGACCCGGGCGCCGCGGCAGGCGGCTACTACGGCCCGAGCAAGCGCTTCGGCCTGGTCGGCCCCACGGGCCCGGCCAAGGTGACCAAGCGGGCCCTCGACGACGCGGTCAACGAGCGGCTGTGGGCGGCGGCGGAGGAGCTGACCGGCGTACGCCTGGCCGAGTACGCCGCCTGAGGCCGACCCGACCAACTGTCACCCCGCCCCAACGGCACCCAGGAGATCCGATGACCGCCCGCACGACCACCCCCCGCCGCTCCCCGCTCCGCGCCCTGCGGCTGCCCGCTTTCGGCGCCGACCCCTCGGGCGAGCGCATGGACCGCATCCGGCGCTCGCCGAACTTCGCCGACGGCAGGTTCCAGAACCCGGTCGGCGTGCGGATCGGGCCGCCACGCGACCGCATGCCGGGGTTCGTGAAGTCGTACCTCGACCGGGAGCAGCGGGTACGCCGCAGGCCGACCGGGGACATCCCGCTCCACCCCGACACCCTCGCCGCGCTGCACCGACCGCCGTCCACCGGGCTGCGGCTGACCTGGATGGGCCACTCCAGCGTGCTGGCCGAGATCGACGGCAGCCGGGTGCTCTTCGACCCGGTGTGGGGCAAGCGCGTCGCGCCGTCGTCGCTGGTCGGCCCCAAGCGGCTGCACCCGGTTCCGGTGCCGCTCGACGACCTCGGACCGGTCGACGTCGTCGTCATTTCGCACGACCACTACGACCACCTCGACCTGCCCACGATCCGGCGACTGGCGCGTACCGACACGGTGTTCGCGGTGCCGCTGGGGATCGGGGCGCATCTGGAGCGCTGGGGCGTGGCCCCGGACCGGCTCCGCGAACTCGACTGGAACGAGTCGGCCACCGTCGCCGGCATCGAGCTGACCGCCACCCCCGCACGGCACTTCTGCGGCCGCGGCCTGCGCAACAAGCAGCACACGCTGTGGGCTTCGTGGGCGGTGGCCGGCCCGCGGCACCGGATCTACCACAGCGGCGACACCGGGTACTTCCCGGGATTCCGCGAAATCGGCGAGCGGCACGGGCCGTTCGACGCCACGATGATCCAGGTGGGGGCGTACAGCGAGTACTGGCCCGACATCCACATGACCCCCGCCGAGGGCCTGCGGGCGCACCTCGACCTGCAAGGCGGCCGGCCCGACGGCGTGATGATGCCGATCCACTGGGGCACCTTCAACCTCGCCATGCACCCCTGGGCGGAGCCCGCCGAAGGCACTGTCGAAGCAGCCGCAAATACCGGCACCTCCGTGGCAATCCCCCGCCCCGGCGAGCCCTTCGAACCCACCACCGCCCACCTCCCCGGCACCCCCTGGTGGCGCCCCCTGACCGCCACCCCCGAAGCCCCCGCGGCCCCGAATGCCAATGCCCGTGCGGCGGGGGCGACTTCCCAGGCTGTTGCCATGCGGGAGGAGACGCACTCGGTTGCGTGACGGGCGGGGTGTCTTCCGTCAGTCCTGGTCGGAGGGGCGGAAGGCGGGTTTGGTGTTGAGGACTTCGCGGGCCTGGTCGGCGGCGCGGGCGAGGCTTTCGGCGACGAAGTCGAGGAAGCGGGCGATGTTCTCCAGGCGGGCGCCGGCCGGGGTGGCGGGGCCGAGGACGCCGGCGCCCTCCTTGGCGATCTCGACCTGCTGCGTCAGGGAGCGGACGCTCGCGAGCATCGACTGATACCAGACGTCGTCGTCGACGACGTAGCGTTCGCGGCGGCCGTCGCCGCGCTCCCGGCGTACCAGGGTCTGGCTCTCCAGGAACGCGATCGACTTCGAGATCGTGGCGGGGCTGACCTGGAGGCGGCGTACCAGGTCGGCCGCGGTCAGGCTGCCGGTGTCGGCGGTGACGAGGCAGGTCAGCACGCGGGCCATCGTCCCGGGCAGGCCGGACTGCATCATCACGGTGGTGAACCGCTCCTCGTAGTCGCGCACCGCGTCCGGGTCGCGCCCGTACGGCTGCGGTGCCTCCTGCCCGCCCTGCACGCCGGCGGGCTTGCGGCGGTGGGCGCGGCGTTCGGTGGCGCGGTGGGCCAGGTCCGCGCGGTACGAGGTGGGGCCGCCGTTGCGCATCACCTCCCGGGTGACCGTCGAGGTCGGACGCCCCAACCCCCTGGCGATCTCGGCGTACGCAAGGCCGTCGGCCAGGCCCTGCGCGATCTGCCGGCGCTCCGGCTGGGTGAGTCTGCCTCCCGGCATCACGGCCTCCTGGGTGTGTTTTGTGGTCCGCAGCGTAGCGTTCGGGCGCATCCTATTGCAACGAAGCTATGGATGAGTGTTGCGTTATCGTCAGGGTCGATGCAACGAATTAACCCATTTGACCTGCAATAACGTGGCTATCTTGCAACGTTCGTGTTGCCGCGAGTCCGAATGCAACGTAGCTTTTCCATCGTTCGAAACAACGAGCCGGACCCGCCGACAACCGGCCCCGCCGACAAGGAGCCCACGATGAACACCTTCGCCACCCCCGCCCCGATCGCCGCCGTCCTGAACGTCCCCGCCGGGCGCATCCAGGTCATCGCCGCCGACCGCGCCGACACCACCGTCGAGATCCGGCCGTTCAACGCCTCGAAGAGCCGTGACGCCAAGGCCGCGGAGCAGACCGCGGTCGACTACGCCGACGGCGTCCTGCGGATCGACGTCCCGGTCAAGAACCAGTACGTCGGGCCGTCGGGCGCGATCGAGGTGACCGTGCGGCTGCCCGCCGGCTCCCGCATCGAAATGAAGGCGGCGGCAAGCGAGTTGCGGGCCGTCGGCCGCCTGGGCGACGTCGCCGTCGAGGGCGCGTACCGGCAGATCAAGATCGACGAGGCGGCCGGCGTCCGGCTCGCCGCCGTCGACGGCGACGTGGAGATCGGCCGGCTGACCGGCGACGCCGACGTCAGCACCACCCGGGGCGACATCACCGTCGCCGAGGCCGGCCGCGGCACCGTCGTGCTCGGCACCCAGTCCGGCGACATCACCGTCGCCGCCGCCGCGGGCGTCTCGGGCTCGCTCGACGCACGCACCTCGTACGGCCGCATCGACAACAGCCTCAAGAACGACGGCACCATCGGACTCGACATCCGCGCCACCACCATGCAGGGCGACATCACCGCCCGCAGCCTCTGAACCGTCGGCCCCGAGGGGACCGCGCCACGCCGCTCCGGGCGGCAGCGCGGTCCCCTCCGTCGTTCCCGGCCCTTCCCGGAGGGGACGGACGCACGAGCCGGGGTCGGCGCGGGACGGCGAGGTCGGCAGGGCCACTTAGGCTGTCCCGGTGACGACCCTGGACAAGGGGGAGATATCCCCGGACACCGCCGATACCGGCCTGCCTGCCTCGGTGATGCGGCGGCCGTACCGGGCGCTGACCCTGGGGATCGTCTCGGTGATCCTGCTCATCGCGTTCGAGGCCATGGCCGTTGGCACGGCCATGCCGGTCGCGGTGGACGATCTCGACGGCACCGCGCTCTACGGCCTCGCCTTCTCCGCGTACTACACGACGAGCCTGCCGGCCATGGTGTTCTCCGGCCAGTGGTGCGACACGCGCGGGCCGCGGGTGCCGTTGCTGGGCGGGATCGCGGCGTTCGCGATCGGGCTCGTGCTGTCCGGGGCCGCCCAGTCGATGTGGCCGTTCGTCCTCGGGCGCGCGGTGCAGGGGCTCGGCGGCGGGCTGGTGATCGTCGCGCTGTACGTCGTCGTGGGCCGCGCGTACCCCGACTCCCTGCGCCCGAAGGTGTTCTCCGCGTTCGCCTCGGCGTGGGTGCTGCCGTCGATCGTCGGACCGCCGGTGTCGGGTGCGGTGACCGACCACCTGCACTGGCGCTGGGTGTTCCTCGCGATCCCCGCGCTCGTCGTGTTGCCGATGCTGGCGATCGTGCCGCAACTGCGCCGTGTCCAGGCGGAGATCGCGGCCGATATAGCCTCCGGCGACGCGGGACCGCGCATCGACCGCCGGCTGATCGGCGCGGCGGCGGGCGCGGCACTCGGGACCGGCCTCGTGCAGTACGGCGGGCAACACCTCACCGTGGCAGGCGTGGTCGTGCTGCTCGCGGGTTTCGCGTGCATGGTGCCGACCGTGCCGCGGCTCCTGCCGAAGGGCACGCTGCGTGCCCGGCGCGGGCTGCCGACGGTGATCCTGTCGCGCGGCATCATCGCGGGGACGTTCTTCACCGTCGAGTCGTTCGTGCCGCTCATGCTGGTGAGCGAGCACGGCTTCTCCCCGACGAAGGCCGGACTCACCCTCACCACGGGGGCGTTGTCGTGGGCGCTGGGCTCGTGGCTCCAGGGCCGCACCTCGGCGCGGCGGCGGCCCTACCTCGTGGCGGTCGGCTTCGTCCTGGTCGCGTGCGCGATCGGCGGGGCCGCGCTGGCACTCGTGCCGGGAGTGACGGCGTACGCGGTGCTGCCCGCGTGGTTCCTGGGCGGCATGGGCATGGGCATGGCGATGTCGGCGATGAGCACGCTCACGCTGGAACTGTCCGCACCCAAGGAGGCCGGCGGCAACTCGGCGGCCCTGCAGGTCTCGGACGCGCTCGGCACGGTGACGCTGTTGTCGCTCGGCGGCGCGCTGTTCGCCGCACTCCACGAGAGCGAGGGCCGCGACGCGGACGTGTTCACGCTCATCTTCGCCGTCATGCTCGGCATAGCCCTGCTGGGCTCCCTCATAGCCCCGCGCGTACGCCCGCCCCGCTCGGCGGCGGACCCCCGGCCACCCCGTCACCCCGGGCTCCGCGGCCCCCGGAGGACCGGCTGACCCCGTCGTGGTCCACCGGACCCGAGGCATCAGCGGTCGCACCGACTCGACCCGCGACGGTCGGGCAACCGAACAAGGGCGCGGCGCGCGGCGGTACGCCAGGGCCTGCCACGGACGGCGGGCCCTCGGCCGGCTCAGATCAGGGCGCCGACGACGCACTTCCCCTCGGCCGCCGCCTTCGCGTAGAACGGCCCCAACTCCAGGAAGCGGGACCAGCCTTCGGCGGCGAGTCCGTCCGCGACCTGC
Source organism: Streptodolium elevatio (assembly GCF_040649515.1). Taxonomy (GTDB): domain Bacteria; phylum Actinomycetota; class Actinomycetes; order Streptomycetales; family Streptomycetaceae; genus Yinghuangia; species Yinghuangia elevatio. The sequence continues at coordinate 45,385 of NZ_JBEZFP010000022.1, forward strand.
CGGACCTCGTCGGCGTCGAGCAGGAACGCGGGCCCGTAGCCGAAGTCGGTGCCGTCGATCTCGCCGCCGCCTTCGCCGGTCGCCTTGCCCAGCCAGGGGTAGGCCTCGCGCCAATCCGCGGCGCCCTCCTCGACGTCCGCACGGCCCTCGGCGATCTGGTCGACGGCCCGGTAGTCCTCACCGTGCGTCTCGTCCGCCGGATGGGCGCCGTCCAAAAGGTCGTCGACGAGGTCCGGATTCGACCGCACATCCGCCGCGACCGCGGCGTCGACCTTGGCGAGGTGCAACCACATGGACACGTATGCCGCCGTCCTTCCCGGGAGTCCTTGTCAGGACCGTAGCGTCTTGGCATAGGCGTCGAGGATGTGCTCGAACTCGGCGTTGGACACCCACACCACGTCGAACTTCTTGCTCAGGTCCGTGAGCGTGATCCGGACGCCGTCGAGGCGCCGCGCGACGACCCCGCCGGACTCGGCCGCGTACGGGTCCTCCTCGTCCACCAATTGCTCGCGCCAGTCGTCGAGCAGCGCCTCGACCTGCTCGGAGGAGGTGAGCGGGGCGAGGAACATCTCGGCGACGGTGCGCAGGCACGCCGGCGTCTCCGGCAGCCGGTACCCGGCGGGCCGGCCCTCCCGGCGCGTGAACGTCCAGACCGGTGTCGTCCGCAGGGCATGGGCGTACGCGTCCAGCACGCCCGCGAACTCGTCGGCGGCCATCACGGTGTCCTCGAACTGGTTCCACAGGTCCTGCAGGCGGACCTCGCGGGCGGACACCCGCTCGGCGATCCCGCCCTCGGTGCCGATCCGGCACGGCAGCACGCCGTTGGCCTCGTTCTCCGCCCACGCGTCCACGAGCATGTCGGCCCGCTCGACGTCGCACGCCGGCGTCAGGATCGTGTCGACCGCCGTCACGAGGTTGGGATCCGCGCGGGGGATCCGCTGCGGATACCAGAAGTAGCCGTCCCAGACGAACACCCAACGCGTCGTCTCGGTCATGGGGCGCCTCCGTCGCGGCGGGGGTGGGGTGCGGTACCCGAGGGCCCGCGTGCGCGCTTGCCGTCGGTGGTCGGCGATGCCCAAGCAGCGTACGGGAATTCGGCGTGCGGTACGGGCTGTCCGCACGAGCCGCCGACAGCGGCGGCCACCGGCGCGCGGGAGGCCGGAGGGTGCTCTCCGGCACGCGAAAAGCCATTCCAAACCACCCTAAAAGCTGACCAATTACCCCCACTGCCAACCGCGTCGCTGCCTCGGACGGCTCATGCGCTCGGGTAGCCTGAGCCGTTCCCGCCCGTCCCCCCGGGACGCCTCCGGAAGCCGTCCGGAGCGCGGCCCCCGCATGCCCGGAGCGCATCTCCCGCAGTGAGTACTTCAGCCGCGTCGCATCTGTCCCCGGCCTTTCCCGCGCGTGCTCCCTGGGGCACCGCCGGCAAGCTGCGTGCCTGGCAGCAGGGGGCGTTGGACACCTACCTGGAGCGGCAGCCCCGCGACTTCCTCGCGGTGGCGACGCCCGGCGCCGGCAAGACGACGTTCGCGCTGCGGATCGCCTCCGAGCTCCTGGACCGCCACATAGTCCAACAGCTCACGATCGTCGCGCCGACCGAGCACCTGAAGAAGCAGTGGGCGGAGGCGGCGGCCCGCATAGGGATCCGGATCGACCCGAACTACTCCGGCAGTTCCGGGCCGGCCAACCGCGAGTACCACGGCGTCGCGGTGACGTACGCGGGCGTCGGCGTGCACCCGATGCTGCACCGCCGCCGGGTGGAGAACCGCAAGACGCTGGTGATCCTGGACGAGATCCACCACGCGGGCGACAGCAAGTCGTGGGGCGACGCGGTGTTCGAGGCGTTCGAGCCGGCCACCCGCCGCCTCGCCCTCACCGGTACGCCCTTCCGCTCGGACACCAACCCGATTCCGTTCGTCAGCTACATCGAGGGCTCGGACGGCATCCGGCGCAGCGCCGCGGACTACACGTACGGCTACGGCCACGCCCTCGCGGACCACGTCGTGCGGCCGGTCATCTTCATGTCCTACTCGGGCGAGATGCGCTGGCGTACGAAGTCCGGCGACGAGGTGGCCGCCAGCCTCGGCGAGCCGATGACCAAGGACGCCATCAACCAGGCCTGGCGGACCGCGCTCGACCCGCACGGGTCGTGGATGCCGCAGGTGCTGCGGGCCGCCGACAAACGCCTGACCGAGGTACGCAAATCCGTGCCGGACGCGGGGGCGCTCGTCATCGCGACCGACCACGAGTCGGCCCGCGCGTACGCGAAGATGATCCGTGAGATCTCCGGGCACGGCGCGACCGTCGTGCTGTCCGACGACACCGGCGCCTCCAAGAAGATCGAGGACTTCAGCGCGGACGACTCCCGCTGGATGGTCGCGGTGCGCATGGTCTCCGAGGGCGTCGACGTACCGCGCCTCGCAGTCGGGGTGTTCGCCACCACGATCTCGACGCCGCTGTTCTTCGCGCAGGCGGTCGGCCGTTTCGTACGCGCCCGGCGGCGCGGCGAGGTGGCGTCCGTCTTCCTGCCGTCCGTCCCGACGCTGCTCCAGCACGCGAACGAGATGGAGGTCGAGCGCGACCACGTGCTCGACCGGCAGAAGAAGGCCGAGGAAGGCCTCTACGACGCCGAGGACGCGCTGCTCGCGGAGGCGAACCAGGAGAAGGACACGCCCGGCGAGCAGGAGCAGTTCTCCTTCGAGGCGCTGGAGAGCGAGGCCCGGTTCGACCGGGTGCTGTACGACGGCAACGAGTTCGGCCTCCAGGCGCACACGGGCAGCGAGGAGGAAGAGGAGTACCTCGGCATCCCGGGCCTGCTGGAGCCGGACCAGGTGCAGATGCTGCTGCAGAACCGGCAGGCGCGGCAGCTCGCGCGCAGCCGGAAGAAGCCGGACGAGGAGGCCGACCTCTCGGAGAAGACGGCGGCCCAGCGTCCCGTCGTGACGCACCGTCAGTTGTCCGGTCTCCGCAAGGAGCTGAACACCCTCGTCGCGGCTTGGCACCATCGCAGCGGGCAGCCGCACGGCGTCATCCACAACGAGCTGCGCCGGGTGTGCGGGGGCCCGCCGACCGCGCAGGCGTCGGCGGGGCAGTTGCAGGACCGGATCTCGAAGATCCAGCAGTGGGCCACATCGTCGCGGTGACGCGTCGCCATTGCGCGCTGACATCGGCTGCTGACATGGTGTGCCGACACGTGGTGCGACACGCGTGGCACACCGCGCCGCGGTCGGGCGACGACCCGCGGACGCCGTCCGCAGGCACCGCGCACGGCGCCGACCGGATCCGCACGTTGCGTGAGCCACCCCTTTTGCAGGCTTCCTTCGCGACTTTCCACGAGTTTGCGAAAGATCGTTTTGTAATAAGGGGTTCACACGGGGAATCTTGCAAACGATCTTGAAACGCGGGACGCTTCGCGCAGTCCACGCGCGTTGAATCGGTGCAACGGCTCCGCCTACCGGACGGTACGCGTGCCATTCGGACGTCCGGTCGTCCACATCATGAGATCAACTTCTCGTGTCGCACGTGTCACCTCGCAGGAAACTGCGACCTTTGCCCAGCTTTGAGGCTCTTTGACACTGAGATCTCGCTGAGAATCCGTCCACATTCCGGAAACTCGCTTACCTGGGGGCTGACCCCGAATTACCGTGATTGACGACGGCCGCGCCAGGGACAAGAGCCCCAGGCAGCCGACATACCGCCCGAACCTGCCCTGGCCGAGGGCGGTAGACGAGTTGTCCGCGCAACCACGACCTGGCGCCGCGCAACAGCATCGTGACCCCGGCGTCCGCCACCAGGCCGCGCCCGGAGTCGCGCCGGTGGGGACCCGGGGATTTGGTAATCCCGGGAATGCAGAGCACGCGTGCAAGGGAGGCTTCTCGTGGCCGCGGAGACATCACAGACCCTGGACCGGGGACTCAAGGTCCTCGCACAACTGGCCGACGCCCCCGAAGGGCTCACCGTGCCCGAGATCTCGGCGGCGCTCGGTGTCAACCGTACCGTCGTGTACCGCATACTCGCGACGCTCGAACAGCACGGCCTGATACGCCGCGACGCCGGGGGGCGTACGCGTCTGGGCCTCGGGGCACTGCAACTCGCGCGGCGCGCACACCCGTTGGTGCGCGACGCCGCCGTGCCGTGCCTGCGCCGTCTCGCCGAGGAGACCGGCGCGACCGCGCACCTGACCATCGTGGACGGCCTCGACGCGCTGGCCGTCGCGGTCGCCGAGCCGACCTGGACCGACTACCACGTGGCGTACCGCGTGGGCTCGCGCCACCCCCTCGAACAGGGTGCGGCCGGCCTGGCGATCCTCACCGCGCGCCGGGTGCGCGCCGGACTCGACCCGGCCGTGCCGTACGTGCACGTGCCCGGCGACGGCCACCGGTCGGCCCCCGGCATCGCCGCGGCGGTGCCCGCGCTGGCCGGGGTCGAGGCGAGCGTCGGAGTGCTGTCCTTCAGTGAGTTGGACAGCGAGCGGTTCGGCCCGCGGGTCGCCGAGGCGGCCCTCGAACTGGCCGAGACGCTGGGCGGCGGCCCCAAGGTGCCGGCGCCCCGCGAGGAGGAGGCGGTGCCGGACGAGAGCGCGCTGATTTAATCTCCGGGTGGCCCGTTCCAAGCGCAACCTCGTCCTGTCGGTCCTGCTCGTCGTGATCCTCGGCGTGTTCAGCTTTGCCGTACCGCTGCCGTACACGCTGGTCATCCCCGGCGACACGGCCGACACCCTCGGCACCGACAACGGGGTGCCGGTGATCCAGATCGAGGGCGCGACGCCGCAGCCGACCGACGGCAAGCTGCTGCTGGTCACCATCCGGGCCACCGACCCGGACGAAAAGCTGTACCTCTCCGACCTGTTCGACGCGTGGTTCGACGACGACGAGGCCGTGGTGCCCAAGAAGTCGGTCTACGCCGAGGGCAAGTCGAAGAAGGAGATCATCGCCGACAACACGAAGGACATGGTCGAGTCCCAGGACCACGCCGCCATCGCCGCGCTGAACCATCTGGGCCTCGACCCGAACCAGGTCAAGGTCAAGCTCAACCTCGCGGACGTGGGCGGACCCAGCGCGGGCCTGATGTTCTCGCTCGGCATCGTCGACCAGCTCGGCACGCAGAACCTCACCGGCGGCAGGATCATCGCGGGAACCGGCACCATCGACGACGCCGGCAAGGTCGGGCCCATCGGCGGCGTCGAGCTGAAGACGAAGGCCGCCAAGCGCGACGGCGCGGTCGCGTTCCTGCTGCCGAAGCAGGAGTGCGACAAGGCCAAGGAGGTCGCCCCCGGGGGCCTGCGGCTCATCCCGGTCGAGACCCTGAACGGCGCGGTCGACGCCCTGATCGCCTTTCAGACGGGTGGCAAGGTCCCGTCCTGCTGAGGGCCGGGCCCTGCGGGTGCCCTGGCCGGCCCAGGCCCCGGGCGGCCCGACGGCTCCGGCCGCGCGCCGTCAGTCCTCCGTGACCGCGGCCTCGACCAACGGCAGCACCCGGTAGGGCACCGGGTTCTCCAGCGCGATGGCCGTCGACGCGCGCAGGATGCCTTCGAACTCCACCACGTGGTCGATCACCCGCTGCAGGTCGGCGTTCGACCGGGCGACCAGCCGGCACAGCATGTCGCCGCGCCCGGTGATCGTGTGCAGCTCCAGCACTTCCGGGATCGACGCGAGGTGCGCACGGACGTCCGGCCCCCGGCCCTGCCGGATCTCCAGCGTCGCGAACGCCGTCACGGCGTACCCCAGCGCCGCCGGGTCCAGGTGCGGCCCGAAGCCGCGCACCACCCCGCGGGCGTGCAGCCGGTCGAGGCGCGCCTGCACGGTGCCGCGCGCGACGCCGAGCCGCCGCGAGCACTCCAGGACGCCGATGCGGGGCTCCTCGTCGAGCAGCCGGATCAGCGCGGCGTCGAGGCCGTCGATGGCCACAGTCCACTCCCTCTGGTCAGGGTGTACAGAAATCCCGCTGACTCCCCGGCCTGACTGTACATATTGCCCAGCGAAATCGTCACCTGTTGCGCAACTTGCCAGGTGGGGAGACGCTGCAAGGAGAGGCACGGTCCGTCTCGCCGACGGCATGCGCCCGTGCGTACGTGCCCCGCACCCGTCCGACCGAACCTGTTCACCCGATCGACCCGGGAGTCGTCATGACCGAGATGCTGCACCGCGCCGAGGCCGGGAACACCGCTCAGGACCCCTTCCCCGTGCTCGGGATGGACGCGGTCGTCTTCGCCGTCGGCAACGCGCGCCAGGCGGCCCACTGGTACTCGACCGCCTTCGGGTTCCGCTGCGTCGCCTACTCGGGACCGGAGACCGGCAACCGCGACAGCGTCTCGTACGTCCTGGAGTCCGGCGACGCGCGCTTCGTCGTCACCGCGCCGCTGCACCCCGACACCGACCTGGCCCGGCACGTCGCCGAGCACGGCGACGGCGTCGTCGACCTCGCGATCGCGGTGCCGGACGCGCGGGCCGCGTACGCCTTCGCCACCGGCCATGGCGGGACCGGCGTCGAGGAGCCGGTCGAACTGCGCGACGACAACGGCACGGTGGTGCGGTCGGCGATCGCGACGTACGGCGTCACCCGCCACTCGCTGGTCGACCGGCACGACTACGCCGGCCCGTACCTTCCCGGATACACCGCGCGCGGGCCGCTCGCCCCCGCCCCCGACAAGCCGTGGATCACCGGCATCGACCACTGCGTCGGCAACGTCGAACTCGGCCGGATGAACGAGTGGGTGGAGTTCTACCACCGGGTCATGGGCTTCACGAACATGCGCGAGTTCGTCGGTGACGACATCGCCACCGAGTACTCCGCGCTCATGTCCAAGGTGGTCGCCGACGGCACGCGCAAGGTCAAGTTCCCGATCAACGAGCCCGCGGTCGCGAAGAAGAAGTCGCAGATCGACGAGTACCTGGAGTTCTACGGCGGGCCCGGCGTCCAGCACATCGCCCTGGCCACCGACGACATCGTGGCCACGGTGAGCGCGATGCGCGACGCGGGAGTGGAGTTTCTGGCGACGCCCGACACGTACTACGACACCCTCGGCGAGTGGGTCGGCGAGACCCATGTGCCCGTCGACACGCTGCGCGACCTGAAGATCCTCGCGGACCGCGACGAGGACGGCTACCTGCTGCAGATCTTCACCAAGCCGGTGCAGGACCGCCCGACGGTGTTCTTCGAGATCATCGAGCGGCACGGCTCGCAGGGCTTCGGGCTGGGCAACTTCAAGGCGCTGTTCGAGGCCATCGAGCGCGAGCAGGAGAAGCGCGGCAACCTCTGATCCCGCGTAGTTCCCGTCAGGAGACCGGCCGTTCGGCGCCCGAGCGGCCGGTCTCTTCGCGTACGCCGTCCGCAGGCTCCGTTCGCAGGTCCCGCCCGCGGGGCTTGAGCACAGGGCTTGAACACAGGGCTTGAACACAGGGCTCGAACGCGGGTGGCCCGGCCCCGGGCGTCCCCGGCACCTGCCGTGTCCCGGCGCTACCCTGCGGTTATGGCGGAGGTGGCGGATATGCGCGGTCCCGAGGACACGATCGCCGCGTTGCGGGACGGGTTGCCGGACGGAGTGCTGGTCACCGACCCCGACGTGGCGGCCTCGTACGCGCACGACATGGCGAATCTGTGCGCCGCCGGACGTCCCGCGGCGGTGGTGCTGGCCGAGACGGTCGAGCAGGTGCAGCACGTGATGCGGGTCGCCACGCGGCTGCGCGTGCCCGTCGTGCCGCAGGGCGCCCGCACCGGCCTGTCGGGCGGGGCCAACGCGGTCGACGGCTGCATCCTGCTGTCGCTGGTCCGGATGGACCGCATCCTGGAGATCGACCCGGTGGACCGGGTCGCGGTCGTCGAACCCGGTGTCGTCAACGCCGATCTGTCCAAGGCCGCGGGGGAGTTCGGGCTGACGTACCCGCCCGACCCGTCGAGCTGGGAGACCTGCACGATCGGCGGGAACATCGGCACGGGGGCGGGCGGCCTGTGCTGCGTCAAGTACGGCGTGACCGCCGAGTACGTCCTCGGCCTCGACGTCGTCCTCGCCGACGGCGAACTGCTGCGCACGGGGCGGCGTACCGCGAAGGGCGTCGCCGGATACGACCTGACACGCCTGTTCGTGGGCGCCGAGGGCACCCTCGGGGTGGTCGTACGCGCGACCCTCGCGCTCCGCCCCACCCCGCCGCCCGCGCTCGCCCTCGTCGCGCAGTTCGACAGCACCGCCGCCGTGGGGCGCGCGGTCGCGGCCGTCACCGCCGCGGGGCACGTCCCGTCGCTCATGGAGCTGATGGACGCGACCACCGTGCGGGCCGTCAACGACCTGGCCAACATGGGCCTGCCGGCGCAGACCGCGGCGCTGCTGATGGTCGCCGTGGACACGCCCGACCCCGGCCCCGAACTCGCCGCCATCGGACGGCTGTGCGAGGAGGCCGGCGCGTTCGAGGTGCTGGCCGCCGACGACGCCGAGCAGTCGGCGATGTTCCTGGCCGCCCGCCGCCTCGCCCTCCCGGCGTTGGAACGGCTCGGCACCGGCATGATCGACGACGTCGCGGTGCCGCGCTCGCGCCTGGCCGACATGCTGGACGGCGTCGCCCGGATCGCCGAGGAGCACGACACCGTCATCGGTGTGTGCGCGCACGCGGGCGACGGCAACACCCACCCCATCGTGATCTTCGACGCCGCCGACCCGGCCGCCGCGGAACGCGCGTCCGCCGCGTTCGGCGCGATCATGGGCCTCGGTCTCGCGCTGGGCGGGACCATCACCGGCGAACACGGCGTCGGTTCCCTGAAGCGCGACTGGCTCGCCCGCGAACTGGGCCCGGTGGGGGTACGCGTCCACCAGGCCGTCAAAGCCGCCTTCGACCCCCTGGGCATCCTCAACCCGGGCAAGGTCATCGCTTCCTGACGGTTCGTCAGCTTCGGAGCGCCCGCCGCCGCGGGCGTCGCAGGCGCCTGGCACAGTGCGGGCTCATGGACATCGATCGGTTCTGGGCCATCGTCGAGGACGCCCGCACGGCGGCGCGCGAGAGCGGCGTGCCGGTGCACGAGGTGCTCGTGGACCGGCTCTCGGAGCTGTCCGTACCGGAGATCCTGGCGTACGGGGTGCGCTACGACGAGGCCCACGACGCGGTCTACCGCTGGGACATGTGGGCCGCGGCGTACCTGATCTTCGGCGGCTGCTCCGACGACGGCTTCGTCGACTTCCGCGCCGGGCTGATCGCCGCGGGCCGCACCTGGTACGAACGGGCCGCCGCCGATCCGGACTGTCTCGCCGGCCACCCCGACGCGGCCGAGCGGTCGGGCGCACGCCTCGAAGAGGTGTTCGCGCAGGAGGAGGTCGGCTACGCCGCCGCCATGGCGTACGAACGGGTCACCGGCGACCTGGACGGTTTCCACGCCGCACTGGAGCGACACGAGGAGGAGGCGGGCGCCGGTGCGGGCGCCGCCGAGGCCGTGGGCGACGTGGGCGACGACTCCATGGGCGAGTACTTCCGCTTCGACGACGACGAGATGCGCCGCAGATTGCCTCGCCTCGCTGCGTTGTTCGTGCGTGGTTGAGCGCCGGGCCGGGGTTGTTGCCGTGCGCGGGGGAGCGGGCGTGCGGCAAGATGCTGGGCCATGGCGACGCCTCACTCCTCGATACCGGTCGCGGGCTGGTATCCCGATCCCGAGCACGACGGATACGTGCGCTATTGGGACGGTGCGGCCTGGGATCCGGAATCGAGCCGGCCTAGCGCCGACTTCGAGCAGGCGCACGGTCGAATCATCCAGGGCGAGGTCATCGCGGCCGAGTCGGTGCCGTTCGACCACCTGGCGCCGGAGGAGGCCGCACGCCCGGCCGGCGGACCGCAGAGCGGACCGGCCCACGGCGACGTGCCGTTCATCCCCCCGCCCCGGCAGGAGTTGTTCCCGCAGCCCCGCTGGCGGCCCGCGGTCCTGTCCCGCAGGTTCCTCGCGCGGCTCGTGGACCTGGTCGTGCCCCTCGGCGTCGGCGCCGGGGTCGCGGCCGTCATGGTCCCGCCGGCCGTCGAGCACGTGCGGGACAAGATGGACCGGGTGCGCTACGAGGGCCGCACCGAGACCGTGTGGCTGGTCGACGGCACCACCACGGCCGCCGCGCTGGGCGTCCTGGGGGCCGTGCTGGCCGCGATGTTCCTGTACGAGGTGCTCCCCACCTGGCGCTGGGGCCGCTCGCTCGGCAAACGGGTGTTCGGGCTGCGTGTCGCGGACGTGGGTACGCACGCCCCGCCGACGTTCCGTCAGTCCACGGTGCGGTGGCTCGTGTTCGTGGTCCCGGGACTGCTCCTGGTGGGCGTCGTGGGCCTGGTGCGCGGCGCGCTGGACGCGCCCGCGCGGCGGATGTGGCACGACCAGGCGGCCCGCACGTTCGTGGGCGGGGAGAGCGAGCGGCGCGCGGCGGCCTCGGGCGGCGGCCCGAGCGGCCCGGCCGGCGGTTCACGCGGCGCGGCGGGCAATGGTGCGGCGCGCGGCCGCGCGGCGAGTGCCGCCACCGCGGGCGGGCGGCGCCGGGCGCGCCGGTGACGACGCGCCATGCCCTCAAATGGGCTATTTGCACAAAAACGTACTAACCATCGCTTCTACTGGTCGCCATGAGCACCAGCGAACCCCCGGAGCCCCCGGACCCCTTCCGGAAGGATCCCGCCGGCCAGGATCCGGCCGGCCAGGACCCGTTCGGGCAGGGCGCGGGCCAGGACCGGCCGGGGCAGCCGCCGTACGGCCAGGAGCCGCCCGGGCAGCAGCCGCCGTACGGCCGACCGCCGGGCGAGCAGCCTCCCGGCGGCACGTACGGGCAGCCGCCGTACGGCCAGATGCCGCCCCCGCCGGGCGGCTACGACACCGGCTTCAACGCCGGCCCCGTGCTCGCGGGCAGCGGACGCCGCTTCCTCGCGCGCCTCGTCGACCTGCTGGTGTACCTCGCCTTCAGCTGTGCGATCGGCCTCGCGTTCGTCGGCACCGACCCCGACGACGTCGACTTCGGCAAGCAGGCCGGGGCGGGCGCCGTGGCCACGGTCCTGTACTTCCTGTACGAGGGCTTCATGCTCAACAACAACGGCCAGACGCTCGGCAAGATGGCGACCAAGATCCGCGTGGTCCGGGTCGCCGACGGCGGCCCCGTCCAGGGTTCGCCGGCCTGGACGCGAGCGGGCGTGTTCGCGCTGCCGCTCGTCGTGCCGTGCGCCGGCATCGTCTTCTTCGTGGTGAACTGCCTGTGGCACCTGTGGGACCAGCCGTGGCAGCAGTGCCTGCACGACAAGGCCGCGAAGACCACAGTGATCCGCGTCTGACGTGCGGCCCCGAACGCGGGTGTGCCGGGCCACTCCCAACGTGGCCCGGCACCGCGCCTTTCCCTGGTGGCTCCCTCGGGCGGCTTCGGCCCCCGGGGGACGCGACAGAGCCCTAACGCCGGCGGTCCGACGGCGTACGGCCCGATCCCGTCCCGTGGCTCCTGCGGCGCACTGCCCTCGACCGGACCGGAGCCCGGGTCAGATGCAGGACAGTCGCCGTCCCGAGCACGACCCCGAGCAGTGCCGCGACCGCGGCGCCGCCCGGAGACCGGGTTCCGGAGAGCACGAGGAACAACGCGGTCGCGGTGACTGCGACCAGCGCTCCAAACGACAGATGGGTGATGTCGAGTCGGTTCACGGCCGGCCCACCTCCCCGCCTTGGCCGGGGCCTCATGGCCCGGGTCCTCGGGCCACGGTACTCCGTCCCCCGTAGGCGTTCCCACCGGAAGCTGTCGGCGAACACCGCGAACACGGAGCTGCCATGGGTGACTTGAGGAATCTCCCGGGGAACGGAAGGACGCACCGAGGGGTGCGCCCGGCCGCCGCCCTGGCCGTCGCGGGGCTGGCCTGCTGCCTTCTCGCGGGTACCGGACAGGGCCCGGGCGGCGCCACGGCGGCCGGCTCGGCGGAGAGCCCCGCTCCCGCTCCCACCCGTGCCCCCGCGCTGGGCGACGACCTGCCCGGCCCCTTCACCGAGTCCCGCCGCACACAGCGCGACGCGGCCGTCTCCTCCGTCGTGACCGCGTCCCAGAGCCTCGGCAGGGGACCGCACAGCGCGCCCGATGTCGTCGAGCTCCCGAAGGGTCCGAAAGTCCAACTCCGACCGCCCTCGCACGCCCGGGTGTTCGTGATCCTGGTCGAGTTCGGCGACCGCGTCGCCCGGGCCGCCGACCAGGGCGGCGGGCCGGCCGCGCCCCCCGAACAGCCCGGCACCGACCCGGAACAGCCCGGCAGCGAACCGGCGTCCGGCGGCCTGCCCGGACCGCGGCACGCCACGATTCCGGAACCGGACCGCAGCCTCGACACCACGACCGTCTGGCACCCGACGTTCGACCGCGGGTACTTCCACGAGATCTTCTTCGGCGACGGCTCGCACGGGCCCTCACTCGCCACGCACTACCGTGCCCAGTCCTCGGGCCGCATGGAGATCGACGGCAACGTCACCGACTGGGTGCGCGTGCCGTGGAACGAAGCCCGCTACGGCAACAACAACTGCGGCTCCCAGGTCTGCACCAACGCGTGGGACCTGGTCCGCGACGCCATGAACGAGTGGGCCGGCAGCCTCTCCGCCCACGGCCTGTCCACCCGTCAGATCTCCGACGCACTCGCGCCCTTCGACCTCTGGGACCGCGACGACCACGACCGCGACGGGGTGTTCGACGAACCGGACGGCTACATCGACCACCTGGAGATCGTGAAGGCCGGCGTGGACGAGGCCGCGGGCGGCGGCGCGCAGGGCGCCGACGCCCTGTGGTCGCACCGCTGGTACGCGTACGGCGACCAGGCCGGACGCACCGGCCCGCCCGGCAACCTCGCGGGCGGCACCCGGGTCGGCGGCACCGGCATGTGGGCCGGCGACTACACCCTCCAGGCCGAGAACGGCGGACTGGGCGTCATCGCCCACGAGTTCGGCCACGACCTGGGTCTCCCGGACCTCTACGACCGGCGCGACGCACTCAGCGGCTCCCCGGTCGGCTTCTGGTCCCTTATGGGCCTGGGCGGCTACCTGGGCGACGGCGGCACGGGCGGCGTCGGAAACTCACCCGGCTCTCTGTCCGCCTGGGACCGCATGCAACTGGGCTGGCTCGACTGGATGATCGCCGACCCCAAGACCGCCACCACGACGATGCTGGCGCCGCTCCAGTCCACCGGCGACCCGCAGGCCGTCCTGATCCCGCTGCCCGCCCGCAAGGGCAGTACGAAACCGCGCTGGTACGTCGTCGAGAACCGGCAGTACGCCGGCACCGACGCCGTCCTGCGTACCGGCCCCTACGACGGCCAGGCCGGGACCGAGGGCTCCAGCCACTTCCCGTACGGCTCAGGCGTCATGGTGTGGCTCTGGGACGCCTCCTACGCCGACAACGACGTCGCCGACCACCCCGGGCAGGGCCTGATCCTGCCCGTCGACGCCCACCCCGACCCGCTCATGGTCGACGGCGGTACGCCCGCGCGTGGTCGCCTGGCCACCTTCGACGCGCCCTTCTCCGCCGCCGAGGAGCGGACCGACCCCGTGCTGATCGGCTCGTCCGGCCGGCGTACGACGCTCGGCGCCCGCCCCGGCACGCCCGCCTTCGACGACCGGTCCACGGCTTACTGGTCCTCGCGCGCACCCCTGGCCGGGGTCAAGGTGGCGGCCGCCGGGGTGCGCGTCGAAGTCGACGGCAAGGCCCGCACCGGCGAAGCGGTCCGTGTCACCGTCAAACCGAGCTGACCGGCCCCGGCCCGCGGCTGCCGCGCCCCGCCGTCCGCTCACGCGACGACCGCTTGGGCAACGACCGCTTGGGCAACGACCGCGCCCCCACCGTCAGCGCCCCCGCCGTCCGCTCACGCGCCCGTCCGCTCACGCGACGACAGGACGACCCACCAACTCGATTCCCGCGTCGCGCATTTCGTCCACGGCCCGCTGCGTGGTCGGGGCTGCGACGCCTGCCGTCATCGCCAGCAGCACGCGCGTCCCGAACCCCTCGCGGGCGGCGTCCAGCGCAGTCGCCCGCACGCAGTGGTCCGTCGCGATGCCGACGACGTCGACGTCCGTGACCCCGCGCGCTCGCAGCCAGTCCGCGAGCGACGAGCCGTCGTCGGCCGCGCCCTCGAAGCCGCTGTACGCCGCCGCGTGGGCGCCCTTGGAGAACACCTCCTCGACCTCGCCCCGCTCGACGGCGGGGGCGAACGCCGGGTGGAACGCCGCGCCCGGCGTGCCCGCCACGCAGTGCACCGGCCAACTGCCCACGTAGTCGGGGGAGTCCGAGAAGTGCGGGCCCGGGTCGACGTGGTGGTCCCGGGTCGCCACCACGTGCGCGTACGCCGTCGCGCCGCCCGGCACGTGCGCCGGGTCCGGCGGCTGCTCGGCCGCGTTGTGCGCGACATGGTCGCGGATCGCCTCGGCGACCCCGGCGCCGCCGCCGACGGCGAGGCTGCCGCCTTCGCAGAAGTCGTTCTGCACGTCGACGACGATCAGTGCGCGGGTCATGGTGCGGGCTCCTCTCGGGAGATCACTCGTAGATGGTCGGCAGGACCGGCTCGCCGCGGGACAACTGCGTCGCGGACAGCGGCAGTTCCGCGCGGGAGCGCTCGTGTCGCTCACGCGCCTCGGCGAGCGGCTCGCGGCCCACGGTCTCGCCGCCGAGGACCAGCGGCACGAGCAGTTCGCGCAGCTCCGGGCCGACCGGCCCGGTCTCGCCGGTGCGCAGCACCTCGGCCTCGGCGACGCCGTCCGCGTCGTACGCGCGCAGCGCCGTCTTCCGCCCGCCGTGGCTCGGCTTGCCCGGGGACTTCTTGGCCACCGCCACCAGCGGCGCGTCCGGCTCGTCGGAGGCGGCGCGGGCGACCAGCTTGTAGACGAGGGACGCGGTCGGGTGGCCGCTGCCGGTCACCAACTGCGTGCCCACGCCGTACGCGTCCACCGGCGCCGCACGCAGCGCGGCGATGGCGTACTCGTCGAGGTCGCTGGTCACCACGATGCGCGTCTTGGCGGCGCCGAGGTCGTCGAGCTGGCGGCGCACCCGGTGGGCGAGCAGTAGCAGGTCGCCGGAGTCCAGGCGCACCGCGCCCAGTTCGGGCCCGGCCAGCTCGACCGCGGTGCGGACCGCCTCCGCCACGTCGTACGTGTCGACCAGCAGCGTGGTGTCCTTGCCCAG
The DNA here is from genome assembly GCF_040649515.1 of Streptodolium elevatio. Classification (GTDB taxonomy): domain Bacteria; phylum Actinomycetota; class Actinomycetes; order Streptomycetales; family Streptomycetaceae; genus Yinghuangia; species Yinghuangia elevatio. The sequence goes on from NZ_JBEZFP010000022.1 coordinate 60,509, forward strand.
CGCCGCGATCTGGGCCGCGAAGGCGTCGCGCTCGCCGTCGTGCAGCAGCGTGAAGGAGTGCGCGCTCGTGCCCACGGTCGGGATCCCGTACGCCTGCCCGGCCCGCAGGTTGGACGTGCTGGCGAACCCGGCGATGTACGCCGCCCGCGCCGCGGCCACCGCCGCCTCCTCGTGCGTGCGCCGGGACCCCATCTCGATGCACGGCCGCCCGGCGGACGCGGAGGTCATCCGGGACGCCGCCGCGGCCACCGCGCAGTCGTGGTTGAGCACCGACAGGATCAGTGTCTCCAGCAGCACGGCCTCGGCGAAGGTGCCCTCCACGACGAGGATCGGCGAGCCGGGGAACCAGCACTCGCCTTCCGGGTAGCCGTACAGGTTGCCGCGGAAGCGGTAGTCGGCCAGCCAGTCGAGGGTCGCCTGCCCCACTACCTGGTTCTCGGCGAGGTAGGCGAGCGTCTCGTCGTCGAACCGGAACGCCTCGACGGCGTCGAGGAGGCGGCCGGTCCCGGCCACCACGCCGTAGCGGCGGCCCTCGGGCAGGCGCCGGGCGAAGACCTCGAACACCGAGTGCCGGTGCGCCGCGCCGCTGCGCAGCGCGGCCTCGACCATGGTCAGCTCGTAGTGGTCGGTGAGCAGCGCGGTGCCGGCGCCGCCGGCGGCCCGGGCGGTGCCCGCAGTTGTCCCCGCAGCTGCCCCCGGAGTCGTCCCCGCTGTTGTCGCGGCATTCCCCATCGCGTTCATACGAGCGAGCATAGCACCACTACTCGTCAGACTGACGATTAGTCGGCGGCGTTTCGCCGCTGGAGGTCCCGCGGGGCACGTTCGCCACGGCCAACCGCTGATGGGAGCATGGGGCCCATGAGTGTCGCGCCCGTCGAGGTCGAGAAGCCGGAGTCGGACGAGGAGGTCCTTCCCGACACACCTTGGGTCTGCATTGTGTGGAACGACCCCATCAACCTCATGTCGTACGTGACGTATGTCTTCCAGAGCTACTTCGGCTACACCAAGAAGAAGGCCGAGAAGCTCATGCTCGACGTGCACAACAAGGGCCGTGCCGTCGTCTCCTCGGGCACCCGCGAGGAGATGGAGCGCGACGTCAACGCCATGCACGGGTACGGCCTTTGGGCGACCGTCCAGCACGACAAGTGACCACCGGGAGAACCTGAGCAGTGAACGGCCATTTCGTACGCGGGCGCACGGGCCGACCCGAGATCGTCCTCGACGAGCTGCACGGCCAACTGCTGGCCGACCTCTGCCGCCAGGTGATCGAACTGGTCGAGCCCAAGGCGGGGCCCGGCGAGCCCGAGGGCGACCAGCTCGCCCGCGAGCTGGGGCTCGACGGCCTGGACTGGAGCGGCCTGGACGGCGGCGAGGCCGAGGCCGCCCCGCGGACCGCGCCCGACGACCCGGTGCTGGCCCGGCTGCTGCCCGACGCGTACCGCGACGACCCGGACGCCGCCTCGGAGTTCCGCCGCTACACCGAGAACGACCTGCGGCTGCGCAAGTGCGACAACGCCCGCACGGTACGCGCCGACATCGCCGCGTCCGGCGCCGAAGGGCACATGGTCCTGGACGAGCGGCACGCGCAGGCGTGGCTCGGCGCCCTCAACGACCTGCGGCTCGCGCTGGGCACCAACCTCGGGGTGACCGAGGACCTGGACGCCTTCGCCGAGAGCCTGGAGCCGGACGACCCGCGGCTCGCGATGCTCGCGGTCTACCACTGGCTCGGCATGCTCCAGGAGTCGCTGGTGGAGTCGCTGACGCCGTGACGCGCCCGCGTGCGTACCCTCGACGCATGCTGACGATCACCACCGAACTGCGCGACCAGATCGTCGCGCACGCCCGCGCCGACCACCCCGACGAGGCGTGCGGCGTCGTCGCCGGACCCGAGGGCACCGACCGCCCCGAGCGCTTCATCCCGATGCTCAACGCGGCCCGCTCGCCCACGTTCTACGAGTTCGACTCGGGCGACCTGCTGGCGCTGTACCGCGAGATGGACGACCGCGACGAGGTGCCGGTGGTCATCTACCACTCGCATACCGCGACCGAGGCGTACCCGTCGCGCACGGACGTGTCGTACGCCTCTGAGCCGTTCGCCCACTACGTGCTGGTCTCCACGCGCGAGACGGGCAACCACGACGGGCCGTACGAGTTCCGCTCGTTCCGGATCGTGGACGGTGAGATCACCGAGGAAGACGTCAGGTTCGTCGACGCGTACTGAGCGCCGCCCGCCGCGGCCGATTGGCAGCATGTGGGGGATTGGCCACGATTTGTCACCGCGTACCGTCTCGACATGCGAAACAGTGCGTTCCAACATACGAGCCACCCTCGGAACGGCCGCAGCGGAATGGCTAGCATGACGATATGCGTTACGCAGGCATGGACATGACGACCACGGGCCCGGGCACCGCCCCCGGCACCCTCCTGGTCGCGCGCCTGCACGTCGACCTAGGCCGACTGTCCAGCGCACTCTGTCGCGCCCTGCCACCGGGCTGACCCAGGCCGCCGCCCGCGCAACCCGCGACCGGCCCGCACCGGCAGCCCCCAGCCCGTCGCGCATCCGGCCGTGCCGGAGCGACCCCTTGCCTGCACTCACGTACCCGCATTCTTGGAGCGCCCCATGGCCATCGAGGTCCGCATCCCGACCATCCTCCGCGACTACACCGGCGGCGCGAAGGCCGTCGAGGGATCCGGCAAGTCCATTGACGAGCTGATCAACGACCTGGAGTCCCGGCACGCCGGCATCCGCAACCGCCTCGTCGAGGAGGACGGGACCCTGCGGCGCTTCGTCAACGTCTACCTCAACGACGAGGACATCCGCTTCATCGACGGCATCTCCTCCACGCTCGACGACGGCGACACCGTCACGATCCTCCCCGCCGTGGCCGGCGGCGCCTGACATGCGCTACGACTCGCTGATCGACGCGGTCGGTCGCACCCCGCTGGTCGGCCTGCCGCGTCTGTCGCCGTCGCCCGAGGTCCGCATCTGGGCCAAGCTGGAGGACCGCAACCCCACCGGCTCCGTCAAGGACCGCCCGGCGCTGCACATGATCGAGGCCGCCGAACGCGACGGCCTGCTCACCCCCGGCTGCACCATCCTGGAGCCCACCAGCGGCAACACCGGCATCTCGCTGGCGATGGCCGCCCGCCTCAAGGGCTACAAGATCGTCTGCGTGATGCCGGAGAACACCTCCGACGAACGCCGCGAACTGCTGCGCATGTGGGGCGCCGAGATCATCTCCTCGCCCGCCGCGGGCGGCTCCAACACCGCCGTGCGCGTCGCCAAGGAACTGGCCGCCGAGCACCCCGACTGGGTCATGCTCTACCAGTACGGCAACCCCGCCAACCCGGACGCGCACTACACCACCACCGGCCCCGAGCTGCTGGAGGACCTGCCGACGATCACCCACTTCGTGGCGGGCCTCGGCACCACCGGCACCCTCATGGGCGTCGGCCGCTACCTGCGCGAGAAGGTCCCCGGCGTGCAGATCGTCGCCGCCGAGCCGCGCTACGACGACGTCGTCTACGGCCTGCGCAACCTCGACGAGGGCTTCATCCCCGAGCTGTACGACGGCGACGTGCTCACCACCCGCTTCTCGGTCGGCTCCACGGACGCGGTCCGGCGCACCCGCGAACTCCTCGAACACGAGGGCATCTTCGCGGGCGTCTCCACCGGCGCCGCGCTGCACGCCGCACTCGGCGTCGCCCGCAAGGCCGTCAAGGCGGGGGAGCGCGCGGACATCGCCTTCGTCATCGCCGACGGCGGGTGGAAGTACCTGTCCACCGGCATCTACACCGCCGCGACCACCGAAGAGGCCATCGAGCGCCTGCACGGCCAGCTCTGGGCCTGAGCGCAGCCGGGACCCGCGAGGGCCGGCACCGGGCACACCTCCGGGCACGCCTCCGGGGTACGCCACCGGGCCCGTACGCCGTCCGCGTACGGGCCCGGGTGATTCCCGACACAGCGGGGGTGAGCCCTCCGGAGAACGGGCCGGGCGGAACGTACCCTCCTGTATGTGGCAGATCTGAGCGACGCACCCATCGGCATCTTCGACAGCTCCTTCGGGGGGCTGACCGTCGCGCGCGCGGTGCTCGACCAACTGCCCCACGAGCCGATCCTCTACCTCGGCGACACCGCCCGGCAGCCCTACGGCCCGCGGCCCATCGCAGAGGTCCGCGCGTACGCCCTCGAATGCCTCGACCGCCTCGTCGACCAGGGCGTCAAAGCCCTCGTCATCGCCTGCAACAGCGCCAGCGCCGCGATGCTGCGCGACGCCCGCGAGCGCTACCGACTGCCCGTCATCGAGGTGATCCACCCGGCCACCCGCCGCGCCGCCGCGGCCACCCGCAACGGCCGGGTCGGCGTCGTCAGCACCGCGGCGACCAAGCAGTCCATGGCCTACGAGGACGCCTTCGCCGCCGCCCCGCACATCACCGTCACCTCCCAGGCGTGCCCCCGCTTCGTGGAGTTCGTGGAAGCCGGCACCACCGGCGGCGACGAACTCCTCAAAGCCGCACACGAGTACCTGGACCCGCTCACCGAGGCCGAGGTCGACACCCTCATCCTCGGCTGCACGCACTACCCGCTGCTCACCGGTGTCATCAGCTATGTCATGGGCGAGAACGTCACCCTGATCACCAGCAGCGAGGAAACGGCCAAGGACGTCTACAAGGTCCTGGCCGCGAACCGGCTCATGCGCGACCCCGACCTCCCCGAGCCCGAGCACCGCTTCCTGACCACCGGCAACCCCGCCCAGTTCCGGGAGATCGGCCGACGGTTCCTGGGCCCGGAACTCACCCACGTAGACGCCCTGGGGGCGACCGTATGAAACTCACCGTCGTCGGATGCGCGGGCAGTTATCCGGCCCCCGACTCGCCGTGCTCGTGCTACCTCGTCGAGGCGGACGGCGTACGCGTGCTCCTGGACCTCGGCAGCGGCGCCCTCGGCAGCCTCCAGCACCACACCGACCTCGGCGCGATCGACGCCGTGGTCCTGTCCCACCTGCACGCGGACCACTGCCTCGACCTGTGCGCCTACTTCGTGTACCGCAACTACCACCCCGAGGGCCGCCTGCCACTGCTGCCGGTCTGGGGGCCGGAGGGGACCGCGGCCCGGCTCTCGCGCGCGTACGACATAGCCGGGGAACCCGGCCTCACCGAGGCGTTCTCCTTCCACGACGTCCGCCCCGGCGTCTTCGAGATCGGGCCGTTCCGGTTCACCGCCGGACACGTCAACCATCCCGTCGAGTCCTTCGCGTACCGCATCGAGGCCGACGGCACCAACCTCGTCTACTCCGGCGACACCGGCGAAAGCGACACCCTCGTCGAAATCGCCCGCGACACCGAACTGCTGCTGTGCGAGGCCTCGTTCGTCGACGGCCGCGACACCTACCCCGACGTGCACCTGAACGGCCGCGAGGCCGGCGAGCACGCCGAACGGGCGGGCGCCAGGCGGCTGGTGCTCACCCACATCCCGGAGTGGACGGACGGCGAGCACAACCTCGCGGACGCCCGCAAGGCGTACTCCGGCACCGCCGACCTCGCCCGACCCGGGGCCGTCTACGAGGTGTGACGCGGCCGTGGGCCGGCGCGGCGCACGATCGGGCCGCGTCGCCGGCAGCCCCCGAACGGCCGGACCTTCGGGCCGGACCCGGCAAGGCCACGGCCTAGGCTGAGGGCATGTCACGAGCAGACGGCCGTACCCCCGAACAGCTTCGCCCGATCGCCTTCCACCGCGGATGGCTCGACCACGCCGAGGGCTCCGTCCTCGTCGAATTCGGCCGCACACGCGTGCTGGTCGCCGCGTCCGTCACCGAAGGCGTCCCGCGCTGGCGCAAGGGCAGCGGACTCGGCTGGGTCACCGCCGAATACTCGATGCTGCCGCGCGCCACCCACTCGCGCAGCGACCGCGAGTCGGTCAAGGGCCGCATCGGCGGCCGCACCCACGAGATCTCCCGGCTGATCGGCCGCTCGCTGCGCGCGGTCATCGACTACAAGGCGCTCGGCGAGACCACCATCCAGCTCGACTGCGACGTGCTGCAGGCGGACGGCGGCACACGCACGGCCGCCATCACCGGCGCGTACGTCGCCCTCGCCGACGCCGTCGCCTGGGGCCGCCGCAACAAGCTCGTGAAGGCCAAGTCCGAGCCGCTGACCGGGACGGTCGCCGCGGTCAGCGTCGGCATCATCGACGGCATCCCGATGGTCGACCTCCCGTACGAGGAAGACGTGCGCGCCGAGACCGACATGAACATCGTCTGCACCGGCGACGGACGCTTCGTCGAGGTGCAGGGCACCGCCGAAGGCGAGCCCTTCGACCGCGACCTGCTCAACCGGCTGCTGGACCTGGGCGCGGCGGGCTGCGCCGAACTCGCGCTGCTCCAGCAGATCGCGCTGGAGGAGACCGCCGACTGAGCGGATACGGACCGGAATTGTCCGGACCTGACCGACACGACCAGGCCCGCGGATAACGCCCCGGTTGCCAGTGTCACGAGGCTGCAACCGGGAGGGTGTGAAACGGCCACCGCCACGGACGCAGAACGCCGGACTCCGCTACCTTCTGATCACCAGTCAGGCATATCTTCCCGCATATCTTCACGCATATGAGGAGCATCATGTTCCGTGCCCACCGCGCCGTGCGTACGAGCGTCGCCGCCGTCGCCCTCGCCGCCGCCCTGTTCACGGCCACCGCGTGCTCTGAGGCGCAGAAGGCGATCGACTGCATCCAGCTCGGCACCCAGTTGGCCAACGACGTCTCGAACCTGCAGAGCGTCATCAACGACCCCGACGCCGCCGCCGAATCGCTCGAGAACATCACCAAGACCCTCAACAAGGCGGCCGGCGACGTCGACTCGCAGGACGTCAAGGACGCCATCACCGAGATGACCGCCCAGGTCACCCAGCTGAGCCAGCAGATCGCCAACAACGAGACCCCGTCCATCGACGCGGTCTCGGTGCTGAAGACCAGCGCCAAGACCATCGGCGACGCCTGCACCAGTTGATCCCGCACCGACCCGCGTCCGGGTCGGCCGCAGACCCGGCAGCCAGGCCGGTACCCAGGGCCGGTACGGAGCGCCGCACGGCGCCCCGTACCGGCCCCCGGCCGTTCCGGCGGCCCGCCGTCCGGCTGCCGGCCCCGCTCTCCGCCCCTGTTCCGGTCCACCTGCCGGGAAATGCGGCGGAGGCATCCGGCGCATTTGCGTAGGCTTGCGGTCCATGAGCCGTCTTGTTCTCGCCACCCGCAACACCCACAAGGTCACCGAGCTCCAGCAGATCCTCAAGGACGCCGGGCTCGCCGTGGAACTCGTCGGCGTCGACGCGTTCCCCGACGTCCCCGACGTCCCGGAGACGGGCCTGACGTTCGCCGCGAACGCCCTGCTCAAGGCGCACGCCGTGGCCCGCGCCACCGGCCTCCCGGCGGTCGCCGACGACTCCGGCCTGTGCGTCGAGGCGCTCAACGGCATGCCGGGCATCTTCTCCGCCCGCTGGTCCGGCACCCACGGCGACGACCGCGCCAACCTCGAACTCCTGCTCGCGCAGGTCTCCGACATCGCCGTCGAGCACCGCGCCGCGTACTTCGCGTGCGCCGCGGCCCTCGCCCTGCCGGACGGCACCGAGCGCGTCGTCGAGGGCCGCCTCAACGGCACCCTCACCTTCGCACCGCGCGGCACCGGCGGCTTCGGCTACGACCCGATCCTCCAGGTCGACGGCGACAGCCGTACCACCGCCGAGCTGACCCCCGACGAGAAGAACGCCGTCAGCCACCGCGGCAAGGCGTTCCGGGCCCTGGTGCCCATCGTCACGGAACTGGTCACCGACCGGTCGTGAAGCGGCCGTTCACGAATCGGTAAGGGCACGGCACGGGCTTTCCGCGTCGCGCGGGGTGATGATGTGGGCACCACGACTGTGAGGAGTAGTCGCCGTGCCCCTGTCACCGGCCGTCCGGCGCGTGCTGACCGTGCACGGGCCCGCCGCCTTCTGCGGCGTGCTCGCCGGCGCGGCCGCGGTCGCCGCGTCGGAGTTCGCGGCGGCCTTCGTACGCCGGGAAGCCGCACCGCTGGTCACGGTCGGCCAGTCCGCCATCGACCGCACGCCGCGCGGACTCAAGGAGTACGCGATCCGCGAGTTCGGCACGAACGACAAGCTCGTGCTGCAACTCTCCGTCGGAGCGCTCCTCCTGGTCTTCTCGGCCCTGCTCGGCGTCGTGGCCCGCCGATGGCTGTGGGCGGGCCTGGCCGGCGTCGGCCTGCTCGGCGTCCTCATCGTCGCCGCCGCGGTGTCCCGCCCGGCCGACAAAGGCACCGACGTCATCCCCGCCCTCGTCGCCGTGGCGGTCGGCGCGGCGACGCTCACCCTGCTCACCCGACCGGACCTGGTACGGCGCGAACCCCCCGAGACGTACGACGACTTGGTGCGCCGCCTCGCCGCGGCCGGCCCGACGGCGTCCGCGGCGCCCGGCCCCGCCGAGGCGACGCCCACGCCACCGGCCGACGCACCCGCCGCCCCCGTTCCCCTGTCCCGACCCGCCGACTCGGCCGGACCCGCCCGCCGCACCCTCATCCTCGGCACGGCCGGCGCCGCCGCCCTGCTCGCCGGCATCGGACGCTGGCTCCAGGACATCCGCTTCGACGTCAGCGGCTCCCGCAACGCGGTGGTCCTCCCGGCCCCGGCCGCGCCCGCCCCCGCACAACCGCTCGGCACCGAACTGGGCATCCCCGGGCTGAGCCCGCACATGACACCGACCAAGGACTTCTACCGCGTCGACACCGCCCTGGTCGTCCCCGAAATCCGCGCCGAGGACTGGAAGTTGCGCATCCACGGCATGGTCGACCGGGAAATCGAGATCGACTTCGCGACGCTGGCCGCCCGGCCGACCATCGAGCGGCACATCACGCTGTGCTGTGTCTCCAACGACGTGGGCGGCCCCTACATCGGCACCGCCAAGTGGCTCGGCGTACCGCTGGCCGATCTGCTCCGCGAAGCGGGCGTGCGCCCGGACGCCGACCAGCTCGTCAGCCGCTCCTCCGACGGCATGACGATCGGCACCCCGACCGCCGTCGTCATGGACGGCCGGGACGCGATGCTCGCCATCGGCATGAACGGCGAACCGCTCCCGATAAAGCACGGGTTCCCGGTCCGCATGGTCGTCCCCGGCCTGTACGGCTACGTCTCCGCCTGCAAGTGGATCGTCGAGATAGAAGCCACCCGCTTCGCCGACTACGACGCGTACTGGGTCCCGCGGGGCTGGGCCGCACAGGGCCCGATCAAGACGCAGTCCCGCATCGACACCCCGAAGAACATGGCCAAGATCCCCCGCGGCCGCATCCCCGTCGCGGGCGTCGCCTGGGCCCAGCACAAGGGCATCGCCGCCGTCGAGGTCCAGATCGACGACGAGCCGTGGCAGAAGGCGGACCTCGCGGCGGAGGACTCCGTGGACACCTGGCGCCAGTTCGTCTGGTACTGGGACGCCCCGCGCCCCGGCCCCCACCGCATCCGCGTCCGCGCCACCGACAAGACGGGCGAGGTCCAGACCGAAACGGAGACAAGCGTGGCCCCCGACGGCGCCACCGGCTGGCACACCATCGCCCTGACCGTCACCTGACGACCGAAGGGCGGTCACCCGAACAAGGTGACCGCCCCAACCGCAGTGCGGCCGATGGGATTCGAACCCACAAACCCGCAGGTCACGGGACCTAAACCCGCTGCGTCGCCATTGCGCCACGGCCGCGCCTCGTGATTCCGACGGCCGAGAGCCGAGGATCACGTGCGGCTTATCGTAGTGGAGCCTGCGGGGTGTCACCTGAGGTGCGAGAGGCATTCCGTCCGCAGAAGGTGTCGGTCTGGCTATGGCAGTTCGGGCACAGGTACCGCAGATTCTCCTGCCGGTTGTCCCGCCAGGCGCCATTGATGTGGTCGACCTCGAGAATCAGCGGCTTGCCGTTCCAGACGCTTCCGGTCCCGCACCCCACGCACCGCTGGTCACGCCCGATCTCCGTGAGTGCCCGGCGCAGCAGGTGGACGCTCGTTCGGCGGTCACGCCCCGGATCGTGGCGGAGCACGTCGGCGGCGCTGAGGCGGGGTGCTCTCTTGCCCCGGTTGTGCCCCCGACCGGTCATGCCGCTGATGTCGACGGAGTACTCGCTTGCCCAGCGGCGGACCAGCCGGTAGGCGTTCGTGCCGTGTGTGAGTCCGAGCCGCCGGGACACTTCCGCGACGGACTCCGACTCGGCGACTACTGACCTGAAGGTGTCGGAGTCGACCGGGAGCCGCGCGCCGACCCTTTTGAAGTGACTGAGGTCGATCCCGAAATCCGAGCAGCGCTTCCTGATATAGCCGTAGGCGCTCGCGTAGGGCTCGACCCCGAGGATTCGGAGCATCTCGGGGACACTGTGGCTGCGCGCGGCCGCGTCGGCCAACTCATCGCGCGTGTAGGTGTGGCGCTTGTGGTGCTTGCCGAAGTGCGTGAAGTGGGTGGTGTCAATCCCGAGCCGCTGAACCTGGCGGCTGATGTGCGTGTGATGGCCCCCGACAATCGGCAGACCCAGGCGTCGGAGCATCTCGTTGATGCTGCGGGACTGAGCCGCCACTTCGGCAAGCAACTCGCGCGAATATCTGCGCTGTGTGGTCATCGTGGTGCGTCCTCCCCGTAGAGGCGTGGTGACGGGTGCCCCTCGGGATGGTCAACGACGAACAGATGTGCGGGTTTCGGGGTCTGATCGCATTATTTTCTGACTGGGTGTCACGGGTCGGGATCCGGCCGGACCCCGGCCCGTGACACCCGGGGGTCATGCGGCGATCTTGAGGTCCTTGAGGAGCTTGGCGACGTGGCCCGTGGCGCGGACGTTGTACCAGGCGTGCTCGATCTTGCCGTCCTCGTCGACGACGAAGGTCGAGCGGATCACCCCGGTGACCTTCTTGCCGTACATCGTCTTCTCGCCGAAGGCGCCGTAGGCCTCCAGGGTCGACTTGTCCGGGTCGGAGAGCAGGGTGACCTTCAGCGACTCCTTCTCGCGGAACTTGCCGAGCTTCTCGGGCTTGTCCGGGGAGATGCCGAGCACGTCGTAGCCGGCGTCGGCGAGGGCGGCGAGGTTGTCGGTGAAGTCGCAGGCCTGCTTGGTGCAGCCGGGGGTGAGGGCGGCCGGGTAGAAGTAGACGATCACCTTGCGGCCCTTGTGGGCGGACAGGGAGACGTCGTCGCCGTCGGCGTTCTTGAGGGTGAAGGCGGGGGCGGTGTCGCCGGCCTGGAGTCGTTCGCTCACCGGGGGCCTCTCTCTGTCGCGGCCGGTTCTCGGCCGTGGTTTCTCGGATTCGCGGGGGCCTGACCCGGCCACGCTAGGTCCGGCTCCGAATCACGGCAAACACGATGTGCCGAGCGTCGCCAATTGCGCATCTGTTGCAGGTGCGACCGCTCCTCATAAAATCGGACGGCTCGGCGGTCGGCCAGAGGCCATGTGTTCGTTCGGAGGAGGTCCCCATGCACGTACCCGATGGGTTCATCAACGCCCCTGTGTCGGTGGCTGCGGGGGTGGTCGCCGCCGCCGGGGTCGCGGTGTCGCTGCGTGGCGCGCGGCGTGAGCTGGACGAGCGGACCGCGCCGCTGGCCGGGCTGGTCGCGGCGTTCATCTTCGCGGTGCAGATGCTGAACTTCCCGGTCGCGTCCGGGACCAGCGGGCACCTGCTCGGCGGCACGCTCGCGGCGATCCTGGTCGGGCCGTACACCGGTGTGCTGTGCATGTCGGTGGTGCTGCTGATGCAGGCGGTGTTCTTCGCGGACGGCGGGCTCAGCGCGCTGGGCGTGAACATCACGGTCATGGGCATCACCACGGCCGTGGTCGGCTACGGCCTGTTCCGGCTGCTGGCCGGGGTGCTGCCGCGCACGCGGCGGTCGCTGGGGGCCGCGTCGTTCGTCGCCGCGCTCGTCTCGGTGCCGGTGTGCGCCGCGGTGTTCACGCTGGTGTACGCGATCGGCGGCACGACCGACGTACCCATCTCGAAGGTGGCCGGCGCGATGATCGGCGTGCACGTGCTGATCGGCATCGGCGAGGCGCTGATCACGGCCGCGACGATTTCCAGCGTGCTCGCGGTGCGCCCCGACCTCGTGTACGGCGCGCGCGGCCTCGCCCGCCCGCTCGAACTCCGCACGGGTGCGCAGGAGTCCGCCCCCGCCGCGCAGCAGGCTTGAGACCGGTCCGGGAAGAGGTCAGGGATATGGCGAAGATTCGTATGCGCACGCTGCTCATCGCCGGCGCGGTCGTCGCGCTCGTCCTCGCGGGCATCGTGAGCTTCTACGCGAGCGCGCACCCGGACGGCCTGGAGAAGGTCGCCGGTGACAAGGGCATGGACACCAAGGTCGAGGACCATGCGCTCGCCGACGGCCCGCTGGCCGACTATGCGGTCGAGGGCGTCGACAACGAGCGGATCTCCGGCGGTCTGGCGGGAGTTCTCGGGGTCGCGGGGACGCTGGTCGTGGGCAGCGGCGTCTTCTGGATCGTCAAGCGCCGCGGTGCGGCCGGCGGGTCGGGTGAGGGCCGGGGCCCGGACGCCGCGGCGGGTGAGCCGCGGGTCGGCGCTGCCGCCGACGGTTCGTGACGCCGCTGCGCCGGCCGGGGGCGGCGCGCTGATGGGCGCCGGGCACGCGCACAACCTGTACCGGGCGGGCGACTCGCCGCTGCACCGGCTGCCGCCGCACTGCAAGTTGGTGGCGGTGGTGCTGTTCGTGTTCGCGGTCGTGGCGACGCCGCGGGAGCGGTTCTGGGCGTTCGGCGTGTACGCGCTGCTGCTCGCCGCCGTCGCCGCGGTCGGCCGCGTCCCGGTGGGGTACGTGCTGCGCCGCGTCGTCGTCGAGGTGCCGTTCGTGGCGTTCGCGCTCGCGCTGCCGTTCCTGGCGACCGGCCCCAAGACGGAGTTCCTGGGGCTGACGGTGAGCCACAGCGGCCTGCTCGGCGCCTGGAACATCCTCGCAAAGGGCACGCTGGGGGTGGTCGCGTCGATCCTGCTCGCGGCCACCACGCCGCTGCGTGACCTGCTGCTCGGGATGGAGCGGCTGCGCATGCCGCAACTCCTCGTGCAGATCATGCAGTTCATGCTGCGGTACATGGACGTCATCAGCGGCGAGATGGGCCGGATGCGGGTGGCGCGCGAGTCGCGCGGCTTCGTGGCGCGCGACGTACGGCAGCTGCCGGTGGTCGCGAAGTCGGCCGGGGCGCTGTTCATCCGCTCCTACGAGCGCGGCGAGCGCGTGCACCTCGCGATGCTCAGCCGGGGCTATGAGGGCACGATGCCGCGCATCGTGGAGGTCCAGGCGTCCGGACGGCAGTGGGCCGCCGCGTCGGCGCTGCCGCTGGCCGCCGCGCTGGCCTGCGCGGCGGCGTGGCTGGCCGGTGGGTGAGGATGGGCGCCATGGGTGAGACGACGGGGACCGAGGCCGGGACGGACGCCGCGACCGCTGCGGAGGCGGCGGCCGGGGCAACTGCGGAGGCCGCCACCGGGACGACCGCGGGGATGACCACGGGGCTGATCACGGGGACGACCGCGGGGACGACCGCGCGGAGCGGCGTGCCGGGCCAGGCCGCGCCCGGCGTACCCGCGTCGCTGGAGGTCGAGGGCCTGGCCTTCGCCTACCCGGACGGTCACCAGGCGCTCTTCGGCGTCGACATGCGGGTCGAGCGCGGCGAGCGGGTGGCGCTGCTCGGGCCCAACGGCGCGGGCAAGACCACCCTTGTGCTGCACCTGAACGGCATTCTGTCGGCGGCCACCGGCACCGGGCGCGGCACCGTGCGCGTCGCGGGTCTGGAGGTGGCGAAGCGCAACCTGCGGGAGATCCGCCGCCGGGTCGGCATCGTCTTCCAGGACCCGGACGACCAGCTCTTCATGCCGTCGGTGCGCGAGGACGTCGCCTTCGGCCCCGCCAACCTGGGGCTGCGCGGTGCGGAGCTGGACGAGCGCGTGGCCGAGGCGCTCGACCGGGTCGGCATGGCGCGGTACGCCGACCGGCCCCCGCACCACCTGAGCTTCGGCCAGCGCCGCCGCGTGGCGGTGGCGACGGTGCTCGCGATGCGGCCGGAGATCCTGGTGCTGGACGAGCCGTCGTCCAACCTGGACCCGGCGAGCCGCCGCGAGCTGGCGGAGATCCTGGACGGGTTGGATGTGACGGTGCTCATGGTCACCCACGACCTGCCGTACGCGCTGGAGCTGTGCCCCCGCTCGCTCGTCCTGTCCGGCGGGGTGATCGCGGCCGACGGGCCCACGCGCGAATTGCTGGCGGACCGCGAGCTGATGGACGCGCACCGGCTGGAGCTGCCGTACGGCTACGCCCGCCCGGACTGCGACCACTGCGCGCCGCGCGACGCCCGGGGAGGTCCTTGGGGGCGCCCCGGACCCGGGCCGGCCTGCGGGGGCGAACACGGCTGAGAACCACCCGGATGCCGCGTCCCGGTCCGGATACCTGCTTGACTTGGGGGCACACGCGGAAGAGGGCGTGATCGGTGGTGCGGCAGCGGAAGCGAGAGGACGGGCTGTGGGCGAGAACGGGCACGGCGGGCCGGAGCGTTCTGCGGCGGATTTGGAGCGGGCCGGCCGGGCGGCTCTGGGACGCCAGGTGACGGTCCAGGCGGAGAAGACCCGGGTGGAGCCGGTCAACGGTTCGGCCGGGGCGGAGGTGAACGCCGCGCCGCGCAGCCCGCAGGAGATCGAGGCGGACATCGAGCGCGCGCGGACGAACCTCGCGGCGACGCTGGACGAGCTGGTGGACCGGGTCAAGCCGGCGAACGTCGCGCGGCGTACCTCGGAGAAGGTCCGGGCGCAGTTCGTCGACTCGGACACGGGCGCCCCGCGTATGGAGCGCATCGCGCCGATCGCGGGCGGCGTGGTCGGGCTGGTCGTGCTGGTGGCGCTGCTGAAGCGCCGCGGCGGCGGCAAGAAGAAGAAGTAGGAACCGGCCGGTAGGCGAGGCGGATCCGGGCGGCTGTCCGGATCCGATCGCGCCCTGGTGTCACACTCGGGCGCTCGGGCGGGTACTTTTCATGCGTGAGTTCCGACGCGTCCCAGACTTCCGCCTCCCGTTCCTCGGACAGCACCGCCGCCGGCCTCGGCGAGAAGCTGCCCATCCGCATGCTGCACGACCGTGTCCTGGTGCGTCAGGACGCGGGGGAGGGCGACCGCCGTTCCAGCGGCGGCATCCTGATCCCGGCCACCGCGCAGGTCGGCAAGCGGCTCGCGTGGGCCGAGGTGATCGCGGTGGGCCAGAACGTGCGCACCGTCGAGCCGGGCGACCGGGTGCTGTACGACCCCGAGGAGCGTGCCGAGGTCGAGGTGCGCGGGGTGGCGTACGTGCTGCTGCGCGAGCGCGACCTCCACGCGGTGGCGGCCGAGCGCGTCGAGGCCTCCGGTGAGGCGACCGGCCTGTACCTCTGAGCCGCGCACCCGCGGACCGCGGTAAATCTGTCGGCGGCGGTCTCCGAGCCGCGATCGGCGAGCCGTGATCCCGCGGTGACGAACCTCACCGCGCCCCGGTTTTGCCCCCCGCGGGGCGTTTGAGAAGCTGGAGGCGGCCGGACCGTTCCGTGGTCCCGCCCCCGACGAGGTGCGACGTACCGGGCCACGACGACGACGCGTGTGAGGTGCGTTGTCATGGCGTGGGTTTTTCTCGGTATTGCCGGTCTCCTCGAGGTCGGCTGGGCGATCGGCCTCAAGTACACCGAGGGCTTCACGAAGCTCGTCCCCAGTGTTCTGACCGTACTCGGCATCGCCGGGAGCATGGTGCTGCTGTCGATGTCGGCCAAGACGCTGCCGATCGGCACGGCGTACGGCGTCTGGGTCGGCATCGGTGCGGTGGGCTCCGGCCTGCTGGGTATCGCCGTTCTGGGTGAACCGGCCACCGCCGCAAGGCTGTTCTTCCTGAGCCTGATGGTCGTCGCGATCGTCGGCCTGAAGTTCACCGGTGGCTCGAGCCACTGACCCCGCTCCGCCCGCAACGCGCCCCGCCACTCACCGGCGGGGCGCGTTTCTGCCAGGATGGCCGCCCTGAGGGGCCGTCGACGGGCGGCCCGTGAGGGGAGTCGAGCGGACATGGTGTCTCGCCGAACAGTGGTCGTCGCGCTGGTGGCCACCGCGCTGGTGGGCCTGCTCTTCGGCGCGGTTTTCGGGGTGCTGGGCGGTGGGGGCGACGACAAGTCGCCCGCCGCGGCGGTGTCGCCGACGACGTCCACGACGCCTGGGCCGTCCCCGCTGTCCGGGGCGTCGTCGAGTGCCCCGCCGTCCTCGGCGGCGCCGTCCACGAGTGCGAGCCCGAGCAAGTCGCCGACGACGTCCAAGCCGCCGACGCTCAAGTCCGGGACGACGTACGTCCTGACGGTCGGCGGCCGGGCGATGGACGTGTACGGGGGCGACAAGGGCGACAACACCCCCGTCATCGTCTTCGCGTCCAGCCCCGACAAGACGAACCAGCAGTGGACCGTGCACGATGCCGGCGGCGGGTACGTCTACCTGGTCTCGCGCGTGAGCAACAAGTGCCTCGACATGGGAGGCGGCCACGCGGTGCAGGACAAGTGCGGCGAGGAGCGCCAGCAGTGGCAGGCGCAGCCGCGCGGCAAGGGCTTCGTGCTGGTGAACCGCGGCGGCCAGGCGCTGGGGATCGGCGAGCAGGTGCGGGGGCAGCAGGGGTTGGGCCTGGTCCCGGCCGCGAGCGGTGCGGTCTGGACGTTTACGCAGGCCCGCTGACGGACTTGGCGTGCACGACGTGCTCGGGCACTCATTGTCGGTAGCACTGGCCCGTCTTCTGGATCACATGGTGGTCCAGCATCGGAAGCGGGCCGTTGCTGCCGGTCGACTGCGGGACCTTCACTCCTTCTGGGTGGGAGTCCCTGGACCGGCGGCCGAAGCGCGGCAGTCCGGGCAGCGTCCCCAGAAGGTGACCTCGGCTTCGTCGAGGTCGTAGCCGTGCGTCTGGT
Source organism: Streptodolium elevatio (assembly GCF_040649515.1). Lineage (GTDB taxonomy): Bacteria > Actinomycetota > Actinomycetes > Streptomycetales > Streptomycetaceae > Yinghuangia > Yinghuangia elevatio. The sequence goes on from NZ_JBEZFP010000022.1 coordinate 77,455, forward strand.
CGGGAGTCAGGCAGGGCGCCGCGCCGACGACGCAGTCCACGTCCTCGACGGCGCCGCAGCCCCGGCACACGATGTGGTGGTGGTTGTCCCCAGTGCGCGCTTCGAAACGGGCCGGATGGTCGGCGGGCACGATCCGCCGGGCGAGGCCCGCGCGGACGAGCGCGTGGAGTGTGTCGTACACCGCCTGGGTCGAGACGCTGCCGAGTCGGCTGCGCGCGGCGCGCGCCAGTGACTCCGCGTCGCTGTGCGGCCGACTCCGGATCAGGTCCAGGATCGTGGCACGCGCGGCGGTGACCCTCAGCCCCGCCTCGCGCAGCTGTTGGGGTATGTCCTCGCGGGACGTCCCGGCCATGTCTTCCAATATAGGAACATTCTGGACTAGTTCAAGAGAACGCGCATGATCAGAATCTGTCGAGTTCAAATCTGAGGGGATTTGCCAGGTTGGAACTCTTCCGGAAGGTCTCTCCCGGAGATTCGGTCCCGTGGTTCCCGTGGTGCTTCCGCCGCCGCCCAGATCCGGAAGGTCCGTACGCCTGCCGGAACAACACGCATGCTGGTCACGTTGCCCCTTGACGTGCCTTCTCATGCCTCGACACCGTCGATACCGCTGTCCGTGCTGGACGTCGCCCCGGTCGGAACCGGCTACACCGCGACCGAGGCGCTCCACACCACCACCGAGCTCGCGCGGCGCGCCGAGCAGTGGGGCTACCACCGTTTCTGGGTGGCCGAGCACCACAACATGCCCGGTATCGCGAGTTCCTCGCCGCCGGTCCTGCTCGCACACCTCGCCGCGCACACCACCACGCTGCGACTCGGGTCCGGCGGCGTCATGCTGCCCAACCACGCCCCCCTGGTGGTCGCGGAGCAGTTCGGCACGCTCCAGGCGCTGCACCCCGGGCGCATCGACATCGGCCTCGGGCGCGCGCCGGGCACCGACCAGCACACCGCGAGGGCGCTGCGGCGCAGCACGGAGGCGCTGTCGGTGGACGACTTCCCGCAGCAACTCGGGGAGCTGATCGGGTTCCTGACCGGGTCGTTCCGCGAGGGGCACCCGTACTCGCGGATCCATGCGGTGCCCGGCCCGGCGTCCGGCATCGAGCCGGGCGGCGAGCGGGACGCGGCGCGGGCGCCGATCTGGCTGCTCGGGTCGAGCGGCTACAGCGCGCAGCTCGCCGGCATCCTGGGCCTGCCGTTCGCGTTCGCGCACCACTTCAGCGGCGAGCACACGCTGCCCGCGCTGGCGCTGTACCGGGAGCACTTCCAGCCGTCGGAGGACCTGAAGGAGCCGTACGCGATGATCGCCGCCGGGGTGATCGCGGCCGGCACCGCGGAGGAGGCGGAGCGGCTCGGGCGGGCGCAGGCGCTCGGCATGCTGCGGCTGCGCAGCGGGCGCCCGGGTCTCCAGCCGAGTCCGGAGGAGGCCGAGGAGTACCTGTGGTCGCCCGCCGAGCGCGACTTCGTCGAGTCGTACCAGCGGCAGCACGTGATCGGCGACGCCGACGCGGTGCGGCGCGGGCTGCACGACCTCGTGGAGCGGACGGCGGTCGACGAGCTGATGGTCGTCAGCAACGTGCACGGGCACGCGGCGCGCCTGGCGTCGTACGAGATCATCGCCCGCGAGTGGGGGTTGCCCGGCGTGTGAGGCCGGGCAGTCGGGCAGTCGGGCGTCGGGCTCAGACGAGCGACTCGCGCCACGCCCGGTGGAGGGCGCCGAAGCGCCCTTCGCCGCCGGCAGCGTCGTCACCGGCAGCGTCGTCACCGATGCCCGCCACGAGGTCGTCCGGTGTGCCGTCCTCGACGATCCGGCCGTCGTGGACGACGAGCACGCGGTCGGCGATCTCGACGGTCGACAGGCGGTGCGCGATGATCACCGCGGTCCGCCCCTCCAGGACGGTCGCGAGGGCGCGCTGCACGGCCCGTTCGCCCGGGATGTCGAGGGACGAGGTCGCCTCGTCGAGGATCAGCACCGCCGGGTCGGCGAGCAACGCCCGTGCGAACGCCACGAGTTGGCGCTGACCCGCGGACAGCCGGGCGCCGCGCTTGCGGACGTCCGTGTCGAAGCCGTCGGGCAGTGCCGCGATAAACTCGTAGGCGCCCAAGGCCCGGGCGGCCTCCTCGATCTGCTCGCGGGTCGCGTCCGGGCGCCCGATCGCGATGTTGTCCGCGACGGATCCGCTGAACAGGAACGACTCCTGGGTGATCATCGTCAGTTCGCCGCGTAGCTGAGGTGTCGTCAACTCCCGCAGGTCCACGCCGTCCAGGCGCACCGCGCCGGTGGTCGGGTCGTAGAACCGGGCGAGCAGCTTGGCCACCGTCGACTTGCCCGCGCCCGTCTCGCCCACCAGCGCGACCGTCTGGCCGCGCGGGATCGTCAGGTCGATCCGGGGCAACACGGTGACGCCGTCCTGGTAGCCGAACCGGACGCCGTCGAAGGTGACTTCACGCCCCTTGCCGGAACGCTCGGGCAGCGACCCGGGCTCCGCCGGTTCGGCGACGCCCGGCTCGTGCGCCAGGAGCCCGGCGATCTTCTCCAGGCCGGCGGCGGCCGTCTGGTAGGTGTTGAGGGCGAGGGCCAGGTCGTCCAGCGGTTCGTACATGCGCCGGACGTAGAGCGCGATCGCGGCGAGCACGCCCAGTTCGAGACCGCCGTCGGCAACCCGGTAGGCGCCCACGGCCAGTGCCCCGACCAGGGTCAGGTTGCCGATGAGCATGAGCGCCGGGGCGAACCAGGCGAACAGCACCAGGGTTTCGGTGTTGACCTCGGTGTAGCGGCGGTTGAGGACGCGGAAGATCCCGGCGTTGCGCGGCTCGCGCCGGAACGCCTGGACGGCGCGGATGCCGTTGAGGGTCTCGATGTACTGCGTGGTCATGGCCGCGCTCGTGGTGCGGGTGCCGCGGTACGCCCGGGCCGAGCGCCGCGCGTACCAGACCGTGGCCACGGACAGCGGCACGAGACCGGACATCACGAGCAGCGCCAACGGGACGTCCAGCACGAACAGGAAGCCCAGCGAGACCCAGAACGTCAGTACCGCCGTGGTCAGTCCGTCGAGTCCGTCCTCGACCAGTTCCTGGACGGCGTCGACGTCGCTGGTGGCACGCGACACGATGCGGCCCGAGGTGTACCGCTCGTGGAAGTCGAGGCTGAGGCGCTGCGCGTGGCCGAAGATGCGGGCGCGCAGTTCGAGCAGCACGCCCTGCCCGGCCCGGGCGGCCACCACCTGGAAGGCGAACTGGCTGCCCGCGGTGACCAGTCCGCAGGCGGCGTAGGCGACGGCGATCCACACGAGGGTGCCGTGGTCCCCGGCGACGGCGTCCGGCACCGCGCGGTCGATGGCCAGGCCGATCAGGAGCGGTCCGGCCACCATCGCGGCCTGGGACAGCAGGCTGACGAGCGCCGCGACGACCAGGGTGCCGCGGTGCGGCGCCAGCAGCGAGGCGAGGAGCCGGCGGGCGTCACCGCGGCGGGGCTTGCCGAGGTCGGCGAGCGGCAGGCCGGAGCCCTCGGCGTCGGCCTCGCCGTCGGAAGGACGGGAGCTGACGCCGCGCCACGCCATCGGGTCGGCGGGGTGCCGCTCGTGGTCGTGGGTGTGGTCGCGCTTGCGGCCCGGTGTGTGGCTGCGGCTGTGCTCGTGGCCGGGGCCTGGGGAGTCGGGGCTCGGGAGGTCAGGGCTGGGGGAGCCGAGGCTGGGGGAGTCCTGGCTGGGGGAGCCGGGGCCAGGGAGCTCGGGGCCGGGCGAGTCGGGGCCCGGGGAGTCGGGGCCGGGGGAGTCGGGGCCAGGAAGCTTGGGGCCGGGCGAGTCAGGGCCCGGGGAGTCAGGGCCCGGGGAGTCGGGGGTCACACTGCCTCCTGGGCCGGTGTTCGGTGGTGCTCCCGCCCGGCGCGCAACCGCGGCGTGTCGGCGGCCATCAGGTGCCGGTACGCGGCGCTGCGCTGGAGGAGCTGGTCGTGCGTGCCGACCGCGGCGATGCGTCCGGCGTCCAGGACCGCCACGCGGTCGGCGAGCTGCACGGTGCTGGGGCGGTGCGCGACGACGAGGGCGGTGGTGGTGGCCAGGACGGCGCGCAATGCGCGTTCGACCTGGGCCTCGGTGTGCACGTCGAGTGCCGACAGCGGGTCGTCGAGGACCAGGACGGCCGGGCGTGAGACCACCGCCCGTGCCAGTGCCAGGCGTTGGCGCTGACCGCCGGAGAGGTCGAGGCCTTCCTCACCGATACGGGTGTCGAGGCCCCACGGCAAGTCGTGGACGAACTCCGCCTGGGCGACGCGGAGTGCGCGCTCGACGTCCTCGTCGGTGCCTTCGGGGAAACCGAGCAGGACGTTCTCCCGCACGCTCATGGAGAACAGCACGGGTTCCTCGAACGCGACCGACACGATCCGGCGCAGGCGTTCGACGGGGAGGTCGCGCAGGTCGACGCCGTCGAGGGCGATGCGGCCGCCGGTCACGTCGTACAGGCGCGGGACCAGGGCGGTGAGGGTCGACTTGCCGCATCCGGTGGGGCCGACCAGGGCGATGGTCTCGCCGGGGCGGACCGCGAGGTCGACGCCGCGCAGCAGCTCCGGGGCGTCGGACGGGCCGTCGGGGAAGCGGAAGCGCACGTTCTCGAACGCGAGGGCGCCGGTGACCCGGACGGGGTCGATCGGGCGCTCCCGTTCGGGGATCTCGCCGCCGGCGTCCATGACCTCGAAGTAGCGGTCGGCCGCGGCGGCGGCGTCAGTGGTGGCGGCGAGCAGCCAACCGAACGACTCGATCGGCCAGCGCAGGTACATGACGATGGCGAAGAAGGCGACCAGTTCACCGGTCGTCGTGGCGCCGTCCGCGACCTGGAGCACGCCGACCGCGAGGGCGGCGGCGACCATCAGCTCGGGGACGGCCACCAGGACCCCCCAGATGATGCCGACGAGGCGGGCCTTCTCCGTCTCGGTGCGGCGCAGTTCGCGGGTGAGGGCGGCGTACTTGTGGTCCATGGCGCGATTGCGGCCGAACGCCTTGAGGACGCGGATGCCGAGGACCGACTCCTCCATCACCGTGGCGACGTCGCCGGCCTGGTCCTGGGCGCGGCGGGTGACGACGGCGTAGCGCTTCTCGAAGAGGTGGCTGAGGAACATGACGGGGACCGCCACGGCGGTCACGATCAGCGCGAGGACCGGGTTGACGGTGAAGAGCAGGACCGATCCGACCACGAACGTCGCGGCGTTGACGAAGAGGAAGATGACGACGAACGACAGGAATTGGCGGAGTTGGCCGAGGTCGCGCGAGGCGCGGGAGAGGAGTTGGCCGGACTGCCACTTGTCGTGGAAGGAGACCGGGCGGGTCTGGAGGTGCTCGTAGAGCGCGTTCCGCATCGTCTCCTCGACGCGGGGGAGCGAGCGGTGGGTCAGCATGCGGCGGGCCCAGTAGAAGAACGCCTCCAGGACGCCGAGGGCGAGGAGGAGCAGGACCCACGGCCACAGCGCGCCGGTGTCGCGTTCCGCCACCGGGCCGTCGACGACGCGGGCGACGACCAGGGGGATCATCAGGCCGGTGGTGGTCGACAGGAGCGCGGTCAGGGCACTGCCGACCAGGCGGCCGCGCACCGGACGGACATACGGGCGCAGCCGCATGAGACTGGCGACGGTCGACTTCTTGGGTCTTGTGGACCCGGTCGACGTCGTGGGCGTGGGATCGGCCATGATCCCCGACGGTACGTCGGTCGCCGGGAGCGGTCATCTGGTTTTTCCGGCCTGCTGTCGGTACGACGGGGCGGGGCGTGGCCGGGTCGAACGTGTGGTCGGGGGCGGTAGGTCTTCGTCGATTCGCGTGGTTGGAGGCCGTGGCCCGGACCTTCCGGTCGCGTGGATCGTTCCCGAGGTAGGAAGGGAAGGGAAGGGAAGGCGGGCGCGTGGGGGCGGGCGGGACGTTGCGCGAGCTGGGCGGTGTCGTGCTTTCCGGGCGGGACGCGCGAGGGCGGGCGGTGTCGTGCTTTCCGGGCCAGGACTGCGCGGTGTCGCCTGGGGGATCAGATGGGGTGTGCGGGCGGGGCGTTGTCCGGGCTGGGCGGTGTCGTGTTTGCCGGGCGCGGCGCGTGGTGTGTGGGTGGAGAGTTGCCCGAGCCTGGCAGTGTCGTGTTCACCGGGCCAAGCCCACGCGGTGTCGCCCGGGGGATCAGATGGGGTGTGCGGGTGGGACGTGGCCCGGGCCGGGCGATTTCGTGCTCACCGGGCGCGGCGCGTGGTGTGTGGGTGGGGAGTTGCCCGAGCTGGGCGGTGTCGTGTTCACCGGGCTGCCGGGCCAGGACTGCGCGGTGTCGCCTGGGGGATCAGATGGGGTGTGCGGGCGGGGCGTTGCCCGGGCCGGGCGTGTCGTGCTCACCGGGCCGCCGGGCCAAGACTGCGCGGTATCGCCCGGGGATCAAAGTCGAGTTGGAGGTATTGCACCTGATGGCCACCGGACCGCGGCCCGTTGCGGGCCTGTTGCTGGCCGCCGGCGGCGGGTCCCGTCTCGGCGGGCGGCCGAAGGCTCTGCTGCCGTTCCGCGGGCGGCCGCTGGTGGAGCACGGTCTGCGCTTGTTGCGGGACGGCGGTTGCGCGGAGGTCGTGGTGGTCCTCGGTGCCGCCGCCGACCAGGTGCTCGCCGACGCGGACCTGGGGGCCGCCCGAGTGGTGCGCAACACGGAGTGGGAGACGGGCATGGGCTCGTCGCTACGCGCGGGGCTGGCCGCGTTGCCGGAGGACGCGTCCGCGGCGGTCGTCGCGTTGGTGGACATGCCCGGTGCGGGGGGCGCGGCCGTGGCCCGGCTGGTCGAGGAACACCTGGTCCGCGGGGCCGAGTTGGCGGCCGCCTCGTACGACGGTCGGCGCGGGCACCCGGTGCTGTTCGCGTCTCGGTGGTGGCGGGACATCGCGGCAGAGGCCCAGGGCGACGCCGGGGCGCGCGGGTTCCTGGCCGCGCATGCGGCGTCGCTGCGGCTCGTTGAGTGCGGGGATGTCGCCGAGGCCTACGACGTCGACACCCCGGAGGACCTCGGCCGCCTCTGCTGACTGGCGCTGCGGGCGGTCCGGGCGTGGATTGTCGCCCCTGCCCGCCCGTTCGCTCTACCCGCCCTGCCCGCCGGTCGTCGGCCTACCCGCCCTACCCGCCCGTTCGCCCTACCTTCCCTACCTGCCCTGCCCCGCGCTACCCCTCGTCACCCGCTTCCGGCGCGCCGCCGAGGGCCGCGCCGAGTCGGGCGGCGATCTCCTGGGCGGTGGCGACGAGTTCCTTCTCGTCGATGGCCCGGATGCGGCCCTCGGGCCCGGAGACGGACAGTGCGGTGGCGGTGGGGGCGCCGGGGACGACGACGGCGATGCAGCGCACGCCGAGTTCCTGCTCCTGGTCGTCGACCGCGTAGCCGCGCTCCCGGATCGCGGCGAACTGCCGCAGCAGCTCCGCGGGTTCGGTGACGGTGTAGGAGGTGTGCGCGGTCAGCGGCCCGGGCCCGAGCGTACGGGCGGCCTGCTCCTCGGGGAGTTGCGCGAGCAGGGCCTTGCCGACGGCCGTGCAGTGCGGCTGGACGCGCCGCCCGACCTCGGTGAACATCCGCATCGAGTGCCGTCCCGGCACTC
>NZ_JBEZFP010000023.1:0-84689 GCF_040649515.1 Streptodolium elevatio
GTGCATCCGTCGAGCCGTCAAGCGGTGAAGCCGTGCATCCGTCGAGCCGTCAAGCGGTGAAGCCGTGCATCCGTCGGGCCGTCGAACGTCCCGCTTCGCGGGCCGCGCGGCGTGGTTCAGGGCATTGGGAAGGTGGCATGTCCGGGCTCGTGCTCTTCCGGCGGCCGGGGCGGCCCCGGTCGGGAGCAGGCAAACCCGCTCAAGGCACCTGGAAGCAACGTCCGGAGGTCTCGAAGTCGTCGGTGTTCACCGATCGGAGCGGCGGGTGGGCGCCGGTCCCGGGCACCGACCCGGCGGGGCGGTGAACTGCCGGGCGCGTGGCCGCCGTTCCTCACCTGTTGCGGGCACCTTCGTACCCGCCGACCTGCGGTGCGGCGCAGGTTCATCGACCGGCGATCGTCCGGCCCCTGAGGAGGCTGCGCCTCCGGCGCCGACCCCTTGAGCCGATCCACACGTTCCGAACATCGCTCTCCCCCCGGAGATGTCGAACGAGGGTGGTACGCGGAAAGGGCCCCCACCGCCTCCGCGTCGGTCATACTCTCGTGACAACCGCCGTGTTCACAAGCGGAACCGCAGAGAACTCGTACTGTCAGCAGGGGGACTGATGGCACGTCTTGACGACTTCTTCCTGTCATCGACCGACACCGGTGACGACCGCGAGTTCCGCGCCGAGAAGCGCGGGGGGACCACGGTCCGACCGATTGTCGACGGTGTGGCCACCTTCCAGGCGATGGAACGTGCCATTGCCGACGCCACCACGACCGTCCACCTGTCCCTGTGGATCTTCAACCCCAAGACCCCGCTTCAGGCCCTTGGCGACGTCAACGCCAAGCTGGCCAAGCGGGGGGTGCGACGCAAGGTCGGCACCTGGGGCGAACTACTGGCCACCATGGCCGGATTGGGCGTCCAGACCCGCATCCTGCTCAACGACTTCGACGGAGTGCTGGGCAACGCCAATCACGAGAACAACTGGAACGCCTGCCGTCAGCTCAATGCGCTGAACGCCCGCTGGGGCAAAGGCAATCTGGAGACGGTCGTGACCATGCACGACGCGCGCGTCGAGGCGCTGGCGCCCTTGCTGGCTACCAGGGCCAGGGCCCTGCTGCCCAAACTCAACAGGGGCGGCTGGTCCGCAGCCCGCACCCGGGTGGCCACGATGCCCCGGCTCTGGCCGTACCTGGAGGTCGCCCCGACCGGTGACCGCTGGGTTCTCCGGGCCGACGCGCCGTGGCAGATGTACCCGGCCTCGCACCACCAGAAGCTGTGTGTGGTGGACCGGGTCACGGGCTTCTGCGGCGGGTTGGACGTGAACACCGGCCGCGTGGACACCCCCGCCCACAACAAGCGGCTGTGGCACGACATCCACGTCAAGGTGGACGGCCCGGTGGCGGCCGACCTCGACCGCAACTTCCTCGGACGGTGGAACACCGAGGCCCCGCTGTTCAACACGTTCGTCGGCATTCCGGGGCCGGCGGGGCTGGGTGCACCGGGCAAGACCGTGGCCCCCTCGGTTCCCGTCCCCTCGACCCCCGTCCCATCCGGCACCGGCCCGGCCACCGCCCAGTTGTGGCGCACCCTCTCCACGAACAGCGTCGCCTTCCCGGTGCCCGCCAACATCCGGGAGGACATCCAGGAGGGCTACGAGGCCGCGATCGCGCACGCCAACCACTTTGTATACGTGGAGAACCAGTACGTCCGGTCCACCGATCTGGCCGAGTGGCTGATCGACCGCCGCGGCGACCGGCCCGAGCTCAAGCTGATCATCATGCTTCCCGTCGCCCCGGAGGAAGTGGCCGGGACACTCGACCCGGTGACGGAGCACGGTCTGTTCCTCCAGCACCAGACACTCTCCGCACTGATCGACGCGTTCGGCGCCGACATCGGCATCCACTCGATGGTGGCCCGCACCGCCGCGGCCACCAAGCACATCACCGACAGCGCCGGCAGCCGACAGATCTACATGCACAGCAAGGCGATGATCGTGGACGACGAATGGGCCACCGTCGGCTCCGCCAACACGAACCTGCGCAGCTTCCGCGTCGACACCGAGGCCAATATCGCCTGGTACGACCCGGCCGGAGTACGCGCGTTCCGGCTGGGCCTGTGGTCCGAAATCCTCGGCACTCCGGCCGCGACCATCGCCACCTGGTCCCCGGGCGAATTCGTCACCCGCTGGCACGACATCGCCCAGGCCAACGTCATCAAGACCGGCCCCGCGGCCCGTACCCGTCAGGGCTTCGTCGTGCCGCACAACATCGCCAGATTCCCCGGCCTCGACCACGTCGAAGTCCCCGACGCCTTCACCGAGGCATTCAACCCCACCCACCCCGAACCGGAATACGTGGCCTGACACCCCGCGACACCGCCACACAGCCGAGCCGCACCGGCGCGGCAGCACAATCACTCATGCCACCACGCCGACACGGGCGGGCACCGAACCGCGGGCGCGGAACGCGAGTGCTACAAGGGCGGGTTCCGGGGTGGGGGTTGGTTGGGTTACAGGGGGATGGGCTGTGGGGCGTCGGCGGATTGGAGGCGGTGCCAGGCACGGCGGTAGAGGTCGGCGGCGGGTTCGGCGGGGACGACCGCACCGACTGCGGGCAGCGTCAGCCCGGTCAGGCCGTAGAGCGGGAACTTCCAAGCTTCCAGCGGTAGATGAGGTGCCTTGGCGGTCACCCACTCCCCCGGCAGGAACAACGAGCGCCCGGCGCGGGCCCGGCGGGCCTCGACCACCCGGCCACTGGTCGCGAGCGCGGTGCGGGCGGCTTTGGCCCGGGCGGGCTTCCAGCCGGTCCACAGGGCGGTGTTGCGGTCGGTCGGGTCGGGCATGGCGAGGAGCACGAGGTAGAGCGCGGCGGCGTCCTCGGTGATGTCCAGTTCACCGGCGACTTCGGTGACCAGGTCCGGGACCGACCGCGACGGGTCTTGCGGCCACCACGTTCCGTCGCGGTCACGGCTGCCGACGACCGGTTCCCCCGGGTCGCCGAGCAGAGCGGCGAAGGCCGGGTCGAAGACGCGGGCCAGGGCGGTCAGGTGCCGCAACGACCGGTCGAGTCCCGGAACGGTGGCGAGGGCCAGCTCGACGTACGGGTCGCTTCCGGCCCCGTCCAGCAGGTCCGTGCGTACGATCGGCGACGCGACGATGTTCGGGTGCGCATCCCAGTCCAGCCGGCACGGCACCACCAAGGCCCCGTAGCGCTCCCACTCGGCCCCGGTGTCGGCAGGCTCCCCGGCGGCTTTGCGGAAGGCGCCGAAGTGCGCGTTGACGTTCAGGTCGACCAACGTCCCGGGGGCGGCCAGACGTTCGCGCAACCGGCGCAGCGTGGCCGGCAGTGTGGCGCGCAGCGGGTCGCCGGCCGGGAGCCGGTGGGCCAGCCACTGCACTGTCGCCACGGTCGCGACCAGGATCCCGCCGTGGAACGCCCACTCCGTGGCGTCGGAGGAGCGAAGGCGGCCCTCGTCGAGGGTCCAGGTGTGGTCCCGGGTCAGGGCGGGACTGGCATCGGGATCGACCGCGGCACGCAGCGCGCCGGAGGGCCCGCGGGTCGTGTCCACGTCGTGGATGGAGGCGTACCGACCGGTGGACCTCGACCACCACAGGTCGGGCAGCGCGCCGACCGCGTCGACCAGGAGGGCGTCGGGCACCGGCCGCAGGCGGCCGACCCGGGAGTTCCAGACGGCGGCCGCGGCTGCCGCGTCCACGCCGTCGGTCCACAGCCGTGCCGGGTCCGCGGGCAGCAGCGCGGCGACCAGCTCGCCGCGCACGTCCGGGCCGGCCAGGCGCCGGATCTCGCTGCGGGCGGCTCCGGCCTCGGATGCCTTCAGGCCGAGCACGGCCCGGAGTTCGGCGGACGGGAAGGCGGGACTCGACAGTTCCGGCAGGCCGGCCACGACCAGGCGCGCCATGGCCTGGCCCACTCCGGTGGCTTCGGCGAACACGTCGGCGGCCGACGGGTCCCACGGCACCTGGCCTTGTCGGCCCCACGTCTCCAGGAACTCCCCGAGCCCGGCGAACCACGCCGTGTCGACCGGTGCCGTATCGGTGACGGTGTATCCGCCAGGCAGTTCGAAACGGCCGGCTGGGTCGCGGACCAACGCCGTGAAGTCCATGCCGTACGTCTTGCGGTCCGGGGTGTAGAGCGGGACGTAGGCGTCGTTGACGAACACGAACGCGCCTCCGCCGAGCCCCAGCACTCCTCGCGCCCCGTCGTCGTAGTACCTGTCGCCGTGCCATCCCGCGTGCCTCAGGGGCTCCTGGTCGGCGTGCATCCGAACGCGGCGCCAGCTCGCCGGATTCTCGGCGTCCATCCGAAAGGCGTCGAGGAGCGTGAGCAGCGCCCGTAGGGCTTCCTGTTCCGCGGGCGGGGTGACGGGCGATGCGGCCTTGACCGCGACCGCCGAGGCACGCAGGACGAGATCGTCGACGGCAATGTCGGTACGGGGCACGTCCTTCGTGCCGAAGTGCAGCCGCCTGGCGTCGTCCGCGGCGTCGTCGGCCGCCGATCGCCGGGCGGCGAACTGGGCGTGAAGTTCTCGGAGTTGCCGGAAGGCCCGACTCCGGCCCTGATGGCGGGCCGCCGACGCCGGGTCGGGTGCGGTGCCGATGGCACGCGGTGTCAGTCCGATCCCGTCGAGTGCGCAGCGGAGCAGTTCGTCTCCCGGGTCGGTCTTCGGGTCACCCGGCACTTCCCGCGGCCCGTCCCCGGGTTCGGGGGCCGTGGCGCGCTCGGCGACGCCGTCGAGGACGGCCCGGCGTTCGCCCGCGAATCGGACCACTCCCGCGATCCCGGCGGCCAGGACCGGGTCGGTGACCGACGGGAGCAGGGCACGGACGGCCTTGGGCAGGTCGCTGTCGTCTCCCGTACCGGCGGCTGCGATCAGCGCGGCCGCGGTTTCGTCGTCGACGGTCCGCAGGGCGAGGGAGCCTTCGCGGTCGCGGATCCGCATCATGTGCCAGAACGACGTGGGCGGCAGCACGGGATTGCCGGCCGAGAACGCCTCGAAGCCGCCGGCCGTCACCACGCCCTCCGGGTCCACGATGTCGACCCGGTCGTTCTTGTCGCGGACCAGCGCACGCGGCCGTTCGTCGCCGGGGAGTGTCAGCGCCGCGAAGGGGTGTGCGGGGAACGGGCGGGAAGCCACGTCGCCCGGCACTGTCACGGCGCGGCCCGCGAGGTCCTTGCCGCGCAGGGTTCCGTCGGGCTGTGTGGTGACGTGCCAGCCGAGCAGCCCGTCGACGGGGACGGCGACCGGCGCCGGTTCGGCGATCGGGGCGGGCCGTACCCAGCTGTGGCGGCCGTCCAGGGCGCCGAGGCCGGTCTCGGCAGCTCCGGCGGCCATGAGGCCGGGCAGGTCGCGCTCACCCTGCGCTCCGGTCCCGGGGTCGTGCCGGAACCAGGCGGACGCCTTCTCGTCCCAGGCCCAGAACCGGGTTCCGTCGCCGCTGGTCGGGGATTCTTCGGGGATGTCCGCGTCGCCCGCGCGGAGGACTCCGCGGCCGGTGAAGCGACCGCCGCCGGGCAGCGGCAGGGAGACCTCGCCGCTGCGCCGGTACTCCTCGGGGTCGAGGCCGAACAGTGCCACGGGCTCGGCCGGGCCGTCGGGCGCCTCGTCCGGCCGGTACCAGTAGCCGCGGTACCCCGCCCCGTACTCCTTCCAGTAGACGAGCAACGCGCCGTCCACGTAGTGGAATTCGGGACGGAAGGCCCCCGTGGAAGGGGCGCGTGACGTGTGCCGCAGCACCACGCCTCCGGGGCCGAGCACCCTCACCTCGGTGTCCCTCGCCACCACAAGGTAGGGCCAGGCCTCGGCCACGTACGGCCGCCCCGTCGCGCGGCCTGCCGTGATCTCCTCGAACTCCGGCCAGCACAACTCGTCGGTGAGTCCGGCCCGCAGTGTTCGGGCCAACTCCGGGGCCAGATCGGCCTTCGTCGCCTCGACGACCGCATCCGAGGCGAGGGCCGCGATGTCGGGTGGCAGCCACGCGAGACTGCTCTGCGCCGACGGGAGGTTCGGCAGGCCCGCCGGAGCGGACGCGCGGGACAGGTCGCGTATCCAGTCGGCCAGCAGCACCCGGCCACCCGGGGTCGCGGCCAAGGCGCGTGCGGTCCTCGGGTGCTCGCTCTGGTCGTACCAGCCGCTCGCGCCGTTGCGGAACGCCCGGGCGAGGCCGGGCGCCGCGGCGAGGGCGCGCAGGTCTCGCCGGTCGTCGGTACGGGCCCACCGGTCGAGTTCGAGCCGGTGCCCGCCGGGGCGGGGATCGGTCATCGGGATGCCGAGCGACAACATGAGGTCGACCAGGTCGACGTCCGATGCCAGGGACCACGTCATCTCGAACGCCCCGCCGCTCGCGGCGAGTTCGCCGGTGATCCGCTCGGCGATCCGGGGCAGCAGCGCGTGCAGTCCGGGCATGCGGGGGTCCTCACCGCCGGGAATCCAACCCTCCAGGATGCGGGTGAGCCACCCGGTGGTGCCGTCCGACGGGCGTTCCTCGTCGGTGACGCCGACGCCGTCGCCGAGCCCGGCGGTGGCGCCGCAGTCTTCCAGGAGGGCGATCCACACGCGGCAGAGCGCTCGGGCCTGGTCGAACGTCATGTCGTGCTGGTGCCACTTCGGTGCGACATCCAGCAGCCGGCCCCGGACGGCCGGCTCACGGCGGGCCACGGCGACCACGGCGGCCCGGTGTGCGTGCCACCACCCGGCGGGGGCCCGGACGACGACGGGCAGGCGAAGTATCTCCGCCAGATATGCCTGTTCGCGCCGGTCCTTGTCACCCGCCTCGCGCGCCAACTTGCGTACTGCCGAGGCCATTTGGACGGACGGCGGCAACCCCGCCCCGGTGCGGCGGACGCACAGGCGGGTGAACCGCGTGAAAGCCTCGTCGGCCGGCATACGGGTCAACAGGTCCTTGGAGTACTCCGCGACGGCCTTGGCGGGCAGCGCGTCGGCGACCACGAATTCGAGGAAGATCTCGTCGACGTGGTCGTCGTCCACCGCAAGGCCGTGCTCGGCCTCGGCCAGCCGGGCGGCAGCGAGCATCTGCGACGCGAACGCCTGGTGCCGGGTGGACAGGAACGCGCGTGCCGCGTGCTCGTGGAAGCCGGGCAGCACGTGCGGGGCTGAGCGGGTCAGCTCCGCGGCGATGCCCTGGTAGATGCCGAGCGCCTTCTTCGGCTGGGACCAGGCACGGTTGCGGGCTGTTTTGAGGTCCTGCGGCAGTCCCGGTAGCAGGCGCAGCAACCGCGCGGCATCACCAGGGTGTTCCCGGCGGATCCAGTCCACGAAATCCCCGGACGCACGAGTGCTCACGCGATCAGACCTCTCCACATAGCCGACTGGACGCTCGCCGCCGCCGAACGGGTTGGGCGAGGTCCGAGCGACGCTACCCGCGCCGGAGGACAATCGCGGGATGTGGCAAGGCCGTTCGGCGCCATGCGGACATTGGGAGCCGAAATGGGATGTCGCGGCGGGGGGGCGCCGATCAGCCGAGGAGGCTCATCGGGTCGGCGGCCCCTGTCGCTTGGACGACGCGCAGTCCGCCGAACCCCAGAACTCGGGCCTGGCGCCCTGGTTCACCGGGGCGGCGGCCGGGGCGTCGGGTGCCGCCGCGGGCGGAGGTGCGGGCAACGGCGGGACGTTGTAGGACATCAGCGCGACCTGATCCCCCGTCACCCGCAGTTCGGTGAGGGCGCAGTTGACGAGCCCGGGCAGGACCCGCCGGTACTCGCGTTCCGGAATACCGAGCAGCCGGCACAAGGTCAGCCGGAGCAGCGTGTTGTGCGCGACGACGAGGACACGCTGCGAGGGGTGCACCGCAGCAATCCGTACCAGCGCGGCGGCGCCGCGACCGGCGGCGGCGTCGGGATTCTCGCCTCCTGGCAGCGGATGCCCGGCGGGGTCGAGGCGGAAGGCCGCCACCTCCGACGGGTGGGTGGCCTCCAGTTCGCTCAGCAGGCGCCCTTCCGCGATGCCGAAGTCGAGTTCCACGAGGTCCGGCTCGACGACCGGGCTCAACCCCGTCGCCAGCGCCGCGGGTGCGGCGGTGCGCCGGGCGCGGGACAGGGGCGACGTGACGATCGCGTCCAGTCCGGCGTACTCGGCCCAGGCGCCGAGCGCGCTCGCCTGGGCGGTGCCGCGGTCGGTGAGGGAGATGTCGCTGACACCCGCGTACCGGTTTTCGGCGTGCCAGACGGTCTCGCCGTGGCGGGCGAGGAACAGCGTGGTGGATCCGGCGGTGGTCGACCCGGTGCTCATCCGTGCTCCCGTGCGTAGTCGGCAGTGGTGCGGGGCAGCCAGCCGCGGCGTTCGAGTTCGCCGACGAGGGCGGCGAAGGGTTCGGCGAACCGGCGGGTGACGTCCGGCCGGGGGTCGAGTACGGCTCCCGTCCGCACCATGCCCCGGGAGGTCGAGGCGAGGGGCACCGCCACGCCGTCCGCCGCGCGGGCGCGTGCGATGCCGTGGGCCGCGAGGACCGCCATCCCCAGCGCGGGGTCGGTCTGCTCGGGGACGATGGCCGGACGGCCCAGGATGTCGGCGCGGAGCTGGTTCCAGTACGGGCTCCGGGTGGCGCCGCCGGTGAAGGTGACCGCCGCGTCGACGGGGGCGCCCAGCAGGCGGATGTACGCCAGGCACAGGCGCTCGACGAGAGCCACGCCCTGGAGGAGCGCCGCATGCCGGTCGGCGTCGTCCTCGGGTGCCGATCCGAGCATGAACGCCTCGGCGTCGGGGGCGAGGAAGGGGAAGCGCTCCCCGGCGGCGACCAGCGGGTACGCGATGGCGCGCGCCGGCTCGCGGGTGACCGCCAGCCGGTCCAGCCGGGCGAGGTCGGCTCCGGGAAACGCCTTGGTCAGCGCGCCGGCGCCGACGCTGGAGGCACCGCCCGGCAGCCAGTGCCCGTCCGGGGAGCGGTGGTTGTACAGCACGCCCGCGGGGTCGCGGAGCGGTGTGGCGGTCACACCCTTGAGAACCAGGGTGGTGCCGAGCACCGAGTTCCACTGGCCGACGCCCCAGGCGCCGGAGCCGAGCTGGGCGGCACATCCGTCGGTCATTCCGGCGACGATCGGCGTGCCTTCGGTGAGTCCGGTGTGTGCGGCGGCGTCGCGGCAGACGGTCCCGAGCACGGTGCCCGGCGGGACGACGTCAGGGAACCGCAGGCCGTCCAGCCCCAGCCGGTCGTGCACGTGGGTGGGCCAGGCCGCCCGGTGCAGGTCGTACCCCGTCTTCAGTGCGTGGCTGGAGTCGGTCGCCACCGGGTGGCCCGCGAGCCGTCCGACGACATAGTCCGCCTGGTGGCAGACGCGGCTGCCGTCGATGCCGGACCGCGGTCCGCCGGACCACTGGTCGGCGTGCCGGGCCAGCCACACCAGCTTCGCCAGGGCCCAGCTGGGTTGGATGCGGAGGCCGAGTTCGTCCCACAGCGCGGCGCCGGCCTCCTGGGCGTCGCCGGCCTCGGCTTCGGCGCGCCCGTCGTCGTACATCAGCGCCGGGCCGACCGGCGCGCCGTCCGGAGAGGTCAGCAGCACGGTGCCGGAGGTACTGCACACGGACAGGCCGCGGACCCGCACCGACAGCGTGCCGTCGGCGGCGAGTGTCCGCCGTACCGCGGTGCCGACCGCCGACCACCAGTCCGCGGGGAGCTGCTGGTGGCGGTTTCCCTCGCGATGGCCGGTCAGTCCGGCGGAGCCCCGGCCGAGCACCCGTCCGTCGGCGGTGACGGCCAGGGCGCGTACGCCCTGCGTCCCGAGGTCGACGCCCATCCACACGTCCTGATGCCGGCTGTCTGTCACGCGCGCCGCCTTGTCGTTCGCCGTCTGGTGATTGCACGGGGATTTCACATCGTGTTGCTGCCGGATCCGCGTCGGCGGCGGCACCCCCGCGGGCCGCCGTTCACCTCGTCGCACCTGTCATCGCACCTGGTGAGAGAGCGTTCTTCGGGGAGTGCGACGGGTTGACTCGGTCGCCGCGCGTGATGAACACTACTGAACGCTACATCAGCATTGGATGTTATATCCACACCACTTTATGTTAGTTAAGCGTCACTCACGGAGGAGTCCGCACCCCCGCGCCGACCCGTGCGCGGCGTCCGCCGCCGGCACGCCCGAACGGCCAGCACACTGATCTCCGGAAAGGGCAGCCAAGCTGTCCGCAGACGACGGCCCAGGACAGGACCCACGCACATGTCACAGGACAAGAGCCAGCGAGGCCCGCTGCAGCGGCGCAGGGAGATCTCCGACCACGTGCTGACCGAGGGATCCGCGTCCGCCGCGGATCTGGCCGAGATGTTCGGGGTCAGCCTGATGACGATCTACCGCGACATCGACGAGCTCGAACGTGAAGGCGTGCTGCGCAAGTTCCGCGGCGGTGTGACCGCCCAGCCCTCGGGCGTGTTCGAGAGCAACGTCGCCTACCGCCAGAAGTCCATGCGGGCGGAGAAGGAGGCACTTGCCGCCAAGGCGGTCTCCATGGTCGAGCCGGGCATGTCCGTGATGATCGACGACTCGACCACCACACTCGAACTGGCCCGGCTGCTGCCGCGCATCGAACCCCTGACCGTGGTCACCAACTTCCTGCAGACCATCAACCTGCTCGCCGAGGAGCGCGGCATCCGCCTGATGGCGCTCGGCGGCGACTACGACCCGCTGCACGACTCCTTCCTCGGGGTGCCGTGCGTCGAGGCGGTCGAGGCCCTGCGCGTCGACCTGTGCTTCGTGTCCACCTCGTCCGTACTCGGCGGCTTCGCCTTCCACCAGGAGCAGCACATCGTCGCCGTCAAACGGGCGATGCTCCGGGCCGCCAGCCGCAACGTGCTGATGGTCGACCACTCCAAACTCGGCCGCACCGCACTGCACCGGCTCGCCCCGCTCACCGCGTTCGACCTCGTCCTGATCGACGACCGGACACCGCCGGACGTCCTGCGCTCGCTCGACGACAGCGGCGTCCGCTACGAGGTCGCCCCGACCTGACCGCGCCGAACGCACCGCCCCGGCCGGCCCGCCCCCCGATCCGCGCCCGGTCCGCGCCCCCGGTCCGCGCCCCGGGTCCGCGCCGTCGCCCCACCGCCAAGGAGAGAACTCGCCGATGCACATCCTCGCCGCCGGCGACCATTTCGTCGCCCCCGACCTGATCGCCCGCGAACTGACCGCAGAGATCGGCACCGGACACCGGATCGACCAGCTGTGCCTGCCCTGGCCGCTGACGCCGTTCGGACGGATAGCCGAGGTCGACGAGGCGTCCGGGGACGAAGAGACGATCCTCGGCGCCCTGCGCGGCGCGGAGGCGCTGGTGACCCAGATGGGACCGGTCACCAAGCGCATCCTCGACGAGGCGCCCGGCCTGCGCCTGGTGGTGGTCGGCCGCGGCGGACCGGTCAACGTCAACCTCGAGGCGGCCGCCGAACGCGGCGTACGCGTGTGCAACACGCCCGGCCGGAACGCGGCGGCCACCGCCGAGTACACCGTCGGGCTGCTGCTGGCCGCCATGCGCCGCATCCCCGAGACCTCGGCCGCGCTCGCCGCCGGCCGCTGGGCCGGCGAGTTCTACACGTACGACAACTGCGGCCCGGGACTGGACGGGTCGCGCGTCGGCCTGATCGGCGCCGGGGCCGTCGGCAGCCGCGTCGCCCGTGCCCTGGCCGCGCTCGGCGCGCACGTCCGCATTCACGACCCCTACGCGGACCAGGCGTTGCTGCGCGAGCTGGGCACCCCCGTCGGCGACCTCGACGAGTTGCTCGCCGGCTCGGACGTCGTCTCGCTGCACGCCCGGCTGACCCCGGAGACCCGCGGCCTGCTCGGCGCCCGCGAGCTCGCGCTGCTGCCCGAGGGCGCGGTCCTGGTGAACTGCGCGCGCGGCGCGCTCCTGGACGAGGACGCCTTGTGCGACGCGCTGGAGTCCGGCCGGCTCGGGGCGGCCGGACTGGACGTGTTCGCCGTCGAGCCGCCCCCGGCCGATTCGCGCCTGCGCTCGGCACCGCGCCTGGTCATGACGCCGCACCTGGCCGGGGCCAACACCGCGGTCGCGCACAACGCGGCGCGTCTCGCGGCCGCCGAAGTGGGCCGGTACCTGCGCGGCGAACCGCTCGCGCACGGCGTCGTCTGACCGCGCCGGACCCGAGCGGACCGGCATGGCGAAACAACGATGGGAGACACGGTGTTCGTCGGACTCGACATGGGGACCTCGGTCGCGAAGGCGGCCGCCTTCGCGGACGACGGCACCGCGCTGCGCGTCGAGTCGACGCCCGTCTCGCTCGGCGGCCGGGGCGGACACCTGGAACAGGACGTCGAAGAGGTCTGGCGCGCGGCCGCCGGCGTCCTCGCCGCGGTGATCGGGGACGACCGCCCGGAGTTGGTGGCGGTCACCGGTCAGGGCGACGGCCTGTGGCTCGTCGACGCCGACGGGCGCGCCGTACGCCCTGCCGTGTCGTGGCTGGACGGCCGCGCCGGCGGCCTGGTGGCGGACTGGATGGCCGACGGCGTCGCCGAACGGCTGTACCGGCGGACGGGGAACGTGCTGTTCCCGGGTTCCGCGGGTCCTCTCCTCGCCTGGCTGGACCGCCACGAGCCCGCCGCGCTGGACGCCGCGACGACCGCCGCGTCCTGCAAGGACGTGCTCCACCTGCGCCTGACGGGCGAGCGCGGCACCGACCTGTCCGACGCGTCCGTCCCCTTCCTCGACCCCCTCACCCGCACCTACGCCCCGGATGTGCTCGACGCACTCGGCCTCGGACACCGTGCCGGCCTGCTGCCCCCAATCGCCCGGACCCTCCCCTACGGCCAGGCGCACGGCGGCACTCCGGGCCTGCCCGTTGGGACCCCGGTCACCTCGGGGCCCTACGACCTCCCCGCGTGCGCGATCGGCGCCGGCGTGACCGAACCGGGCGACGGCCTCCTCACCGTCGGCACCACCCTGGCCTGCCAAGTGCTGGTCGAGACGGTCGCCCTCGACGCCGAACCGGTGGGGTTCCACCTCGCCACCTCCCGCCCGGACCGTCACCTGCGGGCGCTGCCCGCCATGACCGGCACGGCCGCACTCGACTGGGTCCTCACCCTGACAGGCGGCACACACGCCCAGGTCTCCGGCATGCTCGACGAGAGCCCGCGCGGGGCGCGGGGCGTCGCGGCGTTGCCCTACCTGTCCCCCTCCGGGGAGCGGTCGCCGTTCGTGGACCCCGCGGCGCGCGCCGAGTTCACCGGCCTCGACCTGCGCGCGGGCCGCGCCGACCTGGTCCGGGCCGTGTGCGAAGCCATAGCGTTCGCGGCCCGGCACTGCCTGGAGGCCGCCGGACTGACCGGCGAACTGGCCGTCTGCGGCGGAGGCTCACGAAATCGGGCCTGGCTGCGGGTGTTCGCCGACGTACTCGGGCGACCGCTACGCGTGGCCCGGGGCCCGGAGCCCGGTGCCCGCGGCGCGGTCCTCGCGGGTGTCGCGGCCCGCGCGGGGGACTTCGGCGGCGGCCTCGACGCGGCCGCCTGGACGCTCCCCGACGCGATCGTCGACCCCGACCCCGCAGGCGTCGCGCACTACGAGCAGGCTTACGCCGACTACCTGTTCCGCGTGGACAGCGCCCGCGCACGGTGGCACGGGACGCGTGCCTGACCCGTGCCACCGTGCGCGGGCGCGCCGTCATGCGACGCCGAGTGCCGTCACGCGACGCCGAGGACGCGTACCGGACCCATCAGTCCGGTGACCCGCTGGCCGGGGAACACGAAGTGTGTGGGGCTGGTCGCGTCCAGGTGCGGTGCGAGTGTCCCGTACACGGTGACTTCGGCCCTGACCGGAGCGTCCCCGACGAGTCCGGTCACGTCGAAGACGTAGGGAGAGCACACCCGCACGCCGGCCGAGACACCGGCGACGGACACTTCGGCGGTGCCGCGTACGCGTCCCAGGTCGAGCAGTACGCGGCCCGTCGCGGCCACCGGCGGCAGCATGCGGCCGTACCGCACGCCGCCGCTGTATTCGGCGAGCCCGCGTTCCTCCCAGTCGCCGAGCAGGATCGGGCCCCTGCCCACCTCGCAGCGCACCGCGTCGGCCAAGGCCGCGCCGCCCCGGCGGCCCGGGCCGGTCCGCACCCGCAGCGCGGCGGTCCGCGCGCCTGCCGGTCCGTCGTCGGACAGGTCGACCTCCACCGTGCGGACGCCGTCGTCGGTTCCGCTCGTGACCGCGGTCCGCTCGCGCCCGTCGACGAACACCGCCGTGTCGCCGTGCACGCGGGCCGTCAAGCGCAGCGCGCCGGGAGAAAGCCGCCACTCGAACCACTCCACCGCGGCGCCCCGGCCGGGGACCGCGAAGTCCACCGGCAGCACCGTCCCGTCGTCGGCGTCCGGGTCCAACCAGGCGGCACCGGGCAGCGGATGCGGTCGGCGGCGCAGGTACAGCGCCGCGGGGTCGCCGACCGCCTCACGGCGCACCACGGCCGGCTCCCGCACGCCGCCTCGCTCCGACCACCACGCCGCGTCGCTGTGCACCGCCGTCTCGCCCAGAACCGCGTCGACCAGCACGGCAGGGTCGCCGTCGGCGGCGACCTCCACCGTGATGTCGTTGTCGCCGACCCGCAGCGCCTCCGTGACGTCGTGCCGCCGCACGCGCGGGATCGCATGGTCGGCGTACGGGTCGAACCCGCCCTGCCTGCCGACCGGTTCCCCGTTGACGCGGAGCACGCAGGATCCGCGGGCCGCGACCTGTACGACGGCCCGCGCGGGAACCGCCGCCAGCGACACGGTCGTGCCCAGCACCGCGCCGCCGCCGGGCCCGGGAGCGAGGATCCACTCCGGCCGCCGATAGCGTTCGATGTCGCGCACCAGGGCGACATGGGCGCGCAGTTCGCCGTCGTGCTCGGCGGTCAGGTCGAGTTCGAGGAGGCGGCGACCGGGCGTCAACTCGACCGGGCCGAAAGCGAGATGCCCTCGGTCGTCCAGTGCCACGGGCAGCCCGTCCAGCCGCACCGACTTGACCGCCGCCGCGCCGATGGCCAAGTGGCCGTCGAACGGTGCGTCGAGCAGGAGTTCGGTGCGCACGCGCACGACACTTCCGTCGGTGGCAGGTCCCAGCCGCAAGAACTCCTCCGGCACATGTCCCTTGGGTCCGAGCACGTCGCGGTGGACCGGGTCCTTGTGGATCCCGCGGGTGTCCGACCACGCGACTTCGGACCGCACCGAGCCCTCGGCGTCGACAAGCACCGCGCGTGGACCGAACGTCGCGTGCACCTCGCCCGGGGCGTCCGTGGTCGCGGGCGCGCCGCCGTCCTCCCGGTCGTCCTCCGGGTGGTCCGACCGCTCGCCCTCGGCGTCGACCGATTGTTCGACACGGTGCCGGAAGGCGCGCGTCTCGACGAAGGCCGTCCCTACCGGCGGCGGCCCGGT
Source organism: Streptodolium elevatio (assembly GCF_040649515.1). Classification (GTDB taxonomy): domain Bacteria; phylum Actinomycetota; class Actinomycetes; order Streptomycetales; family Streptomycetaceae; genus Yinghuangia; species Yinghuangia elevatio. Next base: position 15,354 of record NZ_JBEZFP010000023.1, read on the forward strand.
CGCGGGGCGGGAGAAGTCGCCCCACGTGTCGTCGAGGGTCGGGACAAGTTCCATGTCCCATGCGGCGTCGGCAGGGATCTCCACAAGCGGCGCGGACGCCGGCGTGGACACCGGCACGGCTGCGGGCAGGGGCGACGCACCCGGGTCCGTCGGCGACGCGTCCCCGGGAAAGACCACGATCGCGGCGGGGCCCGCGTCGAAGGGCACCTCGACGTCCACCGCATGCGGATCGTCGGAGGCGGGGTGGACCGGGAGCACGCGAGGAGTTCCGCCGAAGGGGTCGAGCAGGACCGCGGGCCCCTCGACGCCGCGGACCCGCGCCCGGGCGTGGGAGGCGTACCGGGCCGGGTCGAAGTCGTACCGGGCGTCCAACCAGCCCAGCGCGGCTCCCCGTTCGTCGGGCGCGGCGACGGCCGCGTGCGTCGCCCGGGGGCTGCCCGCGGTCAGGAACAGCACGGTGGCCCCGTCGACGCGGCGCGCGAGCACCGGGACCGAGGCACGGACCACCCGCTCCCGCACCGCGAGAACGTCGTCGAGATCCGCCGACGCGGGGACGAAGACCGCGCGGCCGTCGGCGAACAGCGCGAGCAACGCGTCCAGGGCCTCGGTCGCGTCCGGCCCGACGACCCGTCGGGGCAGCGCGCCGACCGCGACCACGGTGCCGCCGGCCGCGGCGAACTCGACCAGTCGGCGTGCCGTGTCCTGTTCCAGGACGGTGCAGGAAGGCAGCACGATCACCGTGTACGCCTCGTCGGCCACCCGCATCCGCGCGTGCGAACCGTCGTCGTGGACGCGCGAGGCGGCCACGGAGGCGTCGTCGATGACATCGGCGTCGACGCCGAGCCGGTCGAGGACACCGGGCGCGGTGCGGAACCACGTCATGTCGCCGACGAGTTCGAGGTACGTCTCCTGCGCCCGCCGCGCGTCCGCACCGACACCGTCCAGCGCCGCACCGGCCTGAACCGTGGTCGTCGGCAGCAGGACCGCGACGTCGCACAGGTGCCGGTCCAGGCTCAGCACCGCGCACAGCCGCGTCACCGCGTCGGCGAACACCCGGTGGTGGCGCCAGTAGGGCTGACGCCAGTCGGTGCCCGGCGGAGCCCACTCCCACCAGCCGCCCTTGGTCGTGTAGTAGACCGCGTGCGGGTTGTACAAGGTCGCACCGGCGCGCAGCCATGGCAGCAGCCAGTCGAACGTCTCCTCCAACGTGCCGCCCCACCCGGTGGAGTGGAAGGCCTCGATCCAGGTGCGCGGCCTGCCGTAGAGGTGGGCCAGCGAGGAGTGGATGCGGGCGTCGCCGTGGTGGTCGGATCCGGGTGCGGAGAACCAGCGGTGGGTGCGCGCGTAGTCCGCGTACAGTTCCACGCCGCCGACCGGGTGCCCGGCCCGCGCGGGATCCTGTTGGTCGCAGCCGACGAGCAGGCCGTGCTTCTCGTGCCATTCGGCGAGTGGGCGGAAGAAGGCGCTCTCGGCCAGTTCGGCCCGTGTGCGGTGGTAGTCGCGCCGGACCTGTTCGGCGTCCGGTCGGCTGCTGTCGTGGTAGAGCGCGTCCAGGCGGGCGGTGAGGTCGTAGCCGCGCAGCGAGCGGAACGCCTCGGCGAAGCCGTCCGACCACGTGGGCAGTGCCGGCAACTCGTCCTGGAACGAGCCGACGACGACCGACCCGAGACGGTCGCCGAGGCGCCGTTCGAACGCGCCGTGCACCTGGTCCAGGAGCGTCGCGCACGCCTCGGTGCCGAGGTAGTCGAAGCCGAGGGGCGTGTGGTGGTGCAGCGTCAGCCGCCACCGCCCGGGACCGGGTGCCCGGACCACCTGGCCGTCCGGGACGAGGGCGACCGGCGGTCCGGTGGGGCGGTCGTCGCCGTCCACCGGTTCGGCCTGTGCGGCGATCGGCCGCCCCGGCTCGGGGCACCGCAGTTCGCCCGGCACGTCGGCGCCGTCGACGACCGCCCGCAGGCGTTCGAGCCGTCGCCCGCCGTACCGGGGGTTCTCGTCCACCAGGCGGGCCTGCAGATCCGCGCCCGAGAAGCCGAGTTGGTCGTAGAACCACAGGCCGATCCCGAGCTCGCGGGCGTCGTCGCACACTCCTTGCAGCAGAAGCCACCAGGCTTCGGACAGGAACGGCGGGTCGTCGGCGTCGGCGCCGAACAGCGGGCCCGACGGCGCGAGGTTGAGCAGGACCAGGTTGAACACGCCGCCTTCGGCGAAGCGTTCCAACTGGTCCCGGAGCCGGGCGGGGTCGAGCGCCTCCCCGCTCCACCACCAGATGGCGGTGGGCGAGAAGGCGCGCGGCGGGTCGGCCAGGATCGCGGCGATCCGGCCGGGCAGCGGACCCGGGTCGCCGACGGGTGCGTGCGTCATGGGGTTGCCTGTCTGGATCGGTCGCCGGTCAGCCCTTGAGGCCGCCGGCGAATCCCTTGATCACGTAGCGCTGCAGGACGAGGAAGACCACGAGGATCGGCAGTGCGGCCAGGACGAGGCCGGCGAAGACCAGCCCGTAGTCCGAGACGTACTGCCCCACGAAGGAGAACACCCCCACCGGCACGGTCTCCTTGCCCGAGCCGCTCAGGTAGAGCAGGGGTGTGAAGAAGTCGTTCCAGATGAAGACCGCGTTCAGGATGACCACCGTCCCGGTGATCGGGCGCAGCAGCGGGAACACGATCCGGGTGAACGCCTGCCGGTGGTTGCAGCCGTCGATCAGCGCCGCCTGCGCGTAGTCCTGCGGCAGCGCGCGGATGAATCCGGTGTAGAGGAACACGGTGAAAGGCAGCTGGATGCCGGTGTAGAACAGCACCATGCCCTGGTAGGTGCCGAGCCAGCCGAGGCTGTCGACCAGCTTGTACAGCGGGATCATGCCGAGTTGGAACGGCAGCACGATTCCCAGCAGGAACAGGATGTACAGGCCGTAGCCGAGTCCCTTGGCGCAGCGGGCGAGGTAGTACGCCCCCGTGGAGCCGATGACGATGAGCAGCAGCAGGCTGACCACGGTGATGAGGGTGCTGTTGAGCAGCGCGGAGCCGAGCGACGCGGACGTCCAGGCGTCGCCGAAGTTGCCCAGGGTGGGCGGCTCGGGCACGGACAGCGGGGAGTTGGCGATCTGCTCGGGGTCCTTCATCGCCAGCGTGACCAGCGCGTAGACCGGAAACAGGAAGGCCACCGCGACCGCGACCATGACGAGTTCGAGCCCGTAGCGGCCGAACTCGGCGCGCAGCCTTCGGCGGTGCGGCTTCACCGGGCTCGCGGGGGCGGTGTCGACGACGGCACCGGTGCTCATGCGGTTACCTCCCGGGCGCGTAGGTAACGGAGTTGGACCAGGGAGACGGCCGCGACGAAGATCGCGAGCACCAGGGCCACGGCGGTGCTGTAGCCGAACTTCCCGTAGACGAAGGCCTGTTTGTAGAGAACCGTCGACAGGGTCTCGCTGGAGGTGCCGGGGCCGCCGTTGGTCGCGGCGTAGACCTGGTCGAAGAGCTTCAGGCCGCCGATGGTGGACAGCATGAGGTTGATCGTCAGCGCCGGGGCCAGGAGCGGCCAGGTGACGTAGCGGAAGCGCTGCCAGGTGCCCGCGCCGTCGATCCTGGCCGCCTCGTGCAGTTCGGCCGGTACGCCCTGCAGGCCGGCGAGGAAGATCACCATCGAGTAGCCGGCGTACTGCCAGATGACCATGGCGGCGACGGACCACAGGGCGAGGGACGGGTCTCCGAGCCAGTCCTGACGCAGGCCGCCGAGGCCGACCGCGCCCAGGACGCCGTTGAGGCCCGCGCCGTCGTCCGGGTTGTAGATGTACTTCCACAGGAACGCGACCATGACGGGGCTGACCACCGCGGGGGCGAAGAAGATCACCCGGAGCAGCGACTTGGTCCTGATGTTCGCGTTGACGCCCAGCGCGAGCAGGAGTCCGATGCCGTTCTGCACGACGACGACGGCGACGGTGAGCAGCAGGGTGTTGCGGATGGATTCGCGGGCCATGTCGTCGTGCAGCAGCGTCCTGAAGTTCTCCAGGCCGGTGTACGAGAAGCCGCCGACGCCCGACCAGTCGGTGAAGGCGTAGAACACGCCCGCGATGCTCGGGTACAGGACGACGACCGCGTAGACGACCAGCGCCGGGACGACGAACAGCCATGGCGGCGCGGTGGGATTGCGGCGGGGCCGACGGCGCCGCGCGGTGGCGGGCGGCCCGGACTTGCCGGTGGTCGGCCCTGTGAAGGGAGGCCCGGATCCGGCGTCGGTGACCACCCCGACCCCGGATCCGCGGTTCGGTGCGGAGTTCACGACTTCTTCCCGTACGCCTCGTCCATCTGGCCGAGCGCGCCCTCGACGTCGGTCTTGCCGGCGAGCAGGTTCTGGACGGCGGCGAAGTGCGCGGGCTGCACCTCGGCGTTGGGCCAGCGCTGGTCCATGAACGGCACCGCGTGGTCGGCGTCGATGATGGGCAGGAAGTCGGCCAGCGCCGGGTCGATCGTGCTCGACGCGTCGCGTTTGAACGGGATGGCGGAGACGGAGGCCGCCCAGCGGTTGATGTTCTCCTGCCGGCCGAGGAAGTCCACGAACGCCAGGGCCTTGTCGCGGTTCTTGCCGCGCGCCGAGACGCCCAGCCCGACGACGGTGCCCGCGGGGATCCAGGGCTGGCCGGCGTCGTCCCAGCCGGGGAAGGGGAACATGCCCAGGTCGTCGGGTGTCGAGGTGGCCTGGCGGAAGCTGGAGAGCACCGCGGAGACCTGCACGGCCATCGCGGCCTTGCCGGTGGCGACCATGGAGGTCTGCTGCTCGTACGTCGTCCCGTTCGGGTTGTCGTTGAAGAAGCCGCGCTTCTGCAGGTCCTGGTACTTGGTCAGGGCGTCCGCCCAGCCCGAGCCGCGGAACTTGGCGCGGCCACTGGCCATTTCGTCGTCGAAGCCCGGGTTCTTCGCGTACACGGCGGACGGGACGAGCGCGTAGGTGATCAGCTGGGTCACCCAGGGCGTCTGCGCGCCGAGGGCGATCGGGACTATGCCCTTGGCCTTCAACTGTGCGCACACGTCGAGGAGTTCCGCCCAGGTCCTGGGCGGCTGCAGGCCGGCCTGCGCGAACACCTTCTTGTTGTAGATGGCGCCGATCACGCTGCTGCCCGCCGAGTACAGGAAGGTCTTGCCCTCGCTGCGGTAGGCGGCGTCGAGGCCGGACGGGACGTCCTTCGTCCACGCCTGGGCGCTCAGGTCGGCGAGCAGGCCGGCCTTCGCGAGTTGTGCCATCGACATCGCGCTGCCGTTGCCCGGGTACAGGACATGCAGGTCGGGAGCGTTGCCGCCGGCCAGTTGGGTGCGTACCACGGTCTGGACCTGGTCGGTCGGCGCGAAGGAGGTGCTGAAGTCGGCGTCGGACTGGGTCTGCTTGTACGCCGCGAGGAGTTCCTCCATCGGCTTCTGCTGGTCCGCGACGCCGACCACGCGCACTTTGCCCGAGCCGCCCGAGGACGAGCAGGCGGTGAGGGACAGGGGAAGCGCGGCGACGGCCGCGACGCCGCCGCCGATCCGGAGGAAACCTCGGCGGCTGACCGTGCTCTGCCCGAACAGGCTGCGGGAACCCGTGATCATGGTGTTTCCTCCTCGTGGGGGCCGGCGGGCTGCGTCGCCGCCGGACTCGGAATGCGTGGCGGGCGGTGCCGGCCGAGTGGCGTCGGTCCGGGATGCCTGCCCATCGGGGTGTGGGCGGCGGTGAAGCGGTAGCGCCCGGAGGCCACGCGCGCGACGACATGGTCGTCGGCCGTCTCCAGGACGGTGACGTGCTCGGCTTTGCGTAGGTCGAGGTCCGATTCGCGGACCGTCCGGGGGTCGGTGGTGGGGACGCGCACGTCGGCGATGGCTCCCGGAGGTACCCGGACGCACAGCTCGATGCGGTCTTCGTGCCGGGTCCAGGCGGTCTCGACGGTGCCGCGGGCGGATTCGTACCGGGCGGCCGCGTGGCCGAGGTCGCCGGGAACCGGGCGTACGCTCAGATGCCGGTATGCGGTGGACTCGGGGGCCTGGTCGAGTCCCGCGACGCCGCGGTACAGCCACTCGCCGATCGAGCCGAGGGCGTAGTGGTTGAAGGAGTTCATCGAGGCGGCGCGGAACCCGGTCTCGGGCGTCCACCCGTCCCAGCGCTCCCAGATCGTGGTGGCGCCGTGCCGCAGCGGGAACAGCCACGACGGCGCCTCGGTACGGCGCAGCAGCGCGTGCGCGAGGTCGGCGCGACCGTGCGCGTCCAGGACGGGTGCGGCGAGTGCGACGCCGAGAAAACCCGTTTGCAGGCGGGGGCCGTCGGTCTCGACGAGTTCGGCGAGTCGGCGGGCGGCGGCCTCGGTGTGCCCGGTGGGCAGCAGCCCGAACGCGAGCGCGACGAGGTAGCCGGTCTGGGTGTCCCCCGCGACGCGGACGACCGGGGTGCCGTCGGCGTCCTCGACGGTGACGAAGTGTTCGCGGAAGGCGGTGCGGATGTCCGCGGCGAGCCGGTGGTACGTCTTCACGAGGTCCTGGTGGCCGAGGACGTCGGCCGCACGCGCGGTGAGATGCGCGCTGTGTGCGAAGTACGCGGTGGCGATCACCTCGCGGGGCGTCGGTGTCCCGGGCGCGAGCCAGTCGGAGAAGTGCGGCCCCACCCGGTGGCGCCAGACCAGGTCGGGGTTGTGCCGGTGGATCAGGTCGACCCAGGTGTGCATGCCGTCGAACGCGCGGGCGAGGAACCGGCTGTCGCCGTAGACCCGGTACAGGTGCCACGGGATGATCACGCCCGCGTCGCCCCAGCCGGGCGCGCCCTGGTCGGCCACGCCGACCAGGCGCGGGGCGACGTTGGAGAATCCGCCGTCCGGGTCGCGGGCGTCCTCGACGTCGCGCAGCCACTTGGTGAAGAACGCGGCGACGTCGGCGTTGAGCGCGGCGGTCGGCAGGAAGACCTGCGCGTCGGCGAGCCAGCCGAGCCGCTCGTCCCGCTGTGGGCAGTCGGTGGGCACGCTGACGAAGTTGGAGCGCTGGCCCCAGGCGACGCAGTCGTACAGGCGCCGGATGTCCGGGTCGGAGCAGTCGAACCCGCCGGCCCACGAGGTGTCGCTGTGCAGGGCGACCGCGACGACGTCCGCGCCGGACAGCTCGCGGATCCCGCGGATCTCCGCGTAGCGGAAGCCGTGGTAGGTGAACCGCGGTTCGAACACGATGCGGGGGCGGCCGTCGGAGATCAGCACGTCCGTGGCGGCGGCCGTGCGGAGGTTGTCGGTGTACAGCCGGCGCGAGGTGTCCAGGACCTCGGCGTGGCGGATCACCACGCGCGCGCCGCTGGGCAGTCCCGCGGCGTTCAGCCGTATTCGGCCGGCCATGTTCTGGCCGAAGTCGACGATGTGCGTGTCGGGGGCTATGCGCGCGATCGAGCGCGGGCGGACCTCCGCCATCGCGCGGACGGGCTCGTCGGCGGAGGCGACCAGGAGGCGGTGGTCGCGGTCGACGACCATCGCCGGGGACCAGTGCACATCGTCGAACCCGGGGTGCTCCCAGCCCGCGGCGGCGTGCCGCAGGTCGTGGCACTCGCCCATGAGCAGGTCGGCGTGCCGGACCGCCCCGGTGGCGGTGCGCCACGTGTCGTCGGTGGCGATCGTGGTGGTCGTTCCGTCGGCGGCGGTGATCCGCAGTTCGGCCAGGAGTTGCGGGAACGAGCCGTAGTGGGCTCCCGCGCGGCGCGGTTCGAAGCCGACGAAGCCGCTCCACCAGCCGTCGGCGACGGTGGCGGCGAGCACGTTCTCGCCGTCCTGGAGCAGGTCGGTCACGTCGTACGTCTGGTACTGGATGCGGCGGGTGTAGTCGGTCCAGCCGGGCGCGAGTTCCGCGTCGCCGACGCGGGTGCCGTTGACCCGCACGTCGTACAGGCCACGGGCACTCACGTACAGGCGTGCGCGCCGGGTGCCGGCGGTCAGGGTGAACGTGCGGCGCAGGATGGGGCACGGCGCAAGGCCGTAGTTGTCGAGTGCCCTCTCGCCCTCGATCGGCGCGTCCATGATCGGGAGGGGATCGGGGTCGTGGGTGATCCACGCGGCCTGCCAAACGGAGTCGGTCATTCCGGTTTCGAACCACGAAGTGGCCTCCGCCGGTACGGGCGAGCCGGCCGACCATACGTCGACCCGCCAGTGGTAGCGAGTGCGTGGGCGCAGGGCGGGGCCGGCGTACGTCACCCCGATCGCGTCGGCGTCCTGGACGCGGCCGGTGTCCCACAGCGCCTCGACGCCGTCCGCGAGGCCGGCGGCCTCCTCGGCGACGCGGACGCGGTAGGCGACGGGGTCGTCGCCGCGCCGCGCGGAGGACAGCCGCCAGCCGAGCAGAGGGGCGGTCTCGTCGATGCCCAGCGGCGCGGTCCGGTGCTCGCAGCGCAGGCCGTAGGGCCGCAGGCCCTCGGCGCCCGCCGCGTTCGCGCGCCCTTCGAGAGCGTCCGCGAGGCGGGGGGCGGGCACATCCGCTGCCGGGGAACCGGGCACGGGCTTGTCCTTCCTCTACGCCTGATGCGGCGTACCACCTGGTGGCACACATCGCCGTCGGCTGGCGTGAAGACGATGTGAAATCTAACGTCAATTCTGTGGCGTGGACACTACGAGCCGCTTATGAATCGTGTCAAGGATGTTCGCGGTGCGTGCGAAAGTCGCCTCGCAGCGTCAGCAAAGAGCCCATGCATCGGGATTTTTGGGACGACCGGGGCCGGATGCGGCCGCTCTTGTCAGCCCATACGCGTGCGTGATATTTACTGTGTGAATACAACATCCTGTTGCGTTAAATCATGGCGGCAACCCTCGCTCCGGAGCACGCCGAACGGCCGGACCGCCGTCCCCCTCGCGCTCGCGGCGATCTGCCGACGCCAAGGGGATTCCACATCCGGGAGAAGGCATTCGCGTTCCGGCGGGCCAGGCCAGGACCAGGCCACTGCCAGACCAGTACTGGACCAGCGCTGGACGAGTGCTGGTCCAGCGCTGGACGAGTGCCAGGCCAGAACCAGGGCGCGAACCAAGGCCGGGCCAAGCCCGGCGGACGAGACAGGTCGGGACAGCCCGGGCGGGCACCGGGAACCACGGTCCTGAGGCCGGTCCGGGGGTACACCCCCGTTGGCACCGCGCCCCGTCAGCCGGCCGTCGACTCGCGGACCACCAGCTCCGGCTGGAAGGTCACCTGCTGGTGGGCGTGCCCCTCGGGGTTCTCGCACTCGTCCAGCAGCAGCTCGGCGGCCGTCTGACCGAGTTGGTAGGTCGGCTGGCGCACCGAGGTGATCGGTATGGCGGCGGCCGCCGCGAACTCGATGTCGTCGTAGCCCACCAGCGCGACGTCCTGGGGGATGCGGACGCCGGCTCGCAGCATCTCGCGCATGAAGCCCATGGCCAGCAGGTCGTTCGCGCACAGGACCGCGGACGGCAGGCCCTTCTTGCCGTCGGCCAGCAGTCGGCGCGCGGCCTCGGCGCCGGAACGGGCGTTCATCCCCGACACCTGTACGTCGCGCACGGCGCCGCTCAGGCGCAGCCCGGCCCCGCGCAGCGCCCGGCGCATCCCGCGCCGGCGCTCCTCGCACTGACGAATCGTCAGCGGGCCGCTGACGAACGCGAAGTCGTCGTGGCCCGCGGCCAGCAGGTGCTCGGTGGCCAGTTGTCCGCCGGCCTCGTCGTCGACCGCGACCGAGCACAGGTCGGGGCGGTCGCCGCTGCGGTCGAGCAGCACGACGGCCATGCCGCGGGTGCGCAGCGCGTCCACCGGCAGCGCGGAGTCGTGCGCGGGAGTGACCAGCACCCCGCGTACCCGCTGCTCCTGCAGGACCTGGAGGTACGTCTCCTGCTTGACCACCGAGTCGTCGGAGTTGCAGAGGATCACCACCGTGCCCCGGCGGCTGGAGACGTCCTCGACACCGCGGGCGACGTCGGTGAAGAACGGGTTCGCGACGTCGAGCACGATCAGCCCGAGGGCGTTGGTGCGTCCGGAACGCAGCGACCGGGCGGAGTCGTTGCGGACGAAGCCCAGTTCGTCGATCGCCCTGAGGACGCGGCTACGGGTGGCCTCGGAGACGCGGTCGGGCCGGTTGAGCACGTTGGAGACTGTGCCCACCGACACTCCCGCGTGCCGGGCCACGTCCTTGATACCCGTCGTCGCCATGCCGCCCAACTGTGGTGATCAACTCTGAAACGTGTCAATAGCCGTGCGACGTGAGGCGCGTCCCCAATCCCCGATCACGGCTGTTTACCGATCGTCACCATACGCGAACGTGCCGAGTTTCCGCACCCACACCTCTTGACGTGACGCGTGACACCGACCTAACTTCCTCGCAACCTCTGTGAAACGTTTCATGACGGAGCGAGGACGAGGCGACGAGGAGCTGAGCCCATGACCGCTGTACCCACCACCCCCGGAGGCGATCCGCCGGCGCCTGTGCTGGCGCTGCGCGGCGTCGAGAAGTCCTTCGGCGCGGTGCGGGCGCTGCACGGCGTGTCGCTCGACCTCTACGCCGGCGAGGCGCACGCCCTCGCCGGCGAGAACGGGGCGGGCAAGTCCACCCTCATCAAGACCCTCGCCGGCGTGCACCGCCCCGACGCCGGCCAGGTCCTGCTCGACGGGCGCCCCGTGGTGTTCGGCAACCCGGCCACCGCGCGGGACGCGGGCGTCGCGGTGATCTACCAGGAGCCCACCCTCTTCCCCGACCTGTCGGTCGCCGAGAACATCTACATGGGCCGCCAGCCGCGCGGCGCCCTCGGCCGCATCGACCGGCGCGGCATGAACCGCACCACCGGGGAACTGTTCGCGCGGCTCGGTGTCGCCCTCGACCCCGAGCAGCCCGCCCGCGGCCTGTCGATCGCCGACCAGCAGATCGTCGAGATCGCCAAGGCCCTGTCCTTCGACGCCCGCGTCCTGATCATGGACGAGCCGACCGCCGCCCTCACCGGCAGCGAGGTCGCCCGGCTGTTCTCCGTGGTGCGCACCCTGCTCGACCAGGGCGCGGCGGTCCTCTTCATCTCGCACCGGCTGGAGGAGATCTTCGCGCTGTGCCGGCGCGTCACCACCCTGCGCGACGGCCGCTGGATCGCCTCCGAAACGCTCGACGGACTCACCGAGGACGACCTCGTCCGCCGCATGGTCGGCCGCGACCTCGACTCGCTCTACCCCAAGCAGGACACGGTCGTCGGCGAGACCGCACTGCGCGTCGAACACCTCACCCGCGAGGGCGTCTTCCGCGACATCTCCTTCGAGGTACGCGGCGGCGAGATCGTCGCCCTCGCCGGACTCGTCGGCGCGGGCCGCAGCGAGGTCGCCCGCGCGGTCTTCGGCGTCGACCGGTACGACGCGGGCAGCGTCGAGGTCGTCGGCCGCACGTACAAGGCCGCCTCGCCCACCGCCGCGATGGCCGCCGGACTGGCCCTGGTCCCCGAGGACCGCCGCCAGCAGGGCCTGGTCATGGACCTGTCCATCGAGCGCAACATCGGCCTGACCCGGCTGAAGGCGCTCGCCAAGGCGGGGCTGGTCGACCGCGGCGCCGAGCACGCCACCGCCCGCGACTGGGCGCTGCGCCTCCAGTTGAAGTTCGCCCGGCTCTCCGACGCGGTCGGCGTGCTGTCCGGCGGCAACCAGCAGAAGGTGGTACTCGCCAAGTGGCTGGCCACCGACCCGCGGGTGCTCATCGTCGACGAACCGACCCGCGGCATCGACGTCGGCACCAAGGCCGAGGTGCACCGCCTGCTCTCCGGCCTCGCGGCCGAAGGGCTGGCCATCCTCATGATCTCCTCCGATCTCCCGGAGGTCCTCGGCATGGCCGACCGGGTGCTGGTGATGCACGAGGGCCGCATCACCGCCGAGATCCCCCGGTCGGACGCCTCCGAGGAAACCGTCATGGCGGCGGCGACCGGACGTACCGGTGCCGGCAACGCTCCGCACGGAAAGGACGCCGCCGCATGACGGCCACAGCCATCTCGCCCCCGCCGACGGCCGAACCGGAGGCGGCCAAGTCGTCGCGCGGCCTGGTCGACAAGGTCTTCCGGGCCCGCGAACTCACCCTGCTGGTCGCCCTGGTCGCGCTCGTCGTCGGCACTCAGCTGAGCAACTCGCGCTTCCTGTCCGAGCAAGGCGTCAAGGACCTGTTCCTCAACGCCTCCATCCTGGTGCTGCTCGCGGTCGGCCAGTCGGTCGTCGTCGTGACCCGCAACATCGACCTGTCGGTCGGCTCGGTCGTCGGCCTGTCCGCCTTCGCGTGCGGCAAGTTCGCGTCCGGATCGACCCACTCGGTCGCGGCCGTCGCCCTGGTCGGCGTCCTCGTCGGCATCGCCTGCGGTGTGGTCAACGGCCTGCTGGTCAGCCTCGGCCGGGTGCCGTCGCTGGTGGTCACGCTCGGCACCCTCTACATCATCCAGGGCATCGACTACTACTGGGCGCAGGGCGAGCAGATCAACGCCGAGACCCTGCCCAGGGGCGTGCTGGACCTGGGCACCGGAAGCGTGCTCGGCATCCCGTACCTGCCGCTGATCGCCGCCGTGGTGCTGCTGCTCACCGGGTGGTACCTGCGCGGCTACCGGACCGGTCGGGAGCTGTACGCGATCGGCTCCAACCCCGAGGCCGCCCGACTCGCCGGCGTGCCCTCCGCGCGCCGGGTGTTCACCGCGTACGTCTTCTCCGGCGCGATCGCCGGACTCGCCGGCGCCCTGTGGCTGTCCCGCTTCGGCACCGTGGTCGCCGACGCCGCGAACGGCTGGGAACTCCAGGTCGTCAGCGCGGTCGTGGTCGGCGGCGTCGCCATCACCGGCGGCATCGGCACCGTCTGGGGCGCCGCGCTCGGCGCGCTGCTGCTCACCACGATCGGCAGCGCGCTCGTCGTCCTCAAGGTCGACTCCTTCTGGCAGAAGGCCATCAACGGCGCCCTGCTGCTGGCCGCCATCAGCATCGACCGGATCGTCCAGGTGCGGGTGACCCGTGCACTGCGGAAGAGGAACGCCCGTCATGGCTGACACCCGGACCCAACCCCGCGAGACGAAGCCCGCAGCGGCCGCCGCCGGATCCCCGGGCCTGGCCCGCTTCCTGCGCTGGGACCTCGCGGTCACCATCATCCTGATCGCCGCGTTCGGCTACGGCAGCGCCGACAACGCCTCCTTCGCCACCACCGGCAACTTGTCCTTCGCACTCAACGACATCGCCGAGGTCGCGATCATCGCGCTGCCGATGACCCTGCTGGTGGTGTGCGGCGAGGTGGACCTGTCGGTCGCGTCCATGCTCGGCCTGTCCAGCGCGCTGGCCGGGTCGCTGTGGGACGCGGGCTACACCTTCGAGATGATCGTCCCGCTCGTGCTGCTCGTCGGACTGGCCGGAGGCCTGGTCAACGGCCTGCTGGTGACCAAGGTCGGACTGCCGTCCCTGGCGGTCACCATCGGCACCATGACGCTCTACCGGGGCCTCGCCTCGGTGGTGCTCGGCACCAAGGCGGTCGCCGAGTTCCCGCAGGAGTACGCCGACCTGACCCAGCGGACCGTGCTCGGCTTCATCCCGTTCCCCATCGCGCTGTTCGGCATCCTCGCGATCATCACCGCGGTCGTACTGCACGCGACCGGTCTCGGCCGCGCGATGTTCGCGATCGGCTCGCAACAGGAGGCCGCGTTCTTCGCCGGCATCCGCGTCAAGCGCATCAAGCTCGCACTGTTCGCACTGACCGGCGTCGTGGCGTCGTTCGCCGGCATCGTCTTCACCCTGCGCTACGGCAGCGCCCGCGCCGACAACGGCATGGGCTTCGAGATGACCGTCATCGCGGCCGTCCTGCTCGGCGGCGTCGACTTCGACGGCGGTCGCGGCACCCTCGGCGGCGTCGTGTCCGGCCTGCTGCTGATCGCCCTGCTGCGCAACCTGCTGACCCTCAACGACGTGGCCAACGAGGTCCAGTCGATCGTCACCGGCGTGCTGCTGGTGGTGTCCGTCCTGACCCCGCGGGCCGTCCAGGCGATCGGACAGCGGCGCCGGCGGTCGGAGCCCGAGTCCGGCGCGCCGCCCGGCGCCGCGTCGGCCGCCGCCTGATCCGCCGGTTCGGCATCCCCTGCAAACCGTCCAGTCCAGCCCCCCACCCCTCGAAGGACGACCATGAACGCGAGACTTCGCACCCACGGCCGGCGCACCACGGCCGCCGTCGCCGCCGCGACCGCCCTCGGACTGGCCCTCGCCGGATGTTCCGGCACCAGCAAGGACGACAACGACGACAAGGGCTCCGGCGGCAGCGCTGCGGCCGGCGCGAACGCCACCGCCGACCCGAACGCGGCCCTCAAGACCGGCCTCAAGCTGGCCTTCCTGCCCAAGCAGATCAACAACCCGTACGAGACCATCACCGGCGAGGCCGGCCTCGCCGCCGCCAAGGAGATAGGCAGCGAGGGCAAGCGCGTCGGCCCCTCGGACGCCAACGCCTCCTCGCAGGTGTCCTACATCAACACCCTGATCCAGCAGAACCAGGACGCGATCATGATCGCGGCCAACGACGCCAACGCGGTCTGCGGCCCGCTCAAGCAGGCCATGGCCAAGGGCGTCAAGGTCGTCGCGTACGACTCGGACACCGCCAAGGACTGCCGCCAGCTCTTCATCAACCAGGCCAAGTCCGAGGACGTCGGCCGGTCGCTGGTGCAGAACGTCGCCAAGCAGGTCGGCTACAAGGGCAAGATCGCCATCCTGTCCGCGACGCAGAACGCGACGAACCAGAACACCTGGATCGACTACATGAAGCAGGAGCTGGCCAAGCCCGAGTACAAGGACATGCAGCTGGTCAAGGTCGCGTACGGCGACGACGACGACCAGAAGTCCTTCCAGGAGACGCAGGGCCTGCTCCAGGCGAACCCCGACCTGAAGGCGATCATCGCGCCGACGACGGTCGGGATCTCGGCCGCGGCCCGCTACATCGACGGCTCCCAGTACAAGGGCAAGGTCGTCGTCAACGGTCTCGGCACGCCGAACCAGATGCGCCAGTTCGTCAAGAACGGCACCGTCGAGCAGTTCTCCCTGTGGGACCCGAAGAAGCTCGGCAAGCTCGCGGTCTACTCGGCCGCCGCGCTGGCGTCCGGGCAGATCACCGGAGCCGAGGGCGAGAAGTTCACGGCCGGCGACCTCGGCGAGTACACCATCGGCAAGGACGGCGAGATCATCCTCGGCCCGCCGACGGTGTTCAACAAGGACAACGTCGACCAGTACGACTTCTGAGCCGGCCACCGTGGAACGCGTCTGCTTCGTCCTCCGGGTCCGCCCCGGACGCATCGCCGAGTACCGCGAACGGCACGCCGCCGTCTGGCCCGAGATGCGCGACGCACTGACCGCCGCCGGGTGGCGCAACTACTCGCTCTTCCTGCGACCCGACGGGCTGCTCGTCGGATATCTGGAGACCGACGACTTCGCCGCCGCCCGATCCGCGATGGACGCCACCGAGGTCAACGCCCGCTGGCAGCGCGAGATGGGCGACCTCTTCGAGACCGAGGCCCTGGACGGCCGACGTCCCGACGAGGCCATGGCCCCGCTCGACGAGGTCTTTCACCTCGCCTGAGCGGGGTCCGCCCGCCCCGCAGCGCCCCACCCCCTCAGCACCCGCCAAGTCTCAGCACCGCCTCAGCACCAGGAGTGTCGAACCTCATGACCGAGCAGGACGTCAAGGCCGCTCTGCGGGCCCAGCGCATCGAGACGCCGTCTTGGGCGTACGGCAACTCCGGAACGCGCTTCAAGGTGTTCGCGCAACAGGGCGTCCCGCGGGATCCGTTCGAGAAGCTGGCGGACGCGGCGCAGGTGCACCGGTTCACCGGCGTCGCGCCGTCGGTGTCGCTGCACATCCCGTGGGACAAGGTCGAGGACTACACGCGGCTTGCCGAGCACGCCCGTGCGGCGGGGGTGTCGGTCGGGGCGATCAACTCCAACGTGTTCCAGGACGACGACTACATGCTGGGGTCGGTCACCCACCCGGACCCGCGGGTCCGGCGCAAGGCGACCGACCACCTGCTCGAATGCGTCGACGTCATGGACGCGACCGGGTCGCGGGACCTGAAGCTGTGGTTCTCGGACGGCACGAACTACCCCGGCCAGGACGACATCCGGGCCCGTCAGGACCGGCTGGCCGAGGCGCTGGCGGAGGTGTACGCCAGGCTTACCGGGGACCAGCGGATCATCCTGGAGTACAAGCTGTTCGAGCCGGCGTTCTACACGACCGACGTCCCGGACTGGGGCACGGCGTACGCGCACTGCCTCAAGCTCGGCGAGCGGGCCAAGGTCGTCGTGGACACCGGGCACCACGCGCCGGGCACGAACATCGAGTTCATCGTGGCGTTCCTGCTCCGCGAGGGGAAGCTGGGAGCCTTCGACTTCAACTCCCGCTTCTACGCCGACGACGACCTGATGGTCGGTGCGGCGGACCCCTTCCAGCTCTTCCGCATCATGCACGAGGTCGTACGCGGCGGCGGCCTCGACGACGCGGCCGAGGTCGCGTTCATGTTGGACCAGTGCCACAACATCGAGCCGAAGATCCCCGGCCAGATCCGCTCGGTGATGAACGTCCAGGAGGCCACCGCCAAGGCACTGCTGGTCGACAAGGACGCCCTAGCCGCCGCCCAGTCGGCCGGGGACGTCCTGGGTGCGAACGCGGTGCTGATGGACGCCTACAACACCGATGTCCGGCCGCTGCTGGCCGAGTTGCGCACCGAGACGGGCCTGGCACCGGATCCGATGGCCGCGTACGCCGCCTCCGGGTACGCGGAGCGCATTCGCGCCGAGCGCGTCGGCGGCAACCAGGCCGGCTGGGGCGCCTGAGCGGCCGGCGTGGGAACGCCGCGGCACGGGTACCGGTCCCCGTCACACCCGATCCCGGCACACCCGATCCCGTCACACCCGATCCCGTCACAGCCGATCCCGTGAAGGTCCGGCTCCCCACCCAGGTTGCGCCTTCGAACTCCCGCCGGGACTTCGACGACACTCCCCGGCGATTTCGACGAATCCCCGAATCCGCCCGCTCCGTCCTCCACACCAAGGGGTACACATCATGAAGCCACCGACCAACCCGGCGGTGGAAGCACTGCTCAACCGCTCCCACGCCCTGGGCGCCGATCCGCGCAACACGAACTACGCGGGCGGCAACACTTCGGCGAAGGGCACCGACCGCGATCCGGTCACCGGTGCCGACGTCGAGTTGATGTGGGTCAAGGGCTCGGGCGGCGACCTGGGCACGCTGACCGAGGGCGGGCTCGCGGCGCTGCGCCTGGACCGGCTGCGCGCGATGGTCGACGTGTACCCGGGCGTCGAGCGCGAGGACGAGATGGTCGCCGCGTTCGACTTCTGCGCGCACGGCAAGGGCGGCGCGGCCCCGTCGATCGACACGGCCATGCACGGCCTGGTCGACGCCGCCCACGTGGACCATCTGCACCCGGACTCCGGAATCGCCCTGGCGACGGCCGCCGACGGGGAGAAGCTGACCGCGGAGTGCTTCGGCGACGCGGTGGTGTGGGTGCCGTGGCGCCGCCCCGGCTTCCAGCTCGGCCTGGACATCGCGGCGATCAAGGCGGCGAACCCGGGCGCCATCGGCTGCGTTCTCGGCGGCCACGGGATCACCGCATGGGGCGAGACGTCCGAAGAGTGCGAGGCCAACTCGCTGCGGATCATCCGCACCGCGGAGGAGTTCATCGCCGCCCGGTTCGACGCGGCGGCGCACCCGTTCGGGGACGAGCTGCCCCGGTACGCACCGCTCCCCGCCGGCACCCGACGCACTCGGGCGGCCGAACTCGCGCCGCTGGTACGCGGGTTGGCCTCCACCGACCGCCCGCAGATCGGCCACTTCACGGACGCCGACGTGGTGCTGGAATTCCTCGGCCGAGCCGAGCACCCCCGGCTCGCCGCGCTCGGGACGTCCTGCCCCGACCACTTCCTCCGCACCAAGGTCCGCCCGCTGGTGCTCGACACCGCCCCCGAGGCCCCCTTGGCGGAGGTCGAGGCCCGGCTCCGCGAGCTGCACGCGGCCTACCGCGAGGAGTACGCGGCGTACTACGCCCGGCACGCCACCCCGGACTCCCCGGCGATGCGCGGCGCGGACCCGGCGATCGTGCTGGTGCCCGGCATCGGGATGTTCTCGTTCGGCAAGGACAAGCAGACCGCCCGCGTGGCCGGCGAGTTCTACGTCAACGCGATCAACGTGATGCGCGGCGCGGAGACGATCTCGACGTACGCCCCGATCGAGGAATCCGAGAAGTTCCGCATCGAGTACTGGGCTCTGGAGGAGGCCAAGCTCGCCCGACTGCCCGAGCCGAAACCGCTCGCGACCCGCGTCGCTCTGGTCACCGGTGCCGGATCGGGCATCGGCAAGGCCATCGCGGAGCGACTGGTCGCCGAAGGCGCGTGTGTCGTGGTCGCCGATCTGAACGTGGAGAACGCCGACGCCGTCGCTGCCTCCCTCGGCGGTCCGGACAAGGCGGTGGCGGTCCCCGTCGACGTCACCGACGAAGAGCGGATCCGCGACGCGTTCGCCGCGGCCGTACTCGCGTTCGGCGGCGTGGACCTGGTGGTCAACAACGCCGGCATCTCCATCTCCAAGCCGCTGCTGGAGACGACCGCCCGCGACTGGGACCTCCAGCACGACATCATGGCCCGCGGCTCCTTCCTGGTCTCGCGCGAGGCCGCGCGCGTGATGCTCGCCCAGAAGCTGGGCGGCGACATCGTCTACATAGCGTCCAAGAACGCGGTCTTCGCCGGACCGAACAACATCGCCTACAGCGCCACCAAGGCCGACCAGGCCCACCAGGTCCGGCTGTTGGCCGCGGAGCTGGGCGAGCACGGCATCCGCGTGAACGGCGTCAACCCCGACGGCGTCGTCCGCGGGTCCGGGATCTTCGCCGGCGGCTGGGGCGCGCAGCGCGCGGCGGTCTACGGCGTCGAAGAGGAAAAGCTCGGCGAGTTCTACGCCCAGCGCACCATCCTCAAGCGCGAAGTCCTGCCCGAGCACGTCGCCAACGCCGTCTTCGCCCTGACCGGCGGAGACCTGTCGCACACCACGGGGCTGCACATCCCCGTGGACGCCGGGGTCGCCGCCGCCTTCCTGCGCTGACCCCCATGAGCGCGGCGGGACGGGCGCGTGCCCTGGCCCCTGGGGGCCCGCCCGCCCCGCCGCCTCCACCGTGTGCCGTACGACCAAGAACCGCGGCGCACACACGACAGTTCGCGAGAGGAAGCACCCGATGACCAGCACCACGGACCCCACCGTCCCTGTCCCCGTCCGCGTCCCGGCCACGGCGCGCCGCCCGAAGGTCGGTCTGGTGTCCGGGGGCCTGGGCGCATACTGGCCGCAATTCCCGGAACTGCTGCCGCAGTTGCGGCGTTCGGCCGCCCGCGTCGCGGAGCGCATGGGGGCGTTCGACGCGGAGGTGATCGACGTCGGCTTCATCTCCGACGCGCAGGAGGGCGCGGTCGCGGCCGAGCGGCTGCGGCGTGAGGGCTGCGACCTGATCGTCGGCTTCCTGACCACCTACATGACGGCGACGATGCTGGTGCCTATTGCGCAGCGGTCCGGGGCGCCCGTGCTGCTGATCAACCTCCAGCCGACCGAGGCTATGGACCACGCGACATTCGACACCGGAGCATGGCTGGCGTACTGCGGTGCCTGCCCGCTGCCCGAGATGGCGAACACGTTCCGCCGGGTCGGCGTCGACTTCCGGTCCGTGTCGGGGTACCTCGAGGACGAGAACGCGTGGCGGCGCATCGGCCGGTGGATCCGTGCGGCCGGAGTTCGCGCCGTGCTGCGCAACGGACGGCACGGCCTCATGGGCCACCTCTACCCGGGCATGTACGACGTCTCGACGGACCTGACCATGGTCGCGGGGCAGAGCGGCGGACACGTCGAGGTCGTGGAGTTCGACGATCTGCGGGTTCGCGTGGCAGAGGTGACGGACGATCAGGTGGCCGCGAAACTGGCCGAGACACGCGACGTGTTCGAGGTGGACGAGTCGGTCGTCGACGACGATCTCGCCTGGGCCGCGAAGGTCTCGGTGGGTCTGGACCGGCTGGTCGCCGACTTCGACCTGGACAGCCTCGCGTACTACCACCGGGGTCTCGACGGTGAACTCCACGAACGCCTGGGCGCCGGCATGATCCTGGGCGCGTCGCTGCTGACCGCCCGCGGCATCCCCACGTGCGGTGAGTACGAACTGCGTACCTCGCTCGCGATGCTCGTCGCCGACCGCCTCGGCGCGGGCGGCTCCTTCACCGAACTCCAGGCCCTGAACTTCCGGGACGGCGTCGTCGAGATGGGCCACGACGGTCCGGGCCACCTGGCGATCAGCGAGCGCCGCCCGCTGCTGCGCGGGCTGGGTGTGTACCACGGCAAGCGCGGCTGGGGCGTGTCCGTCGAGTTCGACGTCAAGCACGGTCCGGTGACGCTGGTGGGGCTGGCGCAGACGGTTGACGGACGGTACGAACTCGTCGCGTCCGAAGGCACCGTCGTCGGCGGACCGCTCCTGGCCATCGGCAACACCACGTCCCGCGTCGACTTCGGCCGCGACCCCGGCGAGTGGACGGACGCGTGGAGCGCCACCGGGATCCACCACCACTGGGCACTCGCCACCGGACACCTGGTCGAAGACCTGCGAGCGGTCTCCGACCTCACCGGGCTGGCCCTGGTCACCGTCTAGGACGCCACACCCCTCGCCCTGGTACCCCGGCACCGCAGGAGAATTTCGTGAGCACGCCGTCCCCGCTCCCCGTCTTCGCCGCGATCGACATCGGCGCGTCCAGTGGGCGGGTGATCGCCGGTCGTGTCGCCGCCGGGCGCGGCACCGGCGGTGGGCCGCCGATCCTGGACCTCACCGAGGTCCACCGGTTCCCGAACCGCCCGGTGCGGGTCCGCGGCACACTGCACTGGGACATCCTGGGCCTGTACGGCGAGGCCCTGGACGGTCTGCGCAAGCTGGGCGCGGGCGGGGTCCGGCCGGCCTCCGTCGGCATCGACACCTGGGCGGTCGACTACGGCCTCCTCGACGCGCGTGGCGATCTGCTCGCCAACCCGGTGCACTACCGCGACGGCCGTACGGACGGAGTGATGGACCGGGTGCTCTCCGCGGTGCCCGCCCGCGACATCTACCGCACCACGGGCCTTCAGTTCCTGCCCTTCAACACGCTCTACCAGCTCGCCGCCGAGGCCCCGGAACGGCTCGGGGCGGCCCGCGAACTCCTGCTGATACCGGACTTGTTGGCGTACTGGCTGACGGGCCGCGTGGGGGCGGAGCGCACCAACGCGTCCACCACCCAGCTGTACGACGTGCGGAGCGGCACCTGGTCCACCGAGCTCGCCGCCCGCGCCGGAATCCCCGTCCAACTCCTGCCGCCCCTGCACGACCCGGGCACGCGGACCGGCACACTCACCGCGGACTCCGCCGACGCGACCGGCCTCGACCCGTCGACCCCCGTCGTCGCCGTGGGATCCCACGACACCGCGTCCGCAGTGGTCGGAGTTCCGGCGCGGGGCCGGGACTTCGCGTACATCTCCTGCGGTACGTGGTCGCTGGTCGGCGTCGAGTTGGACAAGCCGGTGCTGACCGAGGAGAGCCGGGCCGCCAACTTCACCAACGAGGCCGGCGTGGACGGCACGATCCGGTACCTGCGCAACGTGATGGGTCTGTGGATCCTTCAGGAATGCCTGCGCGTGTGGCAGGCACGGGGGTTGGCCGTGGACCTTCCCGCGCTGCTCGAACAGGCCGCCCGCGAGGAGCCGTTCCGGTCGCTCGTCGATCCCGACGACCCGGAGTTCCTGCCGCCCGGCGACATGCCGGTGCGCATAGCGGCGCACTGCGAGCGCACCGGGCAGCCGGTTCCACAGGGGCCCGCGGCGGTGGTTCGCTGCGTCGTCGAAAGCCTCGCCCTGGCCTACCGCCGCACCGTCCGCGACGCGGTCCGGTTGTCCGGTACCGCCGTGGAGACCGTCCATCTTGTGGGCGGTGGGGCACGCAACGAGCTGTTGTGCCAACTCACCGCCGACGCCTGCGGCGTCCCGGTGGTGGCCGGCCCGGTGGAGGCGACCGCGATCGGCAACGTCCTCGTCCAGGCCCGCGCCGCGGGGGTGGTGAGCGACCTCACCGAGATGCGGGAACTGACAGCCGCCACCCAGTCGCTCCACCGCTACGCCCCGGGCGGCACCCATTCCGGCCGGTCCGCCTGGGACGCGGCGGAACGCCGCCTCGGCTGACCGGTTGCCGCAACGGCAACGCCCGGCGATTCCTGCCTGGAACGCCGGGCGTTGCCGTTCCGGCCGCCGGTGCGGTCGACCGGGGCCTTTCGTTCCGTCCGCCCTCGTTGCCGCGGACGGAACGGTTCAGGGCCCCGAGTCTCCCCGGCCCTCGGGAACCTCGGGCAGCACCAGGAGCACTTCCAGGGTGCGTGGGCCGTGGACGCCTTCCACTCGGTCGAGTTCGATGTCGCTCGTGGCCGACGGGCCGCTGATCCAGGTGAGCGGGCGCCGCGCGTCGAGCCGGTGCAGGGCCTGCGGGGCCGACGCCACGACCTGATCGGCGCGCACGACGCAGAGGTGGTAATCCGGTACGAGGGTGAGCGCGCGGCGGCCCTGTCCCTCCCCCGCGTCCAGGACGATCGTGCCCGTCTCGGCGATCGCCACCGCACAGGCAGTGACCGTGCCGTCCGCCGAGTCGAGCTGATCAATCGTCAGGGGTGGGGTGTCGTCCAGGAGTTCGGTGTCCACGAGGCCGGTCGTCCACACGGCGGGGAGGCCGGGCGGGACGACGACCCGCTCGCACCCGCGCCGGCGTACCGCGTCCGCGACGGCTCGGGGCAGTTCGTCCTGGGTCACTTCGTGGACCACGGCCTTGTAGTCGCGCAGGTTCTCGGCCAGGAGCGGGAGGACTTCGTGCGGCAAGACGTGCGCCTGGCGGTACGCGGCGTCCGCCCCGCCACGCCCCCCTGAGGACGCCTCGTCGGCCGCATCGCCGCCGGGCACGGCCTCGAGCGCGGCGCGAATGCGCGCCAGTACAGTCGTACGCGAACTCATGCCCGACTCCCAGGTGTTCCGTTGCGTCGCTCGGCCGCCCACCAGTCGCGGAACGACTGCGCGGGCGGCGCGGGCAGGTCCCGTGTATCGGTCCATGCCGCCCCCGGGCCGGGCAGGCGGCGAAGGGGGACGAGGCGTCGCGTACGCCCGGCCACGCGCTGCACGCGCGCCAGCCGCACCGGGTCCGCGAAGATCCACCCCGCCGCCTTCATCGCGGCCTTCTCCGCACGGTGCCCGCCTCCCTCGGCGACCTGTTCCCGCAGGTGCACGAGCACTTCGGGGATGTCGATGGCGACCGGGCACACGTCGTAGCAGGCTCCGCAGAGCGTCGAGGCATACGGCAGCGACGCGTCCAACGCATTTGCGGTGCCGCGCAGTTGCGGGGTCAGGATGGCGCCGATCGGTCCCGGGTAGACCGATCCGTAGGCGTGCCCGCCCGCCCGTTCGTACACCGGGCACACGTTCAGGCATGCCGAGCACCGGATGCAGCGCAGCGTCTGGCGTCCCACCTCGTCGGCCAGCACGCCGGTGCGGCCGTTGTCGAGCAGGACCAGGTGGAAGTTCTGCGGGCCGTCGCCCGGGGTGACTCCCGTCCACGTCGACGTGTACGGGTTCATCCGCTCGCCGGTCGACGACCGCGGCAGCAACTGGAGGAACACTTCGAGGTCTTGCCAGGTCGGGACGACCTTCTCGATGCCCACGACCGAGATGAGCGTGTCCGGGAGGGTGAGGCACATGCGGCCGTTGCCCTCGGACTCGACGACGACCAGGGTGCCGGTCTCGGCGACCATGAAGTTCGCACCGGAGACCGCGACCTTGGCGGTGAGGAAGCGCTCGCGCAGGTGCCGCCGCGCGGCTTCGGCGAGGGCGCGGGGCTCGTCCGCCAGGTCGGCGGGCGCGGGTTCACCCCACGCGGCCATCTCGCGCAGGAAGATCTCGCGGATCTCGCTGCGGTTGCGGTGGATGGCCGGCACCAGGATGTGCGACGGCCGGTCGTCGCCGAGCTGCACGATGAGTTCGGCGAGGTCGGTCTCGTAGGCCCGGATACCCGCCTCCTCCAGCGCCTCGTTGAGCCCGATCTCCTGGGTGGCCATGGACTTGACCTTGACGACGTCGCGTTCGCCGGTCGCCCGTACGAGGTCGGTGACGATGCGGTTCGCCTCGGCTGCGTCCGCGGCCCAGTGCACGTGGCCGCCCGCGGCGGTGACCGCCTCCTCGACCTGGAGGAGGTAGCGGTCGAGGTTCCGCAGGGTGTGGTCCTTGATCGCCTTGCCCGCTTCGCGCAACTGCGGCCAGTCGTCCAGCTCGTCGACCACCGCGGCCCGCTTGGCCCGGATCGTGTGCGTGGCCTTGCGGAGGTTGTGGCGCAGCTGCGCGTTGCCGACCGCATCGCGCGCCGCGCTCGGGAAGGCGGGCAGCCCCAGAAAGGTGCTCGCGTCGCTCATGCGGGGAACTCCTCGGTGGAAGCCAGGATTTCGGCGAGGTGGAGGGTGCGTACGCCGACTCGCTGCCGGTCCATCGTGCCGCCCAGGTGCATGAGACAGGAGTTGTCCGCGGCGCAGAGCACCTCCGCTCCGGTGCCGACTGCATGGCGTACCTTGTCGGCGCCCATCGCCGCGGACACGTCCGGGTTCTTCATCGCGAAGGTGCCGCCGAAGCCGCAGCACTCCTCCGCACCGGGCAGTTCGAGCAGTTCCAGCCCGCGGACGTTGCGCAGCAGAGTGGTGGGGCGGTCGCCGAGCCGCATCAGGCGCATCGAATGGCAGGTCGGGTGGTACGTCACCTTGTGCGGGAAGTACGCGCCGACATCGGTGACGCCGAGCACGTCGACGAGGAATTCGCTGAGGTCGTACACCTTCGGCACCACGGCGGCGACCGCCTCGGCGAGGCCGGCATCGGTCGCCCGGGCGGCGGCCTTGGGATGGTTGTCGCGGATCATCGCGCCGCACGAGCCGGACGGCGTCACCACGGCGTCGTAGGCGGCGAAGGTGTCCGCGAAGCGGCGGACCAGGGGCTCTATCTGCCTGCCGTACCCGGTGTTCCAGTGCATCTGGCCGCAGCAGGACTGCTCGGCGGGGAAGTCGACCTGGCAGCCGAGTCGTTCCAGGAGGCGGACGACGGCCTGCCCGGTCCGTGGATAGAGCGTGTCGTTGACACACGTGATGAACAGTGCGACGCGCACCGGCCGACCTCCTCACGGGACAGGTGAATGGTCAGACCATACATTGGTCGGTCCTGGTCGAGCCATGCCATCCTGTGATCCGACCGATCCCACCGATCCGAGCGATCCCGCCGATCCGACCGATCCCGCCACCGGCCGCAGGAGACCCCCACGTGAGCACGCCACCCACCGACGGTCCCGACTGGCGGCCGGTCCGTCGCGTACGCGCGCACGAGGAGGTCCTCGCCCGGATCGAGGAACAGATCGCCGCCGGACGCCTCAAGGCCGGCGACCGCCTCCCCGGCGAACGCCAGTTGGCCGAATCGCTCGGCGTCAGCCGGGCCTCGGTCCGCGAGGCCCTGCGCGTCCTGGAGGCGATGGGCGTCCTGGTCTCCACGACCGGACGCGGCCCCGACGCCGGCGCGGTCCTCGTCGGCCGGCCGGCCGACGCGCTCGCCGACATCCTGCGCCTGCACGTCGGGCTCGCGCACTTCTCGCTGCACGACATCGTCGAGACCCGCCGGATCGTCGAGACCTGGGCGGCCAGGTCCGCGGCCGAGCAGGCCGGGCCCGAGCACCTGGCCCGGCTGCGCGACGCGGTGTCCCGCATGGCCGGCCCCGGACTGACCCCCGACCGCTTCAACCAGGCCGACGCGGACTTCCACCTCGCCCTCGCGGAGGCGTCCGGCAATACGGTGGTGGCCACGCTCATGCACGGCCTGCGGGACGCCGTCGGCCGCCACGCGGTCGAGGCCGTCGAACGGCTTGGGTGGCCGGAATCTGCCGCAATCCTGCGCGCGGACCACCTCCGCATCCTGGCGGCCGTCGAGGGAGGCCGACCGGACGACGCCGCCGCGGCGGTCCGCGACCACCTCGCCCGGTCCTACCCCGGCCACTGAGGCACGGCAGGACGGCTCGGCCACGTCCGGCCCCCGGCCTGCCCATCGCCCGGTAGGTCCGCCACCATCGTCGCCGTGAATATCACCACCAGTGGACGTGAATTCAGCACGAATCGTGCGATCCATTGGCGCAGATGGGCCGCAGGCCGCGCTGACGATTCCGGAATCGCGCAAGCGCATACCCTCCTAATGACTACTAAATACCCTGCTACGACCGCCTGTTCCTGCCAGAGGGGTCTCCCCGCGACCCTTGCGAGGCGTGTTTGGCGCGTGATACTTACATGTGAATACAACAACACGAGACGTTAAATGACGCAGTGGCCTGTCCTTCACCGGGCTGTGCCGCACGACGGACGGGGACCTGTCGGCATGCGCACCACCACCGGAATCAGCGGCATCGGACGCCGCGCCCTGCTCGGCGCCTCCGGAACGGCCGCCCTCGCAATGACTCTCGGGCTGCGGTCGGCGGACCGCGCCCGAGCCGACGAGCGCTTCGCCGACTACCCGTTCGCCTTGGGCGTCGCCTCCGGTGACCCCTGGCCCGATGGATTCGTGCTGTGGACGCGGCTGGCCCCCAGGCCACTCGACCCCGACGGCGCCGGAGGCATGCCGCCGCGGCCGGTGCACGTCGACTGGGAAGTCGCCGAGGACGACCGGTTCCGGCACGTGGTGCGCCGCGGCCGGACCCTGGCGACCGCCGACCTCGGGCATTCCGTGCACGTCGAGGTCTTCGGGCTGCGCCCCGGGCGCCAGTACCACTACCGCTTCCGCGCCGGCGGCACGATCAGCCCGGTGGGACGCACGCGCACCGCTCCCCCGCCGTTCGCCCGGCCCGGCGACCTCTCCTTCGCCTTCGTGTCCTGCCAGGCGTGGTTCGAGGGCTTCTACACCGCGTACCGCCACCTCGCCGAGGAGGACGTCGCGCTCGTCCTCCACCTGGGCGACTACATCTACGAAAACCCCATCGACGCGATGGGCGGCGTCCGCAAGGTGCCGGTCGCGCCCGAACTGCAGGCCGAGCCCATGGACCTGGTCCAGTACCGCAACCGCTACGCGCTGCACCGCTTCGACGCGGACCTGATCGCCGCCCACCAGGCACACCCCTGGGCCGTCGTCTGGGACGACCACGAGGTCGAGGACAACTGGGTGGCCGACCACTCGAAGGCGGACAACGAACCCGACCAGGATCCCGCGGTGTTCCGTACCCGCGCCGCCGCCGCGTTCCAGGCCTACTACGAGCACCTGCCGCTGCGCCTGCCCAACAGGCCGCAGGGGTTCGACGCCCGCCTGTACCGCGACCTCAGGTACGGCAGGACAGCCCGGTTCAACATCCTGGACACCAGGAGGTTCCGCGACGACCAGGCATGCGGCGACGGCACGCGCAGTGGCTGCGACGAGCGCCTTTCACCCGAACGCACCGTCCTGGGCGACGAGCAGCAGCGCTGGCTCGACAACACCCTCGGGCGCTCGGACGCCACCTGGAACATCATCGCGCAGCAGATACCGGTCACCCAGGTGGACACCGACCCGGGGCCGGGCCAGTCCTTCGTGATGGACTTCTGGGACGGATACGTGGCGTCGCGCGACCGTCTGTTCGACACGTTGGTGACACGCGACGTGGCCAACCCCGTCGTGCTGACCGGAGACATGCACCGCCATCTCGCGGCCGACCTCAAAAGGGATTTCGACGACCCTGCCTCGCCGACGATCGGCGTCGAGTTCGTCGGCACCTCCATCTCCACCAAGATGGACGGCGAGGACCTTGACGCGTCCGGGGCCGCCCTGCTGACTGCCAATTCGCACATCAAGTTCACCAACTACCAACGCGGGTACGTTCGCTGCTCGCTCACCCCGGAGAGCTGCCGTGCGGACTTCCGCGTCCTCCCGTACGTGACGACGCCGGGTGCGCCGATCTCCACCCGCACCTCGTTCGTCACCGAGGCCGGCCGACCCGGACTCCAGCCCGCCTGAAAAACCGGCGAACGGCGTACGCGCATACGAGCGGAGCGGCCACCGAGTGTGAGGCGGACCCGTTGCCTCACAGTCCCCGAACGGCGACGTGGTCTTCCGTCGCGAGGAGGCCGACGGCCATTTTGAGCGTGGCAGTGCCCCAGTTGAGCGGCGTGTGGGGTGAGGGGACGATCAGTTCGTCGCCCCGGTCGTCGCGGTAGGTGACGAGGCATTCGGGAACTCGGAAGTGCGGAACTTCCCGTACGTGGTAATCGCCGTCCTCGCGGAGCACGGCGTGCCATTGGCCCTCTCCGGTGACCGTGGCCAGCATTCGGTTCAGGTAGTGCACTCCGAGTTCGCGGTAATGCCGGGCCTGTTCGTGATCCACTTCCTGCGAATTCCGGCATCGGCGGGCGGCCCACGCAGCCAGTTGTCCGAGTGGGTGTGTCCACGCGGCTTCGCGCCCCTGCGGGGTCAGACGGCCGCGCATCTCCTGCTTGCGGTCCAGATCCAGGTCGTCGCCGCGGTCCTCCGCCTCGGCTTTGACCTTGTCCTTGATGGCCCGTACGGTCGCCTGCACCTCGTACGTATGGAAGTTCACGCGCTGATAGGAGTCCTCCGCATAGCGCATGACGCCGCCGGTGACCGGGTCCTCCAAGGTGCGCAACGCATCGAGGACCACGGTCTCGACCTCCGGAGCGGTCATGGGCCGGGCCGGCGCTCCGACGGGGATGCGGGATTCGGCGAGCAGTTCCGGAAGGCCGTACATCAGCAGGTAGACCAGGGACGCGTCCGCGCGGCGGTGTCGGACGGAACCGGGCGCGTAGTCAGGTGACTCGAACGGGATCCTCCGCCCGATTTCCCGAAGGCCGGCGTCCACCATTGCGTCGACGCTCGCGGTGAAGTCCGCCCTGTCCGCCGAATCCGCCCTGTCCGCCAGAAAGCCCAGTACCCCGTTGTCCACGAGCACCCGGATCTTGTGGAGCAAGGCTGTTTCGACGGCCATCACCGAGGTGCGCTGCGCGGCGACCTCTTCCCACGACCCGGAGCTTTCGTACCGCGGGAACCCGACGGCTCGGAGAAACGGCACCACGAAACCGAGGAACTTCCTGTGTGCCGCCAACAGTTCGTCGGCTCCGAGGAATCCGCGTTCCACCGCGTCCAGGACGAGGAACGCGAGCATCTGGAACGAATCCTGCTTGTTCCGCCAGGTGTTCGGCTTTTCGGCGTCGAGATCGTCGAACCACAGGGATATATGGGGCCAGTCCTCCTGCCCGGTGTCGCCCCGCTCCACGACAGCGGCGAACCGGGCGAGCTGCGCGGGCGTGGACATCAAGTGCAGCGCGCTGTGGATCAGCTCGCGCCCGGTGTCCCCTTCCGCCGCGTACCGGACCGGGTCCCTCAGGAACAGCTCCATCATGGCGCTCGCGGACTGCACGTGGTCACGCAGGTAGAACATCGCCGACATCTCGCCGTGCCGAACAGTCGGATCGCCGGTGATGTCCGTCGCCGCGACGATGGAAACCCGCCGCGCCGCACCGTCCACCCGTACGCTCCCCGCCTCGATCACCGGCAGATCGAGCGTCCCGCGCTCGGTCAGCAGCGCCTCCACCGCACGCACATGCGTCGGCGAGTCCCCCGCCTCCACCAGGCGCGCCAGGGCGTGATCGGTGAACCACCTCCCGGCACTTCCGGGCCGCCCCTTGCGCACGCGATTCCTCGACATCAGCTCGCGCATCAGGGCCTGGTCGTTCTGCTGGTGAAACGGGCGCACACTTGCTCCGTGGTACGTGGGACCGTCGGATTTCGCCGCCGACAGCGTGCATGAGCCGCCGCAGGCATTCGGCCCCGCACGCTAACGGATTCGCCCCACCGCCGGAAAGTACAAACACGACCATCACAATAGGGACAAACCACCAACAGCACTCCCGGGCATTTCCCACTAGCCAAATAAACACAGCAGTACCTCGACGGCTCCCTTCTTGAAGCAGCGCCATGCGACTGACCCGGCGATCGGGCACGGCGATGAAACGGTCGAGATCGGTGTGCGCGTGTCAGCAGCGAAGGGGGCGTCGCCTCGGCCTTGGTCGTACGCTGCACAGCGCCGGACCGCGCTGCCATCGCGGGGCGGTGCGAGTGTGCCGCCGAGGCCGGGATCTGAGGAGGTTCGAGTGCGTGTTGCCGTGTTCGCGGGTTCGTCGTCAGGAGTGGGGCGGCAGTACCGGGAGGCTGCCGAGGACCTGGGGCGTTCGCTTGCGCGTGCCGGTGTGGGTGTCGTGTACGGCGGTGCCCATGTGGGCCTGATGGGCGCGATGGCGGACGCGGCGCTGGCCGAGGGCGGCGAGGTGGTCGGGGTGATCCCGCGTTCCCTGGTGGAGTGGGAGGTTGCCCACGGGGGTCTGACCGATCTTCGGGTGACGGAGACGATGCACGAGCGCAAGGCGCTGATGGCGGAGCTGTCGGACGGGTTCGTGGCGCTGCCCGGCGGTGTCGGCACGCTGGAGGAGTTGTTCGAGGTCTGGACCTGGCAGCATCTGGCGATCCACGCCAAGCCCGTCGCCCTGCTGGACGTCGCGGGCTTCTGGACACCGCTGCGGGCCATGCTGGGCACGATGGTCAAGTCCGGTTTCATCAAGCCGCATTACGCCGAGACGCTGCTTGTGACGACGGACGCGGCGCAGTTGCTGACCGCGTTCGAGGCATGGACCCCGCCGGACCTGAAGTGGGAGGGCGACGTCGCCCCATGAGGTGGCCGCGACGCTTGCGGACTCCCCGATGCGTGTTCACCCGAGCAGACATGACCCTTGCGGAGGCAAGCCCTTCGGGTGACACTCCTGCTGCCCATTCCGGCACCTGGTCGGGGTGCGGTCCGTTGCCGTGAGGAGAGCGCGTGCGGTTCTGGGTACCGTTGATCTGCCTGCCTCCGGACGAGTACGGCCCGATAGCCGAGGCGGCCGACCGGCTCGGCTTCGAGGGGGTTCTGCTCGCCGACCACGTGGCCGTTCCGGAGACGTTCGCCTCGGTTCATCCGTCCGGCGAAAACCCGTTCACCGCCGCCTCGGATTTCCCCGACCCGGTGACGATGATCGCCACGCTGGCCGCGCGTACCCGGCGCCTCAGGTTCATGACGTACGCCTACATCCTGCCGTTGCGTGACCCGTTCACCGTGGCGAAGCAGTTCGGCACCTTGGCGACGGTGACCGACGGGCGGGTCGCGCTGGGTTGTGCGGTCGGCTGGCTGCGTGAGGAGTTCGAGATCCTCGGCCGGGATTTCGGTACGCGCGGCGCGCGCACCGACGAGATCCTCACCGTCCTGCGGGACTTCTGGGACGACGGCCGGGCCGAGCACGACGGGCGGTTCCACGCCTTCCCGCGGAGCGGGATGTTCCCGGCTCCCCGGCACCGAGTGCCGATCCTGGTCGGCGGCTCGGGCCGACGGGCGCTCGAACGCGCCGCGCGGCACGACGGCTGGCTGGGCATGAACCACGACCTGGACGACATCGAGCGGACAGTCGCCACCGTGACCCGGCTGCGCGACGGCTCCACTGACCCGGACGTGCCGTTCACCGTCTTCGCGATCCCGAACGCGGCGCCGGTCGCCGCGACCTTCGAACGCCTGCGCGCCACGGGCGTGACCGACACCATGGCCGCCGCGTGGACCGTCGGCATTCCGGACGCCGAGACGCTGGACGAGAAGATCGCCGGCCTGGAACGCTTCGCCGCCGAACACCTGTGACCGCTCACGCGGCACCGCGGCCTCAACACGTACCCATCGGCCGCATCCCGGCATCGGCATCGGCATCGGCATCGGCATCGGTGGATTGATGGCGCCTTCCTCCTTTCCGGCCGCTTGATCCGCCTGTGAGGCTTGCGTGCGTGATCGCGACGGCGCGGTCACGCAAGCCACGGGGACACCCGTCTACACAAAGGACTGCACGTGCCGATCCGACGCACTGTCATCTCCGCCGCGGCGACCCTCACGGCGGCCGCGGGCCTGCTTGCCGTACCCGCGACCGCACAGGCGCAGAGCCGGGCGGAGGTCGCGCCGCTCGGACAGACCTGCGGCGTCACGGCGTCGACCGGGAGCCTGTCGTGTTGGAACTCCGCCCCCACCTCGGTGCGGAGTTCGCCGTACGCCACGGACAGTTGGCAGGTCGACGTTCTGCGCACCACATGGAGTTGGTTCGGCTGCTACACGATCGGCGAGTTCCACGGCGGCGGCACGAAGACCTGGTACGGCACCGTCGGGGACGACACCGGCCAGTGGGGCTTCGTCCCCGCGAGCGCGGTGAGCACGTCGTGGGCCTTCGACCTCAACCCCGGCCAGTATGGAATGAAGCACTGCTGACCGGCGACCCGGTCCGCGCCCGGCCGAACCGCCTTCGAGGTCAAGGCACTTACGGGCGCCCGTGACGACGAGCTGCGACGCGCGGCCGTCGGACAGGGACCTCCGGCCTTTCGCGGGCGATGGATCAGTAGGTCAAGTCCGGACGCCGCCGCAGGTCACAGCCTTGTCCTGCGCGGGCTCACCCAAGACCGGCCGCTGCCGCTTTCGGGCCGCGCGGCCGAGCTCGGGGAGGACGGTCGCGGTGCCGAGTACGGCCAGGCCGGCGCCGAGCCAGAGCGGCGCACGCAGGCCGAAGGCGTCGATGGCCAGGCCGCCGAACGAGGAGCCGACGATCACGCCGAGGGTGATGAAGGACGCGTGGACGGTGTTGACCATCGGCCCCGGGTTGCCCGCGCGCTGGACGCGGACCGCCATCGCCGGGTTCATGGTCACGCCGACCAGCCCGACGCCCGTCATGGCGAGCACCGCGGGGACGCGGAGGTGGGCGAGGAGGGCAAATGCCGCCAGGAACAGCGCGTTGAGGACGAGGCCGGCCAGCAGTACGCGCGCAGTGTGCCGGTCGGCCAGGCGTCCCACGACATGGTTGCCGACGACCGTCGCCGCCCCGTACGCGACCAGCAGCAGCGGGACGGCTTCCGACGCGAATCCGGTGACCTCGGTGAGAATCGGGCTGAGGTAGCTGAACGCGGCGAAGGTCGCGCCGATGATGAAGGTGCTGGTCGACAGGGCCAGCCACAGCCGGCCGTTCCGGAAGACCGCAAGCTCCTGCCGCAGGTTGCCGCCGCCGTCACCGGCGCGGTCGAGGTCGGGGACGCCCGCCATCGTGGCGAGTGCGGCCATGACGGTCAGGGCGCCGACGGTCCAGAAGGCGGCACGCCAGCCGAATTGCCCGCCGATCACCGTGGACAGCGGCAGTCCGAGGAGCGTGCCGAGCATCAGGCCGTTCAGCACGACGGCCAAGGCGCGGCCGCGCACTTCCGGGCGGCTCAAGTGGACCGCCATCGATATGGCGACGCCGAAGAACGCCTGCGAGGCGACGCCGGAGACGACGCGAGCGACCAGCATGACCCGGTAGGACGGCGCGACGGCGGCCAGCACGTTGCCCGCGAGGAAGACGGCGAACAGCATCATGAGAGCGGTCTTCGGGCGTATCCGCACCAGCGCGACGGTCATCAGCGGCCCGCCGGCCGCCATGGCGACCGCGAACGCGGTGATCAGGTAGCCGACTTGGGCGAGCGAGACACCGAGCCCGCGGGCCATCTCGGGCATCAGGCCGCCGACGGCGAACTCGCTGGTCACCATCGCGAAGATGCCGATGGCCAGGACGTAGACGGCACGGGGCATGCGGACTCCTTTTTGCATCGATCGATGCAGAATTTGGGCAGGGGAAGGCCCAGGGCCGAGGAAGTGCCCCGGCCCCGGAAGTGCGGTGTCAGACCAGGGCGTCCATGGCCGCGGCGGCGATGGCCTCGAGGGCGGCGTCGTCCGCGCCGCCTTGCGCGGCCACCCGGATCCCGGCGATCACCGCGTTGACGAAACGGGCCAGCGCCGCCGCGTCGCGGGCGGACCCGATGCCGCCGTCGCGCTGCCCGACGCCGATGATCGCGGCCAGCGCGGCGAGGCGGCGTTCCGCGTCGCGCTCCAGCATCAGGGCGATCTCCGGGTCGCGGCCAGCGAGTTCCATGGTGGTGTTGACGGTCAGGCAGCCAAGGCCGTAGCCGTCGCGCCGGTTCTCCGCCTCGGTGCGCAGGATCCGGGCGAACAGCGCGCGGATCCGGTCGGCCGGCGGCCGTCCGGGGTCCTCGAGGATCTGCAGCTGGTCGGCCGTGGTCGCGTCCATGTAGCGGGTCAGCGCCCGCTTGAACAACTCGCGCTTGTTGGTGAAGGCGTTGTACACGCTGCTGCGGTCCAGACCGAGGGCATCACACAGGTCTCTGGTCGAGGTCGACTCGTAGCCGTGCGCCCAGAAGGTACGCATCGCCGTCTCCAGGACCTGGTTCTCGTCGAATGATCGCGGCCTCGCCATACCGGCACGCTACCTGTTTTGCATCAGTCGGTGCAATACGAGTCGCCCCGGGCGCATCCCCGGGCGCGCGGCGGAGCCGGGGACGGGTCGACCCGCGGGAACGGTGCTAGAAAGAAGAAATGATGGGGCGTTTTGTCCGCTTGATCCGGTCGCGCGTCCACGGCCCGCGCAGTCTGGCAGGGCAGATGTTCGTGCTCCAGGTCGTGGTCGTGGTGCTGCTTGTCGCCGCGGCGGTGGCAGTGCTGCTGGTGCAGGCGCGCCGCGACAGCGAACGCGACGCGCGGCACCGCTCGCAGACCGCCGCGGAAACCTTCGCCCACTCCCCCGGGCTGGTGGACGTGCTGACCGGCCCCGATCCCGCCGCCGTCCTCGAACCGGCCGCGCAGGTCGCGCAGGAGGCCGGCGGGGTGGACGCGATCACCGTGCTCGACCCGGCCGGGGTGTTCCTGACCGGCCCGGACACGGCGCAGATCGGGAGCCGCTACCAGGGCAACCTGGGGCCGTTCCTGGCCGCCGGGCAGTCCCTGACCACGAAGTACTCCACGAACCAGGGCGACGCGTTCGTCACGGTGGTGCCGGTGTACGGGCGCGCGGGCGAGCCGCTGGCGCTCGTGGTGGCCGCGATCACCGTGGACCGCGTCAACGACACCGTAGGGCGGCTGATCCCCTG
The DNA here is from genome assembly GCF_040649515.1 of Streptodolium elevatio. GTDB lineage: Bacteria > Actinomycetota > Actinomycetes > Streptomycetales > Streptomycetaceae > Yinghuangia > Yinghuangia elevatio. Next base: position 50,397 of record NZ_JBEZFP010000023.1, read on the forward strand.
GCTGGTGCTCGGCGCGGCGGGCGCACTGGCGCTGTCGGCGGGCGCGGCGGCCCTGGTGAGCCGACGGCTTCGGCGGCAGACCCGGGGGCTCGGGCCGAGCGAGATCACCCGTATGTACGAACACCACGACGCGGTCCTGCACGCGGCCCGCGAGGGCGTGCTGATCCTGGACGCCGAGCGGCGCGTGGTCCTGGCCAACGACGAGGCCCGGCGCCTGCTGGACCTGCCCGACGTGGTCGAGCGGCGCGGTTCGGCGTCCCTGGCTTTGCCGCCGGGTCTGGCGGACCTGCTGGTGTCCGGGCGGGACGCCTCCGACGAGGTGCACATCGTCGGAGACCGGCTGCTTGCGGTCAATCAGCGGCCCACCGCGCCGTACGGGTCGGCCGGCAGCGTGGTGACACTGCGCGACACCACCGAGCTGCGGCAGCTGGCCGGGCAGGCCCAGGCCGTGCGCGAGCGGCTGAGCCTGCTGTACGAAGCGGGGGTACGGGTCGGCACCACGCTGGACGTGGCGCGCACCGCGCAGGAGCTGGCGGACCTGTGCGTACCGCGGTTCGCGGACATCGTCACCGTCGACCTCCTGGACGCCATGCTCGACGGCGGCGAACCCACCCCCTCGCCCACTCCCTCGCCCGTCACCGACCCGGAGACGCACGACGCTTCCGAGGCGGCCCCAGGGTCTTCCGGGCGGATGCGGCGGGTGACGTCGCATTGGGCGGAGTGGGGCGGCGGTGTTCCGACGCTGTATCCGATCGGCGAGGAGATCGAGTTCGCGGAGGCGACGCCGATGGCCGAGGCGCTGCGCGACGGGCGCGGGGTGCTGCGGGCGGACCTGGCGGCCGACCTGGCGTGGCAGGCGCAGGCCCCCGACCGTGCCGCGCGGCTGATCGAGGCCGGGGTGCACTCGCTGGTCACGGTGCCGCTCAAGGCCCGCGGCCTGGTGCTGGGCCTGGCGACGTTCTGGCGCGGGGCGGGGTCGGCGGCGTTCGATACCGACGATGTGTCCTTCGCGGAGGAAGTCGCCGCGCGAGCCGCCGTCGCCGTCGACAACGCCCGCCGGTACACCCGCGAGCACGCCACCGCGGTCACCCTGCAACGCAGCCTGCTCCCCCACGCGCTCCCCGAACAGGACGCGGTCGACGCCGCGTACCGCTACCTGCCCGCCCGCGCCGCCACCGCCCCGGGCGCCCCAGCCGACACCGCGGCGTACGCGGCCGAGGCGGAGACGGTTGTGGGGGCAGGCGTGGGGGGCGACTGGTACGACGTGATCGTGCTGCCAGGCGCGCGGGTGGCGCTGGTGGTCGGCGATGTGGTCGGGCACGGCCTGCACGCCGCGGCGACGATGGGCCGGCTGCGGACCGCGGTACGCAACTTCTCCGCGTTGGACCTGTCCCCGGACGAGGTGGTCGGGCACCTGGACGAACTCGTCGCCGGGATCGACCAGGACCGTCCCGAGGACAACGCGATCGGCCCCGGAGGCGCGGACGGCCCCGAAGGCCTCGCCGGTCCGGATGCGTCGGTGGGGCGGATGACCGGGGCGACGTGCCTGTACGCGATCTACGACCCCGTCGCCGGGCGGGTGGTCGCGGCCCGGGCCGGCCACCCGGGGCCGGCGGTCGTGGACGCCGCGGGTGCCGTGGACTTCCCGCAGGTGCCGGCGTCGCTTCCGCTCGGGCTGAACGAGGGACTGCCCATCGAGACCGCCGAGTTCGACCTGGCCGAGGGGTCGCGGCTGGTGCTGTTCACCGACGGCCTGGTGGAGCGCCGCGACCGGCACGAGGACGGGGACGGGGACGCCGGGCTGGACCTGCTGCGCGACGCGCTGGTCACCGCGGGCCCGGCCGCGACGCCGGAGCAGACATGTGACGCGGTGATCGCCGCGCTCGGTGTCGAACGGCCGAGCGACGACGTCGCGCTGCTGGTGGCCCGTACCCACGTGCTGGACGACGCACGGGTCGCGGTGTGGGACGTGCCGTCCGACCCGGAGGCGGTCGGCGCCGTACGCGCCGCGTGTGCCCGGCAGTTGGACGCCTGGGGCCTGGGCGCGATCGACTTCACCGCCGAGCTGATCCTCAGCGAGCTGGTCACCAACGCGATCCGCTACGGCACTCCCCCGATCCGGGTCCGCCTCATCCATGAACGCGCCCTCACGTGCGAGGTATCCGACGCCGGCAGCACCGCACCGCACCTGCGACGCGCGGCCACCACCGACGAGGGAGGCCGAGGACTGTTCCTCGTCGCCAGGTTCGCCGCCCGCTGGGGCACCCGCTACACCGCCCGCGGCAAGGTCATCTGGGCCGAACTCCCCCTCCCCGGCGCCGGCGACGCCCCGACGGCGGACCTCGGCGACGCGCTGCTCGACCAGTTCACCGACGCCGATTGGTGAACTGGTGGCTGGTGATTGGTAACTGGTGATGGGTAACTGGTGATGCCCTCGCCGGGGACGCCGACCGTCGGCGCCCCCGGGTGGCCCACCGTCAGCCCGTCGTCGTCACCAGACGGTCCCGGACGCCTTGCGCCGCCTCTGGTCCGTGCGTGAGCAGCACGTCGAACAGCCATTCCAGCTGCGAGCCGACGTCCGTCACCGCATCGCGGTTGATCTCGTTCGGGGGTTTCCTGGAGCAGATGTCCGGCTGCAGGAACGTGCCGTTCATGATCCCGTTCACGATGCCGGTGACAACCGTGACCTCGCCGAACCGCGTCCGCACCTTTTCGGTGTACGGCGAACCGGAGTCGCCGAAGCAGACACCGCCCTGCCGACCGTCGGCCACCACCACGCAGTTCATGGTGGCGGGGTCCATGAGTTGGAGGCCGTCCCGGGGCCGGATCAGGTTGCAGGTCTCGTCGGCCACGCGCTTCATCGGGAGCTGCCACAAGCGCACGGGATTGGAGTCGTTGCACGCGGGGTCGTCGAAGTCCCGGTCGCAGGTCCGCCCCCATCCCGCGACATTGCCGACCGCACCCGAGCGGCCGGGGATGCCGATCGGAAGCAGCGGCGCACCCCACACCGGACGCTCCAGGCGGACGAGGGCGGCGTCGTTCCCGAAGCCGCCGTTCACCGAGTCATGGGCCGGGTTCTTGTACACGGCGGGCTTGTTGTCCGCGTCGCGGGCGACCCGCACGACGACCCCGCCCGCGTTCCAGGTGACCGAGCCCAGCCGGGCCTGGTCCTGAACGTACGGCGCACAGTGCGCGGCCGTCAGCACCCAGTCGGGAGCGATGAGTGCGCCGCCGCACTCGTGGTCGGCGACGCCGTCCTTGACGCTCTGGAGTGACACGGTCGAGGGCTTCGTGGCGGGATCACCGTTGATGATCGCCGAGGCCGAGCCGGACGGTAAGACGGCGAGAAGCGTGACGGCGACGGCGCTTGTCAGGGCCAGTCGCCGGAATTCTGTGAACACGAGCCACCTTTCTGGGGGTGAGGTGCCGCGTGTCGGTGGCAGCACCGTGACCCGGGCGGCCTTTGTCGGCCGAACCAGGCGGATGAGGAGCGAAATGTATTGCCGTTTTCAAGAGCGGCGCTTTTTGGAAATTCGCGCAACGCGCCCTGTTCGGATATTCGCGGCGCGCGCCGATCACGTTTGCAGTCGATGCCCGCTCATGTCAATGCCCTGGCCGGCGACGGCGCGAGGCGGATCTGCGCAGCCAGAACCCGCCCGAATATCTGACGTATTTTTCTCTGTCCGGCCCCGGTGGCATGTGTGAGGTTATTCGGATGCCCAGCCCGCCGACGCGCCAACGGTATCGCGTCGGCACTTTCTCCGTCACCTGCCGATAACCGCAGCGAACGGACCACTAACCCGACGCCTTTTTCCAGAAGACGGAAATTGCTCAAAGGCTCGCCGACCGGTACGCCGCCGACGACCTCGGTCCCGGCACCGGATCATCACGCGAGGCCGATAGCGTGGCCGCATGTCGAACCAACCACCCGGCACGCGGGCGTCGCACGAGGACCGCGATCGCGTCGTGGATGCGCTGCGCCGCGCCGCCGGCGACGGTCGGCTGGACGCCGACGAACTGGACACCCGGCTGGAGAGCGCACTGTCCGCCCGTACCCTCGGGGAGTTGGCCGAACTCACCGCCGACCTGCCGGTGCCGCCCGGCGCCAAGGGCAAGGACGTGCTCGTGGTCGAGCAACACGGCGGCAAGTACCGCAGGGAGGGGCGGTGGTCGGTGCCCCCACGTATCGAAGTCCGCACGCAACTGTGCCGCGTCACCTTCGACTTCAGCGACGCGGTGATCAGTTCCGACGTCCTGCGCGTCGAGGTGGACATGGTCCACGGCAAGCTGTTTTTCGCCGGCGCGCGGGACATCGTGTTCGACACCGACGGGCTCGCCCTCACCTACTCCAAGGTCAAACTTCGCCCCAAGAACTCCGCCGCCGCCGACCCCCGTCTCCGCATCGAACTTGTCGGAAGGCTCCTGCACGCCAAGGTCGTCGAGCGGCGGGCGTAGCGCGAACGACGAAAACCCGCGACGGCTCGGGAAGGCGGCGGCAGGACGGCAACGCCCTCCCGCGTCCGTGGCGGTGGGGTACGCGATCCGGGCGCGCGGTCGCCCGGATCGCGTCGAACATGTCCGCGTGCCGGGCGGCCGGCGGCGCCGGTCGAGTCAGCGGCGGGCGCGGCGGGAGTGGCCGAAGAAGATGCGGTACGCGACCAGCAGGGCGAGGGATCCGGCGATCGAGACGCCCCAGGTGCGCAGGTCGAAGAAGTCCTTCTCGAAGGGGCGGTCGAAGAGTTCGGCGGCCGCCCAGCCACCCAGGAGCGCCCCGGCGATGCCGATCAGGATCGTGATGACGAAGCCGCCCGGGTCGCGTCCGGGGAGGAGCAACTTGGCGATGGCGCCGGCCAGGAGACCGAGAATGATCCACGCGATGATGCCCATGTCGCACCCATGCCCTTCGAGTTGGCGAGCCAGATGTTCGGCTCGCTCAAGGCGCTACCCGGGGTGCGTCGTCACACGCCACATAGGGAGGGAAGTCACGTTGGCCGCGCACTCGCCCGGCGACCGCGAACTCGCGTCACACCGCCCGCCTTTCGGTCGGCTTCACTCTCCTGTCCGACGGGACGAAGTGCAGCCCCTGCATCTACAGGTCTGTAGATGCAGGGGCTGCCGGAGAACACTGCCCGACCGCGTCGGAGTCGGTCAGACGTTCACGCCGAAGTCCCGTGCGATGCCCCCGAGTCCGGACGCGTAGCCCTGGCCGACCGCGCGGAACTTCCACTCGCCGCCGTGCCGGTACAGCTCGCCGAACACCATGGCCGTCTCGGTCGACGCGTCCTCGGTCAGGTCGTAGCGGGCCAGTTCGGCGTCGTCGCCGCGGTTGACGACACGGATGTAGGCGTTGCGTACCTGGCCGAAAGACTGTCCGCGGACGTCGGCGTCGTGGATGGACACCGGGAAGACGATCCGGGTCACGTCGGCCGGCACGCCGTTCAGCTCGACGTTGACGACCTCGTCGTCCCCGTCGCCTTCACCGGTGAGGTTGTCGCCGGTGTGCTGGACCGAACCGTCCGGGCTCGTGAGGTTGTTGTAGAAGACGAAGTGCGCGTCGGACAGCACTCGTCCGCTCTCACCGAGCAGCAGCGCGCTCGCGTCGAGGTCGAAGTCCGCGCCCGAGGTCGCGCGTACATCCCAGCCCAGACCGACCGCCACGGACGAGAGTCCGGGCGCGGCCTTGGACAACGACACATTGCCGCCCTTGGCGAGGGTGACTCCCACAGCGTACGTTCCTTCCGCCAGTCGTCAGTGCCATCGGGCGCACTCGCCGAAGGGAGCCCGCCCGCGCCGGTGAATCTACCGGACTGTAGATACCGCAGCGCGGGCCGAGCACCAGATTTGGCCGAGGCATTGCCCAGCCGAGGCATTGCCCGCGGGGCAGCGCCGGCACAGCAGCGCCCGTCAGGTGACCCGGTGCTGTCGGCCCACCAGTTCCTTCAGGACGTCGGCCATCGTCACCACGCCGATGAGCTTTCCGTCGGTGCCGGTGACGCCCGCGAGGTGCGCCGCGGTGTGCCGCATCGCGGTCAGGACGTCGTCGAGGCGCGTCTCGGCCGCGACGGTCGTCGCCCGGCGCAACGCCCCGCGGGGGAAGGGCGCGTCCCGGTCGTCGGCGTCGAGGGCGTCCTTGACGTGCAGGTAGCCCAGGACCACGCCGTCGTCGGTGACCACGGGGAACCGCGAGTAGCCGCTGCGCACCGCAAGTTGCTCCAGCATGCGCGGGGTGACGTCCGCCGGCGCCTGCACCATCTTGTGCAGCGGCAGAACGATCTCGGAGACGGGCCGTTCGCCCAACGTGAGGGCGTCGCGCAGCAGTTCGCTCTCGTCCTCGTCGAGGAGGCCGGTGTCGCGCGACTCGGCGACCATGCGACCGAGTTCGTCGCCGGTGAAGGCCGCGTTCACCTCGTCCTTGGGCTCGACGCGCAGCAACCGCAGGATGCCGTTGGCGAGCTTGTTGATCGTGAAGATCACCGGACGGAGGCCGCGGGTCATCGCCACGAGCCCCGGCCCCAGCATCATGGCCGTCCGTGCGGGGGCCGCCAGCGCGATGTTCTTCGGGATCATCTCGCCGACGAGCATGTGCAGGTACGTCGCCAGCGTCAGCGCCAGCGCGAACGACACGGGGTGCACCGCGCCGTCCGGCAGACGTACGGCGTGGAACACCGGTTCCATCAGATGCGCGATGGCCGGCTCGGCCACCACGCCGAGCACGAGCGACGAGACGGTGATGCCGAGTTGGGCCGTGGCCAGGACGGCGGAGACGTGCTCCAGACCCCAGATGACGCGGCGCGCACGGCGGTTGCCGTCGGCGGCGAACGGTTCGATCTGACTGCGGCGCACCGAGATCAGCGCGAACTCCGCGCCGACGAAGAAGGCGTTGGTGACGAGTGTGAGCGCTCCGATGAGGAGTTGAACGACGGTCATCAGCGGCCGTCCTCATCGGCGCGCCGCGCGTCGTCGCCGTCCGCGTCGGCGGCACCGTCCGCGTCACCGTCAGCGTCGGGACGCGGTCCCGTCAGGGTGAGACGGGCGGCCCGGTGCTGCGCGACCTCGGTCACCGTCAGCGTCCACTCCCCCAGTTCCACGACGTCGCCGACCTCGGGGATGCGGGACAACCGCTCGGCGACCAGGCCCGCGAGCGTCTCGTAGGGCCCGTCCGGAGCGTGCAGGCCCAGTTCCTCGACCTGGTCGACCCGGTAGCCGCCGTCGAGGTCCCACGTGGGGTGCCCGGTCGCGTCCGGGGCGGTCGCCACGAGTTCGGGGGCTTCGTCCGGATCATGCTCGTCACGGACCTCGCCGACCACTTCCTCGACGATGTCCTCCAACGTCACGACGCCGGCCATGCCGCCGTACTCGTCGATCACCACCGCCATCGTCTGCTCGCCGCGGAGCCGGTCCAGCAGGTCGTCGCCCGGAAGTGTCTCGGGGACGAGCACCGGCTCGACCGCGACGTCCGCGACGGTACGGCTGTCCCGCTCGCCCTCGGGCACGGCGAGCGCCGCCTTGAGGTCGACGAAACCCGTGACCTCGTCCAGGCTGTCGCGGTAGACCGGGAAGCGCGAGTGGCCGGTCGCGCGCGCGATGGCGATCACCCCGCCCACCGGGGCGTCCGCGCGGACGCCGTGCACCCGCACCCGCGGCGTCATGATCTGCTCGGCGGTCAGGTCACCCAGGCTGACCGCGCGGACGAACAGGTCCGCGGTGTCCGCCTCCAGCGTGCCCGCGCGCACGGAGTGCCGGGCGAGGGCGACCAGCTCCTGGGGGCTGCGCGCGGACGCCAGCTCCTCGACCGGTTCGAGGCCGAAGCGGCGCACCGCGCGGTTCGCGGTCCGGTTCAGGTGGGTGATCAGCGGCCGGAACGCCGTGGTGAACGCCCGCTGCGGGCCGGCGACCGCCTTGGCCACCCGCAGCGGGTGCGAGATGGCCCAGTTCTTCGGGACGAGTTCACCGAAGACCATCAGCGCCACGGTCGACAGCACGATCCCCAGGACCAGCGCGACGGTGTCCACCGCGCCGTCCGGAAGGCCCACCGCGTCCAACGGCCCGGCCAGCAGCGCCGCGACGGACGGCTGCGCGAGCATGCCGATGACCAACGAGGTCACCGTGATGCCGAGCTGGGCGCCGGAGAGCTGGACGGTCAGCCGCTTGACGGCCAGCAAGGCGCCCGCGGCACCCCGCTCGCCGGACGCCGCCGCTTCCTCCAGCGAACCGCGGTCCACCGTGGTCAACGAGAATTCGGCGGCCACGAAGACCGCACACGCCACGATCAGCAGGATCGCGACGGCGAGCAGGATCAATTCGGTCATCGGTCCACCACTTCCCCTGGAAGCCGTGGTCCATGACTACTCGCAGGATCGTCCATCGGGGGTCCGGACACCTCTCCTACCGTCTGTCCCGGTGCGCGGGAGCCGCAAGCGAGGGACACGGTCCAGTCCTCGCGTACGTTGTTTCTACAGCATTGTAAAAACAACGCAAAGCGCCTGACCGTGCCGAAGACGTCACATTCGAGAGCAGAGTCAGCAGGAGGTCGACCGCGACGCGCACGGTATGAGCATGTGGCCGATCCGATGAATGGTCCCCGGCAGCGCTGCCGCTCGACGTCGCGAAGATGTTCCGCAGGTGGACCGACGAGTAACCCGGGCGTGCACCTGGCCCGTCCGACGCTGGACCGTCCCGCCGGCAGGCCGCTGATCAGCTTTGAACCGCAGCTGTACGCAGGCACGGGTATCGACCCGATCACTCCGACGGAGAAATGACAGCCGCGCGCCACGTCCCCGCGCCCTCATCGTGGCCGGTGGTCCTGCGTCGGCAGGGGGCCGGCGATTTGACGCGGCGATCCTCAGCAGGGTCTGGATCGAACGTTGTCCGAAACCGCGCCCCTCGGTTTGGTCGTGCAGGGCGGCCTGCCCCCGGACGCACATGCCTTGCGCGTTCGCGTGTCGGTCGGCCTGCACCGCGGGCGAGCATTTCGCGCGAGTGTGTCGTCCAGCGCCCATTGGCGAAAACGTGTGCACCGTTCCTCACCTGGTGAACCCCGGTCGATTGAACGGGGCTTGCTCTGGTACCGGGCGACAGCGGCAGGCGGAACCGGCGGCCACCCCCGGCTGATCGATCCGCCGCCGTTTCTCTCAGGAGGCGGTCATGGCGAGATGGGCTGATGAATCAGCCGCCGGCGAGCGGAGTCGTTTCGCGCGATTCGCCGAATCGGCCTCGAACCTGGCCAGTTCCTCGGCCTTCTTCGCCTTCTGCCTGATGCTGGTGGCCTCCTTCGTGGCTGTCATGGCCATCGGATTGTCCCTGGGCTGGAAGCTCTTCGTCGTGGACCTGATGACCGTGGTCAGTCTGCTGCTCCTGGCCTTGCTGAAGAACAGCGAGCGGCGCGCGGAACGCGCGATCCAACTCAAGCTGAACGTGATAGCGGCCGCCCTCTTGGAGCAGCGCGAGGGGAAGACGCACCAGGCACACGACGACCTCAAGAGGGCCATCGGCATCGAGGAGCAAGTCTGACCCCGCCTGCGAGTCCCAGCGCGAACGGACGTGGGCGTGGACCAGTGCAGGACGAGTTCCGTGCGCGTCGTGCCCACGAACTGGGCGCTCGCCTCCCCGACGACCGCCCAGCCGCTAGCTCGACGGCCCCGTCGGCGCGGACGAGGGACGAGGGCGCGGATCCGGAAGCCGCAGCGCGGCGCCATACGTCGGGCGCCCGCACGGCGACAAGGGCAACACCTTCGCGAGTACGCCGGCAGGGGATCGCAGCCGGTGGACGACCGGATGAGGGCTGACGGAATACTCGTCCTGTCCCCCCATGACACCGGGGCCATTCACGTGGTTCGGTGTTCGCGCGCTTCGAGGTGTCCACATGGCTACGCCGCTCAGATTCCGACGCACCGTTGTCCCGGTCGCGGTCGTGACGTCCCTGCTCATGCTCGCCTCGGCGTGCAGTGGTGACGACGACAAGAACGCCGACAGCAGCCCGTCCGCCACGAAGGCGCAGACGGCGGCACCCGGCGACCCCGACGCATCCGCGTCGCCGGACGCCACGCCTTCGGCAGGCGGAAGCGGCAAGCCGTCGCCGACCGGTGGCACTACGTCGGGAACGCCTCCGACCGAAGCTCAGTTGAAGCAGATCATCCTTGGTCAGGAGGATGTGCCCGCGAACGTCAAGCTGGCTCCCTTCTCAGGCAACGACGAAGAGGCACAGGCGGACGATGCCACCTGCCAGCCGGTCCTGGAGGCGTTGTCCGGCGGTGTCACGCGGGGCAAGAGCACCGCCCACACCGGCAACCGGTACCTGGTCGACGACGACGCGAACGACATCTCGGTGATTCTGCTCGCGTCGTACGCGAACGGCGGCGCGAAGAAGCTGGTGGACGACGCGACTGCCGCGCTCGCCTCCTGCTCCTCGATCCCCGCTGCCAAGGGCGGCAGCAAGGTGCAATTCACGACCGAGAAGGTCGCCTTGACCAGCAAGGCGGACACGACGCTCGGCATCGAGCTCGGCACCCGGGTGGGCACCAGGTCCGTTCCGACCGACTACGCCATCATCCAGGTGGGCGACATGCTGGCGATCTTCGTCAATCTGAACACGGAGACCGGCGAAGCGGAGATGCCCGAGAAACGCCTGCTCGACGCGCAGGCCGAGAAGATGCGCGCCGGCCAGTCCTGATTCGATCGGCCTCGCGAATTGCGGACCGTCAAGGTCCTCCCGCTGCTGGGAGTACGCAATGTGCCCATCGGGCGCAGTGCGGCAGCCTTTGGCGGCAAGGGATCGTCCCGAATAACGCCGCGTCGGTCGAACTGTCAGTTCGCGTCCCGGCCTCGGCCCTGGCCCCGCCCGGCAACCGACGTCACCAGGACCGCTGTTCCTTCGGATGCGGCCGCAAGGGGCGGGTATCGCTGTGGGCCGCCACCGAGTCGCACCGAAGTCGCCCGGACCGGCGGGTCGGGTGCCTGAACGCCCGTACGGTTCTCCGTATGCCTCCGGTTTACGATCCGCCCACGCCGTCCGTCCCGCCTCCTCCGGGCAGGCCCTTCTCGGGAGGACTACGCGGCGGCTCGTCGAACCGCCGTCCCTGGCTGGCCGTCGGCGGCGCGGCGCTCGCGGCGACGGTCCTCGTGACGGTGCTGGTGACGACGGGCGACGAGGACGCCGCCGCTCGCGACCAGCGACCGATCGGCGCTTCCGACGGGGCTCGCGGACCAGGGACTTCGGCGGCGAAGGGGACGTCCGGAGCGACGTCGCCTTCCGCAAGGGGCGGGTCGCCGACGACGGGCGAAAGCAGCAACTGGGACACTGCGGCATCGGACACCGACCCGTTCACTCCCGCCAGGTGGTTCGGCGCCACCGGCGAGACCACGATCCAGGGGCGGCCGTACACGCATATCGCGCAGGACTCCCGCGACTGCCAGGCCGCCGAAGGCGGCCTGCGCGATCTGTTCGGCGCGGACTGCATCGGGATCGTGCGGTCGCTGTGGACCGATGTCACCAAGTCGTACGTCGGATCGGTGTCCGTCATCTCGCTGACCGACGAGGCCGCGGCCCGATCACTGGCGGATCGCCTGTTGGCTCCCGGCCGCAACGACGTGTACGTGTCGTTCATCCAGCCGCCGTCGGACTCCGGTGTGCGGTTCTCCGAGCAGACCCGCACGTGGGCCGGCACCATCACCTCCGGGCACTACCTGGTGGTCATCGAAGTCGCCCGGGCGGACGGCCAGGCACCCGACGAGGGCTCGGAACAGGTGTACGGCGATCTGGAGAGGGTGCCCGCCCGCCACATCGACTCCCACACCTGGAACGGCTGAGCGGAGAAGTGACCTGCCTGGTCGGTGTTGTGTGGCCAATTGCCCGGGCGTGCCCGCCGGTTGGCGGCCAGACGCCAGCAGCGCCGCTGCAATTGCTGTACCCCAGGCGCGGCCGCGATCGGAATGCCTCGGCAGTCACCCGTGCGGCCACCGTCCCCTCGCCGTTCCCCGGCATGCGGACAGACGGCACTTGATGTCGATCTGTGCGGCGGCCGGAGGTGCGCATCCGGGCGCGGAGTTGCCGGTGAACGTCGCGAATGCGCCGTGCCGCGATGCCCGCCTCGTCGACCAGGGTCTGATGAAGGCGTGGACGGCGCTACGGCACGGATGCGACCGGTCGGTCCTGGCACGCTTGGGTACGCCGCGCCCACGGATGTTCGTCGACCGGCGGTCCCGAGCGGGTCGGCCGGTGCGCCACCCCGACGAAGGAGTGGTGTGAGCGACATCAGCACACGGTGGTACCGGCCGGGAACGATCCCCATCACGGAACTGAGCGAGCTGGCAACGATGTTCGCGGAAGTCGCCGACGACTTCGTCCCTCCGCTCACCTCACGCGCGGGCACCACTCAGTCCGAGTTGCGCGAGCAGAGCCCCGGCACGCCCGTCTCCGACAGGTACCTGAAGGAAATGCTCCGGCAGGACCTCTTCATGACCTGGCACAAGGGTCGGCTCGCCGGGTTCCTGTCCTTCCGCACCGACCACCACGACAGCCGGTACGCCGACTTGTGTCCCTGTCTGTACGTGAGCACCATCGCCATACGACGCCGCCACCGGCGCCACGGCATCGCACGCTCCCTCTACCGCGAACTCTTCGACCTTCCGGCACACCTGCCCCCGTGGGTCGTGCTGCGTACCTGGTCGACGAACCACAGCCACCTCGAACTCCTCCGGCACCTGGGGTTCGACGGCATCCTTCGCCTCCAGGACGACCGCGCCCCCGGAGTGGACACCGTCTACCTCGCGGCCAAACGCAGCGCGTCCGCGAATCCCTTGCCGCGATGACGGGGTCGGCTACGCGCCGACCGGATTCGACGGCGCCGGTCTGGGTAACCGCCCAGTGATCCGGCATCGGCCGGGATCGGCGTACGCCGCCGGTACGACGAAGGGCTGGTGGTGTGACGAACAGCGACGACGCTCCCGAACTGCTGGAGGGCCTGACGGTCGACGACAGCAGGCCGGAGCAGCCTGTGCTTCTGGACGAAGCCGGGCGTCCCCTGCGCACGTGGCGCGAGAATTACCCGTACAGGTCAAAGGTGCGCCGCGCGGAGTACGAACGCCACAAGCGGATGCTCCAGATCGAACTGCTCAAGCTCCAGCGCTGGGTCAAGGACACCGGTCAGCGCCTGGTCGTGGTGTGCGAGGGCCGCGACGCGGCGGGGAAAGGCGGCACGATCCAGCGGTTCACCGAACGGCTCAACCCGCGTGGCGCCCGCGTGGTGGCTCTGGACAAGCCCACCGAGCGGGAAGCCGGCCAGTGGTACTTCCAGCGCTATGTCAACCACCTCCCGTCCACCGGCGAGATCGTCTTCTTCGACCGCTCCTGGTACAACCGCGCCGGCGTGGAGCGCGTGATGGGCTTCTGCACGCCGCAGGAGCACGAACTGTTCCTGCGCCAGTGCCCGGTGTTCGAGCGGATGCTGGTCGAGGACGGCATCGTGCTGGTGAAGTTCTGGTTCTCCGTCTCCCGGGCCGAGCAACGCACGCGCTTCGCCATCCGCCAGGTGGACCCGGTCCGGCGGTGGAAGCTCTCCCCCACCGACCTGGCGTCCCTCGACCGCTGGGACGAATACACCCGCGCAAAGGTCGAGATGTTCCGCGCCACCGACACCGAGCAGGCGCCCTGGACCGTGGTCAAGAGCAACGACAAACGCCGCGCCCGCCTGGAGGCCATGCGCAGCCTCCTCGCCCAGTGCGACTACACCAGCAAGGACACCGCCGTCGTCGGCAAGCCCGACCCCCTCATCGTGGGCGCCGCCGAAACACTGCTCGAAGCGGGCGAAGAGACCACGGACCTCTCCCCCACCCCGCTCGCGCCCACCACCTCAAGCCCCGGCCCCGGCCAGCACCCGGACACGTCGAGCGCATGACGCCGCCGACCACCGCGGCGGAGACCGGCTCCGTCCCCGTGTTTCCATGGCGCGGCGTCGAATTGCCGGGGGCCGCGCATCTCGCTCGCCACCCTGGGCATTAGCCGATCATGAAATTGCCGGGGGACGCGCACCTCTCTCGCCACCCTGGGCGTTAGCCGATCATGAGGAAGCGCACGCTCGCGGTCCTCTCCGCCATCGCGGCGTCCGCCCTCGCCCCGGCCGCACCCGCCGACACCCTGCGCCGCTTCGGGGGCATCACCGTCCACAAGACCAGCGACCTGAGCCAGCACTGGCGACTCTCCGACGGCGCGGGCTCCTCTGCCACTACCACCGCAGTCAGCACCGGCGGCTAAAAGAGCACAAACGAACGTCTCGCCGACGGTAGTGCCCCGCCGCCAGCTCCCGTTGCGGGCTCCCCGCACGGTCTCCCCGCCACGACAGCCCTGGTCTCCACCCTCCCCCGCGACCGGGCGCTGTAGAGACCCGCGATTGCGGCGCGGGCCGGAGGTGACGAGTCCTGAGGTGACGAGTCGGGCGGTCTCTTGCGGCGCAGCAACTCGCGGCGGCGTCCGCAAGGATCGCGCGCCCCGGTGGCGGGGGCGAACAACCCGCAGGGTCCCCGGCAGCCGCCCGCCCGCCGCGCCACGGTTTACCGGAACGGAACCAGCGCCGTCCACGACGGCCGCGCCGACCCCGCGCGGGAACCGTTGGGTAGGAGTCGGCCTGGTGAGGCGGGCGGGCCCGGGGCGCTATTCGACGCGGCGGTCGTGGTTGTCGTCGCCGGCGATGTGGATGTCGTCGACGGCGATGTTGACCTCGACGACCTCCAAGCCGGTCATATCCTCAAGGCCCTCGATGACGTTGAGGCGTACGCGCTCGGCGAGTTCGGCGATGGCGACGCCGTAGTCGACCACCAGGGCCAAGTCGACGGCGCACTGCTTCTCGCCGACCTCGACGCTGACGCCCTGCGCGATGTTGGCCTTCGCGCCGGGGATGCGCTCACGCACGGCGCCCAGCGCGCGGGCGGTCCCGCGTCCCAGCGCGTACACGCCGGGCGTGCCCCGGGCCGCGAGACCGGCGATCTTGGCGACGACGCCGTCCGCGATGGCGGTACGGCCCCGGTACGCCGCGGCCGCGAGTGGCTCCCCGGGTACAACGGCCGCCGTCTGCGACGGCACTGCCACCGCAGCTGTCTCCCGCGCGGGTTGCGTGCCGGTGTTCGTGTCCGCCATCGCCGTGCCTGCCTTTCCTCGCCGCTCCGGCCGCGACCCTTTTCGGCCGCCACCGGGCAGGGCCGCTGGTGCTGTCGATCCATTCCCTGCCCTGCTGTCGACGGCACATGCACGCGAATTGGGTGTGTTCGCCTACCGGCTGCCGGGTAGAGGGCGGGACACGGACAGGTCAGAACAGGACAGACCACAGCAAGGAGCGCCACGGCAGGCCATGCGACCGGCAGCCTTCGCCCGGCACCCGCACGACACCGCAGGACACAGCGCGGGCGCAGTACGGCGACGGCACCAGGCGGTGGCGCGGGGAACAACGCGAGGTGGTGCGCGGACATGGACACGATGCGCAGCGGAACCCGTCCAGGAACAAGCACAGTCACCCGGGCAGGGGCAGCCGTAGCACAGGCAAGACGGCCGGTGGCGGTGAGTGCGACGTACCCGTGCGACGACGACCGGATCGCCCGCGCGCGGGCGGCGACGCGGGAGTTCTTGGCCCGCACCGCGACGGTGTTCCCGGGTACGGTCTCCCGCCACGCCGAGGAGGCGGCGCAACTGGTCGTCAGCGAGTTGGTGACCAACGCGCGCAAGTACGCCCCCGGTCCCAGCCACCTGACCCTGACCCGCACCGCAGAAGCGGTGCACGTCACGGTCGAGGACACCAGCCCGCACCTGCCGCGACCGCACGGCACCGACCCGTTGCGGCCCGGGCAGCACGGCCTCGAAATCGTCGTGGCGCTGTGCCGCGCACTCGACGTACGCCGCGCCGCGGCAGGCAAACGCGTCACCGCCGTACTCGACCTCACCCAGCCCCGCGCCGCATGAACACGCCACCACCCGTGGACCCGACCGCCACAACCCGGTAGCCGAACCCACGCGCGCGCGTCGCGTCTCCGGCAAACACCTTGCAAACCAACGGCGTTCACCCCTGCCCCCGGGCTACGGCCGGGATGATCCGTGCGTCAGGCGCCGCCCCGTCCGTCGGTCAGGCGCCTGCCCCGCTCCCGCCCTGGGTGGCCGCCCCGGACTCGGCGAGCAGGTGGACGACGCCGGCGGAGTTCCTGATCCAATGGGCCCTGGTATCGAGGTCGGTCAGGGGTTCGACCTCGTCACACGGATGGATGCCGATGTCGGCCATGGCGATCGTCGCCGCGTCCAGGTCGTCGGCGTGGAGTTGAAGCCACAGGTCGGGTAGGGGTGGCGGCCGGTCGGTTCGTCGAACTGATCACACCCGCGTCGTCGAACCGGCCGAACGGCGCCGTCGCGGGGGGCCGCCCAGGCTGTCGGCGACCGCGCCGACAGCTGCCGCCGGACCGGGCGTCCTGACGTTGGCTGTTCGTCCCTACGAGGTCCTGCTGCGCACCCGACGGCGCCGGCCTGGCAGGGTCCAGGCCGGCGGACGGGCGAGCGCATCACGCAGGTACGGCGAGCGGCGGGTGGTCGAGCACGCGGGGCTTGTACTCGACCAACTGGATGCGGCCGTCGAAGGTGCGGTGGTCGATCATCTCGAGGGCAACGTCCGGATAGCCGTCGTAGATGCGTTCCTCGCCCGTGGCCCCGGTGATCACCGGGAACATCACGACCCGGAAGCGGTCGACGAGTCCGGCGCGCAGCAGTGACCGGGACAGGCTGAGGCTGCCGATCGTGCTGAGGAGCCCCGAGCCATTCGACTTCAGGGCGCGGACCGCCTCGACGGCGTCGTCGCGGACGAGCGTGGAGTTGGCCCACGTCAGCGGCTCCTCGAGTGAGGAGGAGAAGACCACCTTGGACGCCTGCGTGAGCTCGTCCACGGATGCCTCTTCTTCGGGCCTGAAGTCGTCTTGGCCATCCGGGACCTCGCCCGCGGCGAAGCCCGACATCAGGCGGTAGGTGTTGGCTCCCATCAGGTAGGTGACCTCCGGCTGCTCACCGAGCCATGCGAGGTACTCCGGGCCCTCAAGGCCCCAGAACCCGGGCCACCCCTCTCCCGATGCGTAGCCGTCGAGGGAGGTGATGAAGTCGACGAGAAGCTCCGACATGGCGGCGTCCTTTCCTAGAGTGTCACCAGCTTGGACCGGTCAGGAGCGCCAAACTCATCGGCAGCGCCGAGGTGCGGTGAGAAAAACCCGGCACGCTTCAATACGAACGAACCGGACTCGGCAACGCCCCCACCAGCGCCGCCGGCACCGGGTCGTGGTCAGGAGTTCCGGGCCGCGTCCGCGCGTACCCGGGAGGGTTCGGCGGTTCAACCCGTGCCCTCACAGGAAGTTGTTGGGCCAGATGAGTGTGCGCCACATGTGGGCGGCGGGGCTGTTGTCGAAGCCGAGGCCTTCGGCGGGTTGGTGGAAGTGGCGGCCGATGACGTCTTCGAAGTCGCCGATGTCCAGCCGCGGGGCGGCCCCGTCGAAGGTGTAGACGTCGTTCACGGTGACCAGCCGCGCGGTGGGGTACCAGGGGTGGCTGCGCGCCTTGGCGTAGATGTCGTGCAGGTAGGCCGGGGGCGTGTACGAGGGCCCGAAGAATCGCAGGTAGGCCTCGGGATACTCGTAGCCTGCGGCTTCGTCGGGAAAGAACCGCAGGACCTCGTGGTGGCGGATGGCCCAGGCGACCTCGGCGTCGACGTACGGCTCGACCATCTGGGCACCCCAGTGGCCGTGGTGCGCGCGCAGGAGCCCGCCGACGCCCAGGTCGTGGAGCAGGCAGGTGAGCACGACCGTGTCGCCCATGCCCAGTTCGCGGGCGCGGTGCGCGCTGTGGAGCATGTGCCGGACCGCGAACGGGTCCAGGCGAAGGCGGTAGAAGTCCGCGAGCGTGGGGCGTTCGGGCATCCGGGGCAGCGCCGGGTTGTCCCCCATCATGAAGACCGCGCCCTCGGGCAGCGAGGCGAGGTTCTCGAAGTCGCTGCGGTACGCGTCGCTGCCGAGCGTGCCGATGACCGGGGGGACGATGACACGGTGGCCGGTTTGCCGGCTGGGGACGTCCACGAGTTGGACGCTGCTGTACTCGATCACGGTTGGCGGTTCTCGTTCCTTCTGCCGGGCTGCCTGGCCGGGGTTCCGTATCCTGTCCGAGTCCACCGGACCGGCCATCCGGTTGGTCCCGGTAGTCGTAACGCCCGCACACGACGCAACTCCACGGTCCGGCGACCGGGTCCACCCGAACGGCGCAGAAAGCGGCAGCATCGAGACCGGGCGCGCGTACCTGCCGTTGTCGACGACGAGGTGAGACCTCACGGTCGTGTCTCAGAACATGCGCCCTGACGCGGCGCTACCGTCACGAGGGTGACACGAACCAATGCCGACCGGCGGTGGTCCGAGTCCATGCCGGCGGCCTACGAGCAGTACCTCGTGCCGGTGGTCTTCCGGCCCTTCGCCGAGGACCTGACCGCCCGGGCGGCGGCACTCCGCCCTGGGCGGGTCCTCGAACTTGCCGCGGGGACCGGCGTGTTGACGTCGAGCTTGCTCGCAGCGGCCCCCTGGGCCGAGGTGACGGCCACCGACCTGAACGAGGCCATGGTCGCTTTCGGCTCGGACCGGGCCCCGGACGCGGTGTGGCGGCAGGCCGACGCACAGCGGCTGCCGTTCCCGGACGGCGGCTTCGACCTGGTGGTCTGCCAGTTCGGCGTGATGTTCTTTCCCGACCGCATCGAGGCATTCACCGAGGTGCACCGGGTGTTGGCCCCGGGCGGCCGGTTCCTGTTCAACACCTGGGGTCCGCTCGGGACGCACTCCTTCGAAGTCGCGCTACAGGCCGGGCTGGAGCGGGCCTTCCCGGCCGACCCGCCGCGGTTCTTCGCGACGGTTCCGCACGGCTACTCCGACCCGTCTGTCGTGGCCGCCGATCTGGCCGCCGCCGGCTTCACCGTCGAGGACGAGCAGGAGCTGACGCTTCAGGGCCAGGCCGCGTCGACCGCCGACCTTGCCATCGGGTACCTCACCGGGACCCCGGTGCGCATGGCTGTCGAGGAACGCGGCGGCGGACCGGCCGTCAAGGCCACCGTCGTCGAGGAGATGACAGCCCGTCTGGGCCCGGGGCCGGTCACCGCCCCGATGACGGCGTACGTCTTCCGCGCCGCAGCCTGAACGCCGGACGCATCGACAGACCGCTGATTAGGGGCATGACCACCGACCTGTCCGCAGGTCGGAAGGCTCTTCGTAATGTGGATGTGGCGATCGGTGCCGCGGGACGGCCAGGCCGGGACAACCGAAGGACGCACGTGATCGACACCGGCGACATAGGCGTCTTCCTCGGCTTGGACGTCGGGGAGAGCGAACACCACGCCACCGCCGTCGCCCCGGCCGGGAAGAAGGCCTTCGACAAGCGCCTGCCGAACAGCGAACCCAAACTCCGCGAAGTCTTCGCCAAACTCAAGGCCAAGCACGGCACCGTGCTCGTGGTGGTCGATCAGCCCGCCTCGATCGGTGCCCTTCCTATCGCGGTCGCCCGCGACATGGGCTGCGAAGTCGCCTATCTCCCAGGCCTGACGATGCGGCGGATGGCCGACCTCTATCCCGGCGAGGCCAAGACCGACGCCCGCGACGCCTTCGTCATCGCGGACGCGTCCCGCTCGATGCCGAACACCCTGCGGTCGATCGAACTCGCCGACGAGACTATTGCCGAACTGCAGATGATCGTCGGCTTCGACGACGACCTGGCCGGCGAGGCCACCCGCGTCAGCAACCGCCTTCGCGGCCTGCTCGCCCAGATCCACCCGCACCTTGAACGCGTGCTGGGCCCGCGAATCCAGCACCCCGCCGTCCTCACTCTGCTGGAGCGGTTCGGCTCCCCCACCCAGATCCGCAAGGCAGGCCGGCGACGGCTCGTCACGCTGATGCGGCCGAAGGCCCCACAGATGGCCGAGCGGCTGGTCGAGGACATCTTCACCGCCCTGGACGAACAGACCGTCGTCGTCCCGGGCACGGACGCGGCCGCCCTGATCGTCCCGAGCCTGGCCGGACCCGGTGTCTGCGCTGGTGAGCGCTTCTGGTGGTCAGGCGGCCGCGCGGGGCGGGCGGCGGGCGAAGGTGCCTCCGGCTGCGGCGCACACGACGGCGGCGAATGCCAGTGCCGCCGCGGCTCCCCCGGGCGTGGGGTCGGTGCCGGCCAAGGCGCCCATCACCGCGACGCCGAGCGTCGCGCCGGTCTGGCGCGCGGCGTTCAGGACGCCGCCCGCGGATCCCGCGGTGCCCTCGGGCGCCGCGGCGACGACCGCGGCCACCAGTGCGGGCAGCGCGAACGAAATGCCGAAACCGGTCAGGAGCAGCCCGCCGGCGAGCACCGGGTAGGGCGAGGTGGCCCAGGCCGCGGCGGCGAGGACGAGCCCGCCCACGGTGAGCAGCGCCATCCCGGCCAGAATGGGCAGGCGCGGGCCGGTCCGGGCCACGATGCGCCCGGTCACCGGCGGGTTCGCGACGAACGGCAGGGTCAGCGGAAGAAACGCGAGCCCGGTGGCGACCGGACCGAGCGCGTGTTCGTGCCGGAGCAGCAGCGGTAGGACGAACAGGTCGCCCGCAAGGGTGAAGTTCACCGCGGCACCGACCCCGAGTCCGGCCCGAACCCCGCGGCTGCGCAGCAGGCCACCGCCGAGCACCGGCGCGGTACTGCGGCGTTCCAGCCGCCTGAACACCGCGACCGCAGGCACCGTCAGCACACCCGACGCCGCGGCGTGGCCCCAGGCCGCCGAGCCCGCGGCGATCACCGCGTCGGTCGGCACGGCGAGCACAAGGCATGCGGCGCCCTGCGCCCACCAGTCGATCCGCTGTCGGCCCCGCGGGCAGACCACCGCAGGACCCACGACCGTCAGCAGGACGACGGCGGCGATCGGTGCGTTCACGACGAAAATGGCGCGCCAGCCGCCGAGTTCCACGAGCAGCCCGCCCGCGACGGGACCGGCCGCGACCGCCGCGCCGCTGATCGCCGCCCACGCCGCGACGGCCCGGGTGCGCTCGCCCGGATCCGGGTAGAGGCGCGCCACCAGGGCCAGCGACGCCGGTACGACGGCAGCCGCCGCCACCCCGAGGAGTGCCCGCGCGGCAATGAGCGTGCCCAGGCCGGGCGCTGCGGCGCAGGCCAGCGAGACCAGACCGAACGCGGCGGTACCGGCCTTGAAGACACGGTGCGCGCCGTACCGGTCGGCGACCGCGCCCGCGGACAGCAGCAGGGCGGCGAACAGCACGGTGTACGCGGTCGTCGCCCATTGCAGGCCGCTCGTCGACGCGCCGAGCGACGCCGCGAGGTCGGGCTCGGCGACGGACAGCACCGTGAGGTCGAGCAGCACCATGAAGTAGCCGAGCGAGATGCCGACGAGTTTGAGGAAGCGGCGGCGGCTCGCCCGGCGCCCGGCGGCGGCCGCGTCGGGACGGTCGGCGTCAGAACGGCCGGCAGCAGGACGATCGGCAGCGGCGTTCCGCGGGTGTGCGGGCACGGCGGCAGGGGGTGGGACTTCGGTCATGTGCGGCACTCTTCCGCCGGGCCAACCGGGGTTCCACCGGGGAATCCGCACGCTCCGTTCGGAATTTCCGAACGCGGACGGCGGGTTGGCATCGAGCATGGAACTGCGCCAGCTCACGACGTTCGAGGCCGTGGTGCGCCACCGTACGGTCACGGAGGCCGCGGCCGCCCTCGACCTCGCCCCGTCGACCGTGTCCGAGCACATCCGGGCGCTCGAACGTTCGCTGGGCGTGCCGGTATTCGTCCGCACCGCACGCGGCATGCGCCTGACTGCCGCCGGCGAGACCCTGACCGGTTGGGCGCGGCGCCTGCTCGACCAGGCCGAACAGGCCCGCCGTGAAGTCGCCGACGCCCGGCATGTCCTGCGGCTCGGCGCGCTCGAGACGATCGCCGCGTCGCATGCGCCGAGCGTCCTGACCCGGATCGCCGCCCGTGACCCGGGCCTCGCCGTGGACGTGCGCCCGTCCCGCAGCCGCGACGAACTCATGGCGGACGTGGTCGGCGGAGAACTGGACGCGGCACTGGTCCTGGACACCGGGGAAGCCCTCGGCGGCCTCGGCTTCGCACCACCCGCCGACGCGCTGTCGTTCGCCGACGTCGAGCCCGTGCCGCTGGCGCTGGTCGCCGCCCCCGGGCACCCGCTGCGGGACGCGGCCGTCCTGACCGTCGAGGACCTTCGCCGACGCGGTGAACGGCTGCTGACGAACGTCCCGAACTGCTCGTTCCTCCTGGCCGCCGACCGGCTCTTGGGCCCGGCACTTACACGCGTCCGGGCCGAGGGGGTGCCTGTCATGCGGGCCTGGGCGGAACAGGGCGTCGGCATCGCCCTCCTGCCCGAATTCGCGGTCACTCAGTCCCTGCGCACCGGGACCCTGATCCGGCTCGCGCTCCCCGCACCGCCCCTCCAGTTGCGTCTGGTCTGGCGGCGCGGGGAAGAAGTACGGGCGGACGTGCGCGGGATGCTGTACGCGGTCGCGGCGTCGGCCCTCGGCAACGGCGCCTGAGCGGCGTTGCGACGGCCGCCCCGGCGCGCCCGACTCGCTCTTCCGTACGCACTCGACGTGCCCGGGCGCCGGGGCGGTCGGGGTCGGGCCGGGTACGTCGGCGACGCGGTCCGCGCAGCAGAGGGCGGCGGCCGGGTCTGGGTCGAGGAACAGTTCGCCGACGGACACAGGTGTTCCAGGTCATGGAGACGACCGATGGGCGGCGGTCACGATGCTCGGCGCCGACGCGGAGCGCAGCCCTTCCCGTTCGCGGCATCTGCCTGCTTCTCCGGGCTCGGCACCGGGGGGCCGTGGGCTGGCGGCGCGGGGCGGGAGACGTGGCGGAGTTCCCCGACCGGATGCGGCGACCGAGTTGGATTTGCGCCACCACACGCTGTGGATGCTCTCGCAACTCCCGCCCCGGCAACGCAATACTCTCGCCGGAGTCGGATCAATGGCGGGGGATGCCGTGGGACGTGTCGAAGTGATCGAACTCGAGGCCGGCGACGTCGATGGGTTGCGGGCCGCGTTCGCTCGCGTGGGGCACGGGCACGAGACGGTCGTACGCATGCCCCAGCGCGCCGGTTTCACCCTTGCGGCGCCCTTGCCACCGATCGACGGCCAACTCACGCTTGAGGGCGGCAGCATCGAGCGGGACATATTCAACGCAGAACGAAACGCGGTGAATCCGGTGCGCTTCGGTCTCCTGCGCGTACGTCGCGGCCGCCTGCGGCTCCGTGGGACCGAGCTGGGGGGTGGCGCCGCGGACCTGGGGTCGGCGATCCACATCGGTCCGGGCTGTGAGTTGGACGCAGAAGGAGTATTGATCGGGAGCTGCGGCGGAATGCGGCCCGATCGCCCGCGGGGCAGCGCCGTCTTCGTCGCGGGTGGAGCGTCCGCGACACTGCACCGGACGTTGTTCGCCTACTGCGAGGGCGCGGTCTGGTCCGCCGGCGCATTCGTGGCGACCAAGACCAGGTTCAAGGAGTGCTCCATCCCGGGAGCCGACCCGCCGGAGTGCGACGTCTACATCGCGGACGGCGCACCGACCCCGCGACTGACCTCATGCATCTTCGGCCAGTACGCGATCGGCATCAGCTTCCCGGTGACCTCCGGACTGATCCTCACCGACGTCGAGTTCGGCACCGGCTGGTACGCGTTCCAAGCGCGCGGCGGCGCCAACCCGGCACTGGTCGAAGCCATCAACGCCGAGGGAACCGCCGAAGGGGGAACCGACGTACGCCGCCCTGCCTACACCAAGACCTTCCCACCCGTCACGTGATGGAGCAGCGGTCCGACGGCGAAGCCGGAAGGGCGCGCTGATCGGATCTAGCAACGGGAGCCGGCAGGGCCGATGAGGACGTGCCGGAGGTGATCGGGAGGTAGCGTCCTCGGCATGGACATTCGCACCACCGTCGAGCGGGCTCGACGCCTCAAGCAACTGCACGCCCAGTACCAGCCGCTCGTACTGCCGACCGTCTGGGACGTGTGGTCCGCGCGGACTGCGGCCGCCGCCGGATTCGCCGCGCTGACGATCGGCAGTCATCCGCTCGCCGACTCCCGAGGCGCCGAGGACCAGGAGGGGCAGACTTTCGAGGAAGTGCTCGCCGCTGTCAGGCCGATCATCGCGGCCGTGGACATCCCGGTGTCCGTGGACCTCGAGGCCGGGTACGGGCAGCAGCCCGCGGACCTCGTCGCCGGACTCACCGAGGTTGGTGGCGTCGGCCTCAACGTCGAGGACACCGTCCACTCGGAAGGCGGACGCGTACGCAGCACGCAGGAGCACGCGAGTTATATCGCCGGCCTGCGCGCGGCGGCCGACGATGCGGGGATCCCGGTCTGGATCAACGGACGCACCGACCTCTTCATCCACACGCAGGACCCCGCCGGCGTCCTCGATGAGGCGATCGAACGGCTGCGCGCCATGGCGCAGGCCGGCGCCGACAGCGTCTACCCGGTGCGTATCCAGGACAACGACGAACTGCTCACGGCTGTGGTCGACGCCGTCGGCGTGCCGGTGAACTCCACGGCCCACCCCGTCAAGCACGATCTCGAGCGCTTCCGCCGCCTCGGCGTCGGCCGGATCACGTACGGCCCGCTGCTTCAGATGGCGGCGACCGACGCGATCAAGGAGATGCTCGGGCCGTGGGCCCCCTGAAGCGCTGACCGAGCGCGGGCACGCCGTAGGCGGACGTCCGAAGCTCCTGAGGGGTGCCCATCGTCCCGCCCGCCGCTGGGCGGTCGATGGGCACCCCGCCGCGTCAGGCCGGCGAAGCCTGACAGTTGACCTTCTCGCCGCCCGCGCTCGTCTCGTCACCTACGCGTCCTGGTCGCCGAACGAACTCGCCCGCCGCTATGCGGCACTTCGAGCCGCCGCGCCGCGCAGCCTTGCCCTCTCCGACGCCCAGCCGTGTCGGCAGTTCCGGGTGACCTCGTCGCCCGGGGCTTCGCCGTGTCCCACGCGGATCAGCCCGGCGTTGGTGGCAGCGTCAACTGGCGGCCCGCAGCTTTGACGTCCGCGACGAGGACGGCCCCGGTACCGCCCCATACGTTTTGCCGACCAGGCGCGAATGGAGAGCGGAGCCCAAGGATGAGCGAACTGATCACGTCGGAGTCCACGCGGTCGGCGCCCGGGGCGGGCAGACGTACGCTCGGCGTGCTGCCTCTGGTCGGGATCTTCTTCTTCACGGTGTCCGGAGGCCCGTTCGGGCTCGAAAACTCGCTCTCCAGTGCCGGGCCGGGCCTGACCCTGTTGATGATCGTCCTGATACCGGTGGTCTTCGGTGTGCCTAACGCCCTGGTGGCAGCGGAGTTGAGTGCCGCGATACCGGTCGACGGCGGCTACTACCACTGGACGAAGATCGCGCTCGGGAGAGGTGCGGCATTCGTGTTCGGCGCCTGGAGTTCGATCGGGTCGGTGCTCAACCTCGCCCTCTACCCGATCCTGCTGGTGGACTACCTGGCCACGTGGGTTCCGGACATCGCCCGCGGAGAAGGCCTGGTGGTCGTCGACCTGTTCCATGGCGGATTCGTCGTGGACCTGCACTGGATCGTCACCGTCGCGCTCATCCTCCCGATGGCGTACCTGAACTACCGCGGTTCCAAGGCGGTGAGCGAGTACTCGATCGGGATGATGGTGGCGATCCTCGCCCCGTTCGCGGTGCTGACGGTCCTCGGCATCTGGCATGCGGTCGCCAACGGGATCAATGTGTTCTCGCCCTTCGTGGTGCCGGACCAAAGCGTCCACTCCTCGGTGGCCGGCGCGCTCAGCGTGATCGTGTGGCTCTACCTCGGCTTCGACGGCCCGAGCACCGTGCTGGGCGAGGTCGCCGACGCGCACCGGACGTACACCCGGGCCCTGCTCATCGCGGTTCCGCTGATCATCGCCGCCTACCTCCTGCCCACCATCGCCGCCATCGGCAGCGGGCTGCACCGGGGTTCGCCCGCCGACTGGGTCGCGGGCGACTTCGTCGTGGTCGGCGAGGAGCTGGGCGGAGTCTGGCTGAAGGTGCTGATCTCCGTGGGGTCGGCGCTCTCCCTGGTCGGGCTGTTCATGGCAATCCTGCTGACGAGCACCCGGGTCCCGCGGGCACTCGCCGCGGACGCGTACCTGCCGCGCTGGATGGCCCGGGACAGCAGGCGGTTCCACACGCCGGTGGGTGCGCTGATGGCGAGCACCACCGTCGTCATCGTGCTCGCCGCGGTCGACTTCAGCTCGATCCTGCGGGCCACGGTGCTGCTCACCCTGGCCGCCATCCTCCTGGAGTTCGCGGCCTTCCTGGTCCTGCGCTGGAGGTATCCGCAGATGGTCCGGCCGGTTCGGGTCCCCGGCGGCTGGCCCGGCGCGGTCCTGGTCGTCCTGCTGCCCACGTCGATGATCGTGTACCTGGCATGGAGTACGGCGGTCGACGAACGCGCGACGTTCGGTACGAGTGTCGCGGTGGCGCTGCTGGCCGTGCTGCTGTACCCGCTGTGCCGGCGGTTCGTCAAAGGCGACCGGCCGGACGCCGAGATCGACTCCTCCCGGATCGAGCTGGGTCCGGACCGCTTCGCGGGATTCGGTGCGCGGAAGGCGGACGGCTGATGGACGTGCAACGGGTGCTCTCGGGACTTGCCGAGCAGTTGCGGGCCCGGTGGCCGGTGCCGGGAATCGCGATCAGCGTCGTCGACGGGGCCGGCGAATCGGCTTTCGTCACCGCAGGGTTCGCCAACGCGGAGGCCAAGACGCCGGTTACGCGTCGCACGCGCTTCGAGATCGGTTCCGTCAGCAAGACCTTCACCGCCTTCCTGTTCGGCGTACTGGCGGACGAGGGGAAGATCGACCTCGATGCGGCGGTCGCCGACCACCTGCCATGGTTCGCCCCGAACGGCGGCTCCCGCGCGATCACCGTCCGGCACCTCCTGCAGCACACCTCTGGCCTGGTGGCCGGCGCCGACGCGCTGCCCGATGCGGCCGCACGGGGCTACGCGCTGCGCGATGCGCCGACCTGGGCCGAACCGGGTGAGTTGTTCCACTACTCCAACGAGGGCTACAACCTGCTGGGGTTGATCGTCGAGCAGGTGACGGGGCAATCGCTGGCGGACGCCATGGCCGAACGGCTGCTGCGGCCCCTGGGCATGCGCGACTCGGCGGCGCGGATCATGCACGAGGACACCGCCGAACTCGCCACCGGGTACCGGTTCCTGCGCGACGACCGCCCGCCGCTGCCGTCGGCTCCACTCGCGCCGGCCGGCTTCTTCGAGTATTCGTCGGCCGACGGGAACGTACTGGCAACGGCGTCCGACCTGGGCCTGTTCGCGCGCATGCTACTGGGCCGGGGCACCCTGGACGGCATCACGGCCATCGGGCCGGAGCGTTTCCGCGAGCTCCTCACGGTGCCGGCCGACACGGCCGATTCCGGCTACGCGTGCGGCGTGGACGTGGAAACGATCGACGGCCGCACCTGGGTGACACACGCCGGCGGGATGGTCG
Source organism: Streptodolium elevatio (assembly GCF_040649515.1). Taxonomy (GTDB): domain Bacteria; phylum Actinomycetota; class Actinomycetes; order Streptomycetales; family Streptomycetaceae; genus Yinghuangia; species Yinghuangia elevatio. The sequence goes on from NZ_JBEZFP010000023.1 coordinate 77,899, forward strand.
GATACCGCTCGCACCTCGCCGCCGACATCGACGGCGGGCACGGTGTCGCGGTGCTGACGAATGCACCCGGTGAGTGCCAGATCGTCGACCGCTTCGCCCGCCACGTGCTCGCTGTCGTGCAGGGAGCCCCGGCCGACCCGGCGCTGTTCGACCCGGAGCGAGTTCCCGACGCCCGGCGGTACGTCGGGATCCACGGAACTGGGCCGCGTCGGATCTGCGTCGAGTCCGCGGGGGACGGGCGTCTTTCACTCACCTCGGAGGGGATGACCGGCAGGCTGTACGACACGGGGGACGGACGGCTGGTGTGCGATCACCCGGGATGGTCCGCCTACCACCACTCGTGGGACGAACGCTGGCTCTACGGACCCGAGTCGCTGGGCCCCGACCCTTCCGCGCCGAGTTCCGCACCGCATGCGCTCGAAGGCCGCTACCGGAGCTACACCCCCTGGTATCCCGGTTTCAGCGTCGTGCAGCGGGCCGGACGGCTGCACATGATCGCCGCGACCGGTGTGGAAGCGCCCTGCGACGAACCCGAACTCGTCCCGCTCGACGACGGGACGTTCCGCATCGGAGCCGACCCCCGCCTACCGGAGCGCCTGACGTGCGGGCCCGTCCTGGACGGCGCGGTGCTTTGGGTCGACCTGGACGGGTGCCGCTACACACGCTCGTTCCGGGATCAACCCGCGCCTTGAGCGGCGCCCGTCCGCAGCTCGCGCACCCGGAGTTGGAGGTGCGCGAGCAGCATGGCGTCGGCATCGGCGAAGTCCAGCCCGGAGACCTCGCGGATACGGCGCAGCCGATAGCGCATCGTGTTGGGGTGGATGTGCAGGGCTTCCGCCGCGATGTCGGTGGCTCCCGCGGCGGCGAGATACGCAGCCAGGGTCGCCGCCAGCGGACCGTCCTGGCCCTCCTCCTGACGCAACCGTTGCAGCGCGCCGCCGGCGTCCGGCAGGCCGAGCGCCTCGGTCGCATCGGCGAGGTGCAGCAGCAGCACCGCCAGCGCCATGTCCCCGACGGTGCGCACGGCCGGTCCGCGGACGGCCGGATGCCGCAGCGCCCGCAACGCGGCATCCGCCTGCGCCCGCACGTCGGCGATCCGGCCCGTCGATTCGGCCGGGCCGCCGACGGCGACCACGTAGTCACCGGCCAGGGGGGTCCGCGTGAGGAAGTCGCGGGCCAAGGCGGCGGCCGACTCCAGGGGCGTGGCGTGTTCCACCGGCCAGGCAGCCAGCACGTACACCACTCCGGTGCCCGCCACCAGGGCTGAACGAGGGTGCACGGCCGCCAAGAAGTACTCCAACGTGTCCGCGAACCGGCGCAGCCCGGCGGCGTCCAGCGCGTCGGAGCCCGTGCTCCCGGCCAGCCGCGGGGCCGCGGCCAGGACGCAGACCGGACCGGGGCCCAGCTGCAGCCGGCTCGCCTCCACCGGGTCGGCCGCCCCGCCGAGTACCGCGGCGGCCAGCTCGCTGCGCTGGCGGCGGGCATAGCTGGTCTCCGTACGCAGGCCCACGAGTTGCAGTGCGACCACGGGCGCGAATTCGCGCAGCCGAGCCGTGGCGGCCTCGCCGAGCGGCCCGGCGACGGCGGCCCAGATGTAGCCGAGGACGTCCGACCCGGCGCGGACCGCGATCGCGACCCTCGCCAACTGATCCGGCCCGGTCGCCTCCATGTACACCGGTTCGGTGCTGGCGTGGAGCCGCTCGAACTCCTGGCGCTCGCGCTGTTCGGCGAGCGTCCGCTGATGCACGGCCCGCCCCAGGATGGTCTCGATCCGCTCGGAGTCGGTTCCGTCCTGCCCCTGCGACCAGGCGACCAGCGCGGAGAAGCGGTCCTCGATGGTGACCGGGGCGCCGACGGCTTCGTAGACCGCGTTCGCCAGCGCGAACAGCTCCGCGCCGCTGTCGGCCGAGCGTACGCGCGTCCTCGCGTCCGCGAGCAGCTGCTCGCGCACGGTCGTCGCCACGTGCATCCAGGACGCGTCCTCGTTGACCTCGATGATCGCCGGCGTGTCGTCGGCGGACGGCGGCACCGGGGCCTTCACCGCCAGCACCTCCGCGCCGGCCTGCCGCATGGCCGCGGTCAGCTCGCGCATCTCGGCCTCCGTGGTCACGCCGACCCCCAGGACGACGCATCCGGGTCCGAACCGGGTCGGCGCACCCGGGGCGTGGATGGCGACGTCGGTGAGCGGACCGCCGCTTCCGGTCCCCTCCTGGACCAGGCGCAGCAGCGCCGGACCGATGTTGTCGACGAGCTGGCGGACTGGCTGGTTCCCCCGAGCGCCGGACTTCCGCATGGTGCACTCCCGACGCGAACGACTGTTGTGGGCGTCAAGTCTGGGAGACCCGTATTGACGATGTCAACGATGATCCGGAGCGGTGGAAGCGCGAGCATGGCACGAGAGCAGAACGGATCACAGGCACATGGAGCGCGGATGGCAGCGACGCAGACGCAGGCAGAGCGGGAACTGCTGGGGCTGTTCCCGCCCGGGACCACCCGGGACGGGAGCGGCGGGCTGGTGATCGGCGGCGTACCGGCGGCCCAACTCGCCGAGTCCCACGGCACCCCCGCGCTGGTCCTCGACGAGACGTCGGTACGCGCCCGGGCCCGCCGGTACGCCGACGGCCTGGCCGCCCGTTGGCCGAACTCCCGCGTCGCCTTCGCCTCCAAGGCATTCCCCTGCACCGCCGTCATCCGGCTGCTCGCGGAGGAGGGCATCGGCATCGACGTGGCCGGCGGCGGCGAACTGGCCATCGCCCTCACCGCAGGCGCAGACCCGGCCGGCCTGATCATGCACGGCAACGCCAAGACCGACGAGGAGTTGCGCCTCGCCGTGGAGGCCGGCGCCGGGACGGTAGTCGTCGACAACTTCGACGACATCGACCGGCTGGAGAAGCTCCTCGCCGGCACCACGGCGGAGCAAGGAGTACTGGTCCGGCTCACACCGGGTATTCGCCCCGACACCCACGCGGCCGTGTCCACCGGCCAAAACGGTTCCAAGTTCGGTCTGTCCCTGGCGCAGGCCCGGGTGGCGATCGCGCGACTGCGCGGCAGCGACCGGCTGCGGCTGGACGGTGTCCACGTACACATCGGGTCACAGATTCTGGACCTCGCACCCTTTGTCCAGGCCGTCGAAGCGGTCGCCGAACTGGGCGAGTTCGCCGTCTACGACCTGGGCGGCGGCCTCGGCTCCCGCTATACCTACGCCGACCGACCGCCCACGGTGGAGGCGTACCTCGACGCCGTCACCGACGTCGCCCGGCGCCTGCTGCCCGCCGACGCCCGCATCCTCATCGAACCGGGCCGCTCGATGGTCGCCGAGTCCGCCGTCTCGTTGTACCGGGTCGTCTCCGTCAAGCGCAGCGAAGGCCGCACTTTCGTCGCCGTCGACGGCGGCATGGGCGACAACCTCGAAGTCTCCCTCTACCAGCAGCGCTTCGAGGCCGCCCTCGCCGACCGCCCGACCGGCGAGGGCGAGCTGTGCCACGTGGTGGGCCGGCACTGCGAGTCCGGCGACACCCTCAGCGCCGGAGTCCCGCTGGCGGACCCGCGCGTCGGGGACCTGATCGCCGTACCGGTCACCGGCGCCTACACCTACGCGCTGAGCAACAACTACAACGGCGCGCGGCGCCCGCCGGTGGTCTTCGTCCGCGGCGGCGCGCACCGCGCCGTGGTGCGCCGCGAAACGTACGCCGACCTGATGCGCCGGGACCTCCCCTGAACGTTGTTGCAGAGGTCCGATCGGGGGTGGTTCCCGCAAAGAGGCGCCGACCGGGCGGGCACGGTGATTCTGCCGGATCCGGAGCCCGGCCACCCGCGCAGCGGGTCAATCTGCCGCGTTCGGACGCCCGTCTCTGTCCGAGGGATTGTCGGACAGGTCGTCGGGCAGCAGAGGCCGCATGAACGTCCGCTCGTAGCGAAGGACGCATCCGCTGTCGTCACGGATTCGGTCCGCCTCGACGAAGTCCGGATCCACCCCGAACCGGGCACGATACCGCTCGTACGCAGCCAGGCTGGGAAAGCTGAAGAGCGCCGGCGCGCGGTCGCTGGCCCCTTCCCCGGGGAGGAAGTAGCCATGGTGTGTTCCGCCGTGGCGACCGACCAGGTCCATCCACGAGCGGGCGAACCGCTCGAACGCTTCGATCTTGGCGGCATCGATGGTGTAGTCCACAACGCAAGTGATCACTGTTCCGCCTCGCTGGCTCCGTGCGGGCAACTCGGTCAGCGTACGGCGTCGTTGTCGCGGGCGGTCCAGATGGCCAGGGCGGCGAGCAAGGCGCAGGCGCCGCCAAGCCAGAGCACGCCCTGGAGGGTGAGCATGTCGACAATGATGCCGCCGACCAACGCGCCGAAGCCGATGGACAGGTTGAACACCGCCACCCACAGCGAGGAAGCCGCTTCGACAGACTGCGGGGCGGCCTTGATCATCCAGGTCTGGAGGCCCACGGACACACCCCCGAAGGCCAGACCCCAGACGATCAGCAAGACGGCACCACCGACCATGGTCTGGCCCAGCAGCACGAAGAGCGGCATCGCGACCGTCATGGCTGCCGCGATGGTGAGCACGCTGCGGTGCACCCGGCGGGACAGGGCCGAGCCGGCGACGAAGTTGCCGATCATGCCGGCCGCGCCGAATCCGAACAGCAGCGGACCGACGTAGCGCTCGTCGATCCCCGACAGCTTCTGCAGCGCCGGGCTCACGAACGTGTAGGCGGCGAAGTGCCCGAACACCAAGAGCACAGTTGCGATGATCCCGACGCGTACGCCTGGATTGCGGAATTGCTCCATCAGCAGCTTGGGGCGGATGGCCTGGGAGGCGACCAGCCTCGGCAGCACGGCCACCAGGGCGATCAGGGTGACCAGAGCCAGGGCGCTCAGCGCGGAGAAGGCAACCCGCCACCCGGTGAGGTCGCCGACCAGGGTGCCGAGCGGGACGCCGAACACGTTCGCGGCTCCGACACCGCCGAAGATGACCGCGGTGGCGCGGGGCACGTCCGCAGGCACGACGAGCCGGACCGCCAGGCCGGCGGCGACCGCCCAGAAGCCGCCGACGGCTATGCCGACCAGCACGCGGGAGCCCACCAGCACCGCGAAGTTCGGCGCCAGGGCGGATCCCAGGTTCGCGACGGTCATCAGAGCCATCAGCCCGAGGAGCAGGACGCGGCGGTCCAGCGACCCGACGATCATCGGGACCAGCGGTGCCGCGAACCCGGCGACGATGCTGGGCACCGTCACCATCAGGGCCGCCGTCCCCTCGGAGACCGACAGCGCGGACCCCACGGACGTCAGCAGACCGATCGGCAACTGCTCGGCGGTCACCAGGAGGAAGGTGCCCAGGGTCACCACGGAGACCGCCGACCAGCGGCTCTTGCCCGGCAGCCCTGGTTCCTGTGTCCGGGCAGGGGTCTGTTCTGCGGTCGTCAACGAAGCCTCCTCCAGCAATTCGGGAGCGATCGCTCCCGTATGCGGTGACACTAATATGGGAGCGAACGCTCCACAAGTTGGGTAGGGTGAATCCATGGCACGCCCCCGACAGTTCGACGAGGAGAACGCGGTCACCTCGGCGACCCATCTGTTCTGGCGACGCGGCTACCACGCCACCTCGGTGCGCGACCTGGGCGACGAGCTGAAGCTCACACCCAGCAGCCTGTACCGGACGTTCACCGACAAGCACACGCTCTTCGTGCGCGCACTCGACCGCTACCGGGCCACCGAGTCCCTTGAGGCCCGCCGCCGGCTGGACGCGACGGACCGTCCGGTCCGGGAGGTGCTGCGGGAATGGCTGCTGTGGCTGGTCACCTGCCCGGCCGACGGCGAGTCAGGTCGCGGCTGCTTCGTGGTCAACACCGCCACCGAACTGGGCACCACGGACGAGAAGGTCCAGCAGCGGACCGAGGCCGCGTTCGAGGTCACGCGCCAGGCGTTGCGCTCGCTCCTGGCCGAGGGCCGCGACCATGGCGAGTTGTCCGGCGACCTCGACACCGACGCCGCCGCCGAGCTGTTGTTCACCACGGTTCTCGGTCTGCGGGTACGCGAACGAGCAGGCCACGACCTCGAGCATCTGACCACCGCCATCGATTTCGCGATCCGGACTCTGGGACCCGCTCCCGCGGCATCTTGCTGACCCGTCGCCGCGGCAGCGTCCGCGCCACGGATGGTGCCGCAGTTGTGGTGACGGTTTCGCCCCGCCTCCGCCCCGGTGGTCTGAACCTCGTACTCGATGAGTCCTCGCCGCGATGCCGAGCAAGGGTCAGCGCTGTTGGCTCCGCGAGGACGCCGGCCGCGGATTGTGCCGCGAGGCCCTTGAACGCGGGAAACGCTGCGGTCGCCGCGCGAGAGAGTGCCGGAGAGGCGTTGGCCGGCGTGCTTACGCCGGGGAGGCTCACCGCATGGTTCCTGTTCGCGCCCGGGGCGGGGCGCCTGTGGCGTCCGGCCAGGAACCCCACCACCGTGGAGATGACCGCCTGTTCGTTTCCGCCGGGGAAATGCCCGCTACCGGCTGAGGAACGACGATTCGGCCCCCGCGCGTCGTGCCATGGCGCATGTCCGGACACCGGTCATGGGGCTGCCAGGAGGATGGCCGTGTAGTGCGCGGTGAAGCCGGCGATGGTGAAGGAGTGGAAGACCTCGTGGAAGCCGAACCACGACGGCGACGGGTCGGGACGCTGAAGCCCGTAGACCACGGCGCCCGCCGTGTAGAACAGGCCGCCCGCAATGACGAGAACGACGACCGCGGTACCGCCGGTGCGCGCGAAGTCCGGCAGGTAGAAGACAGCCACCCACCCCAAGGCGAT
>NZ_JBEZFP010000024.1:0-84564 GCF_040649515.1 Streptodolium elevatio
GGACGGGGCGGGGGGGGTGTGGGGCTGGGCTATGGGGGGGGGTCCGCAAATTTTGCCGCCCTGGTTTTCGCCCCGCCGGGGGGGGGGCCCCCAACCCGGACCGGTAGGCGGCACCCGCCCACGTTTGGGCTGCCTCGGGTGTGCCAGCAGCACGGTATGGGGTCTCCGAGTTGTCATCCGGTCGGGGCAACCTGCGCGGTCTGGGCCCGCGCGGGCCCGCGGTCGGCCATGATCGGGGAGATGGATCACCCCGTCCGCGATGTGCGCGCGCTCCCGAAGGCCCATCTGCATCTGCACTTCACCGGTTCGATGCGGACCCAGACCCTGCTGGAACTCGCCGACCGGTACCGCGTGCACCTGCCGTCCGCCCTGACCTCCGGCACTCCCCCGCGCCTGCGCGCGACCGACGAGCGGGGCTGGTTCCGCTTCCAGCGGCTGTACGACATCGCCCGCTCGTGTGTGCGCGACGCCGACGACGTGCGCCGCCTGGTCCGCGAGGCGGCCGAGGACGATCTCGCGGAGGGGTCGGGGTGGCTGGAGATCCAGGTGGACCCGACGTCGTACGCCCCCCGGCTCGGCGGCCTGACACCCGCGGTCGAGGTGATCCTCGAGGCCGTGGAGGAGGCCGAGCGGTCGACGGGCGTCGGCATCGCGGTGGTGATCGCGGCGAACCGGACCAAGCACCAGTTGGAGGCGCGCACTCTGGCCCGCCTCGCGGCCCGGTACGCGGACCGGGGGCGGGTCGTCGGCTTCGGCCTGTCCAACGACGAACGCCGGGGCCGCGCCCTGGAGTTCGAGCGCGCCTTCGACATCGCACGGCGCTCCGGGCTGTTCGCGAACCCGCACGGCGGCGAGCTGGACGGGCCACGCAGCGTGCGCGAGTGCGTCGACGTGCTCGGCGCGCGGCGGCTGGGGCACGGCGTACGCGCGGCGGAGGACCCGCGGCTGATGGCCGAGCTGGCCCGGCGCGGGGTGGTGTGCGAGGTGTGCCCGGCGTCGAACGTCGCGCTGGGGGTCTACGACGATCCGGCGGACGTACCGCTGCGGCGGCTGTTCGAGGCGGGGGTGCCCATCGCGCTGGGTGCCGACGATCCGCTGCTGTTCGGTTCGCGGCTGGCGGCGCAGTACGAGATCGCGCGTACGTCGCAGGGCTTCACCGACGAGGAACTGGCGGAGCTGGCCCGGCAGTCGATCCGCGGCTCCGTCGCGCCGGAGGGGGTACAGGACAAGTTGCTCGCGGGCGTGGACGCCTGGCTGGCCGCTTGACGGACGGACGGCTGTGGCTCTGGGTGTCGGTGGCCCGGTGGCCCGGTGGTCACGGGCGGGGGGCGGACACGGCTGGCGCCCGGTTGTGGCCGGGTCGCGGCCGGATTGCGGCAGGGGTGGTGGCCGGGGTTACGGCCCGGGCCGGCGCTGATTCATGTGGCTGTTTGTCCTGATTCCTTCATGTTTGCCCGCGTGGCGGGTCGGGGAGGCTCCCCCGCACGCTCCCGACCGCGCAAGGCAGGCGGAAGGCAAGGACATGACGACTCGGCCCCCGGCGACCGGATGTTCCGACGACGGCGAATTGGCGCGAGTGGCGCGTTCCTTTGCGGCCTCGTCGTCCTCCGGGTTGCTGGTCCTGGACACCGACCTGCGCTACGTCCACGTCAACGAGGCGCTGGCGCGGATGAACGGGGTGTCCGCCGAGGACCACCGCGGGCGGCCGGCGCGCGACGTCATGCCGCTCTCCGAGCACGCCGAACCGGTGCTGCGTGCGGTGCTCTCCGACGGCCGTACGCGCGAGGTGGTGTCGTCGCGCAAGACGCAGGACGCGCACATGTCGGCGCGGCGGTACTGGCTCGGCGTGTACGACCGCTGGGAGGTCGACGGCGAGGTCCGCGGCCTGGTGGGCGTCGTGGTGGAGGTCTCCGAGGCGTACCGCAGCTGGTTGGACGGCGGGCGGGAGGAGCATCACCTCGGGCTGTTCGACGCGGCTCGGCAGCGCATCGGCACGACCCTGGACCGCGACACCACGTGTGGGGAACTGGCGGCCTTCGCGGTGCCGCTGCTGGCCGACGGGGCGACGGTGGACCTGCTGCCCGAGTTCACCACGCCGGGCGGCGGCCACCGTGAGCGGCCGGCGGCTGCGGACCCGGGCGGGCGCGGTCCGGTGTCGCTGCGCCGTGAGGCGCTGGCCGGGGTGCCGCAGCTGCGCAGGGTCACCGAGGAGATGGCCGGCGTCGGGGAGCTGGTGGACTACGAGGCGGATTCGGCGGTCGCGCGGGTGCTCAGAGAGGGGCGGCCGGCGCGCGAGGACTTCGGCGCCGCGACGTGGCGGGGGCCCGCGGCCGCGCGGGTGGCCGCATACCGGGCCGCCGGGGCCCATTCGGGGATGGCGGTCCCGCTGGTCTCGCGCGGCCGGCCGCTCGGTGTGCTGACGATGATGCGTGCGGGTGCGTCCCCGGCCTTCACCGAGCAGGACGAGTTCACCGCCCGCGAGATCGCCACCCGGGCCGCCGTCAGCCTGGACCATGCGCTGCACTACGAACACGAGCACGCGGTGGCCAGGGAGCTGCAGGAGTCGCTGCTCGGCGAGCCACGCGATCCGCGCCCGGACATCGACATCGCCACCCGGTACCTGCCCTCGGGCAGTGAGGCCCTGGTCGGCGGCGACTGGTTCGACGTGGTCGCGCTGAGCGGCGGCCGGACGCTCAAGGTCATGGGCGACGTCATGGGCCACGGCCTCAACGCGGCGGTGGCCATGAGTCACTACCGCATGCTGGTGCGGGCCTTGGCCGCGACGGACGCGGCACCGCACGAGATGCTGGCGCGGATGGACGACATGGTCGCGGCGGCGGGGTTCGACCGGGTCGCCACGTGCCTGCTGGAGGTGGTGGACCCGGGCGCGGGGACCGCCCAGATCGCCAGCGCGGGCCATCTGCCTCCGGCGCTCGTGGAACGGAGCGGCATCCGGCTGCTGGACGTACCGACGGGTCCGCCGCTGGGCACCGGGGCGGGCGGCTACACGTCGACGGCGTTCCCGCGTACGCCCGGACCGGTGATGCTGCTCTACACGGACGGGCTGGTGGAGCGGCGGGGCGAGGACATCGATGTGTCCCTGCGCCGACTGACCGACCTGCGCCCGCCGCCGGTGGGTGCCGATCTGGGGGACCTGGTCGACTACGTGGTGGACCAGCTCGGTCCGGATGCCGAGGACGACATCGCGGTGATGGCGTCGCGGTTGCGGCTGAGGTACGGCCGTCGAAGCGGTTGAGATCCGGCCGGTCGAATCCCCGGCCGGGAACGCCGCGACGCCCGGTGGGCGTGGCCTCGGGGTTGAGGTCACGCCCACCGGGCGTCGCGCTGTGCGGACGATTCTCGGGCACGGTGCGGGGTGTGCGTACGCCCCGGGCAGCTACGGGTCGGGCGGTCAGGCGGCGACGGGGACCTTGCGGTTGTCCGCGTCGGTGCCGGCGCCGGGCTCGCCGGACGACGTCCGGATCCGGTCCGCGCTGCGCCGCGGGATCAGCGCGGCGGTCAGCGAGCCGACGCCGGCGAGCGCGACGCCCACCCACAGGGCGGGGACGAGGCCGTCGACGAAGGCCTGCGGCGAGACGAACCCGCCCTGCGACGAGAACACCGAGGCGAGGACCGCGACACCGAGGACGCCGCCGAGTTCGCGCATCGCGTTGTTGGCGCCGGACGCGACGCCCTGCTGCTCGGTGCGGACCGAGGCCATCAGCAGGCTGGCGGTGGGGATGAAGTACAGCGACATGCCCACGCCGGAGAGGATCAGGGCCGGGATCTGCTCGGCGTACGTCACGTCGGGCGACGCGGTGACGGCGAACCAGGCGAGTCCGGCCGCGCTCAGCGCGAGTCCGAGGATGACCAGCGGGCGTCCGCCGATGCGGCCCGCGAGCGGTCCGGCCAGCGGCGCGATCAGGACGGGCATCGCGGTCCAGGGCAGGATGCGCAGGCCGGCGCCGAGCGCGGAGTAGCCCTGGACACCCTGGAAGTACTGGGTCAGCAGGAAGATCGAGCCGAACACGCCCGCGAACATGAGCAGCCCGGACACGGTCAGGGCGGCGAAGGCGCGGTTGCGGAACATCGTCATCGGCAGCATCGGCTGCGGGGTGCGGCGCTCGTGGGCGATGAAGGCGGCGAGGAACAGGACGCCGGCCGCGATCGGGCCGAGCACGGTCGCGCTGGTCCAGCCGTGGCCCTCGCCGCGGACCAGGCCGAAGACGACGCCGAGCATGCCGAGGCTGACGAGCACGGTGCCGATCAGGTCGAGGCGTCCGCCCGGGCCGTGGCTCTCCTCGACCTTGCGGAAAATGAGCGGGATGAGCACGAGGCCGATCGGCACGTTGATCCAGAAGATCCACTGCCACGAGCCGCCTTCGACGATGGCGCCGCCGACCAGCGGGCCGAGGGCGACGGCGAGGCCGTTGATGCCGCCCCAGAGGCCGAGGGCCATCGGGCGCTTCTCGGGGGCCACGGCCCGGGTCAGGATGGTGAGGCTCAACGGGAGGATCGCGGCGGCTCCGGCGCCCTGGATGGCGCGGGCGGCGATCAGCATGTCGGTGTTCGGTGCCAGCGCGGCGAGGGCGGAGGCGAAGGTGAAGACGCCGATGCCGGCGGCGAAGACGCGGCGGCGGCCGAAGCGGTCGCCCAGTGCGGCGCCGAGCATGAGCAGGACGGCGAAGCTGAGGGTGTAGCCGTTCACCGTCCATTCGAGTTCGGAGATCCCGGCGTCCAGGTCGTCGCGGATCGACGGTATTGCGGTGGTGACCACGAGGTTGTCCAGGCTGGCCATGAACAGGGCGAAGCTGGAGGCCAGGAAGGTCCACACCACGGTGCGGGACTTGGCGGCGGGCGGCGCCTGCGTCGAACTCATGTCATCCCCCTGAAGGGTCGTCGGCCGGGGACGGCCGGACTGGATAGTTATTGATTACTAACTTTTGACGCGAAGCTGAGTTATTGATTACTAACTTTGTCGGGCATGGTGCTGCCCCGAGGGGGGCGAGGAGAGGGGGCGGGCGCGACTCAGTCGGTCGCACCCGGGGTGACCGGGTCTTCTGGTGCGGCGGTCGAGCCCGCGGCGGTCCCGCCTGGGCCGATCTGGCGGGCCGCCTCGCAGATCTCGCATTCCACCAGGCGGCCGTCCTCGGAGAGGAAGTCGCCGAAGTAGCGCTCACGGGGCAGGTCGATGGCGGCGATCACGTTGCAGAGCATGCCGCGCGCGAAGAAGGTGGTCATCACCTCGGGGTCGGAACCCGTGATGCCCCGGACGAGCGAGTCGAGGCTGTCCCAGAACTTCCGGATGTGCGGCTTCAGTTCCGGGTCGTGCGCGGCGACGTACGCCTGGAGCTGGATCCGCAGCAGGTCCGAGTCCTCGTCCAGCAGGTCCTGGTACGCGTGGGCCATCGCGTGGATGGCCTCGTGCCCCTGGAGCCCCTCCGTGACGGTCGAGAAGGTCTGCTCGACGCGCTGGAAGCCGTACTCCACGGTCGCGAGGAAGAGGGCCTTCTTGTCGTCGAAGAGGCGGAACAGGTACGGCTGCGAGACGCCGACCAGGCCGGCGATCGTGGCCGTCGAAGTGCCGTTGAAGCCCCCCTTGGCGAACTCCGCGACCGCCGCGCGGATGACCGCGGTGCGGCGCTCGTCGGCGCTCATCCGGACGGTGCCGGCTCGGGTGCTGCTGGGGGCTGCCATGTGAAGTAAGTTATTACTCAATAACTAGGGTTGTCAACCGCCGGCGCGAGACGGATTCTCCCCGCCTCGCGCCGCCCGCGGTCGGCGGGACGGCGCAACGGGCCCCTACCCCGAGGGGTAAGGGCCCGTGACGGCCGACTACTACAGGACCGCGCCGACGAAGATCGGTTCGTTGACCAGTTCGACACCGAAGAACTCGCGTACGCCGTCCCGCACTTCGCGGGCCAGCGACAGCAGGTCCTCGGTCTTGGCCCCGCCGCGGTTCGTCAGCGCGAGCGTGTGCTTGGTCGAGATGCGCGCCGGCCCGGTTCCGTAGCCCTTGGGGAACCCCGCGCGCTCGATGAGCCACGCGGCCGACGTCTTCGCCAGCCCCTCCCCCGCCGGATAGCGCGGCGGCTCGGCCTCGGCGCCCAGGCGTTCGGTGACGCGGCGGACCAGGTCGGCGAACTGCGCCTCGGTCAGGATCGGGTTGGTGAAGAACGACCCGGCGCTCCACGTGTCGTGGTCCGCCTCGTCCAGCACCATGCCCTTGGCCCGCCGCAGGCCCAGCACCGTGTCACGGGCGGTGGCCAGCGGCACGCACGCGCCCTGCTCGACGCCGAGGGCGCGGGCCACCTCGGCATACTTCACCGGGGCGGACGCGCCGCCCTCGGCGCGGAGCTGGAAGTGCACGCGCAGCACGACGTACCGGTCGGCGTTCTCCGGCGCCTTGAAGATGCTGTCGCGGTACGCGAAGCCGCACTCGGACGGGTCGAGCAGTTCCATACGCCCGGACCGCCGGTCGTACACCTCGACCATGGCGACGGTCTCGGCGACCTCCTGGCCGTACGCCCCGACGTTCTGGATCGGTGTGGCCCCGGCGCTGCCGGGGATGCCGGACAGGAACTCCACACCCGCCCAGCCCGCGTCGACCGCGGTCTCGACCAGGTGGTCCCAGCGGACGCCGGCGTCCGCGCTGAGCAGGCCGTTGGCGCCCAGCGAATGGCCCTTGGTGGCGATCCGCACGACGATGCCGTCGAATCCCTGGTCGCCGACGACCAGGTTGCTGCCGCCGCCGATCAGCAGCAGCGGTGTGCCGTGGTCGTCGGCGTCCTTGACGACGGCGACCAGTTCGGCGGTCGTGGTCGCCTCGTACAGGCGACGGGCCGGTCCGCCGAGGCGGAGCGTGGTCAACGGGGCGAGGGGGGAATCGGCGAGATGCTGCACCCGAACAGCGTACGGTCAGGCGAGCTGCACGACGGCGCGCGGGACACCGAGGACCTTGCCCGCGTCGCCGCACGTGACGTGCAGGTCGACCCGTACGCGGCGGTCGTCGAGCTTCTGGGCGACCTTGCCGGTCACCTCGACCACCGCGCCCTCGGGGTCGGGGACGACCACCGGACGGGTGAACTTCACGGAGTACTCGACCACCGCGCCGGGGTCGCCCACCCAGTCGGTGACGACGCGCACCGCCTCGGCCATGGTGAACATGCCGTGCGCGATGACGTCGGGCAGGCCGACCTCGACCGCGAAGCGCGGGTTCCAGTGGATGGGGTTGAAGTCGCCCGAGGCGCCCGCGTACCGGACCAGGTCGCCGCGCCCGACGGGGAAGGACTGCGGCGGGAGTTCGGTGCCGACCTCGACGTCGTCGTAGCTGATGCCCGCGGCCACGTCAGTTCTCCCCGGTCTTGGTGTCGGTGTCGCCGGTGCCGCGCGCGGCGAGGGTGGAGCGGGCGGTCACCACGTGCTCGCCGTCCACCGTCGCGATGTCCGCGCGGGTGGTGATGATGTCGTTCCCCGCCATCGTCTTGATGTTCTCGACCGTGACCACGGCCACGAGGCGGTCGCCGGCGCGCACCGGGCGTGCGTACGAGAAGCGCTGGTCGGCGTGCACGACGCGCGAGTAGTCGAGCCCCAGTTCGGGGTCCATCACGATCTGCTCGGCGGCCCCCAGCGAGATCACGATGGGGAAGGTCACCGGCGCGATGACGTCCGGGTGGCCGTACTTGGCGGCGGCCTCCGGGTCGCGGTACACGGGATTCGCGTCGCCGATCGCGTCGGCGAACTCGCGGATCTTCTCGCGGCCCACCTCGTACGGGGCGGTGGGCGGGTACGTGCGCCCGATGAACTTGGGATCCAGCGCCATCCGAGGGTCGCCTCCAACGCAGCCGATGTGTGTGCCGATATGAGTGCGGTCGAGTGCCGGTCGAGGGCCGGCGTGGGTGGCAGATGCCGCCGCCGGAGCAGTATCCCGGATCGCGCTGGGCGCACGCTGGAACGACGAACGAGGCCACCCCGGTGCGGGGTGGCCTCGTCGAAACGCCTTGGTGCGCGGTGCCGCGTGAGCGGACCGGCGTCAGCGGGTCTCGCGGTGCGCGGTGTGGGAGTTGCAGCGCGGGCAGTGCTTCTTCATCTCGAGACGGTCCGGGTCGTTACGCCGGTTCTTCTTCGTGATGTAGTTCCGCTCCTTGCACTCCACGCAGGCAAGCGTGATCTTCGGGCGGACATCTGTGGCAGCCACGGGAGCGCCTTCCTGACAGTCGTGGATGTGATTTCAGCAGAAGCAGCCGACCTGGGGTATCCCCCACATCGGCTCCTTGGGTAGCGGCGACCGGACTTGAACCGGTGACACAGCGATTATGAGCCGCTTGCTCTACCGACTGAGCTACGCCGCCTCGACGAAGGCCCCCGCCCATTGCCTGGACGGGGTCTTCCTCGTCAGAGCCCCAATACGGAATCGAACCGTAGACCTTCTCCTTACCATGGAGACGCTCTGCCGACTGAGCTATTGGGGCGAGCAGGTGAAACCATACACGGCCTGTGCCCCGCATCGGAAATCGGTTACCCGGGCGCCCCGGCCCGGTTGTTCGGGCGCAGGTCAGAGCTCCCCTGGCGGACCCCAGGCGTGTGCGGTGAGCGCCGCATCCACCGCGCGCGCGTAGGCAGCGGTCGCGAGCCACGCGCGCGCGAGCCGTTCGGTGTCGGCGGGCAGGAGCCGTCCGAACACGTCGCGGCCCCGGTCCGCGGCCGAGGCGGCGAGGTGTTCCAGCAGGTCGGCGCCGGTGGTGAGGCCGTCGCGGCGCAGTCGCGCGGTGTCGCGCGCGAGGGTCCCGGCGAGTGCGACCGCGGGACGGCCGCCGGCGACCGCCCGTTCCACTTGGCGGTGTACGAGGTACGCGGGTGCCTCGTCGACGTGCGGCGGCGCGACGGTGGCGACCGGTGGCGCGACGGGGCGTACGCCGGAGTGATCGCCGGGGCCGGCGTGCTCCGTCCGGGCGGGAGCCGGGTCGGCGGAGATGTCGGCGGAGATGTCTCCGGAGCCGTCGGCGGACCCGGAATCCGCCCTGGCCGCGGCTGCGGCCGTGGTGACGGCGGCGGGACGGGCGGTCGTGAAGTCGGCCCGTTGGAGGCGGTCGAGACCCAGGTTGACGCGGCCCTTGAGTGCGGGGGCCAAGGTGAGGACGGGCACCGGATGCCCTTCGGATGCGGGGGTCCCTTCGCGCGTGAGGACGGCTGCGGGCCCGTGGGTCGTGGGGGCGGGAGCGACGGCGAAGGCGCGTACGGCCGGCTCCGTCCCCGGTTCGAGGCGGCCGACCAGCCGAAGGGCCAAGCCGCGGTGGCTCGCGATCAGCCGCAGGTTGTCGCGGAAGGCCAGCGCGGGGTGGTCGTCGGCCACCAGGAGCTGGACCGGCGTCCCCGTACGCAGGCATCGCGCGGCCACCCGGTCCCCGCGCCCCGAAGCGAGCGACGCCGCGACGGGGCCGAGGATCTCGACGTCCAGGAAGAGGAGTTCCGCCCCGGCGCGCCGGGCGTCGGCCGGCAGCTCGCGGGCGCGGAGCACCCGGGCGACCTGTGCGGACGGCGGTTCGGCCCACAGGGCGGCGAGCGGGTCGGCGTCCCAGGCGGCGCCGGATGCGCTGACGGCGCGTACCGACGCCCCCGCGCCCAGACGGCCGGTCGGCGACTCCGTCGCCCCGGAGACCATCAGGCCCGCGCGCGTCAGAGCGTGGTGGTCGAGCGCGGTGTCGCCCATGCGTACGGCGCGTGCCGCGGCGCCCGCGATGCGCTCCGGGGTACCGGGCATGACGTCGGAGACGGTACGGAGGGCCCCGTCCGGGCCGACGGTGTACGTGACGACGCCCGCGTGCCCGGAGGCGGTGCGCAGGGGCTCGCTGAACAGCCCGTACAGGCGCAGTGATCCGGAGTGGGCGTACGCCTGCCGCGCGGTGCCCAGGAGTTCGGCGGCAGCCGAGGGCGAAGCCAACTGGTCTGCGGTGTCGAGGAGTTCGCGGAGGGATTCGGCGAGGTCCGGGAGCCGGTGGGCGGGGTCGTCGGCGCGGGCGGCGCGCAGGGCGGTGGTGACGGACACGGCCGCGGCGGCGCCGCGATGGAGGCCGGCGAGCTTCGCGGAGTGGGCGGCGCGGAGGAGTTCGGCCTGTTGGACGGCGCCCGCGCCGGGGATGCCGGCGTCGAGGACGAGGGCGGCGGCCTTCCACAGGGTGTGGGCGGCGGCGTGTTGGGCGGGGGTGATCTCGGTGGCGGTGCCGTTGCCAGTGCCGGTGGCGGTGGGGGTGCCAGCGCGGGTGCCGGTGCCGGTGCCCGGGGCGGAGGCCGTGGCGACGGCGGTTGCGGTGGGCATGCCCGGAGCGGCGTGGGCGCCGGTGTGATCGTCCGACTTTTCGCGCGGCCCCCCACGACGGGGGTTTAGTGGAGAGGGCTCGTCGCGTGCGTCCGGCCGTCCACCGGCCGTGTGCGATTGTCGGACTTCCCCGGCCTCGGCGGAGCCGTCGCATTCGTTCGTTGTCGCGCCGTCGGGCTCGGCCGCGCCGCCCGCGGACGCCGCCCCGGCATTCGCCGCGACAACGTGGTCCCCGTCGGCGTCGAGATCGAGGTCGTCGTCCAGCGCCACGGTCAGCGCCGACACCGCGGCGGCGCGGTGCAGGCAACTGGGTGCCAACAGGCAGGCGCAGACGACGTCTTCGGCGGTCCGCACCACCCCGCCCGGGGCGTTCAGGGTGAGATCGGCGTCGTCGTCGACGGCGATCCGGACCGTGTCCCCGTCGCGGGTGACCGGCCGCGCCAGGAGCTTTTCCACAGCCCCGTCCAGCCGCTTGCGCAGCCGGGGCGGGAGCGCCTCGACGATGTCGGCCACGGCGCCGGGGCGTACCGCGACCGACGTGAGCGCCGCGTCTGGTGTGCTCATCGGACCTTCTCTCCTACCCAGCGGGCCAGTTCGGTCGGGCTGAGGGCCGCGACGGGCATCCCGGCCGCGACCAGCTGCGATGCAACGGCGGTCGAGTAGCGCGGCTTGCCCCGGTCGTCGAGGCTCGCGCAGCCGAGGACGTGGCAGCCGGAGCCGACCAGCGTGCGGACCTCGCCCAGCAGCCCGCCGAGCGGCCAGCCCTCTTCGAAGTCGCTGACCACGGCGATGAGCGTGCGGGACGGAACGGTGACCAGGTCGCGGGCGTACCGCAGGCCGGCCGCTATGTGCGTGCCGCCGCCGACCCGCACGTCGAGGAGCAGGCCGAGCGGGTCGTGCACCCGGTCGGTGAAGTCGACGACCTCCGTCGAGAACGCCACGAAGTGCGTGGTGAGGGCGGGGACTCCGGCGAGGATCGACGCGGTGAGCGCGGACCAGATGGTCGACGCCTCCATCGAGCCGGATACGTCGACGACCAGGATCAGCCGCCAGTCGGCGCTGCGCCGGGCCTTCGTGCGGAAGACGGGCTTTTCCGGGACCACCGTGACGCGGCCGTCGGGGCCGGGCTCGCGGCGCGCGGTCGCGAGGTTGGCGCGGAGCGTACGCGGCAGGTCGAGGCCCCCGCCGGGGCGGAGGCTCGGTCGCGGGATGGTCAGCCCGGCGAGGGCCGGGCGCATACGGGTCGCGAGTTCCCGCGTCAGCTCCGCCACGATCCGGTTCACCAGCGGGCGCAGTGCCGCGATACGGGACTCCGGGAGGCCGCCCGCGTGTTCGAGTACGGCACGGAGCAGGTCGACGGAGGGCCGTGCGGCGGCGGGGTCGAGTTCGGTGATGGCGTCGCGGCGTCCGGCCGCGACGGCGGCCGCGAGGACCTCCTCGCGTACGGAAGGGCCGAACAGCGCGGCGAGGTCCTCGGACCAGTCGCGCGCGGACGGGTAGGCGGCTTGGCGGCCGCCGCCGTTCGCGGGCAGGCCCAGGTCGCCGCGGGAGCCTTCGCCGCGGCCGGTGCCGTAGAGCTCGTCGAGCGCGGCCCCGATCCGGCCGGCGCGGGAGTCGCGGGGGTCGGCGCGGCGGCCGAGCACGAGCCGCCAACGTGCTTGCGGCGTAAGGGTCGTGGCGTCGCCCGCGGCCGTCTCGCCGTCGGCCGGTTCGGCGGTGTGATCATCCGACTTTGCCTGCGGGCCCCCACCTTGGGGGTTTAGCAGGGTGACGTCTTGCGATGCGTCGGCTTGTCCCCAGGCAGGGTCCGATTGTCCGACTACCTTGGCGTGTTCGCCCCCGGCGGCTTGCTCGGATACCTCCGCTTGCCTGGATACCTCCGCTTGCCTGGACACCTCGGCAGGCTTTGATACGTCGGTCGGCTTCGATACCTCGGCCGGCCTGGATACCTCGGCTTGCCGGGATGCCCCGGCGTGTACGACCGCCTCCGGCTGCCCGACCGCGTCCAGTCTCCCGAGCGCCTCGGCTCGTCCGACCACGTCGGCCTGCTCGGTTGCCTCCGCCCGGCCCGGCGGGAGGCTTGTCTCGGCCTGCGGCCACAGCCCCCGGCCCGCCAGCGCCTCCCGCGCCGCCAGGTCCGCCGACGCCCACGCGGCCAACGACTCCGGCGCCACCGCGGTCTCGGTCTCGATCCGGTCGTCGAGGCGCTCCTCGACCACCGCCAGCACCCGCCCCCGGGCGGCCGGCGAGAGCGCGTCGAACCCGCCCCGCAGCGCCGGGAGTCGCGCCAGGAAGTCCCGGTCCGGCAGTTCGACCACCCGTGCCAGCAACGGGTCCAGCGCCGCGCCGCCCGCCTCCAGCAGCGGCCCCGCCGCGGTCAGCACGCCGGTGAGGCGCCGCACCAGGTCGGTCCGCCGCTCGCCCGTCGTCGCGTCGTCCAGCCACGAGGCCACGCGCACCCCGAAGCCGGCGGCCTCTTCCTGCCCCAGCAGCACGCGTACCGCACCCGCCGCCGCGGCCATCAACGGCGCCCCGTCGGCGGCCAGCCGGGCCAGCGCGTCCGCCAGGCGTACGCCTCCGAACGCGTCGGCCCGCCCGGCGAGTTCGACCAGCGCCCGGGCGTCGCCGACCTCCTCCGATCCGGTCAGGCCGTCGATCTGCCGGACCGCCGCCGCTGTGAGGTCCGCGGCGATCGCCGGGACCTCCTCCGGCACCCGCGCGATCCCCGGTATGTGCCCGGCCCGCAACCGGTCCAACAGCGCCAGTCCGGCCAGCAGTTCGGGCAGCGCTGCGCACGCGGGCAGCACTGAGCCCATCTCGCGCACCCGTTCGGCGGCGAGTGCGTCGAGCCCGCACTCGGCGGCCTGTTCGAGCCCGGCCAGGACCTGCGCGGCCGTCGGCCCTTCCTCCTCCACCTCGCGGCGGTGCCGGTCCCGCAGCACCCCTTCGGCGGCCTGCGCCGGGGTCACGCCGCGAATTACGGCGACGTCGAGCATCGCGGCCGTGGACGGCGACCAGCGGATCCGCCACCGGGTCGTCAACGCGTCCGCCCCGCCCGCGCCGACCACCTCGTCGGCTTCTGCGTACGGGATCCGGCACACCGCAAGCTGCTTGAGCAGCAGTTCGCGGCGGCGGTCGAGAGGGGTGCGCAGCGGGTCGAGGCGCATGTCCCGCTCCTCCCCCGGGTTCGCCGCATGCGGGCCGGGCAGCCCGAGTTCGGCAAGCGCCGCCTCGACCGCGGGGCCGAGGCCGCTCCGCGGCGTGCCGGGGGCACGGCGCCCGGCGCGGGTGCCGACGAGCACGCGTTCGAGGGCACGGGCCACCGCGTTCCCCCGGCCGAGTGATTCGCCGTGTGTGAGGACCGTCTGCGCCGCCTCGACGAGTTCGCCGCGCCCGGCCGCGGGCAGGCCGCGCAGGCGGGCGAGGTCCCCCGCGACCCGTACGACCTCGCGGGCGTCCGCCGGGCCGGACGGGTGGCCCTGGGTGCGCAGTTCGACGCTGAGCCGGGTCGCGGCGCGGGTCAGCACGCCGTACAGCTCGTCGAGGTCCCCGCCCGCCTCGTACACCTCGTGCTGCCATTCGGGGTCGCGGATCCCGGCGGGGTAGCCGGAGCGTTCGTCGAGCAGCGCGTACGTGTACGGCACGAACGACGTCACCACCTCCGCGCCGTCCGCCTCGCCGGGGAACACGACGCCGTCGTCGGCCCCTTCGTCGAGGAGCCCCGGTGTGTGGAACGCGCCCACCACCGCGACCGCCCGCTGCCCGTCGGCCGTCGCCTCGCGCAGAGCCCGCCGCATCCAGGCCTCGCGGCGCAGGTCGAGGAGGTCCACGCCGCGCGTCTCCACGGCGTCCTGGCGCAGCGCCCAGCCCACCGCGAGCGCGGCACGGCGTACGGCTTCCGCCGACGAACCGGGCGCGGCGGCCTCGACGAGCCGGTCCCACAGGTCGTCACCGGGACGACCGGTGAGGTTCCGGGTGAGCGCCTGGTGGAGGCCCGGACCGGCCGCCGGGGCGGAGGCCGCGGCCCCCGACCCGGCGGTCTCCGACCCGCCAGGCCGCGAGCCAGTGGGCTCCGACCCGGTCACCTCACCCGGAGCCGGTCCGCCCGCATCCGCCCATGCCCGGTGCGCCAGCGGCAAGTCGCAGGCCACCACCGGGATGTCGTGCCGTGCCGCCCACCGCACGGCGGCCAGCTCGGGCGAGAACTCCGCGAACGGATAGAAGCCCAGCCCGTGCGGCCCCGCCCCCGCGAGGGCGACCGGGGCCCGGGTCTCCGGGTGGGCGAGCCACGGCATCCATTCCTGGAGGTCGGCCGGGAGTTCGACCAGCACGACGTCCGGGCGCGCGGCGTCGAGCAGGGCGGGCACGGCGGCGGCCAGCGACGGCGCGTGGTGCCGTACGCCGATCAGGACCGGCCGGTCCGCGTCCGCGAGCCACTCCACCGCGTCTCCGGGCGCCATCCGCTCACTCATGCTCCGTGCCCCGCCTTCCCCGACTCGACCGTCCGCGACGTGCCTGTGCGTGTGCGTGTACGTGCATCAGCCTTCGAGCACATGCCGCAGGTCCCAGAGGGTGCGCCAGGTCGCGGCGCCCTGTTCGGCCCGGCGCCGCACCGCCGCGTCCCAGTAGCCGAGCAGCCGGGCCGCGTCCGTCGGGTCGTCCTTGCGGACCACGCCGAGGAGATGGCCGGGCAGCAGGCTGAGAACGTCGCGATCGCCGGGGAAGTACGCGGAGGCCAGCCCGAGCGCGCCGGCCACCGACACGGCCTCCGCGGTGCTCATGACCGTCGAAGGCCGCTCCACCTCCCAGCCCTCCGCGCTCCGCCCGGTGCGCAGGTCGCGGAACGCGGTGACGAGTGCCTCGAGCACCGCGTCGTCGACCGCGAAGGCCGCCCCGGCGCGTTCGACCGCGCCGCGGGCCTGGCGGCGGACGAGGGCGGTCTCGGCGTCGAGGTCCGTGATCGGGCCGACCGTCTCGAAGTTGAAGCGGCGCTTGAGCGCCGCGGACATCTCGGAGACGCCCCGGTCGCGGAGGTTCGCGGTGGCGATCAGGGTGAAGCCGGGCGCGGAGTGCAGTTGTCCGTCCGGGGTCCCGGCGAGTTCGGGCACCGCGATGCGGCGTTCCGACAGCAGGGAGACGAGCGCGTCCTGCACCTCCGGCAGGCAGCGCGTCACCTCCTCGACGCGGGCCACGGCGCCCCGGGTCATCGCGGTCAGGACCGGCGACGGTACGAGCGCGTCCCGGCTCGGCCCCGAAGCCAGCAGCATCGCGTAGTTCCAGCCGTACTTGAGCTGGTCCTCGGTGGTGCCCGCGGTGCCCTGCACGGTGAGGCCGCTGGTGCCGCAGACGGCCGCCGCGAGGAGTTCGGACAGCATCGATTTGGCGGTGCCCGGCTCGCCGACGAGGAGAAGCCCTCGTTCACCGGCGAGCGTGACCACGCAGCGCTCCACGAGCGCGCGTTCTCCCACGAATTTCTGACTGATCGTCAGCGAGCGGGAGCCGTCGGCGAGTTTGAGCGCTTCGCCGTTGCTGCCCACGACGAACGTGACGACGGCGCGCGGCGTGAGGCGCCACGCCGGCGGGCGCGGCCCGGTGTCGTACGCGGCCAGGAACTCCAGTTCGTCGGCGAAGGCGTCCTCGGGCGGCTGCACCTGCCGCCCCGCCGGGTCCGCGGTCACCTCTTCAGGACCTTGGTTCTCACGGGTGTTCGTGCGTGTGTTCGTGCGCGTGTTCGTGCTCATCGGCGGCGCCCCCTCCGGGCCTTGCGGGTCTCCAGTTGCTCGAAGCCGGGCGCGTCGCCCTCGCGGACACGCTGCCATGCGGCCTCGAACAGCTCGGTCACGGGGCTGTCCGGGATGAGCGCCCCCCTGTCGTGCACCGGGTAGAGGCGGTCCTTCCAGGTCTCCAGCGGCAGCGAGCGGCGCAGTTCGTGCCAGCCGCCCGGCAGGAACAGGCTGCGCGACGCGCGCGTGCGCTTGGCGGTGACCACCAGGTCGGTGGCGGCCAACGCGGCCCGGGCCGCCTTCAGTCGCGCGGGCTTCCAGCCGGTCCAGCGCGCCACGTTGCGGTCGGTCGGGTCGGGCAGCGCGAGGAGTTGGAGGTAGAGCGTCGCCACGTCCGCGTCGATGCCGTGCGTCTTGGCGACCTCCTCGACGAGGTCCGGCAGCGACCAGGAGGGGTCCTGCGCGAATCCGACGGCGGGTTCCGCGCCGTCGTCCGCGGCCCGGCCCGCGAGGCCGACGTTCGCGAGGCGCTCCAGCGCGTCGCCGAGGATGACGGCGATTGCCCCGGCGCCCTGCCGGTCGGCGTCGCCGCGGAGCGCGAACAACCCCAGCAGGTCCGGGTCTTCGGGGCCGTCCAGGGCACCGACCCGGACCCAGACGTGCTCGCCCGACGCGTACCACGGGGTCAGCACGATCTTTTCGCCGACCCGCACCAGGCCGTCCGCGTCGGCGCCGCCCTCCTCGGGCATGCCCTCGGCCAGGCGCAGCGCCTTCGAGGTGAACTCGCCGCGCTCGGTCCACGAGACGCCGAGGTCGAGCAGGAGCCCGGGGTCGGCGAGGCGGTTGCGCAGCGCGGCGAGCGCGCGGGGCAGCGCGGCACGCAGCGGGTGGCCGTACGGCAGCCGGTACGCGAGCCACGAGATCGCCCGCACGCTGCCGGTCAGCAGGTGCGTGCCCGGCAGCGCGGCCGGGTCGTCGGCGACGAGGTTCCGGTCCTTGTCGAGGCGCTGGGTCGTCGTGCGGGTCAGCGCCGCGTACGACTCCGGGTTGAGGACGATCTCCAGGGAGGATTCGTCGAGCTTCGCGGCGACGGCCTCGACGGCGATGTCCTCGGGCAGGCGTACGGCGTCGCCGAACTGGCGCCGCCACTGCGCCGCGGCGGCTTCCGTGTCGAACCCGGTGCTCCACACCGCGGCGGGGTCGGTCGGGATGAGGGCGGCGAGCAGCCGCAGGCGCTCCTGGGTGTCCAGGATGCGCAGCCGATCGCGCGCAACACCGATCTCGGTGGACTTCAGGCCCAGGATCTGGCGCTGGGCGGGTTCGAGTCCCACCCGTCCGTACCCGTTGATGGCCGGAAGACCGGCGAGGAGCAGGACCGCTTCGGCGCGGCGGGCGCCGGTGGCGTCGGCGATCGCGTCGGCCGACTCGGGGCGCCACTGCGGTGCGCCCGACTCGCGGAGCAGGCGCAGGAACTCGTCGGTGCGCGCGGGGTCGTCGAGGGGCTCGACGACCTGCTCGTCGTGCGTGGTGACGTCGGCGACCGCGCCGAAGCGGCCGGACGGGTCGTAGTCGAGCGCCGTCCAGTGCTGCCGCCGGTCCGCGCCCCAGCCGGACGCACTGGTGACCATGACGACGCGGTCGCCGTGCCGCAGGACGGCGCCGACGTTGAACGCCCCGCGCTCCTCGGCGCAGATGGTGACGCGGCGCAGGCACCCGGGCCGTCGAAACACCTCCGCGGAGAGTTCCTCGGTGAGGAGGAGCAGTCCTTCGCGGTGCTCGGCCGAGGTGACCGGCGACGCGGCGCGCACCAGCAGCGGGCCGACGCGGCCGAGGGCGCTCGTCCAGTCGAAGGCGCCCGACGGGATCTTCAGGTAGCCGACCGTCCAGCCGTCCGCGCGGGGGGCGGGGGCGGTCGCGGAGGCCGCGGTTCCGGCGGCGTCCCCCGTGGCAGGCGCGTCGTCGGTGTCGGTGTCGGTGCCGCTGTCGGAATCCGCGCTGTCGTCGGGGTTTCCGGCGTCGAGGAGTGCGGCCACGGCCCGGATCTGGTTGAGCACGGCCCAGGAGGACGCCGAGCTGCCGTAGTGGTAGCCGCGGCGTTCCACGAGGCCGGCCGAAGCCTCGTTCAGGATCTCGTCGTTGCCGTGCTCCGGGCGGTACTCCTCGGGTTCCGCCGCCGCCTCCGCCGGAGGTTCGCCGAACCGTGCGAGGCGCCGGGCCAGGTCGCCGGCGGACCAGGTGATGCCCGCGACGCCCGCCGCCATGTGCGGATGCGCGACGCCCGGGAGCACGGTGCCGACGGTGGCGAGCGGAACCGGTTCCCGGGCGACCGCCACCTGGTCGGGGCCGGCCTCGGCGAGGGTGGCCCGGAAGGCCTCGTACTCGGCCGTGGCGCCCGCGATGAGCGCTTCCGCATCGGTGTCGGTGAGGCCGCGCAGGACCGCCGACGCGGCCTCGTCACGCGGGCGCAGGGCGTGCCAGAAGGCCAGGCCGGGGGCGTAGACCGTGCCCGCCGCGTGCAAGCCGCCGCGTGCCCACGTGGGCACCTGGCCGAGTCGGATGCCGTCCGCCGTCAGGTCGATGCCGTCGTTCGCCGCCACAACGGTCGGTCGGGCGCCGCCCGGGAGGCGCAGTGCCCCCAGGGGCGTGACCTTCGGGTGGCCGTTCCAGCCCCGTTCGGTGATGGGCAAGGTGACCGTGTGGCCGTCCGGGGACCCGGTGGTGACGGCGTCCCGGTCGATGCGGATCCACCGGCCGAGGAGCTTGCCGTCGGTGCCGAAGGGGGTTCCTTCGAGTCCGGGCAGCAGCGGCAGCAGTTCGCACTGGTTGGCGGCGAGTGTGCCGGCCTCGCCGGTGCCGTCGCCCTCGACGGCGGCGGCCAGGAGCGCGGGCAGCGAGGCGCGGCCTCGGGTGCCGGTGGCGGGGTCGTACTCGAACCAGCGGGCGGGGTGCTGCTCCCAGTTGAGTACCCAGTGGCCGACACCGTCGGTGAGGACCGGGCGGCGCACGGGCAGTTCGGTGTCGCCGGCGTGCAGGACGCGGCCGCCCGTGACGCGCCCGCCGTCCGGGTGCGGCAGCGAGACGACCGCGGACTCGTTGCCCCAGCGTCCGGGAACCTCGCCGGTCGGCTCGAAGACCTCGCCCGGGCGCGACGACCAGTAGGCCTTCGGGCCGTCCTCGTGCCACCAGACGACCATCAGGTCGCCGTCCACGTAGCGGTACTTCGGCTTGTTCCAGTCGTCGAGCTTTTCCGGTATGCGCAGGTCGTGGTCGAGCAGGATGCCCTCCGGACCGACCACGACGGCCTTGGTGGCGGTGGACAGCACCAGTGCGGGCCATGCCTCGGAGACCTCAAATGCCACCGGCTGGTTGCCGCTGCCGTTGTCCGGGGCGGACAGGCCCGGGGTGGGGCCCTGCGGCACCGCGCCGATCAGGGCGAGTGCCTCTTCCAGCGCGGGCCAGGCGAGTTCGTCGAAGATGCCGACGCGGAGCGTACGTGCCAGCATGGGCGCGACGCGGAAGTCCCGCACCCGCGCGACGACGCCCGGGTTGACGTCGAGCGCCACGCGGTGGAACACCGTGAGCCGGCCGAGCGCCGTGGCGGCGCCGGGGAGTCCGGACTCCTTCTCCAGTTCGTCGGCGCGGGCGTCGAGCCACTGGTGCAGCAGCACACGCAGCACCGGGTGCGCGGCCGCGGTGGTCTGGTGGCGCCCGCCGTCCTCGGTGCCGAGGTTGCCGACCGCGTTGCGCAGGACGGCGGCGTAGCGCTCGTCGTTTCCGGCGGCCACCAGGTCGCGGCGGCCGGGCGCGGTGTCCGCGAACCAGGAGCCGAGGCTGATGGAGTTCCCCTGCTCCGGGTCGGTCAGGGGAACGCCGTTGGCGAGGCAGATGTCGACGAGGTCGGGGGATGCCTCGCCCCGCCAAGAGCCGGCGAACAGGTTGACCGCGACGCCTTCCGCGGCCAGGACCGGCGCCATGCGCTCGGCGAGGGCGAGCGTGGCGGCGTCGCGCGAACGGCCGCGCCAGCTGCGGGCGATGTGCTTGGCCCACCGGGTGAGCCACGCGGCGGCCTTGCCGTGTTCGAGGGCGCCGGGCGTGGTCAGGAGCGTGTCGCAGCCGGCGGACAGGAGCAGCGAGAGCCAGTACGCGTCGACGTCGGCGGCTTCGCCGGACCCCGGGGTCGGGAAGATCTCCAGGAGCCGTTCCCGGACGTCATCGCGCTCCTCGGCCAGCGCGGTCAGGGACTTCGCGAACGTCTTCCAGAACGACAGCGGCGCGCGCACGATCGCGGGGCTCGGCAGCAGGTCGGCGAGCAGTGCGCGCTCGGCGGCGCCCTGTGCGTCGGCACCGCCGCCGATGGCCTTGATCATCGCGCGGGCGTCCTCGGCGAGGCCGGCGTACGGCGGCATGCCGGCGGCGCAGCGCTCGACGCAGAGCTGGCGGAACTCCGCCCAGGCGGCCGCGGGTTCGAGACGCCTGGAGAGGTCCTTGGCGTACTCCTTGAGGGCCTTGGCGGTGAGTGCCCCGGCGAAGGCGAACTCCAGGAAGACGGCACGCAGGCGGGCTTCTTCGACGGCGAGGTTGTGCACGCGCTCGGCCTCGCGGGCCTTGCCGAAGAAGGTCGCGGCGTAGGTGTTGTTCTCGTGGCTCAGGAAGATGCGTGCGGCCTGCTCGTAGAACGTGGGCAGGAAATGCGGTACGGCGCGGCCCAGCGTGGTGCCGAGCTGGTCGAAGCCCTCCTTGGCGGCGCCGGGCTTGTTGCGGGCCTGGCGGTCGAGCCGTTCGATGTCGCGGACGAGCGCGAGCGCGTGGTGGCCGTTGGCGGGGTCGTTGACCAGGGCCCATGCGGGGAAGCCGAGCGTCTCGCGGCGCACCTGGCCGACCTCGGGAGCGTCGCCGTCGCGGGCGAGGCCGAGGAAGTCGAGGGCGAGGTCCTCGGCCGGGCCGAGCGTGCCGGGCACCAGCCGCACGATGGCGCGGTCGCCGAGCGCGGGGTGGAGGTAGGTGCGGGCGGTGAGCGTGTCGACGTCGTCGCCGGAGGCGGTGCCGGTGGAGAGCACGGCCCCGGCGTCCAGGAGGGCGGCGGCACGGGCGGCGTCCGCGGCGGTCGTACCGGTCGTGCCGGTCGGGGCGGTCGCGGCGGTCGCGGCGGCGCCTTCGGGGGTGCCGGCCGTCTGGGCTGCGGTGGTCACGCGGCCTCCTCCTGCTTCTCGGTCGAGCGTCCTGCGTACAGTGCGGCGGCCATGCGCATGCCCTCGGACCACGCGACGGGGCCGACCTCGCCGGCGCGCAGCGTGCTCCCGGAGGCGTCGGTCCAGCTCAGCGGGCCGGTCTCGGTGCTCTCGTAGGGGTCGAAGTCGCCGAGCCAGACGCGGGCCTCGACGGCGCGGGCGTCCTCCAGGACGGGGCACACCGCCTGTCCGCCGCGTACCTGGTAGCCGAGCGAGGTCGTACGTCCGAACAGGAAGCGGAGTTGGTCGAAGCGGCCTCCCGCGTAGTCGTCGACCGAGGTGCGCTCGGCGTCCAGGTCGTCGGGCTTGTGCCACACCTCGCGGTAGAGCTGGCCTATCTGCTGTTCGACGCCGAGTTCGGCGGCGAACTCGCGCAGGTCGTCGAGGTCGTCGAGGAGGACCGGGTGCGGGAAGCGCACTTCGTGGGCGGCGACGCGCACGGTGTCGCCGTCGAGGTCGACCATGCCGATGCCGCGCTCGGGGTCGGCGTCGCGCAGGAACCCGGTCCCGCCGCCGTCCGTCTCCACGACGAGGTCGCGCAGGACGCGCTGCCACGCGGGGTCGGGCCACACGCGGGCGACGAGGGGCGCGGGGACGGCGAGCGACCGGACCATCCAGCGCTCGACGTCGGCGACGCACTCGCGCTCGTGGCGTTCCAGCCATTCGACGAGTTGGCGCAGTCCGACGACCGCCGGGTCGTCGGAGAGCTTCGGCGGTACGGATTTCAGCCGCCTGCCCGCCGCGTTGCGGCACACGACGGTGCCGTCCTCGAGAGCGACTTCGTAGTCGCCGGCCTGGACCCAACTCATGAATGAACCACCCGCCGAGTGTGTTGTTCGCGATGTGACCCGTGTTGGCGACCGCCGGTGGTCTCGACCGAGCCGACCGGTCCCGAGTGATCGCGTGTGATCCGGTGTGATCCGGCGTGATCCCGTTGATCGCCATGCCTGTCCGGGGTCCTGATCGCGGCCGTTCGCGGCCGGAACCGCCGGGGGCAAGGGGATGGTGGCACCGGTGCGGCGGCGACCGCGATCAGGATGGCGGGAACGTTAGCGGTATCCGGCGACAACGACCGGCGAACCCCCGGGGAACGAGCCGCGTCCCTCGGTGTGGGGCGTAGACGCGGCGGACCCGCCGCGCCACGCTTGCTTCGTGGTGCCGACGCCAGTCGGCACCGCCCGAGGGTTCGGGGGTGAGGATCGCGATGCGGGTCCTGGGCGCGTTGATCGGTGCGGCGGTCGTGGTCGGGCTGCTCGTGCTCGCCGCCTGGCGGCTGCGCGGCAAACTCCGGCGCGACGAGGACCTGTTCGACGGTTCGCCGCGGGTCGTCGTCCCCGAGCACGGTGGCGAGGTACGCGTCGACATGCTGGTCCGACTGGCCGTCAGCAAGGGCTATTCGCTGGCCGCGAAGCAGGCGTCGGACGACCCGCCGGGCACCGAACTGGTGTTCGTACTCGACGAGTCCTGAGGCGGCGCGAAGGCGTCCGAGCCGTCGGCGACCTCGTTTTCGGAGCGTCGGCGGGTCGGCGCAAGCCGTTGGGACACGTGCCCCTTTCGGCCTACCGGACAACCCATTTGCCTCATTAATCCCACAAGAAATTGCGTGCGGCTGTGCGTCGGGTGACGTTTTGCTCATGTATGTCGGCCCGATGGAGGAAACCCTCGTGCGTAGCAAGAAGCTTGTGGCGGTCTTGATGGGGACCGCTCTTTTGGGAGCCACCAGCCTGGGCGGCGTAGCCGCCGCGAACGCGGCGGACGGGGCCGACGCGGCGAAGCCCGCGGTGCCGCCGGCCGCGACCGGAACCGGGGCCGAGGCAGGGGCCGATGCCGGAAAGAACTCCGGAACCAAGGCGGGGCCCGATACGGCCGGGGCGGACGCACGGACGGCCCGGGCGCTGGGCGAAATGCGGAACCTGATCCGGAACGGCGTGCCCGGTGCCGACCCGCGGCTGGACGCCCGCCTCAAGCAGGCCATGGTCACCGCGGAAAAGGCGGTGGCCTCCGTCCGGGCCCACTCCACCGCGCAGAAGTACACACAGTCCTGGACGCTCGCGGTGCGGCCCGCGTTCCCGTGGAACACGAAGAGCGATGCCGCGCCCGAGGCCCGGGCGGACGTACCGCCGCTGCCCGACCTCGGCCTGGACGCCCTCCTGGAGGCCGTCAAGAGCCTCGATCTCGGCAAGGTGCTGGAGTCGCTGACCACGCTGCTGGACGGCGCGCTGTCGTCGCTGACGAGTAGCGTCTCCGGCATCACGGGCTCGCTGTCGGGCATCACCGCGGGTGCGGGCACGCTGCCGGACATGCCCGAGGTGCAGGTGCCGGACGTGCGGATCCCGGACATCCAGCTCCCGCCGATGCCGGAGTTCACGATGCCGGAGTTCACGTTCCCGGACATCACGATGCCGACGTTCCAGACGCCGACCTTCCAGATGCCGAGCATGCCGAAGAAGTCGGCGATCAAGCGGCAGCACGCGTTCCGCGGACTGCCGGGGTTCACCGGCGCCCGGTGACCCCCGGCCGGGTCACTCGGCCGGAACCGCGCAGCCGGTACGCACCTTGGACGTCGCCGAGGCACACCGCCGGCCGTCGACCGCGACGCAGATGCCGTAGACACGCGCCGCCGCGGTCCAGCCGTTCACCCGGCCGCGGTTGTTGCTGATCTGCACGCGCCCGCGCGCTCGGTCGAGCGCCGAGACCAGGTGCAGGTACGTGGTGCCGGCGACCCGCGCCAGCACGATGTCGCCGATCTCCAGCTTCGCCGGATCGACCGGTGCGACGGAGACGAGCTGGCGACTGTGGATGAGCGGTGCCATCGACGTGCCGCTCGGACGGAACTCGACGGTTGCCCCACCCGCGACGCGCGTGGCCATGGAATCCAGCAAGCCCATGCTCCGCAGACTGCCGCATGGAATTCGGCGGCTGCCACTGGTTTTTCGGAAACCCCGCCCGGGCGCCACGGGCGGCCCTTCCGGGCACGGGCCGGACGCCGGGCACGACCTGGGCCCGGCTCCGCCGCCCACCCCGGGTGTTGTCACCCCGGCGTTGTCACCCGTACGTCGTAGTCCCCAGCATCCGCCGCCGCGAACGCCAGCAGGTCGCGGCCCTCCCGCTCCACCTCGCCGCGGTCCTCGGCGGACAGCGGGACGAACGGATCCACGCGCAGCACCGCCCTGCCACCCTCGCGCACGATCTTCCAGACGCCCTGGAAGAACCCGTCCACGAGCACCGTGCCCGCCGACCCGCCGTGTCCGGGCGGCAGCGGCACCGTGCGGCGCCCGACGATCACCCGGGAGCGGTCGGCGTGCGACAGCAGGAGGTTGTCGTACTCGGGCAGGAAGCGGACCGGCGCGGGGGTGTCGGGGCCGGGGCGCGGGGCGTCCGGCAGGTCGTACAGCTCCTTGCCCTCCGGATCGCGGAAGACGGCCAGGCGCGGGCGCAGGCGGTCGAAGACCTCACGCAGGCGCGTCAGGCCGGACCACGTCTGGGCGTCCTTGACCGACGCGGGGCCGAACGCGCCGAGGAACCGCAGCACGAGGTCGTCGACCGAGGTGCCGCCGGCGTCGCACTCGCGACCGAGCCACGTCTCGACCGGTGTCCAGGTGGGCGGACCGACCTCGTCCCACAGCCCGCGCGGCGGGATCTGCACGCAGCGCACGAGGTCCGTCGCGAGGTAGCCCAGCGCCTGCGGGTCCCGGCCGGGCCACCGCTCGCCCAGGCGTTCGGCGATCTCCTTGCGGGTCATCGGCTCGGCCGCCAGCAGCTCCCTCGCACGGGCCGCGATCTCCGCGAGGTCGTCGCCGTCCAGCGCCTTCGCGAACGTCGAGTAGGAGAAAGCGCGTTCCAGCATCGGGCGGAACAGCGGGGTGAGGGCCGCCGCGTCGCGGGCGGTGAGCAGATGCACGGTGCCGCGCATCAGCACCGTGCGGACGGCGGCCCGTTCCGCGACGAGGCCGGCCAGCTCGGCCGGGTCGAAGGCGGCCAGGCGCGACCACAGGCCGACGTACGCCGCCCGCGGCGCCTGCGCCTGCATGCCGACCAGGTGTTCGACCGTGTCCGCCGAGGTCCGCGCCTCGCGGCGCAGCAGCAGCTGCCGGTCGAGGGTGGCCCGGTTGAGGTCGCGTATCCCGAGTTGCGCGGCCGGGGCCACGGTCACTCCCCCGCCCCGGCGGCGAAGCGGTCGGTCGCGGTGACGAGCGCGTCGAGGATGCCGGGTTCGTCGTACGCGTGCCCGGCGTCGTCGACGATGACGAACTCCGCCTCGGGCCAGGCCCGGTGCAGGTCCCACGCGGTGCGGGCGGGCGTGCACACGTCGTAGCGCCCCTGCACGATCACCCCGGGAATGCCGCGCAGCTTGCCGGCGTCGGCGATGAGCCGGCCCTCGTCCATGAAGCCCTTGTGCACGAAGTAGTGGTTCTCGATGCGCGCGAACGCGAGCGCGTACTCCCGCCCGCCGTGCACCGCGATCACGTCGGGCCGCGGGCGCAGCGAGATGGTCGAGCCCTCCCACACGCTCCACGCGACGGCCGCCTCGGCGCGCACCTCGGGGTCCTCGTGGTTGAGACGGCGGTGGTACGCCGCCATGAGGTCGCCGCGCTCGGCCTCCGGAATCGGCGCGAGGAACGCCTCCCACAGGTCCGGGAACAGCTGCGAGGCGCCCTCCTGGTAGAACCAGTGCAGTTCGCTCGCGCGCAGCGTGAAGATGCCGCGCACGACCAGTTCGGTGACGCGGTCGGGGTGCGTCTCCGCGTACGCCAGCGCAAGCGTGCTCCCCCACGAGCCGCCGAAGACCATCCACCGCTCCACGCCTACGAGTTCGCGCAGGCGCTCGATGTCGGCGACGAGGTTCCAGGTGGTGTTCGGGGCGAGGTCGGTGTCCTGGCCGCTGACGTGCGGCGTGCTGCGGCCGCAGCCGCGCTGGTCGAAGAGCAGGACGCGGTACTTGGCGGGGTCGAACAGCCGCCGGTGGTTCGCCGCGCACCCGCCGCCGGGCCCGCCGTGCAGGAAGACCGCGGGCTTGCCGTCGGGGTTGCCGCACAACTCCCAGTAGATGCTCTGGCCGTCGCCGACGTCGAGCATGCCTTGCTCGTAGGGCTCGATCTCCGGATAGAACGACCTCACAGGACCACCTTCCCGACATCCGACCGGCCCCGTCGACCCTACCCAGCGCGTGGGCCGCCGCCCGCCCGACGCGCGTCGTGGCGGGCGGTTCGGCTACCGGTCGACGTCCCGGGCGGACTTTCGTGCCTCGTGTCGGGCGTGGACCGCGGCCCACAGCTCGTGGCGCTGTTCGTCGCCGATGTCGAAGAGGGTGAGGCCGAACACGTCGGCCACGGCGGTGTACCAGTCGTGCTCGGTCTCCAGTTCGACGACTACCTCGCCGGAGGCGTCGACGCGCTTGAGGACGCAGCCGATGAGGGAGTCCACGCCCTTGGCGTCGCGGCGCAGGAGGGCGCACGTGCGGACGAAGGACGACTCGGGCGACGTCGACAGCCATTCGTGCTTCTCGGCGAAGACGTCGAGGGCCACCGGTTCGCGGGCGAAGTCCATGCGCGGGAAGGAGCCGCGCGGGTCGTGGGTGAAGCGCCAGCCGCCCGGGACGACGTCCGAGGGGGTGAGGGCGTACGAGAACGGCCCCTGGTCGTAGACGCCCGCCCGCAGCGGCAGCGGCTCGTGGAAGCCGTCGCCGAGGCCCACGTCGACGAGCCAGTCGCGGTTCTCCGAACGTACGGTCAGCGCGCAGTGGTTGCCGAGCACGCCGGGCGGGTCCTCGAAACGCACCTGCACGCCGGCCAGGTGCCGGGCGACCGCGAAGCCGAGGCGTTCCAGCAGCGCCGCGAAAGCGCCGTTGAGGTGGTAGCAGTAGCCGCCCCGGCCGCCCGCGATGCGGGCCGCCGACTCGGCGGGGTCGAGTCCCGTGGTCTGGCCAAGCTGCGCGTGCAGGCCCTCGTAGGCCACCCGCTCGACGTGTGCGCGGTGCAGCGCGAACAGCAGCTCGGTCGACGGCGGCCCGGATATGTCCTCCAGTCCGAGCCGGGTCAGGTAGCCGCGCACGTCCATGGTCGTCATGATCCGGACTTTATGCGAAGCGGGTGACGGGAGCCGACGATTTCGGGAGCGATGCGACGTCCCAAGGCGTGGCGCGCGGGCGGTCAGGCGCGGACGACCTGGGCCCGGAACTCCTTGGGGCTCATGCCGCGCACCCGCTTGAACGCGGTGCTGAGGGCGAACGGGCTGCCGTACCCGACCTGTTGGGCGACCGAGCCGATCGTGGCCTCGGGCTCGCGCAGCAGGTCGGCGGCGAGCGAGAGC
This sequence comes from Streptodolium elevatio, assembly GCF_040649515.1. Classification (GTDB taxonomy): domain Bacteria; phylum Actinomycetota; class Actinomycetes; order Streptomycetales; family Streptomycetaceae; genus Yinghuangia; species Yinghuangia elevatio. The sequence continues at coordinate 27,576 of NZ_JBEZFP010000024.1, forward strand.
CGCCAGGTGGTGAGATACGTCATCGGCGGCTCGCCCAGCAAGTCCGCGAACCGTCGGGCGAGGGCGGCGCGCGAGACCCCGACCGCGCGGGCCAGGTTGGCGACCGTCCACTGGTGTGCCGGGTCGCCGTGCAGCATGCGCAGGGCACGGCCCACCACCGGGTCGCTGTTGGCGCGGTACCAGGCCGGCGCCTCCGCCTCGGGCCGCGCGAACCAGGCCCGCAGCACGGCGATGAGCAGCAGGTCGAGCAGCCGGTCCAGGACCGCTTCCTGGCCCGGCTCGTCCTTGACGATCTCGTCGGCGAGCAGCGGGACGATCGGGCTGTTCCACTCGGTGGCGCGGACCACCACGAGCATCGGGAGCGCGGCGAGCAGGCGCCCGCTGATCTCGCCCTCCATGTTGTACGTGCCGGTCAGCAGAATCGTGCCGCCGTACGGGTCGTTGCCGAACGTCCGCACGCCCAGGTGCATGAGCTCGGCGACGTCGACGCCCTCCGGCGTCGTGCAGCGCTGCCCGGGGTGGATGACGATCTGCGGCGGGGTGTCCGGGCGGTCGGCGACCAGGTACGAGTCCGGTCCGCGCACGATGGCGACGTCCCCCGGCTCCAGTTCGACCGGCCGACCGCCGTCCGGCACGATGTACGCGCCGCCGCGCACCATCGACACCAGGGTCAGCGGCGCCTCGTCCTGGATCCGCATCGACCACGGCGGGGCCAGGAGCGAGCGGAGCAGGAAGGCGCCCTGCGCGCGAGGGCCGTCGAGCAGTCCGGCGAGTGCATCCATGCCGCGGATTCTAGACGCGCGAATATGAATAAGTTCAGAGAATTCACAGGCGGTCTCAGCCCGCGCACGGTCCCGATGCAACGTCTCAGTGGAGACGTCAGTGCAGACCTCAGTGCAGGGTCTCGACGCGGATCTCGGCGCAGGCTCTCGGGCTCACTCCTCGTCGGGCACCGCGACGGTGATGCTGCACCAGCCGTACTCCGGGTTGTCGCTGTTGCGGACCACGTCGCGGGCCTCGACCAGGACCTCCATCGCACGGAGCCGCGCGACGATGTGCGCCATTGCGGAGGCCGGACCCACCAGGTCGACGTCAATATGCTGCATGCCGCCTCCAACGATCCGGTAGCGACAACGCAACGGCTTCCGGCCGAAGGAACACCCGGGCCCCTGATCAGCGCAGGACCACGAACCCAGGCCCCCCGGCCACGGGTTCGGCGGCCGGCTCCTCGGTCACCGCGACAGCGTCGACGCGCGCCTCGGGCGGGCCGTGGCGCATCCACGCGACCATCTGCGCCACCGCGGCGGGACGGCCCTCGAAGACGGCCTCGACCCGGCCGTCCGCCCTGTTGCGCACCCAGCCGGACACGCCGGCGTCGTCCGCCTCGGTGGCGCAGGTCGCCCGGAAGAAGACCCCTTGCACCCGCCCCGAGACGACGACGCGGACCCGCCGCGTGCCGTCGTCGCGGATGGGCCCGTCCTGGTGAAGTGCCGCGTCGTCCACCCCGTGCGACTCCCCTTTTCCCTGTCCTGCCACGCACGATCACCCACGATCGCGTGATCACGTACCGCCGCGCCCGACCGCGGCGGCGAACACCGGGTGCCGTGCGACGCGAAGCACCCCCCACCCGCCGGCACGGGTGAGGGGTGCACGGGCCGCACCGCGGGCGTCCGTCATGCCACCGCGGTGATCGCGGGGGTGCGGATCGTGCGGCGCGCGGCCGCATACCCGGTGGCGACGGTCAGCACCGCGGCGACCGCGACGATCGCCAGGTAGATCCCGGCCCCGGTGCCCGGCACGACGTCACCCGTACGGGCGTAGCTGTACGGAAGGATCGTCGGCAGTGCGGCGGCCGTGCCGAGCGCCACGCCGACCGCGGTGAGGATCGCGCCTTCGAGGGCGACCACCTTCAGCACCTGGCGGGGCGTCGCCCCGGCGAGCCGGACCTGCGCGAACTCCCGGCGCCGCGCGGCCGTGGCGGCGACCAGGGTGTTGATCAGCATGATGGCGGCGAAGGCCACGATCATGCCGGTGACCACGAAGTTGAGGGTCTCGATGTTCTTCTGCTCGTTGCTCTTGAGCAGTCCCGAGGCGGCCATCGCGTCGTTCTCGACCGCCTGCATGACCAGCGTGCCGGCGCCGATCGCGGTGAAGAGCACCACCGGCATCACGACGGACGCGAGGCGACCGGTGTGGCGGCGCAGGTTCTGCGCGGTCAGGTAGCCGGTCAGGCCGCGGCGCTCCAGCGGGCCGGCGACAACCGCCGCGACCTTGCGGATGATCGCCGGGGCGAGGACCGCGAGTCCGATGGCGGCCCAGATCGAGGTCTGGCCCGCGGTCTGCATGGCGTCCGAGCCCTTGCCCTTCATCACGGTCGCGGTGACGACCGCCAGGTCGAGCGCGAGCAACAGGAACACGACGCCGACGGCGATGCGCTTCTTCGACAGCCGGCTGTCGTCGGCGACCGCCGCGGCGCCGAGGGCTTCCGCGGCGCTGGTACGCGCAGCCCGGCGGGCGGTGATCAGAGCCGCTAGCGTGGCCGCCGCAAAGGTGATCGTGATGCCCATGCCGAGCGCGATCGGACCGAAGACGTACGCGACGTCGGCGTCGACCTGCCCGGTCGAGCCGAGCAGGTCCAGCAGCAGACGCCCGCCGAGCACGGCCGGGGCGACCGCGAGGACGGCGGCCGCGGCGGCGAGCACCGCGCTCTCGCCGACGATCATGCGGGTGACCTGGCGGGGTGTCGCGCCGATGCTGCGCAGCAGTGCCATCTCGGCGGAGCGCTGGCGCACCGAGAGGGTCAGCGTCGACGAGACCGCGAACACGACGAGGAGCAGACCCCAGCCGCCGACCACGGCGCCCATGGTGGTCAGGGTCTCCTTGCTGGTGGCGTCGACGCCCGTGCCGCCGGCGGTGTCGAGCATGGCGGCGAAGGACATGAGGATCGTCGCGCCGAGGAACATCGCGAGGAAGCTCGCCGCGAATCCGGAGATGCGGTGCCGCAGGGAGCGGAGGGCCAGAGCGAACACGGTCTTACTCCTTCGGGTGGGTGGAGCCGGGGACGGGGCGACGAGGCAGGGCGGCAGGCAGGGCGAGCGGTCGTACGCGTGGCCGTGCACACAGCGTGGACGTGGCGCGGGCGTACGCGATCGGTCGGGACCGCGGCCGGCTCACAACCCGGCGGCCACCGGCCGGCCTCCGTCGGCCAGGTCCCCGAGGTGCGTCATGCGCTCGGCGACCGCGTCCGGGGTGGGGGCGGGCAAATCGCCGACGATGCGGCCGTCGGCGAGGAAGACCACGGAGTCCGCGTACGCCGCGGCGACCGGGTCGTGCGTGACCATCACGACGGTCTGCCCGTGCAGCCGCACGGCCTCGGCGAGCAGGCCCAGCACCTCGCGGGCGCTGCGGCTGTCGAGCGCGCCGGTCGGCTCGTCCGCGAACACGACCTTGGGCTCCGCGACCAGGGCCCGGGCGATCGCGACCCGCTGCTGCTGGCCGCCGGACAACTCCGAGGGGAGGTGGCCGAGGCGGTCGCCGAGGCCCATGCGCTCCAGGACGGCGGCGGCGCGCGCGTCGTCGGGCCGGCGGCCGGCGAGGCGCTGCGGAAGCGTGGTGTTCTGCAGGACCGTCAGCGTCGGCATCAGGTTGAACTGCTGGAAGACGAACCCGATCCGGTCGCGGCGGAACACGGTCAGCGCGGTCTCGTCGGCGCCGTCGATCGGGCTGCCGTCCACGAACACCCGTCCGCTGGTGGGCCGGTCGAGGCCGGCGGCGCACTGGAGCAGCGTGCTCTTGCCGGAGCCGGACGGGCCCATGATCGCGGTGAAGGTGCCCGGGCGCAGCGTCAGCGATACGTCGTCCAGGGCCACGACGCGGTTGCCCTCGGTGCCGTGGACCTTGCCGACGCGGTCGAGGCGCAGCGCCTCACCCGGGCCTTCGGCGGTCGCCGGTACGCGGGCATCGGTGATGGGCGCGGTGCGGCGGCGGTTGCTGGTGCGAGTCCACATGGCGGTCTCCTCGACTCGGCCCGGGGCTGCGTCCCGCGGGCGTTCCCCGGGCTTTCCCGGGGTGTTCCGACGAGGAAGAGGTTCGCCCGGCCCGCTGACCGTCCGCGCACCAAACGCCGACCGTCCGGTCCAGGCGACGGTCAGCGGGCCGTCGGCGGCCGCCGACGGCCATCGGGGCAGATACTAGCCATGTACTTAATAGCCATGTACATTATCTCGCGAAGGCCAAGCGGCACCGGCGCCGCACCGACCCAGGAGGACACCGTGACCACGATCGACCCGACCGCCGTCAACCCGACCGCCGTCAGCCCGACCGAAGCCGACCCGACTGTCACCGACCCGACCGCCATCGAGCCGTTCCGCATCGACATCCCGCAGGCCGACCTCGACTACCTGCACGCGCGCCTCGACCACGCCCGGTGGCCGCACGAACTGCCGGACGCCGGCTGGGACTACGGACTACCCCTGGAGCGCGTGCGGCAGCTCGCGCACTACTGGCGGCACGGCTACGACTGGCGCAAGCACGAGGCCGAGTTCAACAGCCACCCGCAGTTCACCACCGAAATCGACGGCCAGCGTGTGCACTTCCTGCACGTACGCGCCGCGAAGCCGGACGCCCTCCCGCTGATCCTCACGCACGGATGGCCCGGCTCGGTCGTCGAGTTCCTGGACGTCATCGAGCCCCTCTCGCAGGACTTCCACCTCGTCATACCGTCCATCCCCGGCTGGGGCTTCTCCGGCCCGACCAACGAACGCGGCTGGGACGTCGACCGCGTGGCCCGCGCATGGGCGGAGCTGATGCGCCGGCTCGGCTACGACCGGTACGGCGCGCAGGGCGGCGACTTCGGTGCCGCGATCTCCCGGGCGCTCTCCGACCACGACGCCGAACACGTCGTCGCCGTCCACCTCAACTACCTCCCCACGCCCCCGCCGCCCGGCGAGGCCTTCGAGCTGTCCGAGTCCGACCAGGAGCGCCTCGACCACCTCAAGCGCTACATGGCGAACCAGCCCGGCGCGCGCGTGCTCAACTCGACCAAGCCGCAGACGATCGCGTACGCGCTGACCGACTCGCCGATCGGCCAACTCGCCTGGATCGTCGACATGATGACCGAGTGGGCGGGCGACGACTTCGCGATCAGCGACGACCGCGTGCTGACCAACGTGATGCTCTACTGGCTCACCGGCACAGCCGGCTCGGCGCCGCGGCTGCACCACGACAGCGTCGCCCCGCCGCGCTGGCGGACCACGCAGCCGGTCGCCATCGCGTCGTTCCCGCAGGACATCACGCGGCCGATCCGGCAGTTCGCCGAGAAGACGTTCCACATCGCGCAGTGGTCGGAGTTCGAGCGCGGCGGCCACTTCCCCGGCCTGGAGGCCCCGGACCTGCTCGCCGCCGACATCAGGAAGTTCTTCCTGTCGGTCGGGTGATCCCGCCGCCGCCGGAGCGCTGGTCTCACAGCTCCTTGGCGGGCCATTCCAACAGTCGGGCGCCGATGACGGCGGTCTGGAGCGTGTAGCGGTCGAGCGGTTCGCCGGGGTCGGCCCCGGTGAACCGCGCGATGCGCTCCAGCCGGTACGTGAGCGCCCGTACGCTCAGCCCCAGCCGCCGCGCCGCCTCGGCGGACACACACCCCGCGTCGAAGTACGCCTCCAGCGTGCGCAGCAGCGGTTCGGCGCCGCCCCGGGCGGAATCCAGCGGGCCGAGCACGGACCGCACCAGGTCGGCCAGCGCTCCCCGGTCCCGCGCGAGAACCGGGAAGACCAGCAGGTCCGCGGCGTCGACGACGGGGCTGTCGAGTCCCATCCGGCTGATTATGTTGTGGCCGCTGAGCGCCTCTTCGTACGACAGCACGACGCCGCCCGGCCCCGGGTGCGAGCGGCCGAGCACCACCCGGCCGCCGGTCGCCGCGTGCGCCTGCTTGGCGAAGTAGCGTGCCGGGCCCGCTCCCCCGCCGTCCTCGCCGTCGCTCGGCGCGATGCATACCAGGCGGCCGTCCTTGGTGGTGATCAGGATCCGCCGGTGCCCGAACCGTCCGATCAGCGCGCTCTCCACGCGGCGGGTGACGGGGTGGGTCTCGTCGTACGGCTCGTCGCCGACCGCCACCGCGACCGTGTGCGAACGGGCCAGCCGCAGGCCGAACCGCTGCGCCCGTTCGGACAGACTGCCGAGGTCGCTGCGGCCGTAGAGCAGGTCGTCGACGAACTCGCGGCGGGCGGCCTCCTCACGGCGTACGGCGAGGCGCTGCGCGTGGTCGTACCCTTCGGTGAACGCGTCGACCGCCTGCTCGGTCGCGCCCAGCACCGCGAGTGCCGCGGCGCTCAGGTCACGTTGGCCGACGGCCCCCTTGATCCCGGAGAGGTCGGGCCACGCGGCGCGGGTGGCGGCGAGGTGCCCCACCACCATGTCGCGGAGTCGGCGGCCGGCCACGGCCGCGCGTTCGCCTTCCTGGCGACGTACGACGATCTCGTCCCGGGTCAGCCGGCGCCCGGTGCGCGAGACCTCGTCCAGGAGCACCGCGTAGCCGGCGAGGTAGTCCTCGGCGTCCTGTGAGTCCCGCACCCCGCCCACTCCCCATCTGTCGTGCCGCGCGGCGCGAGCGGCCCGGCGGGCGGCCGGCGGCGCCCGGCAGCGCCCGGCATCAAGAACGCGTCAAGACTGCCGGAGTCCGGCAATGCAGGCGAGCGGGATATGCCTCACGATGCGCCCGGGGGATGCGGATCGGCCGCGCCGTCGGAGCCTTCTCACTCCGCACCCGGCGGCGCGGCCGCGTCCCCGGGCGGCGCGGTCCGCCGCCCGGGGACGCCCCCTCGCCGAACGACACCGGCCCTGAACCGGCGCCCGGCACAACAGGTTTCGTGGCGTCGCGGGCCGACGGCCTACGTCCCCGCGCCGGCCGCTCCCGACGCCGGCGCGGGCACCGGTGCGGAAGGGGTCGTTCCCGCCGGAGGTGTGGCCAATTTCTCGGCCGAGTGCTCCGCGCGGCCCGGTCCGCCGCCCTGGCCCGAGCGCATCAGGCCCCACGCCCCGGCCGCCGCAAGCACCGCGGCCAGCGCCGCGGCGCCGAACGCCACGGCGTTGCCGTGTGCCAGCGCCGCCGCGCCCGCCTCGCCGCCCGGCGTCCCCGGGTGGTCCTCGGCGTAGCCGGACGCCGCCGAGGCCGTGAGGGTCGTCAGCACGGCCAGCCCCACCGCGCCGCTGAGTTGGCGCGTGGTGTTGAGCAGTCCGGAGGCCATGCCGGCGAGCTGCGGGGCGACCCCGCTGGTGGCCGCGACGGTGATGGGCGTGAAGGACGCGCCGATGCCGAGCCCGAACAGCACTCCCGGCAGGCCGATGGACGCGAGGTAGCCGGCGTCCGCGTCCAGGGCGAGCGCCAGCCACCCGAATCCGGCCGCGCCCACGAGAGTTCCGCACCCCGCGACGGTGCGCGGGCCGAAGCGCGGGATCAGGCGTCCGGCGGCGAGGCCGCCGGTCATCAGGGCCACGCTGACCGGCAGGAACGCGAGTCCCGCGCGGAGCGGCGACCAGTCGCGCGCGCCCTGGAGGTAGAGGGACAGCAGGACGGGACTGGCGAAGAACCCCAGGCCCATGAGGAACATGACCAGGTTGGCACTGGCCACCGGGCGGGCGCGGACCACCGCCAAGGGCACGAGCGGCTGCGCGGCGATGCGTGTCTGATGGATGCCGAAGAGGACGAGCAGGAGGACTCCGGCCACCAGCGGTGCCCACACGCGGGCGGCGGACCAGCCGTACGCGGACGATTCCATGAGCCCGTAGAGCAGTCCGGCGATCCCGGTTGTGGCGAGGACCGCGCCGGGGACGTCGAGGCGGGCCCGGTCCGTGCCGGAACGCGCCGCCGGGTGGTCGCGCAGGTGGCGGGCGGCGACCGCGAAGGCGAGCATCCCGACCGGCAGGTTGATGAGGAACACCCAGCGCCAGCTGAACCATTCGGTCAGGACGCCGCCGAGCACGGTGCCCGCCGAAGCGCCCATCGCGCCGACCGCGCTCCACAGGGCGAGCGCCCGGGCACGGCGTGGGCCCTCCGGGTAGGTGTGGGTGATCACCGCGAGCGTCGTCGGGGTGAGCAGCGCGCCGCCGAGGCCCTGGGCCGCCCGTGCGACCAGCAGGGCGGCGGGTCCGTTCGCGGCGCCGCACGCGGCGCTGGCGGCGGTGAACAGGGCCAGCCCGGCGAAGAACGTACGGCGGCGGCCGTAGAGGTCGCAGCAGCGTCCGCCGATCAGCAGGAACCCGGCGAACGCCAACGTGTACGCGTTGACGACCCACGGCAGCGACGTGGCATCCATGTCCAGTCCGTCGCGGATGCCCGGGAGGGCCACGGACACGATCGTGGCGTCCAGGATCACGACGAAGACGACGAGGCACGCAAGTGCGAGCAGGACACCGGAGTTCGGGGGCGGCTGTCCGGCCGCGGCCGAAGGCGCGTGGGAGCCGGCGGCGGGGGTGACGCCAGGGGTGATGGCGGCGGGGGCGGCGGTTTTGCGGCGTGCGGGCATGGAGGCACCTTCCGACGAGACGGATTCCGGGCACGCCAGGGAGCTTAGGTCGACCTAATTAATTTGTGAAGGCCATTCACTAACGAACGCGCGGAACGCGCGCGGAACGGCTGACGTACATCGTTAAGCTGCCACCATGCCCCCGGCCGACCCCCCGCGCCCTCGCGCCCACACCCCGCGCGTGGGCCGCCCGCCGACCCTGGACCTCGACCGGATCATCGCCGCCGTCCTCGCCCAGGACCTCGACACACTGACCATGCAGGGCGTCGCGCGCAGCCTGGGCGTCGCGCCGTCCGCGCTCTACCGCTGGGTGCGCAACCGCGACGAGCTTCTCGACCTGGCCAGCGCCGAAATGGGCCGCCGCATCGTGCCCGACGAGCCGCCGACCGCGCGGACGTGGCAGCCTTGGCTCGCCGACCTGGCGCACGGCATCCGGCGCGAGTTCCGCGCTGTACCGGGATTCGCCGCACGCATGCTGTCGACCGGCGTCCACCGCGAGGCCGGGCACGGACCCGTCGAGCGGGCCGTGGTGGAGGCGTTCGTGATGGGCGGCCACCCGCACGCGTACGCACGGCAGTGCTGGTACGCCTTCGCGGCCGCCGTTATGGGCTGGATCGCCGTCGAGCAGTCCGACTTCCCGGCCGACCCGCCGATGGACTTCGAGGCGTTGATCGCGATCCTGCTGCGCGGCACCGAACCGGGCTGACACCCCCGGCCGACGTCCGACGCCGCGTCAGTTCCCGTTGCGCAGAAACCGTTTCGGCCGTTCGCCCAGCGCTTCCTTGCGCACCTGGGCGGTCAGCGCCAGATCCGCCTTGTCCGCGGCGGCGCCCGCCTCCAGGACCGAGTCCCACAGGGCGTCCGCGCCCTTGTGCGGCGGGGAGTCCGGAAGCGAGCTGTAGGTGTCGTGGTACGAGCGCCAGGCCATCAGCGCCATCAGCCACTTCTGGAGCGACGCGAAAGCCGCCTCCTGCGCGCGGCGCAACTCCGGACCGCCGTACAGGTTGGCCTGCGCCGCGAGTCGCGCCCCGTCCTCGGAGTCCGGGTTGGCGAGTCTCGCCAGGCGCAAATCCCCGGTACTCGTGGCCTCTTTGCGCTCACCGCGCAGCCTGGCCATCGATATCAGAATGTCCTCGTAGGCCGCCGCCCGGCGTTCCCAGGTGCGATGCCCCCGTTCCCGTCGTGCGCTCAGCGCCTGGGAGACCCACACTCCCAAGATCGTGGCAACCGAACCGATCCCGGCCCCGGACAACGCGGCGATTCCTGGAGTCAGCCTCATCATGGGCGGTGATTGTGTCAGTCCCCGCGCGCGACGGCACCGGTCGGGGCGAGGGATGCCTTCCGGTCACCGGGGAGCCGCCCCGCGGCGGCGCGTACACCGGCCCCGCGGCACGCCGCGCGGTCAGCCGACCAACTCGCCGGTACGCACCAGCAGGCCTTCGGCGCGTGGCAGCACGCCCCGGTGGACCACCGTGCCGCCCGCGTCGAGGAAGACGTACGTGCCGGGCTCGGTCACCCCGAAGCGCCGCCACAGGTCGCCGCTCGTGTCGGCGAGATGCGGGAAGGCGCCGACTCCCGTCGAGGTGACGAACTCGCGGAGCGCGGCGGGATCGGCGGCCGCCGCGACCCCGACCACCGTGGCGCGGTCGCCGTGCAGCACCGCCGCCTTGTCGGTCTCCGCGGCCTGCGCCCGGCATTCGGCACTGGCCGCCGACCAGAACCACAGCACCGCGGGCCTGCCCAGCAGCGTGACGCCGGCGAACGGCTTCCGGTCGATGGTGACGGTCGTGAAGACCAGCAGGTCGGGCGTGCTCGTCGGGGAGGCCGCGGCAGGGGCGGGAGCGACGGCCCCGGCGGGGGACGTACCCCCGCCGGAGTCCGCGGACTTGGCCGCGGAGCCGCACCCGGACACCGCGCTCAGGGCGAGGAGGGCGAGCACCGAGAGGATCAGCCGTACACGCATCGCAGACTCCCAGGACGGAGGAGCAGGGCGCGAACGACAACGATGCTAGAACGACCACCCGTCGCCGAGTGGGGAGTTCGCGATTCCGGTAGCACCTCGGCGGCGCGTCCTGGCGCCTCGCGCCCCCTGCCGCGTCAGGCGGCGACAGCCACCGCGGCGCGGTCGAAGGCGGCCGCCGGGACCACCGGGGCGGGCAGGGCGGTGACCGTCGCGGTGCGGGCGGCGGCTGCCTTCGGGCGGGCGAACACGAACAGCCGCAGCACGAGGAACCGGCCGATCCCGGCCAAGCCGGACGCCGAGAGGTAGACCGCCTGCTCGGTGAGCGCACCGGGGTTCGTGGCGACCGTGTCGAGGACCAGCATCGCGGCCGTCGTGAACAGGTAGCAGACCACCGCGGTTCCGGTGGACTCCACGTGCACGCGCCAACTCGCCCGGCCGTTGCGGAACGTGATCCGGCTGTGCAGCTCGTTGGCCAGCAGCGTGGACACTACCGTGATGATCGCGTTGGCGACGGCGACGGACATGCTGCCGGACAGGTACACCAGCGCGGCGCTGGAGGCGAGTCCGGTGCCTCCGCCGCAGACCACGAACCGCACGAACGAGGCGACGGGGCCGGGCTGTCCGCTGCTCACTGTTGTTCCCCTCATCCGCTCGGCGGAGCCTCGTCGTCCGCGTACCTCCAACCTAGGAACCGGAGGCGCGCCAACCCATGGGGCCGACATCCCAACCGGGGTGGGGACAGCCCCACCATTCGACGTGGGGTTGCTCGCTTCCGGCGGACCGTTCCTCGGCATGACCCAACCCTCGTGCGTGGACAGGGGGTGGGGCATCCGCCCACGGCGGGCATCTTCGCTACGCCGACAGTTGTCGCCCGGACGCCGGGCGTGCTCCCGCCGACGTATGCCGATCGGCGGATACCGGCCCGCGGGCGTACGCCGCCGGGCGCAGGGGGTCAGGGGTTCGCTAGCGGCTGTCCGCGTACAGCCGCCGCATCGCCGCCGCGGCCTCCGCCATGCGGTCGCGCAGCTCCCGCGGCTCCAGCACTTCGATCTCGGGCCCAAGGGTGAGGAGTACGTCGTAGGCGACCGCGAGGGACTCGACGGGCAGCCGGGTCGTCACCCAGCCGTGCTCGTCGGGCTCGCCTGCGGCGGCATCGGCGGCCTCCAAGGCGGGTGGTTCCGCGACGCGGACAAGAGCGGTACGCCCCGCCGGACTGATCCGCACCACCACCTCGTCCGCGAGCAGTGACCTCGCGAACCGTGCGGCGTTCTGCGCCCAGAAGCCCGCAAGGTCGAAGCCTTCCTCACGCTCGAAGGAGCGGCCCGTGTCGGACACACCCACCATGCGGTCGACGCGGTACGTCCGAAAGTCGTCACCGACGCGGCCGACCAGGTACCAGACGGCCGCCTTCAGGACGACGCCGTAGGGGTCCAGCTCACGCGTGACCTCTTCGACGACCCGCCACCCACGCCGATACCGCACCTCCAGGCGCCGGTCCTGCCAGATCGCCGAGGCAAGTTCGGCGAGCAGCGGCGGCGGCTCGGCATTGTGGAACCAGCCGGGCACGTCCAGATGGAACCGCTGTCCGGTACGCGCCGTCGCCGCGCGCAACGACGGGGGCAGCGCGGCCAGCACCTTGAGCCTCGCGTTGGCGACCGCGTCCCCGAGTCCCAGGTCCTCGGCGGGCCCGGGCAGTCCGGCCAGGAACAGCGCCTCGGCCTCGGCCTGGCTCAACCCGGTCAGCCGGGTGCGGTACCCGCCGACGAGGCGGTAGCCGCCGTGCCGGCCCTGGTCCGCGTACACCGGCACGCCCGCCTCGGAGAGCGCGACCACGTCGCGGTAGACCGTGCGCTCCGACACGCCCAGTTCCCCGGCCAGTTCGGCCGCGGTCATGGTGTCGCGGGATTGCAGCAGCAGCACGAGGGAGATCAACCGGGCGGCGCGCACCCGCCCATACTCCCGCAGCACACCCCGGTAGCCCGCCGACACTCCCTGTCCGGTGCGGCGCGGGTGGCGTACGGCGCGGACCGAGACCGGGCCGGCCTGTGCGACGCCGGGCGAGACTGTGCCGACCGAGCCGACAGCCGGAACTTCACCGGCGGCCCGCGTCGTCCAGAACCGTCAGGCCTAGCCGAACAGTTCGTCGCGTCGGGCGCGCCAGCGGTCCAGCATCAGCGGCAGTTCCTCGCCGACGAACTCGAAGAACGCCAGCGTCTCGGCCATCCGGCGCCCCGCCGGGGTGTCCGGGCCGAGGCTGCGCACGCCGTCGCGCAGCGACTCCTGCCAGCGCTTTATGACCACGTCGCGGCTGGCCAGCGCCTCGTACCACTGGTCGTTGCGTACGCGGTAGCGATCCCGCCGGGTGCCCGGCTCACGCTCCACCGACAGCATGTGCTGCTGGCTGAGGTAGCGCACCGCGCCCGACACGGCCGCCGGGCTGACCTGCAACCGTTCGCCCAGTTCGGCGGACGTCATCGTGCCCGAGTCGGCGGCGAGCAGGGCCGCGAAGACCCTGGCCGGCATGCGCTGCACCCCGGCCTCCACGAACACACCCGCGAACGACTCGACGAAACGGGAGACCGCCTCGTCGTCCCGGCCCCGGTCCTCGGCCACCGCGGCCCCGGTGCCCCCGATGTCCCGTGCGGCGCCGCCGGTGTCACCTCGCGCACCGGCATCGCCTCGTACGCCGGCCGCACCGCGCGCACCGGCTGCCTTGCGCGCAGATGTCTCGCGCACAGTCTCGCGCGAAGCGCCCCCGCGTCCGCTCCCTGACGTCATCGCCGTCTTGTCTCCCCTGCTCAGAGCCTCGCTCAAGTTTATACGCTTCCTTTATTTCACAACTTCCTGAATCTCGCGTATGTTCAGAATCATGACCACGGCCATCAGCGTCGCCGGATTGCACAAGTCGTTCGGCCGGACACACGCACTCGACGGGCTCGACCTGGAGGTCAGGACCGGGGAGGTACACGGCTTCCTCGGCCCCAACGGCTCCGGGAAGTCCACCACCATCCGCGTCCTGCTCGGACTGCTGCGCGCCGACTCGGGCACCGCCCGGCTGCTCGGCGGCGACCCGTGGCACGACGCGGTGGCGCTGCACCGGCGGCTCGCGTACGTCCCCGGCGACGTGACCCTGTGGCGCAACCTCAGCGGCGGCGAAGTCATCGACCTGTACGGGCGCCTGCGCGGCGGACTCGACAAGGACCGGCGGGCGGAACTGCTGCGGCGCTTCGAACTCGACCCGACCAAGAAGGGGCGCACGTACTCCAAGGGGAACCGGCAAAAGGTCGCGCTCGTCGCGGCGTTCGCGTCGGATGTCGACCTGCTGATCCTGGACGAGCCGACCTCCGGGCTCGACCCGCTGATGGAGGAGGTCTTCCAGCGGTGCGTCGCCGAGGAGCGCGAGCGCGGGCGGACGGTCCTGCTCTCCAGCCACATCCTCAGCGAGGTCGAGGCCCTGTGCGACCGGGTGAGCATCATCCGGCGCGGACGCACCGTCGAGACCGGGACGCTCGCCGAGCTACGCCACCTCACGCGGACCAGCGTGAGCGCCGAACTCGCCGGCCGGGCAAACGGATTGGCGCAGCTGCCCGGGGTGCACGACCTGGCGGTCCAGGGGCAACGGGTGCGGCTCCAGGTCGACTCGGACAAGCTCGACGCGGTGCTGCGGTCGCTGGCGGACTCGGGCGTACGGTCGCTGACGAGTACGCCGCCGACCTTGGAAGAGCTGTTCCTGCGGCACTACCAGGATGATGCCGAAGGCGCCGGTGCCGACGGAGACGCCGACGCGGGGACGCCGGGCGACGCGGGGGCGCCGGGTGCCGCAGGGACGCCGGGCGACGCGAGGGCGCAGGCCGACGCGGATGGGCAGGAGGCGGTGCAGCGATGACCGCCGCGGCCGACACGACCACCACCACGGGCTTCGCAGCCCCCGTCCGAGGATCCCGGCAACTGGCGGGCACCGGAGGCCTGTTGCGCCTGGCCCTGCGCCGAGACCGGGTCATGGTCCCGCTGTGGGTGCTGCTGGTGGGCGGCACCACCGCCGGCGCCGCGGGCAGTCTCGGCGGCATGTACGGCACACCGGCCGAACGCGCCGACGTCGTCGACTCGATGGCCGCCAACAGTTCGCTGCGGTCGCTCTACGGACCGGTGTTCGACGACTCCCTCGGCGCCATCGTGGCCTGGCGGTACGTCGCCTTCATGGCCGCGTTCGCCGCCGTCATGAGCCTGCTCATCGTGGTCCGCCACACCCGTGAGGAAGAGGAGACGGGCCGTCAGGAGATGCTGTCCGCTGCGATGGTCGGCCGCCGCGCACCGCTGACCGCCGCACTGCTGACCGCCCTGATCGCGAACGCGGGCGTCGCACTGATCGTCGCCGTCGGTCTCTCCGGCGAGGGACGGGCGGGCGCGCTCGCGCTCGGCCTCGGGATCGGCGGCGTGGGCATGCTGTTCGCCACGACGGCCGCGATTGCGGCACAACTCACCGAGACCGCAAGGCTCGCCAAGGGCCTCACGGCGGCGGTGCTCGGGCTGGCGTGGGCGCTGAAGGCGGCCGGCGACGCCGCGGCGGACGACGGGTCGAACATCCTGACCTGGCTGTCGCCCATCGGCTGGGCGGAGAACCTCCGGTCCTTCGCGGACGAACGCTGGTGGGTACTCCTGCTGTTCGCGGCGGCGACCACCGTACAGGCGCTGATCGCCTACACCTTGGCCGGACGCCGCGACATCGGCATGAGCTTCCTCCCGGCCCGCCCGGGCCCGGCGACGGGCGCGCTCGGCACGGCCGAGGGCCTCGCCTGGCGGCTGCAGCGCGGCAGCCTGTTCGGCTGGGCCGGCGGATTCCTCGTGGCGGGCGTGATGTTCGGGGCGATGACCGACGGCGCCGCCGACCTGATCGGGGACAACCAGCAGGCCAAGGACATGATTGCGCGCCTCGGCGGGCAGTCCGGCGTCACCGACGCGTTCCTGGCCGGCATGATCGCCATGTTCGGCATGGTCGCCGCGGTCTACATCGTGCAGTCCGTGCTGCGGCTGGACGGCGAGGAGACCGCGCAGCGTGCCGAGCCCGTCCTCGCGAACGCGGTCGGACGCCTTCGCTGGGCCGCAGGGCACCTCGCCGTGGCCTTCGGCGGCGCGGCGCTCCTCATGGTCGTCGCGGGCCTCGGCCTCGCGGCCGGCTACCGGCAGGACGTCGCGGCGGTCCTCGGCGGCAGCCTCGTCCAGGTCCCGGCGGTCTGGGCGGTGGGTGCGGTGGCGGCGCTGGCGTACGGTGCGTACCCGCATGCGGCGGTGCTGGGGTGGGCGTACGCCGGGCTGTGCCTCGGGCTCGGCTGGATCGGCGCCGCGTTCGACCTCCCGCAATGGGCGCTGAAGATCTCGCCGTTCGCGCACCTGCCCAAGATGCCCGGCAACGCCATGGACTGGCCGGCGGTCGGGGTGCTCGTCGGGCTGACGGTGCTGCTCATCGGCGGAGGGCTCGCGGCCCTGCGCCGCCGCGACCTGCAGACCGGCTGAAGCGGGCGGCGCAGGCAGGCGGCGCAGGCAGCGGCTTCGGCGGGCCGTGTTGCCGTGTTATCCCTCGTCCTCCGGCGCCTTCGTCCACTCGGTACTGCCGATCGGCTGCTGGAAGATCGGCCGTCCGATGTTTCCGCTCGTCCGGAACGGCTTCCCGTGGTCGTCGATCCGCACCGACCCGCGGCGGTCCCCGCTGGACCACTCCAACTCCAGGTACCAGCTCACGTCGTGGGCCTGGCTGTGCGCGGACACGTAGAAGACCTCGGGATCGGACTCGCTGACCTTGTACGGGAAGTCCCGCTGCCCGGACTTCGGCACCGTGTCCGGGCGCCCTGCGTCCAGGTCGACATCGAAGGACTTCGTACTGACTTCGCCGCCGCAACCGACCCCCATCACGTAGTCGTTCCAGCCGAGCGGCGCCTGCTTCCCGATGACCCGCACGTGCAGGGCTGTGACGACGACCGTCTGCTCCCCGGTCCCCTGCACGGTCAGCGCGAGCATCTGGTCCCCGCTCGCGACGCCGCCCAGCGCGCTCACCCAACCCCGGGCGTCCTGCTCGGTGGGCGGCGGAGGCACCTCCGCGGGCTTGCGGTTCACCAAGTAGTGCTGGCTACAGGGGGTTTCCCATTTGTACGGGTTCGCCGCGACCGTCGGGGCCGAGCCGTCGCGTACCGTCTCCGCCGCGCCCGGCCGCGGCGACGTCCCGTTGCCCCGCGGGGACGTCGAGCCGGACGCCGATGCGGATGCCGATCCCGACGGTGCGGACGGGGTCCCCGGGACGCCCGTACGCGTGCCGCCGTCGTCACCCGGCACCGGGCCCGGCGCCGCGGGGAGTTCTCCCGCGAACGGGGAAGTCGCGGCGGGCGGTCCGCCGGGGGGTGGCGTGGCCCCCACGGACTGCCGGGTGTCACCGTCGTCTCCGCCCGGCAGGAGGTTCACCATGAGCGCGACGGACACGGCGGCCGCGGCCGTTCCCACGCCGGCGAGGGCGACCGTACGTCGACGCCGCCGACGGCCGGCCGCGGGTTCCGTCGAGGGGCTGTTCGGTTCGGACCGCTCGGACGGCGTGGCCAACGCGGCGAGGGACGCGGACGCCTGCTCGGCGGACCGGTCCTCGGACGTCGAGGTCTCGGACGTCGGGGTCTCGGACGTCGGGGTCTCGGACGTCGGGGTCTTGGAAACCGGGGTCTCGGAAACCGGGGTCTCGGACGTGGGACTTTCGGAAGCCGGGGTCTCGGAAGTCGGGGTCCCGGAAACCGGGTTCCCCGAAGCCGTATCGGCCGGAATCGGCGCGGCAGGCGCCGGGTCCGGCTGGGGCGTCACGGCGCCTTTGCGCTGCCGCAGCACATCCGCCCGCACCCACCGCCGGTGCAGTTCGACCAGTTCCTCGGGGGTGGCGCCGCATATTCGTGCGAACCGCTCGACGGGCGCGTAGTCCAACGGAACGGCGTCCCCGTTGACGTACCGGTGAAGGGTCGACCCGCTGAGGTGCAGCCGCTTGCCCAGCACCCCGTAACTCAGCCCAGACCGGTCCTTGAGCTCCCGCAGCAGTGCCGCGAACTCCTCGTCCGCCACCGTTCCTCCTTCTCCCGTGTACCGGACAGCGTTCCAGGGAACCGGTGTTCCCGCAGGTCAGGCCCGCTCGGGCGTTCCAGCATCCCAAACTCCCCGGCAACGGTGGCGGGCGGGACGGGTCCGCGCCCAGGATCGGGGCATCGAAGCACGCCGCGTCGACCGAAGTCCGGGGCGTGCACCGGCAGCTTGCCGGAACCCGCCCACACCCACAGGGGATCAGCCATGTCCGCACGTACCTCCCGCATCCGCCTCTTCGCCGCCACGACCGCCGCGCTCGCCGCCTTCGGGCTGACCGCGTGCAGCAGCGGTGACGACGAAGCCCGCGCCGGGGCCTCCTCTCCCGCACCGAGCGCCCCTGCCCAGACGGGTGGTTCCGGTACGGGCGGCGCGACGGCCTCGCCGACGCAGTCCGGAGCCGGCACGAGCGGCTCGGGCACGGGCAGCGCGGGTACGGGGGCAGGGACAGGCTCTTCCGCAACGCAGGGCGCCAAGTCGTCCGGCACCACAGGCGGCTCCGGCGGATCCAACGGCACCGGTGGTTCCGGTGGTTCCGGCAATTCCAACGGCACCGGCGGCGCGGCCTCGGGCGGGTCGAACGGCGGCAACGCGTCCGGCGGCTCGGACTCCGTCCCGAAGCTCCAGCCCTGCGGCGGGACCAACACAAAGATGACCGCCACCGTCGTCGCCCGCCCGCTGAACCACCTTCTCCTCACCGTCACCAACACCGGATCGAAGAACTGCGACCTGGTCGGCTACCCGGCCGCGCGCTTCGGTGAGGCGCAGTCCGTACCGCCGGTCGACGACACCACCAAGCCGCAGGCCGTCATCAGCCTCGCGCCCGGCGAGTCCGGCTACGCGGGCGTACGCCTGTCCGCCGGCGACGGCAGCGGCGACAACGGGTACACGACCTCGACGCTCGAGATCCCGTTCGAGGACGGCTCGGTCGCGAACCCGTCGCTCCCGGCCGCGGGCGTGTACGTCGACACCACGCTGCAGGTGACCTACTGGCAGCAGACCCTGGACATGGCCCTCAACTGACCCGCCCCGCCACGCCCCGCCGCGGACGACGGCAACGCCGATGCCCGGGTGCCCGACCCGTACCCAGGTCGGGCACCCGGGCGTTTCCGAACCACGGCGGCGTGCGGAGACGGACTTTCGGGCGGGGCGACCTACCCGCGGGGCGACCTACCCGCGGACCGGAGTTCGGATGGCGACGACGTGTTCCATGAGCGTGACCATGGCGTGCTTGCCCGAATCGCGGGACCGCGCGTCACACATGACGACGGGGACGTGCGGGTCCAGGTCGAGGGCGTCGGTGACCTCCTCGATGCCGAACTCGCTGACGCCGTCGAAGCAGTTGACGGCGACCACGAACGGCAGGCCGCGTACCTCGAAGTAGTCGATCGCGGGGAACGAGTCGGCGAGGCGGCGCGGGTCGGCCAGGATGATGGCGCCGATGGCGCCGACGGCCAGTTCGTCCCACATGAACCAGAAGCGGTCTTGGCCCGGCGTACCGAAGAGGTAGAGCACGAGGCCGCGGCCGAGCGTGATGCGGCCGAAGTCGAGAGCGACCGTGGTCGTCGTCTTGGCCTCGACGCCGGTCAGGTCGTCGATGCCCTGGCTCTCCTGCGTGATGACCTCTTCGGTGCGCAGCGGCGGCACCTCGCTGACCGCGCCGACCATGGTGGTCTTGCCGACACCGAAGCCGCCGGAGATGAGGATCTTGACCGCCGCGGGCAGTCGCTCCGGGCCGGGACCGGTGCCTGGACCTGGGCCGGATCCGGAGGTCGGCGTCGGCGTCGGCGTCGGCTCAGATCCTGCGTATGCCATCGAGAACCGCCTGGAGTACGTGGATGTCGGGGGCTTCCGCCAGCGCGATAGGCGCGCGCGTGTGGATCGCCCCCATGTCGAGTAGGTCGCCCAGCAGGACCTTCACCACGGTGGGCGGGAGATTCAGCTTGGCGGAGATCTCGGCGACGGACAGCGGGGTGTCGGTGCACAGCCGCAGGATGCCGAGATGCTCCGGCTCCAGAGCGGGCAGCGCGGCCTCGTGGCCGGCGTTCACGATCAGGGTGATGAGGTTGAACTCGTCGCGGCTGGGGCGGGTGCGGCCGCCGGTCCGGGCAAACGAGCGCACGACGGGACCGGCGTCCTCGTCCCACCACGTGCCGTCGGCTGCGGGCGACATGGGGTCGTGTCCTCGCCGCGTCAGAACGTCGGCCGCAGGTCCACCGCGGCCTGGCGCGGCGCCGCGGCGAGGAAGTCCCCGACCCGCTTGACGATCAGGTTCATCTCGTACGCCACCAGGCCGACGTCGATGTCCGCCTCGCCCAGCACCGCCAGGCACGCGCCGCGGCCCGCTCCGGTGACGAACAGGAAGACCTTCTCCAGTTCCACGATGGTCTGCCGCACCCGGCCGCCGTCGAAGTGCCGGCCCGCGCCGCGGGCCAGGCTCTGGAACGCGGAGGCGACGGCGGACATGTGCTCGGCGTCGTCCCGGTCCAGGCCCCGCGAGTTGCCGATCAGCAGGCCGTCGGCGGACAGGACGATCGCGTGCCGGGTCCGCGGGACGCGCTTGACCAGGTCGTCCAGCAGCCAGTTCAGCTCGGTGTTGTCGTGCGTCACGGAGCTCATCGCGGTCACCACTGTCCTTGTCCGTTCGGATACTCGGGCGCGCTGTGCGGGTACGGCGGGGGCCCGCCGTCGTCCTGAAGCCGCCCGGCTTCGGTGCGGCCCTTGAACGAGCCGCGCTGGAAGGCCGCCATGACCTGACGGGCTTCCTCGGCGGAGCGGTGTTCCACCTCGGCGTCCGGATGCGGCGCCTCGGTGTCGGTGCGGCGCAGCAGCTGCGGCTGCAGGCTCGCCCGGCGTACCCGGCGGGGCAGGCGCCGCTCGCCGGACGGGCCGCCTGCGGCTTGCGAGGTGGAGGCGGGAGCGGTGGTTGCCGGGGCAGTCGGTGTGACGGCTCGGGGTGGAGGCAGTTGCGGTGGTGCGGGGAGGACCGCGACGCGGCCCTGGTCGGCGCCCGTCGGGACCGGCTCGATGTGCGGCGGGGTGGGCTGTGGGGCGGGTTGCGGGCCGCTGACGTAACCGGGGACGGTGACGGGCCGTGCGTTGCCTGCGATTCCCGCACCGGCCGTGCCGGCGCGCGGGTCGGTCGGGTCACCCGAAGCGCCCATTTCACTCGAATCACCCGGATCGCCGGCGTCGCCCAGCAGCGACAGGGGCAGCAGTACGACGGCCGACGTCCCGCCGTACGGCGACGACCGCAGGCTCACCGAGATCCCGTGCCGGTGCGCGAGCCGGGCGACCACGAACAGCCCGAGCCGCGTATCGGTGGTGAAGCCCATGACGTTGAACTCCGGTGCCGTGTGCAGGAGTTTGTTGGCCTCCTCGCGCGCTTCGGCGGCCATCCCCAGTCCGCGGTCCTCGATCTCGATGCCGAGGCCGTTGGGCACCAGTTCGGCACTGATCCGCACTTTGGTGTGCGGGGGCGAGAACGTCGCGGCGTTCTCGACGAGTTCGGACAGCAGGTGCATCACGTCGCCGGCGACCGGACCGGCGAGACCGGCCTCGGGGACCATGGTCAGCTTGACGCGCGAGTAGTCCTCGGTCTGCGAGGCCGCACCGCGCAGGATCTCGGCGAGCATCACCGGGCGCCGCCAGCGGCGCGCCGGCATCGTGCCGCCGAGCACGGACAGGTTCTCCGCGTTGCGCCGCATGCGGGTGGCCAGGTGGTCCACCCGGAAGAGTTCGGCGAGCAGGTCCGGGTCCTCGTGCTCGCGTTCCATCTCGTCCAGCAGCGCAAGCTGCCGGTGCACGAGGCCCTGGCTGCGGTGCGCGATGTTGAGGAACACTCGGCTCACGCCCTGCCGGGTCTCGGCCTGCTCGATGGCGGCCCGTACGGCGGTGCGCTGCGCTTCGTCGAACGCGCGCGCCACCTCGCCGATTTCGTCCCGGCCCTGGTCGAAGTCGGAGCCGACCTCGGCCGGGTCGACTTTCTCACCACGCTGCAACCTGCCGACCACATCGGGCAGTTGCTCGTTGGCCAGCCTTCGGGTCGAGTCGCGCAGTCCGCGCAGCCGCTGCAGCAGAGCGCGCGAGACCAGCACGGAGATCAGCACGGCCAGCAGGATGGACGCGAGTGTCAGGGCACCGACCAGGATGACGGACGTGGTCAGGTCGTCGATCCGCTCCCGCCCGTACCCTCGCGCGAACTCGACCTGGTCGAGGGTGAGTTGCTGGAGCTGTTGGGCGGTCGAGAGCATCGCCTGGTGCAGGGCCGCCGCATCGACGGCCACTCTGCCGGTTCGCCCGGAGGCGCTGTTCTCGGCCTCCCTCAGCAGCGCCCAATCGCGACCGGCGAGGATCTGCTCGTACCGGGCGGCCTGCGCTCCGCGCAACTGCGGTCGCACGAACGCGTACTGTGCGCGCTGCGCACCCACCAACTGGTCGAACTGCGCGCGCTGCGGCACGCTCAGGCCGGTCAGCGAGGCGACCCCCGCGGAGAGCACCGCGTTCTGCCGGGCCAGGTACTCCAGGGCGCGGAACAGCGCGGCGGCCGTACCGGCCTCGGTGGCGGTCTTGGTGTCGTTCGTGGACCTGACCTGGGCCTCGAAGTAGCCCATCGCGCCTTCGAGGGCACCGGAGTAGAACTGGAACGCCGCGTCGGGCCCGACCTGACGTCCGTCCACCTGCTGCCGGAACGCCGGCAGCCCGCCCAGCCCGGCGGTGATCTGCTCGAACGTCCGCTTCAGCTCCGGCGGATGGCGCTCCACCACCGGGCCCGCGGCCTGGTTCATGACGCCGAGGGCCTGGTCGGTGGCCTGGCGCTGCCCGTCGAGCCGCGCGCGGTCCACGGCGTTCCCGGCCAGGAACTCCATGCTGAGACGGCGTTCCTCCTGCATCGACACCATCGCCAGCTCGCCCTTGACGGCGACGCGCTGCACGTCGTCGAGGGTCTGGCGCAGGTCCGCGGCCTGGTCGTAGCGGCCGTAGGTGTACGTACCCCACACGGCCATCAGCGCGATGCTCGGCACCAGCACCAGGACGACGATCCGGGCCCGGATCGAGCGCGGGCCCGGAATGCGCAGGCGACCTCGGCGGGAGCGAGAGGAATCGGGCAGCAAGTCGAAAGTTCCCGGTGCTCGGTGGGACGACGACCGGGCGCGGGGGGGCGTGCCCGGTGATGCACTCGGGTGACCCTGGCAGCCCCGGACGCGGGCAATGCGACCGATTGCGCACATCTCATCGACGATTCGCGAACGGCCGGGACCGTGCCCCGCGCGTCAGTCGGGCATGACGCCGGCGAACTGCCGGTACTCGCGGGGCGTGGCCTCGTACCGCGCGCGGAAGATGCGAGCGAAGACGCTGGCGTTCTCGATGCCCACCGACCGTCCGATGGCGGCGATCGACCGGTGCCGCTGCCTGGGATCGGCGAGCATCCGCCGCGCCTCGGCGAGCCGGGCCTCGCGGATGAAGCGCGACGGCGACACGCCGCTTTCCCGGAAGACCAGTTCGACGTACCGCACCGACACGTCGAACGCGGCGGCGAGCAGCTTCGGCGACAGGTCCGGGTCCGCCAGTTGCCGCATGGCGAAGTCCTTCATGCGCAGCAGCTGTGCGCCGCGCGACATCCGCGTATCGGCGTAGTGCCGATGGCCCGCCTCCGCCAGACGCAGCGTCGAGACCAGCAACTCGCTGGCTGTATGGCCGAGTTCATGAATCATCTCGGAGGTAAGCTCCGGCGCCCCGCGGCCCAGTTCGCCCAGCAGCGACATCAGCACGCGCAGGCTCGGGTTCTGTGCCGACACGTGTTGACCGAGCATGTTCCGGTCCACGCGAAGGTCGCGCCGCAGCGCCGCGCGCGGCACGTTGACGATCAGGTAGTGGGCGAAGCTGTCGGCCGTCACGGAGAACGGCTCGGAGCTGTCGACGAGGATGGCGTCGCCCGCCCCCAGCCGACTCTGCCGACCGTGCTGCTCGGCCAGGCTGGGACGCCGGGATACGGACAAGTGGTAGAAGTCCACCGGGTTGTGGTTGATCAGGCGCGGAGTCCGCGCGACGTGCACCGGATCCGACGCGACGTCGGTCACGCTGATCGGACCGAGGTCGAGCATGTAGACCCAGCCGGTGTAGTCGGAACTCCCGGGCCGGTCGAGGGGTGTGGCGTCCATCTCGACGATGGCGTCGCGGAGCGAGGCCCGCCACGAGTCGACGTCCGGCACGTACCCGTCGCCGCTCGCCGCCGGTCCCGGCCGGACCAGGGGCCGTCTGAGCCCGTCGCGTCGGACGGTGTGGCGCCGCGCGGAAACCCGGTGTCCCGCATCACGGTTCCAAGACGGTCGACGGCTCACCGGCTTCGCCTTTCTGTCGCGCGAACGGGACTTCGGAAGCGACCGGTCATGGTACGGGCCATAGATGTCGCGAACGTCGCCGCCCGTCAAAAACGCACAGAAGACGTTCGTGTTCCAGCTAGTTCACGAACGTCCCGTTGGTGATCCTGGGCAGCGCAGATCCCGCGGGAGAGGACCTTGATGCGTACAGTCGCCGTGCTCGGAGCCGGAATCGCCGGCCTGCTCGCCGCCCGGGTGCTGGCCGAGCACGCCGACGAGGTGGTGATCGTCGAACGCGACGAGCTGGCCCCCGCGGACGGCACGGAGAGTCCGCGGCGCGGCGTACCGCAAGGCGCCCAGATGCACGCGCTCCTGGAGGCGGGCCGACGCGGCATCGAACGTTGGCTGCCGGGCTTCACGGACGAGATCGTGGCGGCGGGCGCCGTACGCGCGAACACCGGGACCGACGTGTACGGCTACCTGGACGGCAGGCGCAAAGTCCTGGTCGGCGACCTGCCGATGGTGAGTGCGACACGGCCGTTCCTGGAGGCGCACATCCGGCGCCGGGTCCTCGCGTACCCCGGTGTGCGGGTACTGACGGCCAACGTCCGCGGGCTGTCCTTCCGCGGCGAGCGCGTCGACGGTGTACGTCTTGCCGTCGGAGGTAGCGACGTACCGGACACCCTGCCCACAGACCTGGTGGTCGATGCCACTGGCCGGGGCACTCGCATAGCCGCGTGGCTCGCCGAGGGCGGCTGGCCGGAGCCGCCCCTTGAGCGCATCACCGTCGATCTCGGGTACGCAACCGCCATCTTCCGCGGCTCCGGGGCCGGGTCCGGGCCAGGCACCGGGTCGGGGTCGGGCACCGGGCCCGGGTCCGAGTCGGGCTCCGATCCGAGCGCGGTCACGGACGGCGCGACACTTGCCCAGTCCCTCAGCACCCGGCCGGACGGTCGGGTGCGCGTGGCCACATTGGGTCGCATCGAGGGCGACCGCTGGATCGCCCTGACAGCGGGCTACGCCGACGACAAGCCCACCCGTACCGCGGAGGACTTCCTCACGCGCTGCCGCGAAGACCCCGCGGAGCCCTTCGGCAAACTCGCCGCAAACGCGCGCCTGGAAGGCGAAGTCGCCGTCTACCGCCATCCCGACAACCGCCGGCGCGACTTCCACCGCCTGACCAGGTTCCCCGCCGGGCTCGTGAGCGTCGGCGACGCGGTCGCGTCCTTCAACCCCGTCTACGGCCAGGGCATGTCCTCGGCCGCCGCCCACGCATCGTGCCTGGCCGACGCGCTGGAGTCCGGACGCCTCCCCGGTGAACCCGCGGCCCACTACTTCTCGGCGGTCCGCCGCGTCACCGACGACGCCTGGCAGACCTCCGTCCTCAACGACCTCCGCCTGCCGCACGTCACCGCAAAGCGCCCCCCGGGCTTCGCCCTCGCGACCCGCCTGGGCGACCTGGTCCACCGGGCAGCCGTCACCGACCCGGTCGTCGGTCTCCGGTTCCTCCACGTCCTCCACATGATCGCCCCGCCCCGCACCCTGATGACCCCGAGCACTCTGCTCCGCGCAATCCGCGCCCCCCGCAACTAACCAGCGGCCATCGTCGTCGGCGTACGACGAGAGGTCTCAGGCATCGAACTGGCGGCGGGAGTCCTCGATATGACCGAGGTACTGCTGCGTCCAGGCGCACATCCCCTCGACGGTGGCCCGCAGCGCGTGGCCCGCCTCCGTGAGGGTGTACTCCACGCGCGGCGGCACCGTCGGGTGCACGACCCTCACGAGCAGCCCGTTGCGCTCCAAAATGCGCAGGTTCTGCGTGAGCATCTTGTGGCTGATGCCTTCGACGGCGTCCCGCACTTCGCTGAAGCGCAGCGTGCCTTCGCCCAGGCTTTCGATGATCAGGAACGCCCACTTGTTGGCGACGTCCGAGAAGATCTCCCGCGCGAGCGAGTCCGCGCGCGCCAGGTTCGCGTCGTCGCGCGAGCCCGTGAACTGCTTGGTCACCATCGGGTTCCCAGTCACCAATAGTTGTGTTCGTCCAGGTCGACCCTCACTCTCTTATGGTTTCTCAGTAACCACAAGAGACCACGAGGTTCCGGTACGCGGCGGTCACCGGCGGGTGGGCATGGCGGCTCGGCCGGCCAGGGCGGTGGCGGCGAAGACGAGGAGGAAGGTGAAGGCGACGATCCCGGTGTAGGTGACGGGGTCGATTGCGGGCAGGATGCGGTCGCCGTTGCTCAGGGCGTACGTCATGGCGAACAGGCCGGGCAGCGCGAACGCCGTCCCGACCAGGCAGGCGGTGACGCCCAGGAAGGCGGCTTCCCAGCGCAGGGTCGAGCGTCTTTGGCGCGGCGTGGCGCCCACGGCCGCCAGGAGCGCGAACTCCGATCGACGGGAAAGTGTCGCGGTGACGAGGGAGTTGGTGACCGCGATGGCGATGTAGCCGAAGAGGACCATCAGGATCAGCAGCCCGAACTTGTCCTCGCCGCCTGGGGCGTCGCCGGCGCCGGTGGCGAAGGCGGAGTCGGAGCGGGTGACTTCGGCTCCGGGTACGTCCGCCAGGAGGCTGCGGATGCGGCGTTCGACCTGCGCGGCCGATTCGGATGCGGCGACGGTGACGGCCAGGCCGGACGCGAGTCCCGAACCGGTCGCCGACTGCAGGTCGGTGAATGGGAGGAGGACCTCGCCGAAGCCGAGGCCGCGTTCGTACAGGGCGCTCACGTGCCGCGTGATCGCCTGCCCGTCGGCCTGCACGATGGTGACCTCGTCCCCGACGTGGACTCCCACCTGGGCGGCGCCGAGGACACCGAGCGCCACCTCGCCCTGCCGGAGCCGGATCGGGTTGTTGTCCTTCGGCCCGAGGTCGGCGTACCGCTCCACTTGGTCGTCGGCGATGCCGAGGGCGTTCAGGGTCTGCGGGCCGTTGCCGCTGCCGGCGGGGGGCCGCACGATGACGCCGGTGGTCACGAACGGGGTCGCGGAGCCGACGCCGGGCACGTCCCGTACGAGTTCGGTCGTCCGGTCCCCGACTCCGGCGCCGGGCACGGTGACCGTGAGGTCGGTACGCGTGCCCGCGCTCGCCTGCGCCGCCGACACCGCGCCGACCGTCGCCGCACCGGAGAGCTGGACCGCTCCCAGCGCGACGCCGAGGACGATCGGGGTCAACGCGCCGCCGACCCGGGCGGCCCGGTGGCGGATGCTGTTGAGCGCCGCGTACGCCGCGGCGGTCCGAGCCGCCGGTCGACGCACGATTGCGGTCGCCGCGCGTACCACCAGCGGGCTCAGCGGGCCGATCGACAGAGCCATGACGAGTCCGGAGATCCCGGGGAGTCCGCTGGCCGCATCGACGTTGGACGTGTAGGTCGGCGCGAACGCCATCACGATGCCCGCCGCGAGGAGCACGACTCCGACGACGATGCGGCGGGTCGTCCGCGGGGATCCGGACGTACTTGTGTCCCCGTCCTCGAGTTGCGCGAGCGGGCTGCTGCGTACGACGCGGCGCACCGCGACCCGCGTGGCAAGCTCCGCGGCGACGAGACCGGTCAGCATCGCCACGACGAACGGGAGCGGGCCGAAGACCGGTTGAAGGGTCCGGGGCAGTACCCCCCAGGATCGGATGGCGCCGACCATGAGCGCTCCCACGAATGGTCCCGCGAGGCCGCCGAGGCCCCCTGCCAGTGCGGCGACCACGCGGATCTCCGCGCGCAGCAGCCGGTTCACCTGTCGCGGCGTGGCGCCGACGATGCGGAGCATGGCCAACTCGCGTGACCGCTCGCGGATCTGGAGCGACGTGAGGGCGATGACGGTGAACACCGCGACGATGAACGCGACGGCGCCGAGCGCGCCGGCGGCGGAGACGAGGGCCGCCGTCGCCCGCCCTTGGGACACCGCCTCGACGGGTCCCCGGTCACCGCGATCCCACAACCGGGCGTTGGCCTGCGGGGCCAGGCCGGCGAGCAGTTGTGCGTCGGACGCCGCCTGCGGCCAGACCCCGATGACCGCCACGCTGCGAGCGGGGTTGCCCCGTGATCCGATCTGCCCGTCGCTGAGATAGACGTCCGGGACGTCGACTCCCGTGTCGTCGGCTGTGGTGGTGCCGACGAGTGTGTACTCGACGGACTGGTCGCCGAAGCCCAGCAGGACCTTTCCACCGGCCTCCACGCCGAGGGAGCGCGCGACGTGGTCGGGGAGCACGATTTCGTTTGGCTCGACCGGCTCGCGTCCCGAGGCCAGTTCGCGGTTCCCGAGCGCGAACGCCGACCAGGGGTGCGCGTCCACCGGCTCGACGTCCGCCGGCTCGACGGGCACGGGCTCGACGTCCACCGGCTCGACGTCCACCGGCTCGACCGCGTCGGCCCGGACGCCGAGGACCGCGGGCACGATGCGGTCGGCGACGACGCGGGACGTCGGCAGCGCCGCGGCGATCTCGTCGACCAGCGAGGCGGGCAGCAGCGCCCGGCCCGGAACCGTCATGTCGACGTCGCCGCCGACCGGCACCGACTGCCGGGATGCGACCAGCAGCGGCGCATCGTCGTACTCGCCGGTGGAGACCTCGCCGCGGACGCCGGTCTCCAGCAGCACGCCGAACGCTCCGACAAGAACGGCCGAGAAGAACAAGGTCACGGCCAGCGCGACGACTTGGCCCCGGCGCGCTCGCAGCATCAATCGGGCGAGCTTGTTCACGGCTGCCGCCCGAGGTCGGTCAGGGTGGCCGCGATCTGCCCTTCGGTGGCCCCGCGGAGTTCGCCGTACCAGCGCCCGTCGCGCAGGAACAGCACACGGTCCGCGACCGCCGCGGCGCGCGGGTCGTGCGTCACCAGCAGCGCCCGCTGCCCGAGGTCGGTGACGATCGAACGGAGCAGGCCGAGTAGGACATCGCTCGACGCGGTGTCCAGGGCGCCGGTCGGCTCGTCGGCGACGATCAACTCCGGGTCCGTGACGAGCGCACGGGCGAATGCGACCCGCTGCTGCTGGCCCCCGGACAACTGGGCCGGTCGACGATCGAGGGTGGCACCGACACCGACGGTCTCCGCCAGGTCCCGTACGCGGCCGCGGTCGATGCGCCGGCCGGCCAGTCGCAGCGGCAACGAGATGTTGTCGGCGACGGTGAGGGACGGGATCAGGTTGTAGGACTGGAACACCACCCCGACATGCGAACGTCGCATCTCGGCGAGTTGGGCCTCCCCCAGGCCGGTGATGTCCATGCCGCCGATGCGGATCGAGCCGGTGTCCGGCTTTTCCAGGCCCAACAGGCAGTTCAACAACGTGGTCTTGCCGGAGCCCGACGGTCCCATGATCGCGGTGAAACTCCGCGGCGCGACGGAGAGGTCGATGTTCGTCAGCGCCCAGAAACGGGTGGCCTCGGCGCCGAAACTCTTGCTCAAACCGCTGACCGTCACGGCGTGGTCGTCATGGCTTCCGGGGCGTTCCCCCTGGTTTTTCGTCACGTTTTCGACCGTAGGTTCGTGGCGTGCGCGGCACAGTCCCCCGCGTACCCGACCTGCGGTGGTACCCGCGCCCACCCCGATGGTGGTGCTGGCTATACCCCGCCTCGCGCAGCTCGCAGCACGCAGCACGCTCGCGCAGACCGGGATCTGGGCAGACGGTGGAAGTAGGCTCCACCAAGTGAGCGCCAAGGCAAGGTCCGATACCGGCGAGAGACTGCGAGATGCGGTGTCGGTCCGGCGGCCGGCTGCCTCGCTCCGCTATCTGGTGGGCAGCGCCCTCTCCGGGCTGTACGGCCTGCTGGTCCTCGCGGTCGTCGTGGCGGTGGCCGCGCTGTCGGTGGTCGGTGTCGGGCTCCTGCTCGCCGGTGCCGCGTCCGGGCTGCTGCGGCGCTGGTGCGACCGGGAACGCGGCAGGGTCGGACGGACACTCGGACGGCGCATCCCATCGCCGTACCTGCACCCCGCTGCCGCCACCACCGCCACCGCCGGGCCGGACGTCGCCCGCCACCACATCGCCGACGGCACACTGCCCCGCGACCTGGCCGCCGTCCTCCAGCGCGTCATCGTGGGGATCCCGCTCGGTGCCGTCGCCCTGCTGCTGCCGTTGCTGTCGCTGCAGTCACTGGCGCTGCCGACGTACTGGTGGACGATGCCGGACGGCAGAACTGCCGAGCAGTTCTTCGAGATCACGTCGTGGTGGCTCGCCCTGGCGTCGGGCCTGATCGGGCTCGCCGGACTGGCGGTGTGGTCGATCGCCCTGCCCGCCGTACGTTCCGCCGACGCCAAGCTCCTCGAACGCCTGCTCGCCCCGACCCGCGACCAGGAACTCCGGCTCCGCGCCCAGATGGAGGAGCAACGCCGGCGTACGGCCGTCGACGTGCACAGCGCCGAACTGCGCAGGATCGAACGGGACCTGCACGACGCGGCGCAGAACCGGCTGGTGGCCGTCTCCATGTTCATCGGCACCGCGCAACGCCAGTTGAGCACCGGAACCGGCGACGTCGCGACGGCCCTGGCGAAAGCCCAGGACGCCAGCCGCGAGGCACTGGCCGAGATGCGCCGCATCATCCAGGGCGTCTACCCGCCGGCACTCGCCGAAGAAGGCCTGGTGCCGGCCCTGGGACTGCTGGTCGACCGGATGCAGATCCCCGCACGGCTGCGGGTCGACGCCCCGGCGCCGACACCGGCATCCGTCGACACCGCCCTGTACTTCTCGGTCGCCGAAGCGCTGACCAACGTGGCCAAGCACAGCAACGCGACCGAATGCGACGTTCACCTGAGTTGGAAGGAGGACAACGGCGAGATGCGCGTAATCACCACGGTGACCGACAACGGACACGGCGGCGCCGAGCCGGCGAAAGGCAGCGGCCTGGCCGGGATCGGGAGCCGGATCGAGGCGCTCGGCGGCACCGTCACCGTCACCAGCCCGCCCGGCGGGCCCACTTCGGTACGGATGGAGCTGCCGTGCGAGTCGTGATCGCCGAGGACGACACCCTGCTGCGCGAAGGTCTCGCGGCGCTGTTGTCCGCCGAGGGCATCGAAGTGGTCGCCGCACGTCCGGACGCCGACCGGCTCTACGAAACCATCGAGGAGTTCGACGCGGGACTGGCCATCGTCGACGTGCGCATGCCGCCGACGTACACCGACGAGGGACTGCGCGCAGCGATGCGGGTCCGGGCCCTGCGCCCCGGCTTCCCGATGCTCGTGCTCTCGGCCCACGTGGAGACCAAGTACGCCGGCGACCTGCTGGCCGACGGCGCCGGCGCGGTCGGCTACCTGCTCAAGGAACGGGTGGGCGCCGTCGAGGACTTCCTGCGCACCATGGACCGCGTCGCCCGGGGCGAGACCGTCCTCGACCCCGAGGTCGTCACCACCCTCATGCGCCGCGGCCGCGGCCACAGCCCGCTCTCCACCCTCACCGCACGCGAACGCGACGTCCTGCAACTCATGGCCCAAGGCCACCGCAACGGCGACATCGCAACCGAACTGCACGTCACCGAAGCCGCGATCCACAAACACATCCGCAGCATCTTCAACAAACTGGGCCTACTAGCCGACGAAGCAGGACACCGAAGAGTCCTGGCCGTCCTCACCTACCTCCGCGACCAATAACCCCCACCCCCCGCCCCCAGCCAACGAAAACAGCCCCCAACCAGACACGCTGGTCAGAGGCTGCTTTGCAAAGGGTGGCGGGTGCAGGGTTCGAACCTGCGTAGGCATCAGCCGACAGATTTACAGTCTGCTCCCTTTGGCCGCTCGGGCAACCCGCCGGGATGTCGTCTTGTGGGGCGACGGGGATAACAATAGCGGACGCTGTGGGGTGGTCCGCCACTCGGTTGATTCGGGTTGGGGGGACGTGGGGCGGCGTGGGGGCGGGGCGGCGGTGGGCTGGATACGCTGGGGAGTCGTGTGTCCGCCGGGTGCGGGGCCGTAGGGGTCCGGTGACGGGTGCGGGCGGGACTCTGATCTCACAGAAAGCGATGCTGACCCTTGGCTGACTCCTCTTTCGACATCGTGTCCAAGGTCGACCGCCAGGAGGTCGACAACGCGCTCAACCAGGCCGCGAAGGAGATCTCGCAGCGGTTCGACTTCAAGAACGTCGGGGCGCACATCGGCTGGTCGGGTGAGCAGATCGAGATGCGCGCCAACACCGAGGAGCGCGTCAACGCGATCCTCGACGTGTTCCAGTCGAAGCTGATCAAGCGGGGGATCTCGCTGAAGGCGTTCGAGGCGGGCGAGCCGAAGCTCTCCGGCAAGGAGTACAAGATCTCCGGGGGGATGCAGGAAGGCATCTCCCAGGAGAACGCGAAGAAGGTGTCCAAGATCATCCGGGACGAGGGGCCGAAGAGCATCAAGGCCCAGATTCAGGGTGACGAGCTCCGGGTCAGCTCGAAGAGCCGGGACGACCTGCAAGAGGTCATCGCGCTGCTCAAGGGCAAGGACCTGGACTTCGCGGTGCAGTTTGTGAACTACCGGTAGGACCGGTGGGTACGTGTGAGCACGTGTGAGCACGCCACGGTGGTGAAGGTGGTTGTGCGAGCGCGGTAGCAGTAGTGGTTGGTGGTGGTTTGGTCTTGCGGCGGGGCTCCGGGCGGTGGTCCGGGGCCCCGCGGCATGTTCGGGGTCGGCGCGGTACGGGGCCGGGTCAGGGGTGCGGGGTGGCCGGCTCTCGGGTGGGCAAGGGGTCGCGGAGGTCTTCGCCGGAGAGGACGGCGGCGGTGCGGGCGGGGACGAGGGCTTCGTCCAGGCGTCCGGTGAAGCCGTCGTAGAGGACCCGCAGCGCGCCCTCGTAGGCGAAGGGGACCAGGCGCTGGCCGGTGGCGAGCAGGGTCTGGGCGATCTGGAAGGTCTCCAGGAAGAGGGCGCGGAAGCGGGCCACCCGGCTGCCCGGGGTGACGGGCCAGCGGGCGATGACGGTGCGGTACGCGTCCTCGTACCGGCCGAGCTCGTCGAGGTGCGCGCAGGTGCGCCCGGTCACCGCGACGTCGCCCGTCGCGCGGTGGAAGACGACGCCGGGCTGCGGGCAGCGCTCGAAGCACCAGCCGCGGTCGTGGATCAGCCGCAGCCACAGCGACCAGTCGACCAGCACCGGGAGTTCCGGGTCGAAGCGGAACCACGAGGCCGGGCCGTGCACAGCAGGGTTGCGGCACACCACGGCCGAGGTGGGGATGAAGTTGGCGACGGCGAGGATGCCCGGGTCGTACGCGAAGTCGTACCGGTACGGCGACACCTCCGGCATCTCCCCCGGCACGCACCGGGCGTCGGTGAGCACGCAGTCCGCGTACATCACGTCGGCACCGGACGCCTCCAGCGCGGCCAGGGCGCGGGCGAGGTGCCCCGGCAGGTAGAGGTCGTCGTCGTCGAGGAAGGCCACGAAGCGGCCCGAGGCGACCTCCAGGCCGGCGTTGCGGGCGGCCGCCTGGCCGCGCGGGCGGGGGTGCGAGATGAGGCGTACGGTCACCCCTGGCACGCCGAGCGGCAGCGCGCTCGCGATGTCCCCGCCGCCGTCGTTGACGACGACGATCTCGATGCCGTCGACCCCGTCGCCGTG
This sequence comes from Streptodolium elevatio, assembly GCF_040649515.1. GTDB lineage: Bacteria > Actinomycetota > Actinomycetes > Streptomycetales > Streptomycetaceae > Yinghuangia > Yinghuangia elevatio. The sequence continues at coordinate 60,980 of NZ_JBEZFP010000024.1, forward strand.
CTGCAGCGCGATGCTGCGCAGCGCGTCGGCGAGGGAGCCCGGACGGTCTCGGGTGGGGACGATGACGCTCACCGTTGCCGGCACGGCACACCTCCGCGGAGTCGGCTTCCCCGTGGCTGGGCGGCCCCGTCGGCCGCGGTAGCGCTCGTGTCCCGGTCCGGCGGCCCGGTCGCCGGGCGCGCTTCGGCGCTTCGGCGCATCGGGTCGTCGGGCCGCGCAAGAGCGGGTTGTGCCGAATATCGGCACGTTGGCGGTACGGATTCAGCCCGGGCCCTCGGGTTCACTCGGAAGACACGCGTACTGCACTCCCAGGGGTTACCGCGGAAGTGGCGTGGGGCGGGCGGCGCGGTCGCCGCGGTCACGCGTACGGCGTCGGGCGCGGCGACCCGGTGGCGCTCCAGCTGTAGAAGCTCCGGTCGTCGGTCGAGACGATGTCGCGGCCGAGCGGCGTGAGCGAGACGGGGATCAGCTTGAAGCTCGCGATGCCGAGCGGGATGCCGATGATCGTGACGCACATGAGCAGCCCGAACACGAGGTGCCCGAGGGCGAGCCACCAGCCGAACAGCACGATCCACACGATGTTGCCGAGCATCGAGCCGATGCCGGCGGACGGCTTCCACACGATGGTCCGGCCGAAGGGCCAGAGCGTGTACGCCGCCATCCGGAACGCCGCGATGCCGAACGGGATGGTGATGACCAGGAAGAACAGCAGGAAGCAGGCGATGCCGGCGACGGCGTAGCCGATCGCCATCCACAGCCCGCACAGCACGAGCCAGATGATGTTGAGCACGGTCTTCATGCGGCAACAATCCCCCAAATGCTGAGGAACTACCCTGCTTGGCGGCGTTTGCCGTGGAACTGTCGCACGGGCGTTCCGCGGGACGGCACGGGCCGGGCCCGCGGGGTCAGCGGCCGGCCATGGCTTCGAGGCGGCGGATGCGCTCGGCCATCGGGGGGTGCGTCGAGAACATCTTCGACATGCCCTGCCCGGGGCGGAACGGGTTGGCGATCATCAGCGAGCTGGTCGCCTCGAGACGCGGCTCGGCGGGCAGCGGCTTCTGCTGCGTGCCCATCTCCAGCTTGCGCAGCGCGCTGGCGAGCGCGAGCGGGTCGCCGGTCAGCTGCGCGCCCGAGGCGTCCGCCTGGTACTCGCGGCTGCGGCTGATGGCGAGTTGGATCAGCGAGGCCGCGACCGGGCCGAGGATCATCATGAACAGCATGCCGAACAGGCCCGGACCGTCGTCGTCGTTGCGACCGATCGGGATCAGCCACGCGAAGTTGGCCAGGAACATGATCACGCTGGCCAGTGCGCCCGCGACCGACGAGATCAGGATGTCGCGGTTGTAGACGTGTGCGAGCTCGTGTCCGAGTACGCCGCGCAGCTCCCGCTCGTCGAGGATGCGCAGGATCCCCGTGGTGCAGCAGACCGCCGCGTTGCGTGGGTTGCGGCCGGTGGCGAAAGCATTCGGCGCCTCGGTGGGCGAGATGTAGAGCCGCGGCATCGGCTGCCGTGCGGCCGTCGAGAGCTCCCGCACGATGCGGTACAGCTCGGGGTTCTCCGCCTCGCTGACCGGCCGGGCACGCATCGAGCGCAGGGCGATCTTGTCGCTGTTGAAGTACGCGTACCCGTTGGTCAGCAGCGCCACCACCAGGCCGATGATGAGGCCGGTCCTGCCGAAGAAGCTGCCGATGAGCAGGATGAGCGCGGACATGCCGCCGAGCAGGACGGCGGTCTTCAGTCCGTTGTGCTGGCGGTGCACGGCAGGTCCTCTCGGTACGAGGGGAAGCGGGGGCGGTTTGTCCCGGATCAACGAAGGAACAAATCGCATGGTTCCCCCACAGAGCCGACGTCACGCCTCTCCGTACGGGATCCGGCCGGGACGTCAGCCCAGCAGCCCCGGCACCGTCAGCACCCGCAGCACGATCTGCGGAGCGACCGACAGTGCCACCCCCAGCCCGAACGCGAGTGCGACTGCCAGTGCGAACGGTGCCGGAACGCGCAACGAGCCGGACTCCCCCAGGGTTCCCGTCGCCCCCGGCAGCGCGCCCGGCAGCGCCCCGGGCGGCGTCCCGGGCAGCGGCGGCGCGAACAGCAGCGCCGTCCACACCAGGTAGTAGTACAGGCCGATCACGACGTTGACCGCCATCACGACGGCAAGCCAGCCCGCGCCCCCCGCGACCACCGCCTGAAAGACCGTCACCTTGGCGAACAGCCCCATCAGCCCCGGGGGCAGACCGGCCAGGCACAGCAGGAAGAACGCCATCGCGAACGCCAGCGCCGGCCGGGCCCGCAGCAGCGCCCGGTAGTCCGACACCAGCCCCGTCGGCCGGTCCCGGCCGACCGCGGTCACCACGGCGAACGCCCCGAGGTTCATGACGGCGTACACCGCGAGGTACGCCACCGACGCCGGCAGCCGCTCCGCGAGGTCCGCCCCGTCCCCGGCCGCCGTACCGAACGGCACCAGCACGTAGCCCGACTGCGCGATCGACGACCAGGCCAGCAGCCGTACCGCGTCACCGGAGCCGGTCGCGACGCGCACCGCCACCACGTTGCCGACGGTCATGGTCAGCGCCGCCAGCACCGCCAGCGCCGGGCCCCACACGTGTGCGTACGGCCGCAGCGCGATCCCCGCCACCAGCAGCAGCCCCGCGAACCCGGCCGTCTTCGACACGACCGACAGGAACGCGGCCACCGGCACCGGCGCGCCGCGGTACGTGTCCGGCACCCAGAAGTGGAACGGCACCGCCGCCACCTTGAACGCGAACCCGGCCAGCGTCAGCGCCGCGCCCGTCGCCGCGACCGTCTTCACCCGCGGGTCCAACGCCTCCAGGCCCGCCGCGACGCGGTCCAGGTGCACCGCGCCGGTGGCGCCGTAGAGCAGGCTGATCCCGAACAGCAAAACCGCGGTCGAGGCGACCGACAGCAGGAAGTACTTGAGCGCGGCCTCCCTGCCGCGCCCGTCCCGCCGCAGCCCGACCATCGCGAACGCCGGCAGCGACATGGTCTCCAGCGCCACCACCAGCGTGACCAGGTCGCGCGCGGCGGCCAGCGTCACGGCGCCGGCCACCGAGGCCAGCAGCAGGAAGTGGTACTCGCCGCCGGGTACGCCGGAGTCCTCGTGGCGGTCGTCGGCCCACGGCCGCGGCGCGGTCATCGGCATCGACAGCAGTACGACCACGGCCGCCGAGCCGATCAGGACGAGTTGCAGGACGAGGGTGAAGTCGGAGGCGACGTACGAACAGGCCTGCGCCTCCCCCGTCGTCGGATTCCCCGGCACGCAGAACGTCGACCGCACGCCGCCGTCCCGCAGCGGGATGAGCGGCAGCAGCGACACGGCCAGGCCCGCGAGCGAGATCCACGCGAGCCACACCTTCCGCGGCCCGGTCAGGAACAGATCGGCGAGCAGCACGGCGAGCGCGGCCACCGCGAGGGCGAGCGGCGGGGCGATCGCGAGCCAGTCGATGTCCTGGACGAGCGACGCCGCACCGTGCGTGGACGCGAGTTCGACGGAGGCGGTCACGCCCCACCTCCGAGAAGTGCGCGGACGGCCGGATCCGTCACCGCGAGGACCGAGGCGGGCCACAGCCCCGCCACCACCGTCAGGACCACCAGCGGGCCCCACGCGGCGACTTCGACGCGGCCGACGTCGGCCAGCGGCTCCACCCGGACCACCGCTTCACGCCCGGTACCCGGGCGGCCGGCCTGCGCATGGCCGGCCTCCGCATGCCCGGTCTCGGCGTGCGCCGCCTCCTGCTGCCCGGCCTCCGAACGTGCGGCCTCCGAACGCCCGTTCCCCGCCGGCGCCGACACCGCCTCGACACCGGCGTCCGACCCCGGCACCAGGCTCGCGCCGAGCCCCGGCCCCATGCAGACCGTCCGCACGATGCCGAGCATGTACGCCGCCGTCAGCACCGTCCCCGCCCCCGCCGCCGCCAGCAGCACGAGGTAGAGCGGCCGGCTGAGTCCCGAAGCCGGGTGGTACGCCCCGTACATCGCCAGCAACTCGCCCCAGAACCCGGCCAGTCCCGGCAGCCCGAGCCCCGCGACCGCCGCGAAGGCCAGCAGCCCGCCGAGCCGCGGCGCCCGCGCGTACAGGCTGCCGCCGATGCGCCCGAGCAGCGCGGTCCCGCTGCGCTCCTTGACCGCGCCGGCCAGGAAGAACAACAGCCCGGTGATGAGGCCGTGGCCGATGTTGACGAAGAGCGCGCCGTTGACGCCCTGCGGCGTGAGCGTCGCGATGCCCAGCAGCGCGAAGCCCATGTGGCCGACCGACGAGTACGCGATGATCCGCTTCAGGTCCCCGTCCGGGTCGCGCAGCAACGCGAGGCAGACCAGCGATCCGTACACGATCCCGACCGTCCCGAAGGCCGCCAGGTAGGGCGCGAACACCTCGGCGCCCTCCGGCAGTACCGGCACCGCGATGCGGACCAGCCCGTACGTGCCCATCTTCAGCAGCACCCCCGCCAGCAGTACCGAGCCGCCCGTGGGCGCCGCTGTGTGCGCGTCCGGGAGCCAGGTGTGCAGCGGCCACATCGGGACCTTGACCGCCAGGCCCGCCGCGATCGCGAGGAACGCGGTGATCTGCACTCCGCGCGACATGCCGTCGCCGGCGCCCACTGTCAGCTGCGTGATGTCGAACGTTCCGGTGTGCGCCTGCACGAGCAGGAAGCCGAGCAGCATCACCGCCGAGCCGAGCAGCGTGTAGAGGATGAACTTGAAGGCGGCGGGACCGCGTTCGCCCGGGGTGCCCCATCGCGCGATGAGGAAGTACATCGGGATCAGCACGACCTCGAAGAACAGGAAGAACAGGATCAGGTCGAGGGCCGCGAAGGTGCCGAGCACACCGCATTCGAGGACCAGCACGAGCGCCGTGTACGCACGCGCGCTCCCGCCCGGCGGAATTGTCCCCAGGCTGTGGACGGCCACCAGGAAGGTCAGTAGCGCCGTCAGTACCAGCAGCGGCAGCGAGATGCCGTCGATGCCGAGATGGAAGTGCAGTCCCAGCGACGAGGCCCAGACACGGTCGGTCGTGAACTGCATCGTCCGCGCGTCGTCCCGGTCGAACGCGATCGCCAGGACCACGGCCAGCACCAGCGCCGCGCCGCTGACCCCGACGCCGACCAGGCGCGCGGAGCGTTCGTCCACAGGCCGCGCCACCAGCACCGCCGCGCCCAGCAGTGGCAGTCCGATCAGCACAAGAAGCACGATGTTCACGCGTTCACCGCCACAGCCACCGCGAGGACCACGAAGCCTGCCAGGAGCCCGGCCAAGTACACCTGCACGTTTCCGTTCTGACTGCGCCTCAGGCCCCCGCCGGCGAGCCAGGTGCCCCGGGCCGCGCCGCGCACGTAGCCGTCGACGACGGTGTCGTCCACGAACCGCGTCAGGCGCGCGAGGACGCGGACGGGGCGGACCACGACCCCGTCGTACAGCCGGTCGACGTCGAAGCCGCGTTCCGCCGGACCGCGCAACGGGCCCAGTACGCGCGCCGGGTCCGCGGCCGGGTCGCGCCGCCACAGCGCGTAGACGGCGCCCGCGCCGAGTGCGAGCAGCGCCACGGCGATCAGCGACGTGCCGAGCTGCGGCGCGAGGTCGTAGTACGCGTGGTTCTGCACAAGGCGCCCCGCGTCCGCCGCGGCCGTGTCGTACGCCCGCCCGTCCGCGTCGCCCAGCCACGACGTCAGCCACGACGTCGGCAGCCCCACGAAGCCGAGCAGCAAAGTCGGCACCGCGAGCACCACGAGCGGCCAGGTCATGGCACGCGGCACCGGGCCGTGGTCGTCGGTATGCGCCCCCGATGCCGCGACCGACCGCTCCGCTCCGAAGAACACCCGTAGCCACACACGCGTCGCGTACGCCGCCGTCAGTCCCGCCGTCACCAGCGCCGCGGCCAGCACCAGCCACCCCGCGGCCGCCGGAGGTCCGCCGTGCCCGGCGTCCAGAGCGGTGTGCTCGGCGGCCGACAGGACCGCCTCCTTGCTGAAGAAGCCCGACAGCGGCGGCACTCCGACCAGTGCGGCGAGCCCGGCCGTCATCGTCCAGAACACCAGCGGCGCGCGGTGCCGCAGCCCGCCCATGTCGCCGATGCGCCCGCTCGCCGCCACGTGGATGACCACGCCCGCGGCCAGGAACAGCAGCGCCTTGAACGCTCCGTGCGTGAGCAGGTGGAACACCGCGGCGTCCCGGCCGCCCACCGCAAGACCGCCGGTCATGTACGCGAGCTGGCTCACCGTCGACCACGCCAGCACCCGCTTCAGGTCGTCCTGCGCGAACGCCGCGAGCGCCGACACGACCATCGTGACCGCCGCGATCACCGCCAAGACCAGCAGCGTCGTCTCCGAGGCGAGGAAGACCGGGTACAGCCGGGCCACCAGGTACGCACCGGCCGCGACCATCGTGGCGGCGTGGATCAGCGCGCTGACCGGCGTGGGACCGGCCATGGCGTCCGGAAGCCAGGTCTGGAGCGGTACCTGCGCCGACTTGCCCGCGACGCCGCCCAGCATCAGCAGCGTTCCCGCGGTGACCCAGCCGGCCCCCGACGGCGGCACGTTGTCGACGATCTCGCCGATCCGGAACGATCCGCTGCCCGCGCCGATCACCAGGATCCCGATCAGGAACGGTACGTCGCCGAGCTTGGTGACGAGGAACGCCTTGAGCGACGCCGCCCGCGCGACCTCGGTCTCCCAGTAGTGGCCGATCAGGAAGTACGAGCAGACGCCCATGACTTCCCAGCCGACGAGCAGCACGATCAGGTCGCCCGTGTAGACGACCAGCAGCATGGCGGCACTGAAGAGCGACACGAGTGCGGCGTACGACGAATAGCGGGGGTCCTTGCGCAGGTACGCCGCCGAGTACACCTGCACGAGCGTCGCCACGACCGCGACCATGACGGCGACCAGCGAGGACAGGCCGTCGATCCGCATCGACAGCCCGATGTCCAGCGCGCCCGTCGGGGTCAGCTCGACGCCGTTCTCGGTCACGCCCCCCGAACCGTGCCGCACCGCGACCCAGAGCGCGAGGACCGCGGCGACCGCGAGGGGGATGACGGCCAACAGGCGCGCGGCGGCCGGGCTCCTGCGTCCGACGGCCAGGCCGAGGAGTGCGGCGCAGAACGGGAGGGCGGCGGCCAGGCCCGCGGCCGTGGTCATGCCGGCTCGCTTCCGCCGCCGCGTACCGGCTGCGCGCCGGAGGCGGACGGGCTTGGTGAGGGGATAACCCCGGGCTCGCCGAGGTCGCGCAGTTCCGACACGTCCGATGTGGCGCGGCTGCGGAACACCATCAGCACGATGGCGAGTCCGAGGCCGATCTCCGCGGCGGCGATGGTGATCACGAACAACGTGAGCGCCTGCCCGGCGTGCAGGGTGTCGCGCAGCCACATGTCGAACGCGACGAGGTTGATGTTGACCGCGTTGAGCATGAGCTCGACGGACATGAGCACGAGGATCGCGTTGCGGCGCGCGAGGACGCCGTACAGGCCGATGCAGAAGAGCAGGACGGCGAGGACCAGCGGATAGACGAGGTGCACCGGGTCACCGCACCTTTCCCGTGCCGGGCGGCGTGCCGGTGCCCCGCGAACTGCCGCTGCCCGACGGCTTGCCGCCGCCCGGTGCCTTGCCGGGTCCCTGCGGCTTGCCGGCTCCCGGTGCCCTGCCGCCGTTCTCGCGGCTCCGGGACAGGATGATCGCCCCGATCAGCGCCGCCAGCAGGAGCACCGACAGCACCTCGAACGGCAGCACCCACACCCGGAACAGGCTCTCGCCGGTCACCCGGGCCGAGCCGTCGTCGGTCTTCCCGAGGTCGAGGTACGCCGCGTGGAAGGCGTCCACCACCACCGTCAGCAGCGTCGCCGCCGCACCGACCGCGACGACCACCGCGGGCCACCGCGACGCGGAATCCAGCTCCGTCGAACGCCCGATCGGAGCGCGCGTCAGCATCAGCCCGAAGAGCAGCAGCACGACCACCGCGCCGATGTAGATCAGGACTTGCACCCAGGCGATGAACTCCGCGGTGAGCAGCAGGTACTCCGCCGCGAGGCCGCCCAGCGTGACGACGAGCCACAGCGCCGCGTGCACGATCTGCCGCGTCGTCACGACCAGCAGCGCCGAACCCAGCACCACCAGCCCGATCAGCACGAACGCGACCTCGGCGCCGGTCGGCGACAGGAACCCGGGTCCGCCGTCCCCCGACAGGTCGCCCGCGGCCGACACCACCGAGGCCACCGGGCGAGCCGATGCCGCGGCCATCGCGCTCACTCGGCATCCCCTCCCCTCGGCGGGCGCGCGGGCTTCTGCGCCCCTCCGGCGAGCTTGTCCGCCGCGCGGCGGGCCATCGTGAACTCCTTGGGCTCCTCGGCCCGCTCGTCGAGGGCGGGCGGCGCCGGCACGGTCCACATCCACGCGCGCAGCGTGTCCTTCTCGTGGGTGAGCGCCTGGATGTCCTCGGTCGCGTACTCGAACTCCGGGGACCAGAACAACGCGTCGAACGGGCACACCTCGACGCAGATGCCGCAGTACATGCACAGCGCGAAGTCGATCGCGAACCGGTCGAGCACGTTGCGCGTACGGTCGCGCGCGCCGGGCTCGCGGGCCGGCACGACCTCCTTGTGCGAGTCGATGTAGATGCACCAGTCGGGGCACTCACGCGCGCACAACATGCAGACCGTGCAGTTCTCCTCGAACAACGCGATCACCCCGCGCGAACGCGGCGGCAGGTCGGGCATCACCTCGGGATAGCCCTGGGTGACCGCGCGCTTCGTCATCGTCTTGAGCGTCACGGCCAGGCCCTTGGCGAGCCCGGCGCCGGGGATCCTGCTCTTGCCGCTGCCCTTGCCGGCGCTCCCGCCCGTGTTCTTCTCCTTGCTCATGCGGTGGCCACCCTCACGACGCCGGTCAGCACGAGTTGGGCGAGGGCCAGCGGGATCAGCCCGGTCCAGGCGAGCTTCTGCAACTGGTCCTCACGCAGGCGGGGATAGCTGACGCGCACCCAGATGACGACGAACGCGAGCAGTCCGGTCTTGAGCAGCGTCCACAGCCAGCCGACGTCGTCGGACCAAGGCCCGTGCCAGCCGCCGAGGAACAGCACCGTCGTGAGCGCGCACAGGACCAGGATCCCGGCGTACTCGGCGAGCAGGAACAGCGCGAACCGCAGGCCGGTGTACTCGGTGTACGCCCCGAAGATGATCTCCGAGTCGGCCACCGGCATGTCAAACGGAGGCCGCTGCAACTCGGCGAGACCCGCGGTGAAGAACACGACGGCCCCCACCGCCTGCCACGGCAGCCACCACCACTCCCACTCGCCGAGGATGCCGGTGAGCGAGAGCGTGCCGGCGGCCATCGCGACGGAGGCGGCGGCCAGCAGCATGGGCAGCTCGTATGCCATCAACTGCGCGGCGGTCCGCAGCGATCCGAGGAGCGAGAACTTGTTCGCCGACGCCCACCCGGCCATCAGCGCGCCGAGCACCCCCACGCCCATGACCGCGAGCACGAAGAACACCCCGGCGTCGATGCTGCGTCCGACCAGGTCGCCGGGGCCCAGCGGGATCGCGATCAGCACCACGAGGTACGGGACCAGCGCGATCGCCGGGGCGAGCCGGAACACCCGGCGGTCGGCACCGGCCGGGACGATGTCCTCCTTCTGCGCGAACTTCACCCCGTCCGCGACGAGTTGCGCCCAGCCGTGGAACGCGCCCGCGTAGATGGGCCCGACGCGCGCCTGCATGTGGCCCATGACCTTGTGCTCGGTCTGGCCGATGAGGAGCGGGAGGACGAGGAAGCAGACGAGGACGAGGAGAAGGCGGATGACGACCTCGAAGAGGGTCACGCGTCCTCCTGGGGAGAGGGGTCGGCGGGGGGTGGCGGATCACCGTCGGCCGAAGGGCCCTGCTGGGTCGGCGGGGTGGTGGGCTCGGCCGGCGGCGTGGTCGGCTCGGCCGGGGTGGTCGGTTCGGCCGAGGTGGTCGGCTCGGCCGGCAGCGTGGTCGGCTCGGCCGGCAGCGTGGTCGGCTCGGCCGGCAGCGTGGTCGGCTCGGCCGGGGTGGTCGGCTCGGCCGGGGTGGTCGGCTCCGCGGACGGGGTGGTCGGCGGCGTGACCGGCTCGGTCGGCGAGGCGTCCTGTTGGCTGGCCGAGCCCTGCGACACGCTCCGCGTGCGCCGCGGGCGGTCCGGGCGCGCCGGACGGTCGCCGGGGGTGCGGCCCGCTCGGCCCGCGCGCGTTTCGCCGCGGGGCGCGGCGGCGGCCTCGACGTCCGGCGTCGGCGCCTGGCCCGCGTTCGGCCCCCACTCGTTGGGGTCGGGAACGCCCGGCGGCAGTATCCGCCGCCGGCCCGGCGCACGGGCGGCGCCCTCGTGGGTGTCCGACTCGCCCGGCTCCTTGGCACCGGGCCACGGCTTGGCCACGCGGGAGGCCAGCACGAAGTCCTTGCGCAGCGGATGGCCCTCGAACCCGTCCGGCAGCAGCAGCGGTACGGGGTGCGGATGGTCGTCGAAGACGAGGCCGAACATCTCGGCGGTCTCGCGCTCGTGCCATCCCGCCCCGGCGTACACCCCTGTGGCGGTCGGCAGATGGGCGGCGTCGCGCGGTACGCGCGTCCGCAGCAGCAGCCTGGGGCCCGGTGCCGCGCAGACGTGCGCGACGACCGAGAAACCCTCGTCGCTCTCGTCGACCGCGCTGAGCCAGTCGAAGTACGTCAGCCCGAGCACGTCGCGCGCCGCCGTCAGCGCGTCCGTCCACCGCTCGGCCGGGACGTCGGCGGTGGCGAGCCCGTACGCGTCGGACACCGCGACGTCGCCCAACGCGTCGCGGATCTCGTCGGGTGTCACACCGCACCGCCGGGAGCCGCGGGGGCCGCTCCGGGTGCGGTCCCCGGCGGCGCCACCGGGGGTCGGCGCAGCGCACCGGCCGGCAGAGCCTGCGGCGGGCCGCCAGGTGTGTCGGCACGGGTGTCGGCAGGAGCCGACAGCACCGCCCCGCTGTCCCGCTTCGCGCGGGCCACCGACTTGGCGCGGTCGGCCCGCGACGAGGACGGCTGCGCGGCGGGGCCGGAGCCCTTCGGCGTGTCGGACCCGCTGCCGTAACGGTCGGCCAGCGACTCCCCGCCGATCTTCTCCTGGAGCTTGAGGATGCCCTGGAGCAGCGCCTCGGGCCGCGGCGGACAGCCCGGCACGTACACGTCGACGGGGATGATCTGGTCCACGCCCTTGGTGACGCTGTACGAATCCCAGTAGGGCCCGCCGCAGTTGGCGCACGATCCGAAGGAAATGACGTACTTCGGCTCCGGCATCTGCTCGTACAACCGCTTGATCGCGGGCGCCATCTTGTCCGTGACGGTCCCCGACACGATCATCAGGTCCGCCTGCCGCGGCCCGGGGGCGAACGGGATGACGCCCAACCGGATGAAGTCGTGCTTGGCCATCGAGGTCGCGATGAACTCGATCGCGCAGCACGCGAGTCCGAAGTTGAAGACCCAGAGGGAGTAGCGGCGGCCCCAGTTGAGCAGGAGCCGGACCGGATCGGGCGCCAGCCGCGAGAGCGGGCCGAGCGTGGGGGCCGGAAGGCTCACCGGGCCGGCGCCGGAGGTGCGGCGCGTCAGGTCCACGTCAGAACGCCCTTCCGCCACGCGTACAGGAGCCCGACGGCCAGGAAGCCGACGAACACGAACATCTCGACGAGCGTGGTCGCGCCGAAGCCCGGGTCGGCGAACACCGTGGCCCACGGGAAGAGGTAGATGGCGTCGACCGCGAAGATCACATAGAGGTACGCGTAGATGTAGTAGCGCACGTGCGTCTGGGCCCAGCCCTCGCCGACCGGGTCGACACCGCACTCGTAGGTGGTCAGCTTCTCGACGGAGGGAGCGTCCGGTCGCAGCAGCCGGTTGGCGGTGAACGCGGCGGCGACGAAGCCCGCGCCGACCAGCAGCACCAGCCCGACGAGCGCGTACGTACTGAAGTAGCCGTGTTCGGTCACCCTGGTACGTCCTCTCGCTGCCCTTCTGTTGCCCCTGTGGCACGGGAGTCTAGGGGGATTGGCCCCGTACTGTCCGCACCGTCCATGCCAGTACTCTGCCGCGCCGCATCCGGTCAGGGGTAGGGACAGCCCTACTACGAAGACACCGACGCGCGCCATGGGACCGGCGCGTGCCGCGGGCGACAGTGGTACTGCAAGGATCGAGCCCAGACCCCCCGAGCGAGGACCGCCCCGATGTCGACTGCAGGAATCACCGTGCCCGGCGCGGAGCCCCGCGTGCCGGTGTCCCGTCCGAGCTTCTGGCGTGCGCCGATCAGTGCGCGCACGTGGGGCGAGACCATGCACCTCACGCTGAACTTCTTCGTGGGCCTGCTCGGGTTCATCTACGTCACCGTCTTCATCGTGCTCGGCATCGGCCTCACCCCGCTCTTCCTGATGGGCCTGCCGCTGATCGCCGGGATCGTCGTCTCGTGCCGCGGCTGGGGTTCGATGGAACGCGCCCGGGCCCGCCTGCTGATGGACGAGGTCGTCCGCAAGCCCGCGAAGTTCCGGCAGAAGACGCCGGGGTTCACCGGATGGGTGAAGAGCGGTTGCGCGGACGGGACGGGCTGGCGCGGTGCGCTGTACCTGTTCCTGATGCTGCCGTGGGGCATCTTCACGTTCACGATGGCGATCACGCTGTGGTCCGCGACGCTGGTGACGCTCACGTACCCGTTCACCCAGCCGCTGTTCCGGCTGGCCGACCAGCCGGGCGCGCAACTGTCCGGCGACGGCCCGAAGGCGCCGGGCGACGACTTCTACCTGACCGGCCCGCTGTGGGTGACCGCGACCGTCCTCGTCGGCGTCGTGCTGCTGTTCCTGACCCCGCAGCTCATCCGCGGCCTCGCGGCGGTGGACCGGGCGATGGTGCGCGGCCTGCTCGGCCCGGCGTTCCTGTCCAAGCAGGTCGAGGAACTCACCGTCAGCCGGGCCGCGTCCGTCGACACGGCGGCCTCGGACATGCGGCGCATCGAGCGCGACCTGCACGACGGCGCGCAGGCCCGGCTGGTGTCGCTGGCGATGGACCTGGGCCTGGCGAAGGAGAAGATGGACTCCGACCCGGAGTCCGCGCAGCGCATGGTGGTCGACGCGCACAACGAGGTGAAGCTCGCGCTGCGCGAGCTACGGGACCTGGCCCGCGGCATCCACCCCGCGGTGCTGACCGACCGCGGCCTGGACGCGGCCCTGTCCGCGGTCGCCGCGAAGTGCACGGTGCCGGTCGCGGTCACGGTCGACCTGCCGCGGCGCCCGAGCGCGCCGGTCGAGCAGGTGGCGTACTACACGGTGAGCGAGTTGCTCACCAACGTCTCCAAGCACAGCGGCGCCGACTCGGCGTCGGTGACGGTACGCGCGGACGGCGACCGCATCGTCGCCGTGGTCGCCGACAACGGCCGCGGCGGCGCGAACCCGGCCCACGGCACCGGCATCGCGGGCCTGATGGAGCGCGTGCGCGGCGTCGACGGGACGCTCAAGGTCGACAGCCCCGCGGGCCGCGGTACGACGGTGACCCTCACGCTCCCCTACTGAGACCGCCCGCACTGCGTCCGCCCAGGGCCCGCCCGCACCCCGCAGCGACCCCGCACTGCCCCCGTACCGACCCCTGCCGACCGCTACCCCCGCCGCCCGGGCCCCGCCCGGGCGGCGTCGCGGAATCCGGCTACTCGACCCGGGGCTGTGCTCCGCACGGTCGTCCATCCGGGAGACTGTCCCTGTCGGGGCACCACGCCCCGGCTGCCGTGATGGAGGCTGGGGAGCGCCGTGCGCGTCGTGATCGCTGAGGATTCCGTACTGCTGAGGGACGGTCTGAACCGGCTTCTGGTGGACCGGGGCCACGAGGTCGTGGCCGCGGTCGACGACGCCGAGCAGTTGCTCGCGGTCGCCGCCGAACTGCGGCCCGACGTGTGCGTGGTCGACGTGCGCATGCCGCCGACGTTCACCGACGAGGGCATCCGGGCGGCGGTGCGGATGCGCCAGCAGCTTCCCGAGATCGGCGTGCTGATCCTGTCCCAGGCCGTCGAGGAGCAGTACGCGACGGAACTGCTGGCCGGCAGCACCAGCGGCGTGGGCTACCTCCTGAAGGACCGGGTAGCGGATGTGGGTGACTTCGTGGACGCCGTGGTGCGGGTCGCCAAGGGCGGAACCGCGCTGGACCCCGAGGTCGTCTCCCAGTTGTTGGGTCGTAGCCGCAAACAAAACGTTCTGGTCACCCTGACGCCGAGGGAGCGGGAGGTGCTGGGCTACATGGCCGAAGGGCGCACCAACACCGCCATCGCGCAGGCGATGGTCGTCTCCGACGGAGCGGTCGAAAAACACGTCAGCAACATCTTCGGAAAGCTCGGGCTGGCACCCAGTGAGACCGATCACAGAAGGGTCCTGGCGGTACTCGCCTATCTCGGATCCTGACACTCTGGTGAACGGATTACCGGACCCATGCCATCATCCCCGCGATCGGAGGCTGGGCCGTCGTGGGCCTGGTTCCACTCTGGAAAACGGACAAAATCCGACATACAGGGTGATATTCCGCATCGAATCGCTCCCGTGCACCACCCGGGGTCCGCTCAGGCCCCTTCTTGTACAGCCGTACGATGAAACTGCGACATCCGCGCGGTGCGCGGACGACTCTGCCGCAGCGCCGAGGAGGTCCTAAAAAGTGACCAAACAGGTCAAGCAGATCGACCGGGTAGTCATCCGGTTCGCGGGCGATTCCGGTGACGGAATGCAGTTGACCGGAGACCGTTTCACCTCCGAAACGGCCAGCTTCGGCAACGACCTGTCGACTCTGCCCAATTTCCCCGCCGAGATCCGGGCCCCTGCCGGAACCCTGCCGGGTGTCTCCAGCTTCCAACTCCATTTCGCCGACCACGACATCCTGACGCCGGGCGACGCCCCGACGGTCCTCGTCGCGATGAACCCCGCCGCCCTCAAGGCGAACATCCGCGACCTGCCGCGCGGCGCGGAGATCATCGTCAACACCGACGAGTTCTCCAAGCGCGCGATGGCCAAGGTCGGGTACGCGACGAACCCGCTCGAAGACGGTTCGCTGGACGCGTACAACATCCACGCCGTGCCGCTCACGACGCTCACGGTCGACTCGCTCGCCGACTTCGACATCTCGAAGAAGGACGCGGAGCGCGCCAAGAACATGTTCGCGCTCGGCCTGCTCTCGTGGCTGTACCACCGGCCGACCGAGTCGACCGTCGCGTTCCTCAAGAAGAAGTTCGCCAAGCTGCCGGTCATCGCCGAGGCCAACGTCGCGGCGTTCAAGGCCGGGTGGAACTTCGGCGAGACCACCGAGGGCTTCGCGGTCTCGTACGAGATCGCCCCCGCCAAGCTGCCGTCCGGCACGTACCGCAACATCACCGGCAACCTGGCCCTGTCGTACGGCCTGGTCGCCGCCGGACAGCGCGCCGAGCTGCCGATCTACCTGGGCTCGTACCCGATCACCCCGGCCTCGGACATCCTGCACGAGCTGGCCAAGCACAAGAACTTCAACGTGCGCACCTTCCAGGCCGAGGACGAGATCGCCGGCATCGGCGCCGCCCTCGGCGCGTCGTTCGGCGGCGCGCTCGGCGTCACCACGACGTCCGGCCCGGGTGTCGCCCTCAAGTCCGAGGCGATCGGCCTCGCGGTGTCGCTCGAACTGCCGCTGCTCATCGTGGACGTGCAGCGCGGCGGCCCCTCGACCGGCCTGCCCACCAAGACCGAGCAGTCCGACCTGCTCCAGGCGATGTTCGGCCGCAACGGCGAGGCCCCCGTGCCGATCGTCGCGCCGCGCACCGCCGGGGACTGCTTCGACGCCGCGATCGAGGCGGCCCGGATCGCGCTCAAGTACCGCACGCCGGTTTTCCTGCTGTCCGACGGCTACCTCGCGAACGGCTCCGAGCCGTGGCGCATCCCGGCCGTGGACGACCTGCCGGACCTGCGCGTCGAGTTCGCCACCGAGCCGAACCACGAGCTGGAGGACGGCAGCAAGGTCTTCTGGCCGTACAAGCGCGACCCCGAGACGCTGGCGCGTCCGTGGGCCGTGCCCGGCACCGCCGGCCTCGAGCACCGCATCGGCGGCATCGAGAAGGCCGACGGCAGCGGCACCATCAACTACGAGCCGGCCAACCACGACTTCATGGTCCGCATCCGGCAGGCCAAGGTCGACGGCATCGCGAAGGACATCGAGCCGCTGTGGCTCGACGACCCGACCGACGACGCGAAGGTGCTGGTCGTCGGCTGGGGCTCCACCTACGGCCCCATCGCGGCCGGTGTGCGGCGCGTGCGCGGCCAGGGCGGCAAGGTCGCCCAGGCGCACTTCCGCCACCTCAACCCCTTCCCCGCGAACACCGCCGAGGTGCTGGGGAAGTACGACAAGGTGATCGTCCCCGAGATGAACCTGGGGCAGCTCGCTCTGCTGCTGCGCGGGAAGTACCTCGTCGACGCCATCGCGTACAACCAGGTCCGCGGCCTCCCGTTCAAGGCCGAGGAGCTGGCCCACGTGATCCAGGAGGTCATCGAAAGTGTCTGAGGCAACGCACGGGGGCGCAGCGGCCAACGGCGCCAACGGCTCGAACGGTCACGGGAGCGGCCTCCCGTCGCTGACCCTGGTCCCCAAGACCGACACCAAGCAGTCCATGAAGGACTTCAAGTCCGACCAGGAAGTGCGCTGGTGCCCCGGTTGCGGTGACTACGCGATCCTCGCGGCGGTGCAGGGCTTCCTGCCCGAGCTGCAGCTCCGCAAGGAGAACATCGTGTGGATCTCGGGCATCGGCTGCTCCAGCCGGTTCCCGTACTACATGAACACGTTCGGCATGCACTCGATCCACGGGCGCGCCCCGGCCATCGCGACCGGCCTGGCGACGTCGCGGCAGGACCTGAGCGTCTGGGTGGTCACCGGCGACGGCGACGCGCTGTCGATCGGCGGCAACCACCTGATCCACGCGCTGCGCCGCAACGTCAACCTCAAGATCCTGCTGTTCAACAACCGGATCTACGGTCTGACCAAGGGCCAGTACTCGCCGACCTCCGAGTCCGGCAAGATCACCAAGTCCACCCCGCTCGGTTCGCTGGACCACCCGTTCAACCCGATCAGCGTCGCGATCGGCGCGGAGGCGACCTTCGTCGCGCGCACGATCGACTCCGACCGCAAGCACCTCACCTCGGTGCTGCGCGAGGCGGCGGCGCACCCGGGCACCGCGCTGGTGGAGATCTACCAGAACTGCAACATCTTCAACGACGGCGCGTTCGAACAGCTCAAGGACCCGGACCTGCGGGACGACGTCACCATCCGGCTGGAGCACGGGCAGCCCATCAAGTTCGGCAAGGACCTGCAGTTCGGGGTCGTGCGCGGTGCGGCGGGCTCGCTGGACGTCGCCGAGGTCGCGAAGGTCGGCGAGGACGCGCTCGTGGTGCACGACGCGCACGCCGACAACCCCGAACTCGCGTTCGCGCTCTCCCGGCTGGGCGACCTGACCAGCAACCACCACACCCCGATCGGCGTGTTCCGCAACGTCGACCGCCCGGTGTACGACACCCTGATGGCCGAGCAGGTGGCCGCCGACACCGCGACCCGCGGCAACGGCGACCTCGCCTCGCTCATCGCGGGCAACGACACCTGGACCATTCTCTGACGGTCCGTCATAGTGCGGTACGAGGCCCCGGCATCCTTCGCCGGGGCCTCGTCCGTTTCCGGGGACGGGGCGCGGCGTGACGCGGGCGGATCGCGGCACAGGCGGATCGCGGCACAGACGGGCTGCGGCACGAGTCCGATTGCGGCACGGAGTGGCGTGCGGCACAGGTCGATTGACGCAAGCCGCTCCGTGCGGCGCCGCCGTACGCCTACCGTGGTGAGGGTGACCACGATTCACGAATCGGACGCCCTCGTCCGCGCCGACGCGATCCGCCGGTGGGAGATCCGCGACATCCCACCCGACTGCTACCACGAGATCGCGGCGCTGGCCGCACGGCTGTTCGCGGTGCCGTTCAGCGTGGTCACGGTCATCGACGAGAACGACATCTGGTTCCACGGACGCTACGGACTCGACCTGCCCGGCGTCCCGATCGGGCCCGGCCTGTGCCACGTCGTGGTCGAGACCGGCAAGCCGCACGGCCTCGCCGACGCGTCGCGCGACCCCCTCGCGTGTTCGAACCCGCTGGTGGCCGGGGAGTTCGGGCTGCGCTTCTACCTCGGCGTACCGCTGCACACGGCGGACGGCCACAACGTCGGCTCGCTCGCCGTCTTCGACCAGGCGCCGCGCCCCGTGCCGCATGACCGCGTCGACGTCCTCGAAGGCCTCGCGGGGCTGGTGGTACGCGAGTTCGAACTCCGCCTCGCGGCCCGCGCCGCCGTCGCCCAGGAACGCGAGGAACGCCTCGCCGCCGTGGACCGCACGGCCGACCTGGAGAACGCCCTCGGCACGCACGGCACCATCGGGCAGGCGATGGGCATCCTGATGGCGCAGCGCCGCATCGACTCCCACGAGGCCTTCGCCGCCCTGCGCCGGGTGTCGCAGAACCACAACGTCAAACTCGCGGACGTGGCCCGCAAGTTGGTGGCCGACGTCGAACGCCAGGTACGCGGGTGAACGTACTCGGGTGAACGTGCCCGGGCGAACGCGGCCGACCGCACGGACGCGGACGGACGCGCGCACGTGGTCCCATGCGGCCGTACCTGCGCGGCCGACCGAGGGTCCCCGGGAGTGTCAGACGACGCCGCGCACGCGTCTGCGCACCACCGTCGCGACCCACTCGCTGAGCAGCTCGTCCAGGTCCGACGCCGGGGACAGCGGGCCCGGCACCGTCGAGTAGACGACCACGGCCAGGCTGAAGCGCGGGCGGCACAGTGCCGCCGCGGCACACGAGCGCACGCCGCGCACCCGCAGTTCGCGGGCGGCCTCGGGCCACCGTGCCTCGCGTTCCAGGTCCGGCAGTTGCACCATGCCGCCACTGCGCAGCACGTCGGCGACCGGCCCCGGCCGGTCGTCGTGCGCGCCCACCACCTCGCTGAGCCCGATGTCGGTGGACACCTCGGCCAACAGCGCGTCCTCGCGCCAGAAGGCCAGCGTCACGTCGCACGCCCCGGCAACCCTCCGCAGGGCCAACTCCCCGACGGCCGCCAGGAGGTCGGCGGCGTCCAAGGTCCGCGGGCGCGTGTCGCGCACGGGGTAGGCGATCACCGCGTCGCGCCCGAGGTCGAACGGGCGGGTGCAGAACGCGTCGTTACCGGACGGGCCGGTGCGGAACGGGTCGGATGTCATGACCCCACCTAGGGAGAGTGGGCAACGCCGTGGGCCGGAGCACCATCACGCCTGCGGGCCGTGACGATGGCGCCGGTTGCGGCTGACTGTCCAACCGGTTCAAGCCTACGACTTCAGGGCCCACCGGGCGTAGTTTGCGGCAGAGTTCGGTCGAACAGTGCGCGGGGAGCCGACTGGCGGGCACCGTCAGCAGGTGACATCGCGGTCCGCCATCCGGGCCCAGGCGGCGGCTCCGAAGACCAGGGTGTACGCCGCCTGGAGTTCCAGGTTGCGCACCACGCCGTCCGTCACGATCGGGTCGCGCAACAGGTCGCCGTACGACATCCACTGGTCCGTGAACAGCCACGGGTGCAGCGCGTGGAACTGCGGGATCGCGGACAGGATCGACGCGACGATCACCAGGCCCACGGTCGTCGCCATCGCGGCCACCGGCACGCTCGTCAGCGTCGACACGAACAGCCCGATCGCCGCGATGCCGAGCAGCGACACCGCGACCGCGACCGCGATGAGCAGCGCACGGACCAGTGCCTCGGTCATCGGGATGCTGTCACCGTTGAGCAGCGGTACGTCGCCCATCGGGAACAGCACCGCCCCGACCGCGAGTGCGGAGAGCGCGACGGTGAAGGTCGCGGCGAGGCAAAACGCCACCAGGCCCGCGTACTTCACCAGCAGCAGACGGATGCGCCCGGCCGGGGCGACCAGCAGATAGCGCAGCGTGCCGGCACTCGCCTCGCCCGCGACCGCGTCGCCCGCCACGACGCCGACGGTCATCGGCAGGAAGAACGGCAGCGTGGCGGCGAGCGACGCGAACACCAGGAACAGGCCGTTGTTGGTGACCTGCGAGACGAACTCCAGCCCCTCGTCGCCCCCGCCGCCCGCACCGTCGGTGAAGTAGCGCAGCGCGACGCCCAGCAGGACCGGCACGGCGGCCAGGAAGGCGAGCATCGCGTACGTGCGCGGGCGCCGGAACACCAGGCGCATTTCGCTCGCCAGCAGACCGCGGGCGCGCGGCAGGGGTACGGAGAAGGCCGCGCGCTCCTGCGCGGCCTGGGCCTGCGGCGTACCGGCGCCCGGCAGGGTGACCGCCTCAGTCCTCGACATCGAAGCCCTCCCCGGTGAGTGCCACGAACGCGTCCTCCAGGGACCCGCCCGTGGTCGTGAACGACCGCACCCGCACGTCCGCCCGGACGAGTGCGGCACAGGCCACGTCCGGTGCCACGTCGCCGAGTTCGGCCTCGACGCCGGTGGCCGTGGTGGCCACCGAGCCGGCCTTGAGCTCGGCCAGGACCACGGCGGCGCGGCCCGCGTCGGGGGTCTCGACGACCAGGCGCCCGCGGGCCGCCGAGCGCAGGTCGTCGACGGTCCCCTGGGTGACCAGGCGGCCGCGGGCCATGACCGCGGCGTGTGTGCAGACCTGCTCGATCTCGTCGAGGAGGTGTGAGGACAGGAAGACGGTGGTGCCGTCCGCCGCGAGTGTGCGGATCAGCGCGCGGATCTCGCGCATGCCCTGCGGGTCGAGGCCGTTGGTCGGCTCGTCCAGGACCAGCAGGTCGCGGGGGCGCAGCAGCGCCGAGGCGATGCCGAGCCGTTGCTTCATGCCCAGCGAGTACGCGCGTGCCTTGCGGTCGCCGACCGCCGCCAGGCCGACCCGGGCCAGCGCCTCTTCGATGCGCTCGCGGCGGGTCGCCGGGTCGGCGGTGCGGTCGGCGGCGTCCAGGCGTGCGAGGTTCTCACGGCCCGTCATGAAGCCGTAGTGCGCGGGACCTTCGATGAGGGCGCCGACCCGCGGCAGGATCGCCCCCGCGGCCTTGGGCATCGTGCCGCCGAGGACGGTGGCGGTGCCGGCGGTCGGCGAGATGAGCCCCATCAGCATGCGGATGGTGGTGGTCTTGCCGGAGCCGTTGGGGCCCAGGAAGCCGAACACGGATCCGGCGGGGACCACCAGGTCGAGGCCGTCCACGGCGAGCCGGTCCCGGCCGTACGCCTTCGACAGCCCCCGGGTGACGACGACGGGCTCGCGCTCCCCGTCCCAACTCGGTGCGGCGTGTGCGGCACGTGCGGCGTGTGCGCTGCTCGCGCCCCGGTCGGGGGTCCGGACCGCCGTGGACGCGTTCATCGGGCCGCCGTGCTCTCCGCCGCGGCCTTCTGCAGGGTCGGGCCGTCGACGGCGCCCACGAACACCCGGCCGTCGTCGGTGACCAGGGCGTTCACCACGCGGGTGCCGAAGAGTGTGCCGCCGTCGACCTTGGTGCCGAGCTTGTCGAGGAGTTGGGCGGCGAGGTCCCGGCCCTTGTCGCCGTTCTTGTCCTTCCCTTCCTTGCCGTCCTTGCCGTCCTTGCTGTTTTGGCCGCTTTGGTCGCTTTGGCCGTTCTCGGTGCTGCCGTCCTTGGACCTGTCGCTCTTGGGGAGGGTGAGGCCTTCCGGGAGCCGCATCTCGATGACGGTGCTCCAGCCCTCGCCGTGCACCTTCGGGTCCGTGCCGGTGAATCCGCCGGTCAGCTTGCCCAGGTCGAGGCCGAACGCGCCTGCGGAGTTCTTGGCGTCCCCCTGCCCGTCCGGCGCGCCCTTCTTGTTGGTCTCCTCGACCTTCGCCCCGGACGGCGGCTTGAAGTCGAAGGTGTCGGCGGACGGCTTCGCGAACGACACGTCGGTGAACCCGACGTCGATCACGGGCTTGCCGCCCTTCGCGGTGTCGACCACGACGCGCAGCGGTACGCCCGTCTCGGCGTCCACCGACACGGTCGCCCCGCCGATCAGGCTGCCGGGCTGCGAGGGGGCGATGCGGAGCTGGTAGGCGTCGCGGTCGGCGACCTTGTCGGTGCCGGTGACGGTGACCGACGTACCGGGTCCGACCGCGGCGAGGAGCTGCTTGGCGGCCTCCTGCGGGGTCATGGCGAGGCCGGTGGGCGGGGCGGCGTCCTTCTTGTCCTCCCCCGGCGCGCGTTCGGGCAGCGTGGTGTGGGTGGCCTTGTTGCCGCGGCTGTCGTACGTCCACAGGTCGCGGCCGTTGTGGACGACGTTGTACTCGGCGAGCTCGGCCTGGATACCGATGCGCTGGCGGTCGGGGCCGTCGACGGCGACGCGCAACGTGTGGGTGCCGGACAGGAGCGCCGACGGGTCGGCGGAGCGGCTGCCGCCGGGGAGGGCGGGGATGCCGAGGTCGGTGGTGATGCGTACCGAGCCGGAGAGGGCTTCGGGCTTGGCACCCGCGATCTTGGCGACCACCTCCTCCGCGGTCAGGTTCGGGAGGCTGGGATCGGAGTCGTCGGCGAAGGCGCTCGGACCGTACGCGATGGCGCCTGCGGCGAGCGCGGCGATTCCGAGCGGGAGCGCGACCTTGCCTGCGGTGCGCAGGGCAGCGGGCATTGTGGTGCCTTTCGATGGCTGGCTGGGCCGCGACCGGGGTGGCCGGACGGCCGGTGCATCCAGGGGAACACCGGCGGAGGGGGCCGGGCATCGGCCGGTGGCCGCACCGGGGCGTACGCCTCGGGGAGCAGTTCCGGCCCGGCCGGACTACCTGACGACTACTCAACCCTCGTCCCGTGCAAGGGACATCGATCGCCCTGCCCGGTCCGCCAGGGACCCGCGAGGGGCACCGACAGCCGCACTCCGCAAATGATTTACTGCGGGATCATCCCGTTACGGATACTCCCGCGCTAGAATCAGCCCATGGCTACCGAGAAGCAGGCCGGGGCGAAGACCGGCAGACAGTCCGAGAAGCGGGCGGCCGTCGAGCGGCGCGCGCCCGACCTGACGTTCCTGCTCTCGCACGCCGGGCACGTCCTCGCCACCGAACTGACCGCGCGCCTCGCGGAGATCGAGCTGACGCCGCGGGGCCAGTGCGTCCTGGTGCACGCGCTCGACGGCGAGATGACGCAGATCCAGCTCGCCGAGGCCAGCGCGCTCGACAAGACGACGATGGTGCTCACCGTCGACGACCTGGAGAAGAAGGGCCTTGCGGAGCGGCAGCCGTCGCCGACCGACCGGCGGGCACGCATCATCGCGGTCACCGACGACGGGCACGCCAAGGCGATCCAGGGGCGGGAGGTCGTGGACGCCGTGCACAACGACGTCCTCGCGGCGATCCCGGCGGGCGAGCGGGAGGCGTTCGTGCGAAACCTGGAGCTGCTGGTGGCGGACCGGCTGTCGACCCCGGTCGAGGCGGGGCGCCCGGTGCGGCGCGGGGGGCACACGGGCAGCCAGAACTGACTTGTGCGGAGGCGTGGTCGACCACGCCTCCGCGTGACCGTGCGCTGCGGATCGCGTGCGAGATCGGCGACCAGGCGATCGCGGAGATGATCGAGTCGATCCTCGTGGGGCGTACCGAGCGGCACATCGCGCTG
>NZ_JBEZFP010000025.1:0-84248 GCF_040649515.1 Streptodolium elevatio
CTTTTTAGTTGTGGTTTTTTTTTTTGTTCTGAGGTGGTCTCTCCCTCACCCCCCCACAAAACCTCACACCCCCCGCCCGTGGGCGGGGGGCGCCCCCCCCCCCCCCCGACGGCACAGTCGTATCCGACGTCCTACGCGAGAGAAGGCCCGCGACCTTGGCCACGGCACCACCCGCCCCGGGAAGCACCGACCGCACGCGCATACGACGGCTCGCCGAGAAGGCGGTCACCGACCGCGCGGTCCTGCACGCCGTCCTCGACGCCGGCCTCGTGGCGCACGTCGCGGTGTCCGACGAGCAGGGGCGCCCGTACGTCCTGCCCGTCGCGTACGCCCGCGACGGCGACCGCGTGCTCATCCACGGCTCGACCGGCAGCCGCCTGTTCCGCACCCTCGCCGCGGGCGCGCCGACCTGCCTGACCGTGACGCTGCTCGACGGCCTGGTCGTGGCCCGCTCGGCGTTCGAGTCGTCCATGAACTACCGCTGCGCGATGGTCCTGGGCAGCTGCGAGGTCGTCGACGGGGACGCCAAGGCGGCCGCGCTCGACCTGCTCACCGACCACCTGATGCCCGGGCGCCGCGCCGAACTCCGTGCGCACAAGGGCAAGGAGCTGGCGGCCACGCTCGTCCTGGCCCTGCCGCTGGACGAGGCGTCGGTCAAGGTCTCCGCGGGCGACCCGGACGACGACGGGGACGATCTCGACTCACCCGTATGGGCGGGCACGGTTCCGCTCGGCGAGACGTTCTACGATCCGATCCCCGCCCCGGACCTGCGCCACGAGTTGCCGGTTCCCGAATATGTGAGGACGTGGCGCCGGTGAGCGGCTACCGCGATCTGTCCCTGTGGTTCGACACGCTGGACGAGGACGTCAAGCCGCGTCCCGCACTGTCCGGCGACCTGGACGTCGACGTCGCGATCGTCGGCGCCGGCTACACCGGCCTGTGGACGGCGTACTACCTGGCCGAGGCTGACCCGTCGCTGCGCATCGCGGTCCTGGAGCGCGAGATCGCCGGGTTCGGCGCGTCCGGCCGCAACGGCGGCTGGTGCTCGGCGCTGTTCCCGGCGAGCCTGGCCAAGGTCGCCCGCAGCAGTACGCGCGAGCGCGCCGTCGCACAGCAGCGCGCGATGAACGCGACCGTCGACGAGGTCGGGCGCGTCGTGGCCGCCGAGGGCATCGACTGCGGCTTCGCCAAGGGCGGCACCATCATGGCGGCGCGCAGCCACGTGCAGATGCGCCGCGCGCACGCCATGGTCGAGGACGAACGCTCTTGGGGCTTCGGCAAGGACGACGTGCAGTTGCTGCTCGCGGACGAGGCCCGGGCGCGGTTCAATGCGACCGATGTCCTCGGCGCCGTCTACACCCCGCACTGCGCGGCCATCCAGCCGGCGAAGCTCGCGCGCGGGCTCGCCGAGGCGGTCGAGCGGCGCGGCGTCACGATCTACGAGGGCACGCCGGTCACGTTGATCGACGGTGGCGCCGCGGTGACGCCGAACGGCACCGTACGCGCCGAGATGGTGGTCCGGGCGACCGAGGGGTACACCCCCGAACTTCCGGGTTTCCGGCGCGACT
This sequence comes from Streptodolium elevatio, assembly GCF_040649515.1. GTDB lineage: Bacteria > Actinomycetota > Actinomycetes > Streptomycetales > Streptomycetaceae > Yinghuangia > Yinghuangia elevatio. The sequence continues at coordinate 1,569 of NZ_JBEZFP010000025.1, forward strand.
TGGTGCCGGTGTACTCCCTGATGATCGCCACCGAGCCGCTGCCGGACAGCTTCTGGGACGAGGTCGGGCTCGCCGAGCGCGAGACGTTCAGCGACCTGCGGCACCTGATCATCTACGGGCAGCGGACGGCGGACGGACGGCTTGCCTTCGGCGGGCGCGGTGCGCCGTACCACTTCGGCTCCTCGATCCGCCCCGAATTCGACCGCGATGAAAAGGTGTTCGCGGAACTGCACAGGGTGCTCCGCGAGCTGTTCCCCACGCTGGGCGGCGCGAAGATCACCCACACGTGGGGCGGCGCGCTGGGCGTGTCCCGTGACTGGTACGCCAGTTGCGGCATGGACCGGGCGCGTAAGCTGGCGTGGGCGGGCGGCTACGTCGGCGACGGCGTCGGCACCGCCAACCTGGCCGGACGTACGCTCGCCGATCTGATCCGCGACCAGTACTCCGACCTGACGCGCCTGCCGTGGGTGCAGCACCGCTCGCCGCGCTGGGAGCCCGAGCCGCTGCGCTGGCTGGGCACGAACGTCGGCCTGCGCGTCATGTCGGCGGCCGACGGCGAGGAGCAGCGCACCAACCGCGAGTCGCGCCTCGCGGCGGCGTTCGGGCGGTTCGTCGGCCACTGAGCCGGTCACTGAGCCGGTCACCGGGCAGGTCACCGAGTCGATCACCAAACTCGGCGCACACCTTGTGGAGGCAGGCAGTTGCCCTGCCTCCACACGTGTTCCCGAATCCACTCGGGCTCGGGGCCTCGCTCAGGCGTCCACGAAGCGCTCGCGCCAGCGTTCGATCCACACCGGCTCGGCACCGGCCTTGAGGAAGAACTCCGCGGCGGTGCCATAGCGTTCGCCGACCGCGTCGAGGAACGCCTCCATCGACTCGGGAGCCGCGTCGCGCAGGGCCGCCGCCGCGGGCGTACCGGGCTGCAATCGCGGCTGGGACGGGATGCGGTCGATCCGCCGGAACATCTCGCGCAGGTGGATGCGAGTCGCCGAGTAGTCGTCGACGATCGCCTGCCGTTCCACCCCGACCACCGACAGCAGCAGGGCCACGAGCACGCCGGTACGGTCCTTGCCCGCCGTGCAGTGCACGAGCGTCGGCCCCGCGTCGTCGTCGGTCAGCAGCCGCAGGGCTTGCGCGAACGCGTCCTTGCCGCGTTCGGCCATGCCCATGTAGAGCCGCCCCGCACCGTGCACGTCCACGGTCGCGAGGTCGAGGTCGGCGTCGTCCCCCAGGACGTCCACCTGGCCCGCCGAGATGTCGCCCACGCCGCGGGCCTCGTCGGCGTCCTGGGCGGCACCGGCGCGGCGCCCGAGCAGCGGCATGCTGTGCCGCACGATCCCGGGCCACTGCACCACCGGCAGGCCTTCGCCCACGGACCTCAGGTCGAACACGTGGCGCACGCCGTACGCCGACGACAGCCGCGCCACCGCCTCGTCCGTCAGGAGGTCCGGCGTCTCGCAGCGCATCAGGACGCCCGCCCGCGTGCTCCCGCCGCCCGCGAGCGGCAGACCGCCCACATCCCGCGCGTTGAGCTGGTTCGGCAGGTCCAGCCAACCGATCTCGTGCATTGCAGGTCCCCGCTCTTCCCACACCCCGGCCCGTCGGGCCCTGACGGCCCATCATCGCCGCCCCGGGTAACGGTGACCAGGGCGCTTGCCGGGCGAACGGCGGACGTGCCGCCGAAGAACCGGTGACGGCTTGGGCCGGGCGGCCGAACAGCCGGTGTGAAAATCGTTCCGCGGACGCCGCCTGCCACACCTGTTCGACCCCTTTCGGGGCACCGGGCCGCACCCGGCTGGAGCAGCGGTTCACCCACCCGTGCCCTCTCATCGGCGCGGCTCGTTGCACTGGGCGGGACGGGGGCGGACAGTCCTGTCCCGGAGGTATCGATATGGCCCTTTCACCCCGGTCGGCCCTTTCGCCCCGTACGGCGCGGTCGACCCGGTCGGCGGTCAGCCAGGTGTCCGAGGAGCCCGTGCCGCACACCCCGGGCACCGGTTTCGCGATCGCCGAGGACGGCACCCGCAACCCGGACAACGACGTCCTGCGCACCCAGGACGTCACCGTCACCCGCGGTCCGGCGACCATCCTGCGCCGCCTGTCGGTCAGCATCCGGGCCGACGAGACCTTCGCGGTCACCGGTCCTCCCGGGTCGGGCAAGTCCGCGCTCCTCGCGGTGCTCTCGGGCGTACTGGCGGCGGACGCCGGCCAAGTGTGGTTCAACAGCCGCCCCCTGCACACGCTCGGGGAACGCGCCCGCGCGCAACTGCGCCGCACGCACTTCGGGATGATGGACGGCCGCGCGCGGCTCATGCCGGAACTCACCGTGCTGGAGAACGTCGCGCTGCCGCTGCTGCTCGAACCCTCCGCCCGCGACTCGGCCTTCGCCGCCGCCCGGCACTGGATGGGCCGCCTCGACGTACTCGACCAGGCCGAACGCCGGCCGCACGAGCTGCCGACCGCCCTGCTGCGCCGCGCGGCCGTCGCCCGCGCCCTCGTCGCCCGCCCCGACGTCGTCTTCGCCGACGAACCGGCGCTGGGCCTCGACACGGCCGAACTCGACCATCTGATGCGCATTCTGGTCACCGCGTCGCGCTCGCACGGGATCGCCCTCGTGCTGGCCACCGACGACCCCAAGGTCGCGGCGCACGCCGACCGGCACCTCGAACTCCGCGACGGACGCCCCGCCCCGGCGCGCGCCGACGCCTGACGACGGCCGGAGGGCCTTGTGATCCGGATCGTGCTCGGCAATCTGCGCGAAGGTACGCGCGCGGACCACCTCCGGCTCTTCGGCACCGCGTGTGTCGCTGCGGTCGGGACCGCGCTGCTGCTGTGCGCCATGGCGTATGCGGCGGCCGGACGCGGCGGCAGCGTGGCAAGGCCGGTGTTCGCGGGCTTGCTCGTCCTCGCGGTGACCGCGCAGCTGACCGCGGTCGTCTCGCGGCTCACCGCCGCCGCGCGTGCGGAGCGCACGGAACTCCTGGTCGGCCCCGCCTCGATGCCCGAGCAGGTCCGCGAACTCGCGGCGACCGAAGCGGCTTTGGCGAGCGCCATGGGCACGGTGGCCGGCCTGCAGGCGCATCTCATCGCGCGCGCGGTGTTCGACCCCGACGTGCCGGGCAGCGGGCTGGTCCGCGACGTTCTCGCGGTCGGCAACGAAATCCCGCTCCTCGGACTGGTGTTCGTACTCGGCGTGGTGCCGCTCACAACAGTCCTCGCGACAACGTCCGCACTACGTGCCCCCGCCCCCCGACCGCACACCACGCCGACCGCACGTACGGTCGGCGTCGCCGGGCCCACGATGATCGGCGCCGGCATGCTCGCCGAGGTACTGCCCCACGCCATCGCGCCGCCGGTCCGGCTGCCGGGCGGACTCGGGCTGGTGCACCCGCTGGCGGCCGTGGGCTACGCGCTTGTCGTCGTCGGCGCGGCCCTGTCGGTGCCCTGGCTGGTGCACTGGGCCGCGGAGTCGGTCGTGGCGCACACGCGGCTGCCCGCGCTGCTGTGTGCCGCGCGGCGGATGGAGGCGGACACCGCGGCGCTGGCCGTACCGCTCGGGCTCCTCGCGGGGACGACGACGCTGCTGGTGACGTCGCGCACGCTGCACGTGCGGGGTCCCGGCAACGCCCCCGGCGACCTGCCGCTGCTGGCGCTGGTGACCGCCGCGACGGTGTGCGCCGCGGCAGGCCTGCTGGCGGTCCTGGTCGAGAACGCCCACACGCGGCAGGACTCGGCACGCAATCTGCACATGCTCGGCGCGGCGCCCTGGGTCGACCGGGCCACGCTGGCACTCACGGTGCTGCTCCCGGTCACGGTCGCCTGGGGCGGGGCGGCGGTTCTCGGTGTCGTCGCGACGTGGCCGCTGGAGATGGGCGGACACGAGCCCTCGGTTCCGGTGTCCGAGCAGGCGGTGACGGCGGGCGTCACCTTCGGCATGGCTCTGGCGGCAGGTGTCGCGATCGCCGTCGCGCTGGTGACGCGGCGACTCGCGCGCGGCGGTGTCACCGGCTGGGGCCGCCCCGCCGCGGTCGTCATGCCGCCGAGCGCGTGACCGCCACGCTGACGAACTCGTCGCCGACCACAGTCTGTGCCCCGGCCCCGACCACCCCAAGCTGCCGCCGCGACCGACAGCCGCGAACTCACCGTGGAAGACGCCAAAGCCCGGGCCGCTTGGGGCGGACCGGGCTTCGTCAACACATCCGGACCGTCGCGGCGTCCCCTTCCGCGACGGCCCGGGCGTGTTTATCGCCTCCGGGGGCCACGCACTGCCCCGGGACGCTTGCGCCGGGCCGGCCCGCCTCCTGCGGGGCGGGCGGCCTGGTCGTACCGCCACGTGTTCCGTACGGGGGTTCCGGAACCTCTGCGGCGGTACTGACTCCACTGTCCCTCACGGGACCTAAGGGTGCGATAAGCGTCCGAGCGGTTGGCCGACGGACTTTCAAGTGGTTTCCCGGGTGAGGCCCCGGACGACCGCGGGGGTGCCTGCGCGGGGCGGGTCAGCCGACGTCAGCGGCGGCGAGCTGGCCGCAGGCTCCGTCGATGTCGCGGCCCCGGGTGTCGCGAACCGTGACGGGGACGCCGTGCGCCTCCAGCAGCCGCACGAAGTCGTCCTGGCGCTGCTGCGTCGACGCCGTCCACTTCGATCCGGGCGTCGGGTTGAGCGGGATCAGGTTGACGTGCGCGTTGTGGTTCCGCAGGCGCTTGCCCAGCAGGTCGGCCCGCCACGCGTGGTCGTTGATGTCCTTGATCAGCGCGTACTCGATCGACACGCGGCGCCCGGTCTTGTCCTCGTAGCGCCAGGCGGCGTCCAGGACCTCGCGGACCGGCCAGCGGGTGTTGACCGGGACGAGGGTGTCGCGCAGTTCGTCGTCGGGCGCGTGCAGGGACAGCGCGAGCGTGCAGCTGAGTCCCTCGTCGGCGAGCTTTTCCATGGCCGGCACCAGGCCGACCGTCGAGATCGTCACCGAGCGCTGTGAGATGCCCAGGCCGTCGGGCGACGGGTCGGTGATGCGGCGTACCGCACCCAGGACCGCCTTGTAGTTGGCCAGCGGCTCGCCCATGCCCATGAAGACGATGTTGCTGACCCGGCCCGGCCCGCCGGGGATCTCGCCGCGCTGCAGCGCGCGGGCACCTGCGACGACCTGCTCGACGATCTCCGCCGTCGACAGGTTGCGGGTGAGCCCCGCCTGACCGGTCGCGCAGAACGGGCAGTTCATGCCGCAGCCGGCCTGCGAGGACACGCACATGGTGACGCGCTCGGGGTAGCGCATGAGGACCGACTCGACGAGTGTGCCGTCGAAGAGCTTCCACAGCGTCTTCCGCGTCGCACCGTCGTCGCACGCGATGTCCCGCACCGAGGTCATCAGGTCGGGCATCAGCTCGCCCGCGAGCCGTTCGCGCAACGCGGCCGGCATGTCGGTCCACTGCGCGGGGTCGTCGGCGAGGCGGGTGAAGTAGTGGCGCGACAACTGCCCGGCCCGGAACGGCTTCTCACCGAGCGCGGCGACCGCCTCACGGCGCTCGGCGGGCGACAGATCGGCGAGGTGGCGCGGCGGCTTGGCGCGGCGCGGGGCGGCAAAGGTGAGCTCTCCAGGCTTGGGCATGATCTGTCCAGTGTCTCAGGTCCGGCGGGGTGCCTCGTACGCCTCGCTCCGGGGTCGTCGCGAAGCTCGGGGTCGCCGCGAAGCTCGGGCTGAGCTTGGCAAGCGTCGCGGCCCGCTGGGCGTGCATCCCCGGCATGCGTCGAGCCCGGCGGGCGGATGGCCTGCCGGGCTCGACGCGTACTGCGTGGTCTTCCGTGCTGCGGACTTCCCGGGCGCTACAGGTACAGCTCCAGCAGCAGCCACACCACCGGGGCCGAGGCCAGCAGCGAGTCGAGGCGGTCCATCAGGCCGCCGTGGCCGGGCAGCAGATTGCCCATGTCCTTGACGCCCAGGTCGCGCTTGATCATCGACTCTACGAGGTCGCCCAGCGCCGCGGTGGCGGCGACCGCCGCACCGAGCAGCGCGCCCTGCCACCACTGGCCGTCGAGCATGAGCGTCAGGCACAGCGCGCCGCCGACCGCACACGTGACGACCGCGCCCGCGAAGCCCTCCCACGTCTTGCCGGGGCTGATGGTCGGAGCCATCTTGTGCTTGCCGAACGACACTCCGGCCGCGTAGGCGCCGGTGTCGCTGCACACCACGACGATCATGAAGGTCAGGACGCGCTTGGCACCGTCGTCGGCGGCCAGCATCAGCACCGCGAACCCGGCCAGGAAGGGCAGATAGAACGCCGCGAAGACGCCCGTGGCCATGTCCCGCAGGTAGTCCTCGGGGCCTTCGGTCATCCGCCACACCATGACGGCGAGCGCGGTGAGCGCGAGGGCGATGCCCAGTCCTTCGGGACCGCGCTGGTACGCGGCGATCTCCATCGCCACGGCGCCGGCCGCCAGCGGGATGAGCGGCAGGCGTACGGACACGCCCTGGTCGCCCTTGCCTTCCCGGGCGCGGCCGAGCGCGCCGGAGAACTCCCACAGGCCGATGAGGGCCGCGGCGAGCACAATGCCGACGAAGACCACCGGCACGGTCAGCAGCGACCCGACGATCACCCCGCCCAGCAACAGCGCCACACCGATCGCGGCAGGGAGGTTGCGGCCCGCCCGGCTCTTCTTGGGCGCGCCGGGCGTCTCGCGCCCGGTCACCGGCGGCTCGGCAGTGTCGCGGGGCGCGCGTACGCCCGGGTCGACGACCGGCAGATAGGCCGTGTGCCCTCCGTCGTCGCCATCAGGTGCACCGTCGTCGGGGTACGCGGCCGTGCCGTCATGGATCCCACCGGAATCCTGTACCCCCTCGACGGTGTCCGGGTGCTGCTGCGCCCGGGTGGATCCCGAGCCGTACTCTCCGGGCCACGCGTCGGGGGTCCCGTCCGCCGCGGCCATGCCCGCCATGTCGACGGGCACCGCCGGTATCACCTGGGTGCGCAGCGCGTCCGCGTCGTAGGCCGACTGCGGGCCCGGCGCCTGCACGGCCTGGCCCGCCCACGGGTCGTACGGTTGGAACGGGCCGTGCCCGGAACGCCCTTCGGGCTCCGGTGCGCCGTCCCAGGTGGAGTTGTTCATCAGACCTCGAGCAGCTCGGCTTCCTTGTGCTTAAGCAGCTCGTCCACCTGCACGACATAGCGGTGGGTGATGTCGTCGAGCTCCTTCTCCGCGCGGCGCACGTCGTCCTCGCCCGACTCGCCGTCCTTGACGAGCTTGTCGAGCGTCTCCTTGGCCTTGCGGCGCACGCTGCGGATCGAGATGCGGGAGTCCTCGGCCTTGCCGCGGGCGACCTTGATGAACTCCTTGCGGCGCTCCTCGGTCAGCTGCGGGAACACGACGCGGATGACCTTGCCGTCGTCGGTCGGGTTCACGCCCAGGTCCGAGTCGCGGATCGCCTTGATCACCGCGTTGGTCGAACTCTTGTCGAACGGCGTGATCAGGACCATGCGGGGCTCGGGCACGGTGAACGAGGCGAGCTGGTTCACCGGGGTCATCGCGCCGTAGTAGTCGACGACGATCTTGTTGAACATCGCCGGGGTGGCACGCCCCGTACGGATCGCCGAGAAGTCCTCCTTGGCGACCGATACGGCCTTCTCCATCTTCTCCTCGGCCTCGAGGAGGGTTTCATCGATCACGTCTCGGCTCCTGTCCCGGTCCGGTGTCGCCGTGGATCAGCCGTTGGTACGGCTGATCAGGGTGCCGATCTTCTCACCCCGCACGGCCCGGGCGATGTTGCCCTCGACCAGCAGGTTGAACACGACGATCGGCAGTCGGTTGTCCATGCAGAGGCTGATGGCCGTCGCATCGGCGACCTTCAGCTCGCGGGCGAGCACTTCGGCGTGGTCCAGACTGTCGAACAGGACCGCGTCGGGGTTCGTCTTCGGGTCGGAGTCGTACACGCCGTCCACGCCCTTGGCCATCAGAATGGCCGACGCATCGATCTCCAGGGCCCGCTGTGCGGCGGTGGTGTCGGTCGAGAAGTACGGCATGCCCATACCCGCACCGAAGATCACCACGCGGCCCTTCTCCAGGTGCCTGATGGCGCGGCGCGGAATGTACGGCTCCGCGACCTGCCCCATGGTGATCGCGGTCTGCACGCGCGTGTCGATGCCCAGCTTCTCCAGGAAGTCCTGGAGCGCAAGGCAGTTCATGACGGTGCCGAGCATGCCCATGTAGTCGGAGCGGGCCCGGTCCATGCCGCGCACCTGGAGCTCCGCGCCGCGGAAGAAGTTGCCGCCCCCGATGACCACGGCGACCTCGGTGCCGAGGCGTACCACCTCGGCGATCTGCCGGGCGATGCCCTGGACCACGTCGGGGTCGACACCGAGGCCGCCGCCGCCCGCGAACGCCTCGCCCGAGAGCTTCAGCAGGACGCGTCGGCGGTACGCCTTCGGGTCGACCCCGTCGGAAGACGACGAGGCCGCCCCCGTTTCGGTTTCCTGCACGGGTCCCTCCACGGAAGTGGCCTCCTCGTCTTTCCCGGCGCCGGGGACTCGGTACTCCGGTCCCGGACGCCTGTTCACCGCTGGTGTTGCCGGTACTTCTGGCGCTGCGAGCCGGATCAGACGCCGACGCGGAAGCGGGCGAAGCGCTTGAGCGAGACGCCGGCCTCGTCCAGGATCTTCTGCACCGACTTCTTGCTGTCCTTGGCGAACGCCTGCTCCAGGACGACGTTCTCCTTGTAGAAGCCCGTCACCCGGCCCTCGACGATCTTGGTGAGGGCGGCCTCCGGCTTGCCCTCCTCGCGCGCGGTGGCCTCGGCGACCTTGCGCTCGTTCTCGACGATCCCCGCCGGGACGTCCTCGCGGCTCAGGTAGGTCGGGGAGAAGGCCGCGATGTGCTGCGCGACGTCCTTGGCGACCTCGGCGTTCTCGCCGGAGAGCTCGACGAGCACGCCGACCTGCGGGGGCAGGTCCGGGCTGGTCTTGTGCAGGTACGCGGCCACGTAGCCGTCGGCGAACTGCGCGAAGCGGTCCAGGACGATCTTCTCGCCGAGGGTCGCGTTGGCCTCGTCGACGAACACCTGCACGGTCTTGCCGGGCTCGATCTCGCTCGCGAGCAGGGCGTCGAGGTCCGCGGGAGAGGTCTTGGCGACGTGTCCGGCGATCTCGTTGGCGACGGCGATGAAGCGGTCGCCCTTGGCGACGAAGTCCGTCTCGCACTTGAGCTCAAGCAGGACGCCGGCGGAGGTGCCGTCCAGGACGGCGACGACGGCACCGTTGGAGGCCGAGCGGCCCTCGCGCTTGGTGACGCCCTTCTGGCCCTTGACGCGCAGGATCTCGACGGCCTTGTCCAGGTCGCCGTTCGCCTCTTCGAGGGCCTTCTTGCAGTCCATCATCCCGGCGGCGGTGAGCTCGCGGAGCTTCTTGACGTCCTGGGCGGTGAAGTTCGCCATGTCAGATCTCTTCTTCTCGCGTGTCGTCTCGCGGTGGTCTTCGGGGGTTCCGTGCGGACGCGGCCGTGACCGGGTCGCGGGCGCTGCCCGCACGAATGCGAGGGGTACGCGCGGATTCCCGGCGTACCCCCCGCAACTCGGCGTCAGGACTGCTCGGCCTCGACGGCCTTCTCGGTCTCGGCCGACTCCTGCACCTCGGCCTCGGCGGCCGGGGCCTCGTCGGCGGCCGGGGTCTCGGCGGCAGCCTCGGCCGGGGCCTCCGCGGCCGGCTCGGCCGCAGCCTCGGCCGGGGCCTCGGCGGCGGGCTCGTCGGCCTTCTTCTCGCCCTGGAGCTGCTCGAGCTCCCACTCGGCCAGCGGCTCGCCGGCGGCGACCTCGGGGGCCTTCGTGTCGGCCTGCGACGCACCGGCGCGGGACATCAGGCCCTCCGCCACGGCGTCGGCGATCACGCGGGTGAGCAGCGTGACGGAGCGGATCGCGTCGTCGTTGCCCGGGATCTTGTAGTCGACCTCGTCCGGGTCGCAGTTGGTGTCGAGGATCGCGACGACCGGAATGTTGAGCTTCCGCGCCTCGCCGACGCCGATGTGCTCCTTCTTGGTGTCGACGATCCACACCGCGGACGGCACGCGCTGCATGTCGCGGATGCCACCGAGGGTCTTGTCGAGCTTGTCCTTCTCGCGCTTGAGGACGAGGAGTTCCTTCTTCGTCATGCCCGAGCCGGCCACGTCGTCGAAGTCGATCTCCTCGAGCTCCTTCAGGCGCTGGAGGCGCTTGTGGACGGTCGAGAAGTTGGTGAGCATGCCGCCCAGCCAGCGCTGGTTGACGTACGGCATACCGACGCGGGTCGCCTGCTCGGCGATGGCCTCCTGGGCCTGCTTCTTCGTGCCCACGAAGAGGACGGTGCCGCCGTGCGCGACCGTCTCCTTCACGAACTCGTACGCCCGGTCGATGTAGCCCAGCGACTGGATCAGGTCGATGATGTAGATGCCGTTGCGCTCCGTGAAGATGAAGCGCTTCATCTTCGGGTTCCAACGGCGGGTCTGGTGCCCGAAGTGGACGCCGCTCTCAAGCAGCTCCCGCATCGTGACGACGGCCATGGCCGTACTCCTTGTGGTACGCCCCGCATAACGTGCACGGGGCCTGCTCGGTTGTCCGCGCCGACGGGTTGTCCGCGCGCCTGACGCCCGTGACACCGCGCCGGGGGCCAGGCCCCCGGACCGAGAGGTGTCCCACCGGACCCGGCATCGTCTTTCCGCTGGTCACGAAATGACCGGTGGAAAACCGGAGGGCCCGAAGGTGGGCGTGCGAAGTCGGCCCGGAACCCCGGGCCGCTGTCCGAAGTGTACGGGACCCGGCGACCACGGGGCCAACCACCGAACAAGGGCCCCACTTCGGCCCCGGTCCGGACCCCGCGGAGACCTCCCGCGGGGTGGGGCGGGAAGCGATAGGCGACCGGCAGGCCACACCCACCGAGGCCGCAGCGACGGGCAGTTCGTCGGGCGATCGGTCCGATCCCCTGCGTTCGCAAGGTCGGGGGCCGGAGGCCGGGTGTTCGGACGCTGCGAGTTCGGGGGGCGTGGGTTCGGAAGTTGCTGGTTCGGAGGGCGGGGTCGGAGGTTGCGGGGTCGGAGGTTGCGGGTTCGGAGGCCGGGTTGCGAGGGTTGCCGTCGAGGACGTGGACACGAGAGGCATCGATGGCACTCGGCAGGAGAGGCTCGCGTCGCATCGTCGTCGGCGAGGCCGCCTATCGGTGGCGGCTGCGAGGGCGACCTACCTACTCCCAGGGCTTGGGTTGGACGCCCTGCACCTACGCGGTGGAACTCGAAGGCGCGTCCGGGACAGTCCTAGTGGTCCATACCGGCCACGCGCATCCGGGGAACTGGCTCGTCCTTCCCAGTGCCCCTGTCGTTCCCTCGGATGTCGCCCGGACGATTCGACTTGCGTTATCGCGCGGTTGGAACCCGCAGGCGCCGGGGCCGCCCTTCATGCTCGACCTGTCCAAGGACGAGGACGTCTCGCCGCCTCCGTGACTCGTTGTCTCGTTGTCTCGCCGACTCACTGACTCACTGACTCGCTGACTCGCCGGGAACTGGCCCGAAGACCGGCCGGGATACCGCCGACGGATCGCGCGCCCGGAGGATCGGTCGCCGGTGCCGCGGCGGGGCTGATTTGTCCACAGGCTTCGGACCACTTTCGCGGTACTCCACAGATCTTGGCCGGATGGTCGGCGGCGTCCGCGAGATCACGCACGCTCGGTCCATGACGCCTCCCAGCTCCGCCGCAGCCCATCACCCCGCACCCAACTCAGCGGGCAACCCCGCCCAGGGGCCCGCTCGCAGCTCCGCCCAAGCACCCGCGCACAGCCCCAGGCAGCGTGGTCCCGGCCACCGCCGCCCTGCCGGGCGTCCGCTTCGGCTTATGCTCCGGCGGGCCGTCGCGCGACCGGCCAGGAAGGGCGATCCGGCGGCAGTCCGGCGCCGGGCGCACCGGGCACCGAGAGACCGGGCCTGCATCCGTCCGCCCGCGCGTGCGGGGCTGGCCGCGCTCGCGGTCTGCGTCGTCGCGACGGCCGGGGTCGGGTTGCCGGCGCTCGCGGCGTCCCGTGCGATCCCTCCACCGCTCGTGCCGCCGCAGCCGACCGGGGCCTGGGTGTGGCCGCTCGACCCCCGCCCGGTCGTCGTGCACCTGTTCGCCCCACCGGACCACGATTGGCTGCCCGGCCACCGCGGTGTCGATCTCGCCGGAACGGCCGGGCAGCAGGTGCGCGTCGCGGGCGCGGGCATCGTCGAGTTCGCCGGCGTCATCGCGGGGAAGGGCGTCGTGACCGTGCGGCACGACCGGCGGCTCACGACGTACGAACCGGTCGCAGCATCCGTCGCACCAGGCACCGCGGTGGGCGCGGGTTCGGTGATCGGCACGCTGTCGGCGGCGCCCTCGCACTGCGCCGCCCATGCCTGTCTGCACTGGGGACTGGTCGACGGGCCCTCCGGCGCCGCCGCGCAGGGTGCCCCCGACTACCGGGATCCGCTCAAGCTGATGCGCGGCACCGGGGTACGCCTGTATCCGCCGCACGGTCCGCTGCCGACACCACCACTGCCGACCGGCACGGCGAGCACGCGGGCACGCGGTTCAGCGGGGCGTCGTCCATCTCGGCACCGCACATCCCGGTACGACGCATGTCTGCCGCACGGCCCGGCAGCACCGCATCGGGCATCGCCGCGACGCCGTCCGGCCTTGCGCCGCGGTGGCTCAGGCGTCCGCCGGCACCGCGTCGCCGTCGGCACCGACGTCGACGCCGGCTTCCGGTCCGGCGTGCGAGCCGACCGCTTCGGCGACGTCCTCGCCCGACTCGGCAGTCTTGGTCGGCTCGGCAGTCTCGGCCGACACCGGCAGCCGGACCTCCGCCACCCCGCCCAGCACGAGGCCGAGTGTCGCGGCGGTGACCTCCGCGCCGTCGGCGCCGCACTCGATGCGGCGTACCGCGGAGTCGACCATGCCCTGCACGAGCGAGGCGACCAGCATGGGGTCGGGGTGGCCCAGGTCGGCGAGCGCGCTCACGACCAGCTCGACGATCCGGCCGTGCGCGGCACGTATGCGCTCGCGGGCGTTGGCGTCCAGCTCGCCGGTGGAGATGGCGACGACCACGCGGTGCGTGCGGTCGCCGACCAGCTCCAGCTGGCGGTTGACGTAGGCCGCGATCTTCCCGGCCGGGTCCTCGACCGCGGCCATGGCGTCCTCGACCTCGGCCACCCAGGCCGGGAGGTCCACGGCGCACAGTTCCTCGACGACGGCGGCCCGCGAGCGGAAGTACTCGTACACGGAGGAGCGGGCGAGGCCGGTGCGTTCCGCGAGGGCGGGGAAGGTCAGTGCGGCGAACCCGCCCTCGTCCAGAAGCGCACGGGCGGCATCGAGCAGCGCGGCATGTTGCATGGCGCGGTGCTCGGCGACGGATGCAGCACGTATCTTCGGCACGAGATCACTGTAGAGCGTCCTCGCGGGCCGGTTTCAAGAGTGGCCGCAACACCTGCGTATTGCGGCCAACTCCACCAAAACCGACCGACCACCAGGTCAGCGGGTGTCTCCGCCCTTCCCTCCGTCCCGCGCGACGGCGGCGCGGCCGGCCTCCAGGCGGGCCACCGGCAGGCGGAACGGCGAGCAGGAGACGTAGTCGAGTCCCACGTCGTGGAAGAACCGCACCGACTCCGGATCGCCGCCGTGCTCGCCGCACACGCCGAGCGCGAGGTCTGGGCGCGTGGCACGGCCCTCGGACACCGCGAGGGCGACGAGCCGGCCCACCCCGTCCCGGTCCAGCGTCTCGAACGGGGAGACCCCGAAGATGCCCGCGTCCAGGTAGGCGGTGAAGAAGGACGCCTCGACGTCGTCGCGGGAGAACCCCCAGGTCGTCTGGGTGAGGTCGTTGGTGCCGAAGGAGAAGAACTCGGCGGCTTCCGCGATCTGCCCCGCGGTGAGCGCGGCCCGCGGCAGCTCGATCATCGTGCCCACCGGGAAGGACACCTCCGCCCCCGTCTCCTCGGCCACCGCGGCGAAGACCGAGTGCGCCTCGTCGCGGATGATCTCCAGCTCCTGGACGCCGCCGACGAGCGGGACCATGATCTCGGCGTGCGGGGTGCCGCCCTCGCGGACCCGCTCGGCGGCCGCCTCGGCGATCGCCCGGATCTGCATCGCGAACAGCCCGGGGATCACCAGTCCGAGCCGCACGCCGCGCAGACCCAGCATCGGGTTCTGCTCGTGCAGCCTCCGGACGGCGTCCAGCAGGGCCCGGTCGTCGGCGTCCTCCTCGCCGCGGGCCTCGGCGAGGGCGACGCGCACGGAGAGGTCGGTCAGGTCGGGCAGGAACTCGTGCAGCGGCGGGTCGAGGAGGCGGATCGTCACCGGAAGTCCGTCCATCGCGGCGAGCACGTCCGCGAAGTCCCGGCGTTGGAGCGGCAGCAGCGCATCCAGAGCGGCGGTGCGCCCGTCGTCGGTGTCGGCGAGCACCAGGCGCTCGACGTGCTTGCGCCGTTCCCCGAGGAACATGTGCTCGGTGCGCAGCAGGCCGATGCCCTCGGCCCCGAACCGCAGTGCGCGCTCGGCGTCCTCGCCGGTGTCGGCGTTGGCGCGCACGCGCAGGCGCCTGCGCGCGTCGGCGTGCGCCATGATCCGGTGGACGGCCGGCACCAACGCGTCGGACTCGCCGTCGGTCGGGGCCGTGCGGCCCTCGAAGTAGTCGACGACCGCGGAGGGCACGACGGGTGCCTCCCCGAGGTAGACGCAACCGCTCGTGCCGTCGACGGAAATGACATCCCCTTCGCCGACCTCGATGCCGCCGGGGGCGGTGAACCGGCGCCGTCCGGGGTCGACGTCGAGCGATTCCGCCCCGCACACACAGGTCTTGCCCATGCCGCGGGCGACCACCGCGGCGTGCGAGGTCTTGCCGCCGCGGCTGGTGAGGATGCCCTCGGCGGCGACCATCCCGGCGAGGTCGTCCGGATTGGTCTCGCGGCGCACCAGGATCACGCGGTCGCCGTTGTTCGCCCATTCGACGGCGGTGTCCTGGTCGAAGACCGCGCGGCCCACGGCCGCTCCGGGCGAGGCCGCGATGCCCCGCGCGATCGGCCGGAAATCCCCGTCGTCGCCGGCGTCCGGCCCGTCGCCGGATGCGCCGGCGCGCTCGGTGCGCTCGGTGCGCTCTGCGAACCGGGGGAACATCAGTTGGGCGAGCTGCGCGCCTGTGACGCGACGCAGTGCCTCGTCCTCGTCGATGAGCCCCTGGTCGACGAGTTGCGCCGCGATACGGAACGCGGCCTCGGCGGTGCGCTTGCCGACCCGGGTCTGCAGCATCCAGAGCGTGCCGCGCTCGATGGTGAACTCGATGTCGCACAGGTCCCGGTAGTGGTCCTCCAAGGTGCGCATGATGTCGAGGAGTTGGTCGTAGGAGGACTTGTCGAGGCGTTCGAGGTCGGCGAGCGACACGGTGTTGCGGATGCCCGCGACGACGTCCTCCCCCTGCGCGTTGGCGAGGTAGTCGCCGTACACCCCCTGTTTGCCGGTCGCCGGGTCGCGGGTGAAGGCGACCCCAGTGCCGGAGTCGGCGCCCAGGTTGCCGAACACCATCGCGACGATGTTGACCGCGGTGCCCAGGTCGTCGGGGATGCGCTCCTGCCTGCGGTAGAGCCGCGCCCGTTCGCCGTTCCAGGACGAGAAGACCGCGCGGACGGCCAGGTCGAGCTGGGTCCTGGGGTCCTGCGGGAAGTCCTGGCCGGCTTCCTTGGCGACGAGTTCCTTGTACGCGGTGACGAGGGACCGCAGGTCCGACGCGTCCAGGTCGAGGTCCGACGCGGCACCCTTGGCGTCCTTGGCCGACTCCAGGCGCTCCTCGAAAAGCTCGCCGTCCACACCCAGGACGGTCTTTCCGAACATCTGGATGAGCCGCCGGTAGGAGTCCCAGGCGAAGCGCTCGTCGCCGGCCTGGGCGGCGAGCCCGTCGACCGACGCGTCCGAGAGGCCGATGTTGAGGACGGTGTCCATCATCCCCGGCATCGAGAACGCGGCACCGGACCGCACGGACACCAGCAGCGGGTCGTCCGGCTGCCCGAGCCTGCGGCCCATGCGCTCCTCGAGCGCGGCCAGGTGGGCGTCGACCTCGCCGCGCAGGCCGGTGGGCTCCTCGCCACCGGCGAGGTAGGCGCGGCACGCCTCGGTCGTGATCGTGAACCCGGGCGGCACGGGCAGCCCGAGGTTGCTCATCTCCGCCAGATTGGCGCCCTTGCCGCCGAGCAGGTCCTTGAGGTCCTTGTTGCCCTCGGCGAAGGCGTAGACGTATTTCGGGGAGTTCGGCACGGGTATCCCCCTCGCGCACGACGGAGAGCCGCGTGACCGCCGCCGCGGAGCCGAGGGAGGCTCCGCGCAAGAACCGGCGGTATTCGCGCGGCCCAATTGCCCTGATGGCCGGGAGCGTACCCGCCCGCGTCGGTCGGGCATGCCCTCACACCAGGATCACGCCACGCGAGTGCCCCGGCACGTCGGCGCCGCCGAACCCCGCCGACGGCGGCCCGGGCGTAGTGCGGCGAGCTTTCGTGGCCGTCGCAGTAACATCGCGTGGATGTCCGACCCGCAGATGCCCGAGTCCTCCCGTCACCGGCAGCCATACTGGCAGTCGTCGGACCCGGAGCAGCCCCAGCAACAACCCACTCCCGGACCGTTCCAGCACGGGCAGCCCCACCCGCAGCCGTACGGTCAGGCGGCCTACGGGTACGGGCCCTATGGCCAGCAGCCGTACCCTCCGCACGTCGGACCGGGCTACGGGCAGCCGCTGCCGTACCCGGTCGAGATGCCGAAGTCGGTGCGGACCGCGCGGATCATGGTCTACCTCCTTTTCGGCCTCACGTTCGCCGTGGCCGTCGTCGCCGGCGCCGCCGACCAATCCGCCCGCACCGCCGGGTTTGTGCTCGGGGCCTCCGTCACCAACATCGTCGCGTTCGTCCTGGCGCTGCGGTTCGGGACCGGGCGCCGGGGTGTGCACATCGGGGCCATCGTCTGTGCGAGCCTCGGCATCCTGGTCGCGCTCGGCCGTGCGGCTCAGGGTCAACCGCAGCTCCTGGTCGGGGCCGTCGTTCAGGGCGTGCTCATCGCGCAGTTGGCCACCGCCGAGGCAAAGACCTGGTTCACGCGTCCACGCACCCGGTAGCGGCTTGTCGGGGCCGGGAATCGGGCGTCCGCCCGCGGCCGGTCAGCCGCCGGAGTGGTCGAGCTCGGCGTCGGACGGCGGCGTGGCGCACTCGGGGTCGTCGAGCCAGCCCTCCGGGAGCACGACCTTCTTGCCCCCAGCTGTGCGGCCACGCGGGCCGTCGGCACCGGCGGGCCACGGCTGGTCCAGGTGCAGGCCACCGAGGAGTTCGTCGAGTTCGGCGAGGTTGCCGACCATCGCGAGGCCGCGGCGCATCTCCGAGCCCACCGAGAACCCCTTGGTGTACCAGGCGACGTGCTTGCGGAAGTCCGTGACGCCGCGCTCCTCGCCCATCCAGCCACCGAGCAGTTCGGCGTGCCTGCGCATGACCGCGGCGACTTCGCGCAGCGCGGGGCGCGCACGCTCGTCGCTGCCCTCGAAGACGGAGACCAGGTCGCGGAACAGCCAGGGGCGGCCGAGGCAGCCGCGCCCGACGACCACGCCGTCGCACCCGGTCTCGCGCAGCATGCGCAGCGCGTCGTCGGCGTCCCAGATGTCGCCGTTCCCCAGGACCGGGATGTCCACGGCCTCCTTGAGGCGGGCGATCGAGGACCAGTCGGCGGTGCCGCCGTAGTGCTGCTGCGCGGTGCGGCCGTGCAGCGCGACCCAGGTGACGCCCTCGTCCTGGGCGATGCGACCGGCGTCGAGGTAGGTCAGGTGCTCGTCGTCGATGCCCTTGCGCATCTTCATGGTGACGGGCAGGTGCCGGGCGTTCTTGACCGCCGAACGCAGGATGTCGCGCAGCAGGTTGCGCTTGTACGGCAGTGCCGAACCGCCGCCCTTGCGGGTGACCTTGGGCACCGGGCAGCCGAAGTTGAGGTCGATGTGGTCGGCGAGGTCCTCGTCGACGATCATCGCGGCGGCGCGGCCGACGACGTCCGGGTCCACGCCGTACAACTGGATGCTGCGCGGGCGCTCGGTCTCGGCGAAGCGGATGAGCCGCATCGTCTTGTCGTCGCGTTCGACCAGTGCGCGCGTGGTGATCATCTCGCTGACGTACAGGCCTGCCGGGCGTACCTCGGTCGCGCGCTCCGCCTGCTCCTGGCACAGCGTGCGGAAGGGGGCATTGGTGATGCCCGCCATCGGGGCGAGTACGACCGGCGGCCATACCTCGACAGAGCCGAGCCGCAGCGGCGCGAACTCCGTCGCCGCCGGACGGGTCTCGGCGGCGGGCGTCCCGGTCGGGGTCATGGCGGATCGCTCCTGGTCGGCTGCGGCAGATGCACCCATTGTCACCCACCCGGTCCACTGCATTGCCGCCTGCGTTCCGGCCCGGTCCGTCCGCGTGTCGGCCTGCGCATCGGTCTGCGTGCCTGTTTGCGGTTCGGTCTTCGGTTCGGTCTTCGGTTTGGTCTTCGGTTCGGTCTGCGATTCCGACCGCTTTCCGCTCACGTCCTGCCGCCCACCGTCTCGTTGTTCTCATAGCGAGAAAAACCAGTGGCCCCGGTCACTGCGGCCTGCCACGATTGTCGCGTCGGCATGGCCGCGAACATCGGAGGCGGGGAACATGAACGCGCAGACACAGCCCGGGTCGACCCACGAGGCAGCCCACGGCGCGGCTCGCGAGGCGGCGCCCGGCAGCACCCCCGAGCCCCGCGACGTGGAGAGCCTGAAGGCGCTGGTCGCGACGGGCCGGCGCGTACGCTTCCTGCACTTCTGGGGGCACCAGCCGCAGGCCGACGGCTCGCTGGGGGCCGGGTGCCTCAGCCAGTGGTGGCCCTCGCCGTTCACGGTCGACGGCGTGACCTACGCGACGGCCGAGCACTGGATGATGGCCGGCAAGGCCCGCATGTTCGGCGACGCCGAGGCGGAGAAGCGCGCCATCACGGCCAAGCACCCCAAAACGGCGAAGGCGGTGGGCCGCCAGGTGCGCGGCTTCGACGAAGCCACGTGGGTTGCGGGCCGGTTCGAGTTGGTCGTCGCGGGCAACGTCGCAAAGTTCGGGCAGGACCCGGCGCTGCGCGCGTACCTGCTCGGCACGAACACGCGGGTGCTCGTGGAGGCAAGTCCGCGGGACCGGGTGTGGGGCATCGGCCTGTCGGCCACGGAGGCGTACGCCGACCAGCCGGAGAACTGGCAGGGCCTCAACCTCCTGGGCTTCGCGCTGATGGAGACGCGCGCACGCCTGCGCGCGGCGGACTCCGTCTGATCGCGCCCCGGCCCCGGCTGCCGCGTGCCGCCGGGGCCGGGGTCGGGCCGAGGGGCGGGAAGGCTTCGGCCGCGGCGCTATTCCGTCGGCCAGGTCCTCAACTTCAGCGACGCGCAGGTCTCGCCGTTGAACGCGGGAAGTGCGGACACGTTCCCGTGGGCCACGCAAGTGATCAGGGGTGGCACCGGCAGGTCGGCTCCCGCCTGCGTCTCGCGGAGGTGGCCCCCCGGAACGAGCATCCCGGTGCGCCACATCGACGAACAGGTCTCGATCACCGGCGACGGTTCGCCCGAGTCTTTCGCGCCTCGGCCGATGCCGGCCACCGCGCCGTTGAACGTGTCGCCACCGCCGACGTCGGTGTCCGAGTAGCACCGAATCACGTCGGTGTTCTCGGAGCGGCTCGCCCGGCCGTCCCAACCGACGGCCACTCCCCCGGCACCCGCGAACACGGCCACCACGCCGACGAGTCCCCATCGTGCGCGCCGCGAGAACCGCCCGGCGCCGCGTACTCGCACCGGGCCCGCCGCGGCGGCATCGAGGGGCGGCGGCGGGATCGGGTCGCGCAGCAACTCGTCGTACTCGGGTGCTCCGGCGGGGTCGGCGCCGCCGAGCAACGCGCGGATCGCGGCCTCGTCGCCGCTGCCGTCCCGCGTCATACACCTCTCCCCGCCGCGCTCGGCGCGGTCGCATCGCCGTCCGCGTCCCCGCCTGTGTCCATGTCCATGCCCATGTCCACGTCCACCAACCCGCGCTCAAGATTCTTGCGTGCCCGGTGGATTCGCGAATGCGCGGCGTCGACAGTACGCAGTCCGAGCACCTTCGCGACGTCGCGGGCGCCCAGCACCTCCCAGGCGATCAGCGCCAGCACCTCGCGGTCGCCGGCCGACAGCGCGGCGTACGCCCGTGCGGCCGCGGCCCGGGCGAGGACCTCCTGTGCGGTCTCGTCCTCGTCGGCCCGGGGCTCGGGAGCGGTCAGCGGATCGCGCTGCGCGCGGTGGAAGAGCCGGGTGAGCCGCGACTGCGCGCGGTTCGCGTTCTGCACGGTCAGATACGCCGTGCGGTAGAGGTACATCAGCTGCTCGGCTTCGGCGGGCCCGAGCCAAGTGTCCCGGCGGCGCCACGCGGCGGCGAACACCTCGGCCACGATGTCCTGCGCGCTCTCGGGATCGTGGGTCCTGCGCAGCACGTACTTGAGGACGGCCGCGTAGTGCGTCCGGTACGCCTTGGTAAAGGGCACATCTGCCACGTTCTGAATGAACCTCCCCCGTGGGTCGCCGCTCGCGTTCCGACGTGTCCGGAAGGCGGGCGGCGGCGTGGACCAGGCCGCGAAATCCCGAGTGGCACAAGGGGATTCGCGGCCGGGCCAGGAGGCTACCAGCGGGTTGCACCCGCTGGGGAATCACGCGGGAGCGCTTGACAAGCCACGGCACTCACCTCCCTGCCTGGACCGGATCCGCGACCCAGATCCGGGCCGGGCGACCCGTCGCCAGGTCGCGCCCCGACATCACCTGGACGCGGAACGGGTCGAAGCGGAGCAGGTGGTATCCGGGGTCGTCCGGCCCCTGTGGCCAGTACGCGCGTGGGTCGTAGCCCACACCGCGCGGGCTGCCCTTCCGATACAGCTCCCAGACGGCATGCTTGGTCTCGGGGTCCTCGACCCAGGCCGTGACGGCGTCCGCCGAGGCCGTGTTCTGCGAAGGCGCCCAGTACGACAGGGTCGAGTGCGGGTTCGCCGCGAGATGAGCCTTCTTGACGCGCGTCGGGAAGCTCGCGAGCCACCCGACCGGCCTGCCGTCGACCACCTCCCAGATCGGCAGCAGTACGCGTGCCCGCGGCCTCCCCAGGCCGTCGACGGTGGTCATCGTGGCGTACTTGATCTCGGCGACGGTACGCAGGAAATCGTCGGCGACGGCGGAGAATTCGCGGGTCGTGGTGGCCATGATGGTGCCCTCCTCGCAGGGTGGGGTCAGTTCCCACTGAGCCCCTTAGTTCCTTTTGGTGCCTATTGGCTCCTGGGAACATCGTGCGCCCGGCGCCGACCGCGCGGAAGTAGGCACTTCAAAGTGACCGAGGTACTCGCCGAGCACCGGGCAACGAGTCCGAGCGCCAAGGCCGCGCACCGAGGGCCGCGCACCGCAACGCCGGCTCGGCACGGAGCGCCAAGGACAGTCCGGACACACCAAAGGCCCCGGATTCCGATTTCCGCCATCACAGTGGCGGCACGGAACCCGGGGCCCGGGTACTGCACGAAAGCGCGGGCGCGCGAAGAAGCCGGCGCTCAGCAGCCCAGCAGGCGCGGCGCCAGGAACTCGCGCACGCGGTCGAGCGAGACGCGCTCCTGGCCCATGGTGTCGCGGTCCCGGATGGTGACCGCGTTGTCCTCGAGGGTGTCGAAGTCGACGGTGATGCAGAACGGCGTGCCGATCTCGTCCTGGCGGCGGTAGCGGCGGCCGATGGCGCCCGCGTCGTCGAAGTCGACGTTCCAGAACTGCCGCAGGTCGGCGGCGAGCCCGCGCGCCTTGGGCGACAGGTCGGCGTTGCGCGACAGCGGGAGCACGGCGGCCTTGACCGGCGACAGTCGCGGGTCGAGGCGCATGACGACGCGCTTCTCCATGACGCCCTTGGCGTTGGGCGCCTCGTCCTCGTTGTACGCGTCGATCATGAACGCGAGCATCGCGCGGTTCACACCGGCGGCCGGCTCGATGACGTACGGCATCCAGCGCTCCTTCGTCTCCTGGTCGAAGTAGGAGAGGTCGGTGCCGGAGTGCTTGGAGTGCGTCGAGAGGTCGAAGTCGGTGCGGTTCGCGACGCCTTCGAGCTCACCGAACTCGTTGCCGCCGAACTGGAAGCGGTACTCGATGTCCGCGGTCCGCTTGGAGTAGTGCGACAGCTTCTCCTTCGGGTGCTCGAAGAAGCGCATGTTCTCCTCGCGCAGCCCGAGCCCGGTGTACCAGTTCCAGCGCTCCTGGAGCCAGTACTCGTGCCACTGCTCGTCCTCGCCCGGCTTGACGAAGAACTCCATCTCCATCTGCTCGAACTCGCGCGTGCGGAAGATGAAGTTGCCCGGCGTGATCTCGTTGCGGAAGCTCTTGCCGATCTGCGCGATGCCGAACGGCGGCTTCTTGCGGGCGCTCTCCTGCACGAGCTTGTAGTTCACGAAGATGCCCTGCGCCGTCTCGGGACGCAGGTACGCGCGGCCCGACTCGTCCTGCACCGGGCCGAGGTACGTCTGCAGCAGCCCGTTGAACAGCTTCGGCTCGGTGAACGCGCCCTTGGTGCCGCAGTTGGGGCAGTTGACGTCGGCGAGGCCGTCGGCCGGCGGGCGGCCGTGCTTGGCCTCGTAGGCCTCTTCGAGGTGGTCGGCGCGGAACCGCTTGTGACACGAGGTGCACTCGGTCAGCGGGTCGACGAACGCCTCGACGTGGCCGGACGCCTCCCACACCTCGCGCGCGAGGATGACCGACGAGTCCAGTCCGACGATGTCGTCGCGCGAGGTGACCATCGAGCGCCACCACTGGCGCTTGATGTTCTCCTTGAGCTCCACGCCGAGCGGTCCGTAGTCCCACGCGGCCCGCTGGCCGCCGTAGATCTCACTGCACGGGTAGACGAACCCGCGGCGCTTGCTCAGCTGGACGATGGTGTCGATCTTGTCGGCGGCCACGATGCTCTCTTCGGTGCGACGATGCGGTCAGTGACGGTGTTCGCACAGGGTACCGGCGCGCGGAGTACCGCGGCCACGTCGTTGTCACCCGCAATGGCGCAGGCCCGTCGGCCCGCGCGGCATCCGCCCCGAACATGCGCAATTGACAATCATTGTCATCTAAGTTGAGAATGATTGTCATGAACATACGCCGCGCCGTCCCCATGTCCCTGCTTGCCGCGACCACCGCGTCCGCGCTGCTGCTCACCGGGTGCGGCACGGACGACAAGGCCGGGGCGTCGGGCAGCGGATCGGTGGACGTAGTCGCGTCGTTCTACCCCCTCAAGTTCGTCGCCCAGCAGGTCGGCGGCCCCGAGGTCAGGATCACCAATCTGACCAAGGCCGGCGCCGAGCCGCACGACCTCGAACTGACCGCCAAGCAGGTGGCAAGCGTCTCGGACGCCGACGTGGTGCTGTACCTCAAGGGCTTCCAGCCCGCCGTCGACAAGGCCGTCGACCAGAACAAGCCGAAGCACACCGTCGACGCGAGCGCGCTCAGCCCGCTGGAGACGCACGGCACCGAGGTCGACGGCTCCGGACACGCGGGCGAGGAAGACCACGCGGAGGAGGAGCACAGCGCGGACGACGGCCATGACCACGCCGTCGGCGACGGCGGCGACCCGCACCTGTGGCTCGACCCGACCCGCCTGGCCGCCGTCGCGAACGGCGTCGCCGAGACGCTCGCCCAGGCCGACCCCGCGCACGCCCAGGACTACCGCACCCGCGCCGCCGACCTGACCGGCAAGCTCGACGCCCTCGACAACGAGTACAAGGCCGGCCTGGCGACCTGCCAGCGCAGGGAGTTCGTCACCAGCCACGCCGCCTTCGGCTACCTCGCCGAGCGCTACGGCCTGCACGAGGTCGCGGTCAACGGCGTCAACCCCAAGTCCGAGCCGGCCCCGGCCCGCATCGCCGAACTCCAGAAGCTGGTGAAGGAGAAGGGCGTCACCACGGTCTTCTTCGAGACCCTCGCGAGCCCGAAGACCGCCGAGACCCTGGCCCGCGACACCGGCGTCTCGACCGGCGTCCTCGACCCGATCGAGGGAATCAAGGACGAGGGCAAGGCCGACTACTTCACCGTCATGCGCGCCAACCTCGACGCCCTGCGGAAGGCCCTCTCATGCTCGTGAACTCACGTCGGCGGCAGGGGCAGGTGCCCGCGCAGCCCGGCCGACCGGGGCAGCGCGCCCATGCGGCTCCCCCCGCCCCGTGCCAGGGTGGTGCCACGATGACCGACACCGCGATACCCGCCTCCACCGCGCCCCCCGCCGTACGCCTGACCGGCGGCACCGCCGCCCTCGGCGGCCGGACCGTGCTGCGTGGCGTCGACCTCAAGGTGGCACGCGGCGAGGTGGTCGCCCTGCTCGGCGCCAACGGCTCCGGCAAGTCCACGGTGGTCCGCACCCTCGTCGGCCTGGTACCGCTCACCGGCGGACACATCGAACTCTTCGGGACGCCGTACGCGAAGTTCCGCGACTGGTCGCGCGTCGGGTACGTCCCGCAGCGCACCACCGCCGCAGCCGGCGTACCCGCGAGCGTGCGCGAGGTCGTCGCGTCCGGGCGCCTGACCCGGCGCCGGATGTTCCGCCTCGGCGGCGACGACCGCACCGCGGTCGACGAGGCGCTCGACGCCGTCGGCATGCTCGACCGGGCCCGCGACGGCATCGACGCGCTGTCCGGCGGCCAGCAGCAGCGCGTCCTCATCGCGCGTGCCCTCGCCCGGCGTCCCGACCTGCTGATCATGGACGAGCCGATGGCCGGTGTGGACCTCGCCAGCCAGGAGGTCTTGGCCGAGACGCTGCACCACCAGCAGGAGGAGGGCCGCTCGGTGCTGCTCGTCCTGCACGAACTCGGCCCGCTCGAACCGCTGATCGACCGGGCCGTGGTGCTGCGCGAGGGCTGCGTGTGCCACGACGGCGCACCGCCGCCCGCGACCGGCCAGCACGCGCTGCCCGGCCACGACCACGTGCACCCGCACGCCGACGACCACCACAACGCCAGGCCCGGGCTGCTCTCGTGACCCCCGCCCCGCCCGCCACCGACACCGCCACACACCCGGGACTGCCGACGTGAGCCTGCTCCAGTACGAGTTCATGCAGCGCGCGCTGCTCGCCGCGCTGCTCGTCGGCATGACCGCACCCGCCGTCGGTGTCTACCTCGTGCAGCGCCGCCAGGCGTTCATGGGCGACGGCATCGGCCACGTGGCGCTCACCGGCGTCGGACTCGGCCTGCTCCTCAAGGGCTCTCCGGTGCTCTTCGCGGTGATCACCGCGGCCGCGGGCGCGGTGGCGATCGAGCTGATCCGCGAGCGCAGCAAGGTCAGCGGCGACGTCGCGCTGTCCGTCCTGTTCTACGGCGGCATCGCGGGCGGTGTGATGCTCGCGAGCCAGTCCGAGTCCGGGGCGAACCTCGACGCGTACCTCTTCGGCCAGCTGACGTCCGTCTCCGAGGACGATCTCCGGGTGATCGTCATCCTCGCGATCGCGGTGCTCGCGGTGACCATCGGCCTGCGGCGGCCCCTGTTCACGGTGTGTCAGGACGAGGAGTTCGCCCGCGTCACGGGCCTGCCCGTCCGTACCCTCAACCTCCTGATCGCGGTGACCGCCGCCGTCACCGTCACCGTCGCCATGCGCGTCGTCGGCCTGCTGCTGGTCAGCGCCCTGATGGTGGTACCGGTCGCCATCGCGCAGCAGCTCACCCGCAATTTCGCCCTCACCGCCGCGGCGTCCATCGGCATCGGGGTGGTCGTGTCGGTCTCCGGCACCACCCTCACCTACTACGTCGAGGCGCCGCCGGGCGCGACCATCGTGCTCCTCGCGATCGGCCTGTTCGTCGTGGTCGGCGTGGTCGCGGCGCCACTCAACCACCGCCGCGCACGCCGGGCGGCCCACGCCGCCGACCTCGCCGCCGACCCCGGCGCTCTCGACAACGCCCCGCAGGACGACCTCCAGGTCGGCGCCGCGCCGCGGCCCGACGGCGGCACCGCCGCTTCCGGCACAATGTCGGGGACGCGCCGCGCCCCGGGCGCCGTCGAGAAGCCGCCCGTCGAGGAGGAGCCCCGGTGACCACCGCGAACAGCCCGGCCCGTGGCAGGTCGACGCGGCAGCGCACGGCCGTGTCGAGCCTGCTGGACGAGGTGGAGGACTTCCGCAGCGCACAGGACCTGCACGACCTGCTCAAGCAGCGCGGGGAATCCGTCGGCCTGACGACGGTCTACCGCACGCTCCAGTCCCTCGCCGACGCCGGCGAGGTCGACGTGCTGCGCACCCAGGACGGCGAGGCCGTCTACCGCCGGTGCAGCCAGGGGCACCACCACCACCTGGTCTGCCGCGTCTGCGGCCGTACCGTCGAAGTCGAGGGCCCCGCCGTCGAACGCTGGGCAGGCCGCATCGCCGCCGAACACGGGTTCACGGACGTCTCCCACGAACTGGAGATCTTCGGCACCTGCGGCCCCTGCACCCTGGCCGCCCGTCCCTGACGCCTGTCCCTGACGCCCGTCGCGGACACGGACGGCCTCTGCCCCCGGCCCGCACCCGGCCCTCGCTCGGAGGTACGCGGGTGCTGAGGCGCGTCCGGCGCGGTCCGGCTACTCGTACGGCTCCTTGGGCGCCGGGACCGTTTCCACACTCGTGGCGGTCAGGGCCGGCGTCGCCGATTCGGACGCGGCCTCACCGGTCTTCAGCCAGGTGCCCACCACGGTCACCCACGTGTCCGTAGGCGGCGCGGGGACGCCGTGGATCTGGACCTTGCGGGCCACCGCGTCGGCGGCACAGCAGCTGATGACCAGGCGGTTGATGTACCAGGTGCCGTCCTTGCCGGGAGTGGCGAAGCCGGTCAGCCGGATGTTGCGGCCCGTCAGTGTCTCGGCGGGGTCCCAGACGGCGCGTACCCCGAAGTCGCCGAGGGTCATGTCGTACGGGTCGCCGGGCGGCAGCGCCGGGAAGCCCGCGTCGACCGTCTTGGCGGCCGGCTTGGCGATCGTGGTGTCGGAGCGCTCCGCGGTGTACGAGCCGAGCGCCGGCGGCGCGATCAGGAACAACGCCAGCACCGGGAGGCAGAGCAGCCAGGCGACGTGTGGTCCCTTGCTGTGGTCATGACCGTGCCCGTCATGCCCGTCATGCCCCTCGTGAGCACCGTGTCCGCGGTCGGAGCCGTGCCCGTGACCGTGGTCGCCGTCTCCCCCGTCTCCCCCGTCTCCCCCGTGGTCGTCGCCGTGGTCACCCCCGCCGTGCGCCTGGTCGGCGCCGACTGCGTCGTGTGCGGGTACGTGCGCCTCCGCGCGCTCGTGCTTGCGCAGGATGCCGTCGCGGACCACCCCGACCGCGCCCAGCACCAGCAGGATCACCCCGGAGGCGATCAGCGCCGGCCGCAGGCCCTCCTTGACGTACCTCAGGTACATCGCGTCGTCGAGCGAGATGCGCAGCAGCGCCGCGCCGATCAGGACCAGCACGATCGACTGGACGTCGCGCTTCACAGCAGCCACCACCCCACGACGATGCTGGTCAGCACCGCGACGACGAACGTCACACTGGAGAACCGGGCCGCGAAGCCCTTGCCGAACGTGCCCGATTGCAGGGCGATCAGCTTCACGTCGACCATCGGGCCGACGACCATGAACGCGAGCTTGGCGGTGGGCGAGAAGCCGGTGAGGCTGGCCGCCACGAAGGCGTCGGCCTCCGAGCACACAGCCAGGATGACGGCGAGGAACGCCAGGGCGATGACGCCGATCCACCAGTTGTCGGAGACCGCGTCGATGACGTCCTTGGGCACCGTGACATTGAGTGTCGCGGCGGTGATGGCGCCGACCACCAGGAAGCCCCCGGCATGCAGGAAGTCGTGCTGCATCCCGGTGCGGAAGTCCTCCCACCGCGACCCGGACCCCGCCTCGGTGAAGCGCTTGGGGATGCGCAGCCACTCCGCCTTGCCGAACCGCACCCACAACCAGCCCATGAAGACGGCCGTGGCCAGCGACGCCGCGAAGCGCGCGAACACCATCTCGGGTCGGCCCGGGAAGGCAACGGCCGTTGCCGTCATGACAATCGGGTTGATCGCGGGAGCCGAGAGCAGGAAGGCGAGCGCCGCGGCGGGCGCCACGCCTCGGGCCATCAGGCCCCCGGCGACCGGCACCGATGCGCACTCACAGCCGGGCAGTACCGCCCCCGCGGCGCCCGCGACCGGCACCGCGAGGGCCTGATTGCGCGGAAGTACCTTGGTGAAGACCGACGCCGGGACGAAAGCGGTGATCGCCGCCGAGATGACTGTGCCGAGCACCAGGAACGGCAGCGCCTGCACGGCGATCGCGACGAAGACCGTGCTCCATGTCTGGATCGCGCGCGTGTCGAGGCGGTCGACGATCCACGACTGGCCGACGAGGAGCACCAGCAGGCCCACGACGAACAGTTCGAGTTGGCCGGGCCGCCACGGACCGGCCGGCGCCGCCGGGGCTCCGGAAGCGCCGCGCACCTGCCCCGGAACACCCGCTCCGGCGCCCGCGCCCACGCCTACGCCGATTCCCTCCCCCGCTCCCGCTGCCGTGGCGGACACGGAGACGGGCGTACGCGCGGACGCGTCCGCCGTCGCGGCCTGGGGGTCGGCGCCCCCTGCGGTCATGGCCTCAGGGCGCGCGGCCTCGGCGTCCGCGGCGTCGGGGCCGTGGGGCGGCGGTGGTCCGTGGGCGGGCACGGTCTGCTCGGACATGCCGTTCATGCTGGCATCCGGGCAGCCCTCCGGCCCGCAAATGTCACCCGGTTCCGCGACCGTTTTGCTACGGGTTTACCGGGCGTTCGTATCCGCGGGCGAAGCCGGGTCGGCGGTGACGATGTTCGGCAGCGCCCCGCCGTAGCGGCGGTCGCGGGAGACGTACGACTCGACGGCCTTCCACATGTGCGTGCGGTCGAAGTCCGGCCAGAGGACGTCGTCGAACACCATCTCGGCGTACGCCGACTGCCACAGCAGGAAGTTCGAGGTGCGCTGCTCGCCCGACGAACGGATGAACAGGTCGACGTCCGGCATGTCCGGCTCGTCGAGGTAGCTCGCGAAGAGCTGCTCGTCGACGTTCTTCGGGTCCACCTTGCCGGCGCGTACGTCCTCGGCCAGCGCGGCCGCCGCGTCCACGATCTCCGCGCGGCCGCCGTAGTTGATGCACATCGCCAGCGTCAGCCGTGTGTTGTGCTTGGTGCGCTCCTCGGCGATCTCCAGCTCGCGGATGACGCTCTTCCACAGCCGCGGCCGCCGCCCGCACCAGCGGATGCGCACGCCCAGCTCGTCCATCTCGTCGATGCGCCGGTGGATGGTCTCGATGTTGAAGCCCATCAGGAAGCGCACCTCCTCGGGCGAGCGCTTCCAGTTCTCGGTGGAGAAGGCGTACGCCGACACGTACTCCACACCGATCTGCGCCGCCCCCTCGACCACGTCGAACAACGACGCCTCGCCGGCGGTGTGCCCGTCGGTGCGGGCCAACCCGCGCTCCTTGGCCCAGCGGCCGTTGCCGTCCATGACGAGCGCGACGTGCCGCGGCACCAGGTCACGCGGGAAGTCCGGCGGCTGCGCACCACCGGCGTGCGGCTTGGGCTCGCGGTACTCGTGCGGCTGCCGGGCCTCGGTCCGCGCTGCAGACTGCTGCGGCCTCCTCAGGAAGGAGAGCAGACCCCATCGGCCGCGTGCCTGACTCACGATGATCGCTCCACCAGTCTCAACGAGCGGATTCCCCGCTCCAAGTGCCATTGCAGATACGCGGCCACCAGGCCGCTGCCCTCACGCCGGTACCGCGGCTCGCTCGCGTCGGCACCGGCCCAGTCCCCGGTCAGCAGTGCGCCGAGCAGGTCGAGGGCCTCGGGAGAGGGTACGACGGATCCGGCCGGGCGGCAGTCCCCGCACACTACGCCGCCGCCCGCGACGGAGAAGAACCGGTGCGGGCCGGTGAGCCCGCAGCGCGCGCAGTCGGCGAAGCTCGGCGCGTACCCGGCGACCGCGAGCGAGCGCAGCAGGAAGGCGTCGAGCACCAGCGCGGGCTCGTGGGACTTGGCCCCGAGGGTGCGAAGCGCCCCGATGAGCAGCAGGTACTGCTGGAGGGCGGGCTCCCCCTCGTGGTCGGTGAGCCGCTCGGCGGTCTCCAGGATCGCGGTCCCCGCGGTGTACGCCGGGTAGTCCGAGACCAGCCCGCCGCCGTACGCCCCCAGTGTCTCCACCTGCGTGATCGCCGGCAGCCCGCGCCCGGGGAAGTCGCTGCCCTTGACGAAGAACTGCGCGTCGACGTGCGCGAACGGCTCGACGCGCGCGCCGAACTTCGACTTCGTGCGGCGTACCCCCCGCGCCACGGCCCTTATCCGGCCGTGCCCGCGCGTCAGCAGGGTGATGATGCGGTCCGCCTCACCCAACTTCTGGGTGCGCAGCACAACACCCTCGTCGCGGTAGAGACCCATGCCCCCATTATTGACTCCCGGGACCGACAGGTGTTCCGCCGAGGGCCCCGCACTCACAGCGGCATGTGTCCCGCGGCCTCGTCGAGCACCCGGTCCACTTCGTCCCGCGTGAGCCCGAGCCGCGCGCCGGCCGACAGCAGCATGTCCAGTTCCAGCGTGCGGTACGGCCCGTCGGCCAGGGCCACGCGCGCGCCCACCGCGACCAATCGCGCACGCCCTTCGGGTGCCAAGTGGTCCGCCAGCGCGGCAAGTGCCTCCGCCGCGTCGTCGTCGCCTATGTGCGCGTACAGGTCGGCGCCGAGCAGTTCGTCGGTGTACGCCAACACCCCCACCTCGCGCACCGCCGCAATCGCGGCCGCCCGCGCGGCCGGCGACGACTCGCCGCCCGCGACCAGCGCGCCGACCGCCAGTGCTCGGGTCACGTCCCGGAGCAGCACGGTGAGTCTTCGCCCGGTGGGCACTTCGAGCACCGTACGGTCGAACGCCACGCGGCACACCGCGCATTCGACGCTTCCCGCCGAGCAGGACAACGGGAGCACAGATATGCCGAACACGACCAGGAAGCGCCGTCCCACGCCATATTGGTAGCGCCGGTCGCCGCCGCATTCCGGGCAGAAGAACTCACCGTCGTCGAGCACTGTCCGCAGTGTCCGGACCCCCACGATGACCACCATGGCGTGGCTCCCCTGCACCCCTCGGCCGCGACGCGCCAACGCGTTCCCGCGTTCGATACTGGCACAGTTTTCACGGCACGTCATCACTTAGGCACAGAGAGCTACAGTACGCGTGGCATGAGCGCTACTCCCGTGACACAAGGGGCACTTGGGGCTCAGCGGCTTACCGCGGCCCGCTCAAGGTCTCACCGCGGCCGGCTCCCCGGCCCACCGAGGCCCACCCCTCCGAATGCCGAGGCGGCGGCCCCGGAAACCGGGACCGCCGCCTCAACCTGCTTGACTCAACCCGCTTGTCTCAACCTGCTTGTCTCAACCCGTCGCTGAACCCGCTCGCCTCGGCCGACCTCAACCGGCCTGGCGCGCCGACCGGTTGACCGCGCTCACGACCGCCTTCAGCGAGGCGCGCACGATGTTCTCGTCGACGCCCACACCCCACAGCACCTGGCCGTCGACGGCGCACTCGACGTACGCCACGGCCCGCGCGTCCTCGCCGCCGCTCATCGCGTGCTCGGTGTAGTCCAGCACGCGGACGTCGAAGCCGATGCCGCCCAGCGCCCGTACGAACGCGTCGATCGGGCCGTTGCCGACACCCTCCAGCGTCTGCGCGGCGCCGTCCACGGTCATGTCGACCGACAGCGCGTCCTTGTCGTTGTCGACCGAGGACGTCTGGTGCGAGGAGAGCCCCAGACGGCCCCACGGCGCGTCCGGCGTCGGCAGGTACTCGTCCTGGAACACCGACCAGATCTGCGCCGGGGTGACCTCGCCGCCCTCACTGTCGGTCTTGCCCTGGATGATGCGCGAGAACTCGATCTGCAGGCGACGCGGCAGGTCCATCTTGTGGTCGGCCTTCATCACGTACGCCACGCCGCCCTTGCCGGACTGGCTGTTGACCCGGATGACCGCCTCGTAAGTGCGGCCGACGTCCTTCGGGTCGATCGGCAGGTACGGCACGCCCCACATGATCTCGTCGACCGACTTGCCCGCCTCCGCGGCGTCGCGCTCCAGGGCCTCGAAGCCCTTCTTGATCGCGTCCTGGTGCGATCCGGAGAACGCCGTGTAGACCAGGTCGCCGGCGTACGGGTGCCGCGGGTGCACCGGCAGCTGAGTGCAGTACTCGACGGTGCGGCGGATCTCGTCGATCTCCGAGAAGTCGATCATCGGGTCGATGCCCTGGCTGAACAGGTTCATGCCCAGCGTCACCAGGTCGACGTTCCCGGTGCGCTCGCCGTGTCCGAACAGGCAGCCCTCGACACGGTCCGCACCGGCCATGACGGCCAGCTCGGAGGCGGCCACCGCGGCGCCCCGGTCGTTGTGCGGGTGCACGGAGATGGCGATGTGCTCGCGGCGGGTCAGGTTGCGGCTCATCCACTCGATCTGGTCCGCGTACACGTTCGGCGTCGAACGCTCGATCGTCGCGGGCAGGTTCAGGATGATCTCGCGGCCCGCCTCGGGCTGCCAGACGTCCATGACCGACTCGCAGACGTCCAGCGCGAAGTCCATCTCGGTGTCGATGAAGATCTCGGGCGAGTACTCGTAGCCGAAGACCGTCTCGGCGCCCAGGTGCTTCTCCGCGAAGCGCATGACGTGCTCGGTGCCCTCGACGGCGATCGCCTTGCACTGGTCGCGGTCGACGTTGAACACCACGCGGCGGAAGATCGGCGCGGTGGCGTTGTACAGGTGCACGGTCGCGCGCGGCGAACCGACCAGGGACTCGACCGTCCGCTCGATCAGTTCCTCGCGGGCCTGGGTCAGCACCGAGATGGTGACGTCCTCGGGGACCGCGCCTTCTTCGATGATGCTGCGGATGAAATCGAAGTCGGTCTGCGACGCGGCCGGGAAGCCGACCTCGATCTCCTTGTAGCCCATGCGTACCAGCAGGTCGAACATGGTCCGCTTGCGCGCCGGACTCATCGGGTCGATCAGCGCCTGGTTGCCGTCCCGCAGGTCGGTGGACAGCCAGCGCGGCGCCGCGGTGATGGTCTTCGTGGGCCACGTGCGGTCCGGCAGGTGCACGCCCTGGAACGGCGCGTACTTGTGGATCGGCATCCCCGACGGCTTTTGGGTGACAGTGGCGGCCGTGATGGGAGTGGCACGGTTGATGGAGGACATGCGGCAGGCTCCTCGGAAAAGACTGGGCGCTGCGGCTGCGCAACGCGTCGGCTGGCGTGGTCGTGGGACTCGATAGGCCGGCGCGAATCCGTAACAGGCAATGCCTCAACCCCGCGGCGAGGGAGGCCGGCCCGTTGTGTTCAGCTGGGCGAGCCCTCGCCGCGGCGGCTAAGAAGAAGCTGCCACTGACGCATGATGCCCGACACCCTACCCGACCCCTGTCCCCGATTGCACATCCGCCTCCACCGTGGGCGCCCTGGACGGACCTCGGGGTGTGGATTGCGCCACGCTCACGTGCCCTTTACACGTATCCGGGTGAGAATGGTCGTGGAGAGACACCGGCGCCGCCTTCACCTCCCCTTGGAGGGCGGCGCCTTTCCCTGTCCCGGATCCTGCCCCGGATCCTGTCCCGCCCGCCGGCCGCCGGTCAGAAGCCGAGTCGGCGCAACTGCTTCGGGTCGCGCTGCCAGTCCTTGGCCACCTTCACGTGCAGGTCCAGGTAGACCGGGGTGCCGAGAAGCGCCTCGATCTGCTTGCGCGCC
Organism: Streptodolium elevatio; assembly: GCF_040649515.1. Taxonomy (GTDB): domain Bacteria; phylum Actinomycetota; class Actinomycetes; order Streptomycetales; family Streptomycetaceae; genus Yinghuangia; species Yinghuangia elevatio. Next base: position 35,306 of record NZ_JBEZFP010000025.1, read on the forward strand.
CGCGTGCCCACGTCCTTCAGCCGCGCGCCCTTGGCACCGATGACAATCGCCTTCTGGCTGGGGCGTTCCACGTACAGATAGGCGTGTACGTCCAGCAGCGGCTTGTCGGCCGGGCGGTCCTCGCGCGGGATCATCTCCTCGATGACCACCGCGAGGGAGTGCGGGAGTTCGTCGCGTACGCCTTCGAGCGCCGCCTCGCGGATCAGCTCGGCGGCCATGATCTGCTCCGGCTCGTCCGTCAGTTCGCCGTCCGGGTACAGCGGCGGGCCCTCCGGGAGCAGCTTCGCGAGGAGGTCCGCGACCAGCCCCACCTGGGCCCCCGACACGGCCGACACCGGGATGATCTCGGCCCATTCGAAGCCGAGGTCGGTGGCCATCTGCTGGACCGCGACCAACTGCTCGGCGAGCGTCTTCTTGTCCACCAGGTCGGTCTTGGTGACGACCGCGACCTTCGGCGTCTTGCGGACCTCCGCGAGCTCCTTCGCGATGAAGCGGTCGCCGGGGCCCACCTTCTGGTCCGCGGGCAGGCAGAAGCCGATGATGTCGACCTCCGCCCACGTGGTGCGCACGAGGTCGTTGAGGCGCTGGCCGAGAAGCGTGCGGGGCTTGTGCAGGCCGGGGGTGTCGACGAGGACGAGCTGCGCGTCCGGGCGGTGCACGATGCCGCGCACCGTGTGCCGGGTGGTCTGCGGACGCCCCGAGGTGATCGCCACCTTCGTGCCGACCAGCGCGTTCGTCAGCGTGGACTTGCCCGCGTTGGGGCGGCCGACGAAGCACGCGAAGCCACTGCGGTGGACCGCGCCGCGCGTGGCGGCGGAGGGGGTGGGGCGATCACTCATGGGTCTCATTGTCCCTTAGCCCCGGCCATGTCCCGACCGCTCTTCTGCCGCGGCACCTGCGACGCACGCTTCGCGTTCGCCAGCGCCCTCGCCTTCTCGTGCTTCTCGGCGCGTCCCCACAGACGGCGGCCGACGACCATCCACAGCACCCACATCGACGCGGCGAGGCCGGCCGCGCCGAGGGTGCTGCGCAGCAGCAGTTCACCGATCGGCGGGTACTTGGCGTGCACCTTCTCGACCCAGTACGGACCGCCCCAACTCAGGTCGAGCGGAGCCTTGTCGACGAACCGCGACCAGAAGAACCAGGCGAATATCCGGCAGGCGCCGTACAGGAAGTACGCCCGGTACAGCGCCAGCATCAGCACTTCGGACATCTTCAGGCGGCGCTTGAACCACGGCCACACCGGGTCGTCGGCGACGACCTTGGTGAAGAAGTAGTTGCGGGTCAGCACCTTCCAGCTCAGCAGCACCATGCCGAGCCAGAACAGGTCCCAGACGCCGCCGAGGCTGGAGTAGTACGCGGATGCGTCGCCGTAGCGGCCCTGCTGGGCGGCGTACGCCCACATGCCGATCGAGTAGTTCTGCGTGCTGAACGGGAAGAACAGCATGACGCCGACGCTGTCGCAGATGTCGGTGAAGACGTGGGCCCAGTGGCCGATGAGCAGGCCGAGCGCCCACGCGCGGCTCTTGAAGACCCACAGCACGATCAGCGAGATGACCACGCCGTACATGAGCGAGTGCGTGAACCCGACACCTGGCCAACCGCGGTGGTACAGGTCGGGGTTCTTGGGGTGGAAGCTGAACCCGAAGGCGTCGAAGCCGTAGACGGTGCCCTTGGAGATCATGTCCGGCCAGAAGCAGCCGAGCAGGATGGCCAGGAACGACACCTTGGTCTTGATGTGCTTCTGGAGGACGTAGCTCTCCAGTTCGTGCGCCGCCCAGCTCACCGGGCACCCCCCACCTTCTCGCGCCGGGCCTGGACGCGGCGGCCCACCCAGTGGACCGCCATGATGATGACGACGACCGTGAACGGCCCGCGCGTCCAGGTCAGGACGTCGCGCTGGGTGAAGTAGCCGAGCAGGATGAGCGCCACCGCGCCGACGGCGTAGGCGACAAGGTCGACGACGCCCTCGCGGACGTCCTCAGGGCGGATCTCCTCGCCGTCGTCGGACGTGTCCGCCGTGTCGGACAGCTCTGGGACTTCTGACGCGTTATCAGTGCCGTCGGCGTGGTCCACGTCGTCGGCGCCGGCAGTGTCCGTGCCAGCTGTGTTGCCCTCACGCGTGGTGCCGTCCGGGTCGTCCGTATTGCTCGCGTCGTCCGCACCGGCCGCTGCAGGCGAAGAGTCGGGTGTCGGCAACCCGCCCGATTCGTCCGCCTGTTCCGATTCGGCAGCCATTCCGTCCCCAATTCTGACGTTTCGTCAGCCCAGATTCCGCGCGCGCACGCGCACCCTGCGGCGGCGTGATCCTACTGGTCGGCCGAATCTGACGCGGCGCCCGCCCGTGGCGCGCGTCACACCTCGACGGTGGCCGCGACCTTCCCGTCGGGCCCCGCAAGGTGGATGGGCGTGCCGGCGCCACCGAGATCGCGTACGACCTCCCGGTCCTCCGCCGCGACCGCCTCCGCCTTGCCGACCACCGCGGCGGCCTCCAGCCCGCGGGCACCGCCGGCCACGGCCATGGCAACCGCGGTCTGCAGCGCGGTGAGGCGCAGCGAGGGCAGGTCGACGGTCGAGGCGACGTACGTCCGCCCCGTCTCGTCGCGCACCGCGGCCCCCTCGGACGCGCCGTTGCGCGCCCGGGCCGAACGCGCCAGCGTGACGATCTTGGCGTCCTCGGGGTCGACGGTCGTGCCGCTCATCGTTCCTCCTGCTCACCGGGATGGATCCCGGGCACAGTACCGCCCCGGGGCAACGCGGACGTTGCTCCCGGGGCGGTACGCCGGCGAACCCGGCGGGGCAGCAGGCCCTTCCCGCGCACGGTCAGCCCATTTCCTCGACCTTCTGGATCTGCCCGGTGACGAACTGGGTCGGCGCGTCCGGCTCGGTGTACGTCGAGTGCGCGGCGACCGTGACACCGACGGCGCCGTGGCGCGAGGCCATGACGTACCCGTAGCTGCGCACCTGGCCGTCGGACGAGACCTTCAGGCGGTAGCTGACGCTGTCGTCACCGTGCGTGCCGAGGCGCACCTCGGTGATCTCGTACTCCCACGACTCGTTGCCGGTCTTCTCGCTGAACGAGGGACAGGCCTTGAGGGCCTTGGTGTACTCGTCGAAGTCCTTCTGCAGTTCGTCCGGGGCGTCGCTGATCAGGGTGACGATGACGCCTTCCTGGTCGTCCGCGTCGAGCGTCTCCTTCGTGAACTCCCGCTCCGCCTTGGCGGTCGAGCCCGCGCTGCCGGTCAGCAGCGTCGTGCAGCGCGGGTCCGACACGACCGTGTCGGGGTCGAGCGTGCCGTCGTCCATGTCGGTGTCGGCCTCGCCCGCCGTGTAACCGGCGGGCACCTCCTGCGCGTTGAGCAGCGCGTCGACGAGTTCGTCGCTCGCCGGGGCGCCGGCCGCGGGCTTGGTGTCCTTCCCGGTCGGCTTTCCGGTCGGCTTCGCGGTCGCCTTCGGGTCGTCCTTGCCGCTCGGCTTGCCGCTCGCCTTGTCGGTCGCCTTGTCGGCGCCCGAGGCGGACGCCGTCGACTTGGTCGCGTCGGCCTTGTCGTCCGAGCCGAACTCGCAGGCGGTGAGCCCCGAGAGGCCGAGCGCCACCAGCGGAAAGGCGATCGCGAGCTTGACGGACTTGCGCGTGGTACGGGACGTGCGTGTACGCACCGTGAACCCCCCAGTTCGGTGTCGTGTGCGACGCGATACCGCGGCCCGTACCCCCCTGGTCCGGACCGCCGCGTCGTCGGTATGCGGAAGAAGCTACCGGTCGGGACGCGAATTTCCAGTGCCTGTTACCGACCCGACACGCCGCCGTGACGGCTGCCGCCCGCTTGTTGCGCCCGCCCGTTCGGGGCTCACCGCCCGAGCAGCGCCCGGGCCTTCTGCACCTGGCCGGTGATGACCGCCGCGTACGGTGCGGCATCCGGCGCCGCGTCGCCCGGATACACGAACTGCGCCGTCGTCGCCCCGAACCGGACGAGCACCACCGTCTCGACGCGCGTCTCCGTCCCGGTCCGCACGGTCACCCGGTAGGCCGTCGTCTCGTCCCCCGCCAGCGGCGCGCCGTCGACGGGAGCCACCGACCACTGCTCAGGAGCCGGCCCCCCGGCACGCACCGCGAACTCCACCGAACACCCGGCCATGGCCCGGTCCAAGGCGGGCAGCAGCGCCGCACCGCGGTCGTCGCGGTGGCTGGAGAGCGTCACACCCAGGCGCGCCCCATCGGGCTTGGCCGCGTCCGCGTACTCGCGGTGCGCCCACGCCTCCGGAGCGCCGCCGTCGAACACCGACACCTGTGCGAACACCGCGCACTCGGGCCGGTCCACCGCCGGAACCGCAGGCGGCGGGTCCGGGTTCGGGGCCGTGTCTTTGGCCCGGTCGGGCCCGTCGACCCGCAGCCCGGTCGCGGCCAGTTCGGCCTGCGCCAGCAACGCGGCGGTCAGTTGAGGCGCCGTCGCGGGTCCGGTCGGCGGCGCCGACGGCTTCCCGGGCAGCGAACTGCCCTTGCCCTCACCGGGCTTGCCCGTCACGACCGGCCTGACCGGCGTCGGCTCGCTCTTCGGCGGGACCGGGGTGCCCGCCTCCGGGTCCACGGTCGGCCCCGGTACGCCCGTCACCTGCCCCGCCGTGGCCTCGGCGCCGCCACCCCCGCTGTCGCTGTCGCAGGCGCTCGCTCCCAGGAGCACAACGCCCAGCAGCGCGATGCCCAAGCCTGGCGCCCCGAATCGGGACAGCCTGATCGTGCGCACGGTGAACCCCCCGGTCCGTCGGCGAATGCGTACCCCCGCGAACGAAGGTACGGGGTCCGCAGGCCCGCCGTACGTCAGTCCGCGTCGTCGCCTTCGTCGTCACCGTCACGGCTGTCCGGACGCGGCGCCCGCCCGACGACGATCGTGCCGACCTGGTTGCGGCGCCCCGACGGCCGGTCGGCGGTCAGCCGCAGCCCCTCGACCTCCGCGGTCGCCCCCGGGATCGGCACCCGGCCGAGCTGCTTGGCAAGCAGCCCGGCGACCGTCTCGACGTCCTCGTCGTCCAGCTCCAGGCCGAACAGGTCGCCCAGTTCGTCGACCGGCAGGCGCGCGGTCACCCGGAAGCGTCCGTCGCCCAGATCCTCGACCGGGTTCGTCTCGCGGTCGTACTCGTCGGTGATCTCGCCGACGATCTCCTCGAGGATGTCCTCGATCGTGACCAGCCCGGCCGTACCGCCGTATTCGTCGACGACGATGACCATGTGGGTGCGGCTCGCCTGCATCTCGCGCAGCAGGTCGTCGGCCGGCTTGCTGTCCGGCACGAACGTCGCCTGCCGCATGAGCGACTCGACCTGTTCGTGCGCCCACCGGTCGTCGGCGCCGCCGACCGCGTGCTCGGCCAGGTCCTTCAGGTAGACGATGCCGACGACGTCGTCCTCGTTCTCGCCGATCACCGGGACGCGCGAATAGCCGCTGCGCAGCGCGAGGCGCAGCGCCTGCCGCACCGTCTTGTGCCGCTCGATGAACACCATGTCCGGACGCGGCACCATGACCTCGCGCACGATGGTGTCGCCGAGTTCGAGCACCGAGTGCAGGAGCTTGCGCTCCTCGTCTTCGATCAGCGACTCCTTCTCGGCGAGGTCCACGAACGCGCGCAGCTCCGCCTCGGACGCGAACGGCCCTTCGCGGTAGCCCTTTCCGGGCGTGACCGCGTTGCCGATCAGGATCAGCAGCGGCGGCAGCGGCCCCAGAATGCGGGCCAGCACGATCAGCACGGGCGCACCCGCGATGCCGACCGCGATGGGGTGCTGGCGGCCGATGGTGCGCGGTGAGACGCCGATGACGACGTACGACACCACCACCATCACGCCGATGGACGCCAGTACCGCCTGCCACGTCGCGTCGAAACCGTCGTAGAAGACGACCGACACCAACACGGCCGCGGAGACCTCGCAGGCGACCCGGATCAGCAGCGCCAGGTTGAGGTAGCGCGCGGGGTCCCGGACGACCGTGAGCAGGCGCTCGGCGCCGCGCCGACCGGTGCGTACCAGCTCCTCGACCCGCGGACGCGAGATACGCGCGAGGGCCGCCTCCAGGCACGCGAACAGCCCGGCCACGACGACGAGGACGACCGCCCCGACGACGAGCCGGAAGACCTCGTCAGAGGACACCGCGTGCCCCGTCCTTCCGTCCGACCTTCCGTCTCTGACCGGGCATCAGGAGGCCGCGCCGCGCCGTTCGCGCCACGCGTCGAGGATCTCGCGCTGGAGACCGAACATCTCGCGCTCCTCGTCGGGCTCGGCGTGGTCGTAGCCGAGCAGGTGCAGCACCCCGTGCACGGTGAGCAACTGCAGTTCGTCGTCCGTCGAGTGCCCGGCGGCCTTGGCCTGGCGGGCCGCGACCTCCGGGCACAGGACCACGTCGCCGAGCAGTCCCTGCGGCGGGTCCTCGTTGTCCTTCCCGGGACGCAGCTCGTCCATCGGGAAGGACATGACGTCCGTCGGCCCCGGCAGGTCCATCCACGTGATGTGCAGCTGCTCCATGGCGGCCTCGTCGACGATGACGACGGACAGCTCGGCGAGCGGGTGGATGCGCATCCTGTCGAGGGTGAAGCGGGCCACGTCCACGATGCCGTGCTCGTCGAGCTCGTACCCGGACTCGTTGGCGATGTCGATGGACATGGCCGTCAGTTCACATCCCGTTCTGCGTTGCTCGTGCTGGTGGTGCTGTGGATCTGCCCGCGACGCCCGCGCGAACGCGGCACCTCGTCCCGCTGGCGCTCGGCGTCGAACCTGCCGTACGCGTCGACGATCCGCCCGACCAGCTGGTGCCGCACGACGTCCTGGCTGCTCAGCGGGCAGAACGCGATGTCGTCCACGCCGTCCAGGATCCGCTGCACCACCCGCAGCCCGCTCTCCGTCCCGTTCGGCAGGTCGACCTGCGTCACGTCACCCGTGACCACGATCTTCGACCCGAACCCGAGCCGCGTCAGGAACATCTTCATCTGCTCGGCCGAGGTGTTCTGCGCCTCGTCCAAAATGATGAACGCGTCGTTGAGGGTGTTGTGCGTCAGCAGGTGTCCCTCGGTGACGTACAGCGAGTCCTCGGCGGCGACCTGGATGCAGACCGCCTCCTCGCGGCCCGCCGGCTCGATGCTGTCGATGAACCGCATCGGGCGACCGCCGCCGCCTGCCGCGTGGTAGACGTCGCGCTTGCGGGCGAGACGGAACGGCTCCACGCCCGCGGGCAGCCTGATGTCCACAATGTGTGCGTCGAACCGGTGGTGCACCGCGCGGCCGTTGGCACGACCGGGCTTGCGGCCGAGGGCGTGCCTGCGGCGCGTGTACGCCACGCCCCCGAGCGACCGCACGAGGGAGACCACGTCGTCGCGCAGCATGATCGATGTCGTCGTGTACTGGACCCGGCAGGTCCGGTCCCGCTGCGTGACCGGGCCGCCGTCGGAGTCGAGCAGCCCCTGCAGGACCGCGAGTCGCACCTCGGCGGAGTTGCCCAGGTAGACGTCCGGGACGAACTTCGAGTGCGAGCGCGCCCCGAGCAGGTCGAGTGCGCGCAGGACCCCCGTCACCGGGTTCTCCAGCGTCACGACGTCGCCGGGCGCCTTCACCCGGTTGAGCGTGTAGTCGACGCCGGACCGGTGCCGCACCGCGACACCCGGCAGCGCAGCTTCCAGCGCCGACGCGAGCTCGCGGTCCGCGGTGGCGAACGCCGGCGTCGTGGAGCCGGTCAGGCATCCGTCGCCGAGCAGGAGACCGAGCGCGTACGGGTCCATCGGCACGGCGCGTTCGGGCAGCTGCACCGGGGCCGTCAGCATCGGCAGCTCGTACCGCCGCGCATGCGCGGCGCGCAGCTTGCCGATCATGTCCTTGGTCTCGAGGACGCGCCAGGGCTTGCCACGTCGACGGTCGGCAGCCGTCCGGACGGTCCACAGGTGCTCGCCGCAGCAGAGCGTCCACGAACCGTCCTGTGCGGTGAGGCGGTAGATGTCCTTCTCACCCTGCGGGTACACGCCGAGGACGGGCGTCGGCTCGCCGTTCGAGCCGATCACCAGGTCACCGACCTGGAGGTCGCCGATGGGGCGCCAGCCGTCCGGGGTCAGGACGTTGGTGAAGACCGGCTGCGCGCGCCCACGCATATATGCGAGGGGGGCTACTTCGATGGTGCCGGCGGCCATGAGGCGGGGGATGGAGTCGGGGTCGATCATGTCGTGCAGCGCGTCGTAGAGCGGGCGCAGGTACGGGTCGATCTTCTCGTACAGGGTGCCGGGCAGGAAGCCGAGGCGTTCGCCGGCCTCGACCGCGGGGCGCGTCAGGATGATGCGGTTGACCTGCTTCATCTGCAGCGCCTGGACGGCCTTGGCCATGGCGAGGTAGGTCTTGCCGGTACCGGCCGGGCCGATGCCGAAGACAATGGTGTGGCGGTCGATCGCGTCGACGTAGCGCTTCTGGTTGAGCGTCTTGGGACGGATCGTGCGGCCGCGGTTCGACAGGATGTTGAGGGTGAGCACCTCGGCCGGGCCCGCGTCGCCGCCGGAGCGGAGCATCGCGATGGAGCGCTCGACGGCTTCGGCGCTGAGCGGCTGGCCGGTGCGCAGGACGAGCATCATCTCGTCGAACAGGCGCTTGACGAGTTCGATGTCGTCGACGGGGCCGGTGGTGTTGACCTCGTTGCCGCGCACGTGGATGTCGACGTCGGGGAACGCGTCCTCGATCACCCGGAGCAGGGAGTCGCCGGAGCCGAGCAGCGCGACCATCGGGTGCTTCGCCGGGATCACGATCTTTGCCTGGGCCTGCTCCCGGCCCTGCTCCTCGGGCTGTGCGGCGCCGGTGGGCTCGTTGCCGTTGCCGTTGTGCCCGGTGCCGCGAGCGTGTCGTGTGGAAGCCATGGGCGGCCTGACGGCCTGATCACGCCTACTTTCCGTTGCTCGGGGTGACAGTTGTGTCCTGGGGCAATGGTAGCTCTTTGCCCTTGACGCGCTCTTGAGGTTTTCGCCCCGATGATCATGCTTTCCGGCCGCCCGGCCGCGGCGGGGCCGGGCGGAGGTCAGCGGCGTTTGGGGAGGGGGATTCGGTCCAGGTCGGCGGCTACGGCGATCTCGCCGTCGAAGTGGCGGCGGGCGTCGGCGAGGAATGCGGCGGGGTCGGGGTAGCGCTGCGAGAAGTGGGTGAGGACCAGCAGGCGCGCACCGGCCTCGCGGGCGGTGGCGGCGGCCTCGCCGGCGGTTATGTGGCCGTGTGCCTTGGCGAGGTCGGCGTCCGCGTCGAGGAAGGTGGACTCGCACACCAGCATGTCGGTGTCGTGTGCGAGTTCGGCCACGGCGTCGCAGCGTCGGGTGTCCATGATGAACGCGAACTTCTGGCCGCGGCGGATTTCGCTCACCTCGTCGACGGTGACGACGCGGCCTGCGGCCTCGACGGCGCCCTCGCGTTGCAGACGGCCGACGTCCGGACCGGCGATGCCGAGTTCGCGCAGGCGTTCGGGGAGCATGCGGCGGCCGTCGGGTTCCACGAGGCGGAAGCCGTACGACTCGACCGGATGCGACAGGCGCCGCGCCTCCAGCGTGAGATTCGTCAGGGGTGCGATTGCCGCCTCGCCGGCGAGCGGGTGTTCGCGCAGTGTCGCGGCCTCGTGGAAGGCGCTGGCATGGTGCAGCCGGTCGAAGAAGTGCTGCCCGGACGCCGGGAAGTACGCCGTGACCTCGTGCGGCACCCGGTCGAGGTTGATGCGCTGGATGACGCCCGGCAGGCCGAGGCAGTGGTCGCCGTGGAAGTGCGTGACGCAGATGCGGGTGATGTCGGTGGCCGCGACTCCGGCGTACAGCATCTGCCGCTGGGTGCCCTCGCCCGGGTCGAACAGGATGCCCTCGCGGTCCCAGCGCAGCAGGTAGCCGTTGTGGTTGCGGTGCCGGGTGGGCGCCTGGCTGGCGGTGCCGAGGACGACGAGTTCGCGTACGGACATGCGCCCATTCTCCGGCGCTCGGTAAGGTCGCGGCATGCCGGGCGCCCGCGTGGATTCGATCGTCGTCTACACGACGCGCGTCGAGGCGTGCCGCGAGTTCTACGCGGGCCTGGGCCTGGAGTTCACGCGCGAGCGGCACAGCAAGGGCCATGAGCATTACGCCGCGGTCCTCGACGGGGGCGGGGTGTTCGAGATCTATCCGGCCACCCCGGCGCGCGTCACCGGCGCGCTGCGGATCGGCCTGGTGGTCGACGGCGCCGGGCTGCCGCCGGGCCGGCGTACGTTGCGCGACCCGGACGGCAGGGCGGTTGTCGTCGGCCCGTCCGAGGGGGTTACCCCGGAGGCCAGGTGAGGCCGCGGCCGCCCATCACGTGGGCGTGTACGTGGAAGACCGTCTGTCCCGCGCCCGCGCCCGTGTTGAAGACGACGCGGTAGCCGGTTTCGTCGATGCCCTCGCCGGCCGCCACCGCTGCCGCCTCGGCGAGCAGCGTGCCCGCCAACTCCGGCTCGGCCGCGCCCAGTTCGCCGGCGTTCGGGTAGTGGGCGCGCGGGATGACGAGGATGTGCGTGGGCGCCTGCGGGTTGATGTCGCGGAAGGCGACGAAGTCCTTCGTCTCGCGGACCACCGTGGCGGGGACGTCCCCGGCCACGATCTTGCAGAACAGGCAGTCCGCCTGGGCTTCCCCGGCCGCCATGCGTACCTCCATCTGGATGCTGGTTGGGCGCGATCGTATCGGCTGGCCGCGGCGGGGCCGGGCTTCAGGCCCAGCGGCCCGACGCGGCCATCAGTACGGAGGCCGCCGACACGCCTGCCGTCGACGTGCGCAGCACGGTCGGGCCGAGCCGGTACGCCCGGGCGCCCGCCTCCGCGAAGACCGCGAGCTCTTCCGGGCTGACGCCGCCCTCCGGCCCCACGACGAGGACGACGTCGCCGTCGGCCGGCACCTCGACCGCCGCGATCGGGTCCGCGGCGGCCTCGTGCAGCACCCCCGCGAAGGCCGCTTCCCGCAGCATGCCCGCGACCTGACGCGTCGTCATGAGCTCGGTGACGTCCGGCAGATGTACGCGCCGCGCCTGCTTGCCGGCCTCGCGTGCGGTGGACCGCCACTTGGCGAGCGACTTGGCGCCGCGCTCGCCCTTCCACTGGGTGATGCACCGGGAGGCCGCCCACGGGACGACCACGTCGACGCCGACCTCGGTCATGGTCTCGACGGCCAGCTCGCCGCGGTCCCCCTTGGGCAGCGCCTGGACGACGACGATGCGGGGTGCGGGCGGCGGCTCCTCGGTGCGCTCGCCGACGTCGACGTGCAGCGTGTCCTTGCCCTCGACGGCGGCGACGGTGCCGCGTACCGCGACGCCGCGCCCGTCGGTGAGGACGACTTCCTCGCCGACCGCGACGCGCCGCACGGTGACGGCGTGCCGGCCTTCCGCCCCGTCGAGGACCACCCGGCGGGCGGTGCGGAGGGCGGGGTCGTCCGTGAGGAAGACGGGGGCGCTCATGGGGTCGGCTCCGAAGGCGTGGGCGGTGCCGCGGGCATGGGGGTGCCGCGGGCGGCGGGTCGGGTCAATCCTCTCGTGCCGCGGCCAGCTCGTCGGCCAGGCGCTTCACCACAGCTGCCGCGGGCTCGTCGCGCGCGAGGCGCCAGCCCTGCCCGGCCCACAACGCCATCGCCTCGGGGTCTCCCGCCGCGGCCGAGGCGCGCCGCAACGTCGCCGTGGCGTAGTGCACTTCGGGGTAGGCGGCCGGTGCGTACGCGTCGTTGCGGGCGAGGAACCCGTTGACCAGGCCGCGGGCCGGGCGGCCGGAGAAAGCCCGGGTGAGGCGTGTGCGGTCGTAGCGCGCGTCGGCCAGCGCGGCCTTGTACGGCGCCGGGGCGCCGCTCTCCGGGCAGCGCAGGAAGGCCGTGCCCAGTTGGGCGGCGACGGCTCCGGCCGCGAGCACGGCCGCCACCTGCTCGCCGGTCATGATCCCGCCCGCGGCGACGTACGGCAGGGTGGTGACCGCGCGCACGAGTCCGAGCAGGGCGAGCAGGCCGTACGGCTCGGTGCCGGCCTCGGCGTCGTTGTCCCACCGCCCTTGGTGGGCGCCGGCTTCGACGCCCTGCACGATCAGCAGGTCCGGTCCGGCCGCGGCGGCGCGTTCCGCCTCCTCGGGTGTGGTCACCGTGACGGCTGTGGCCGTGCCCCTGGCCCGGAAGTCCGCGAGCACGCCGCGGTCAGGGCAGCCGAAGGTGAACGACACCACCGCGACGGGATCGGCCAGGAGAGCGGCGACCTTGGCGTCCCAGTCGTCGTCGAGTCCGTGCGGCGGAACCTCGCCGAGCGCCACGCCCAGTCGCGCGGCCTCCGGTGCCAGGCGGTCGCGGTACGCCCCGACCTGCCCGGCGGCGGCGCCCTCGGCGGCCTCTCCCGGCACGAACAGGTTGACGCCGAACGGCAGTCCCGTGGCCGCGCGCAGCTCGGCGATCTCGGCGGTCATCGCCTCCGCGGTCTTGTAGCCCGCCGCGAGGAACCCGAGAGCGCCCGCACCGCACACCGCCGCCGCCAGCGGTGGCCCGGACGCCCCGCCCGCCATCGGCGCCTGTACGAGCGGCAGCCGCACCGGCCACTCGATCCGCGATCCGGCGTCCACTACCGCACCTCCCGGTCACTGGGGTCACCCGCGTGACACGACCGTACGCCCGGCACCGGCCCGGAAGCCACGGACCACGCCCCGCGCGCGCCCCGGACCGCGTCGTGCCGCCGCACGCCGCCTCGGCCGCACCGCCCGACCCCACGGCTCCGGCTGCGCACCGCCCGCCCGCAAACAGCCGAGGGACGGGCCCGCAGGACCCGTCCCTCGCTCCGTACCGTGCGTGCCGTGCTGTAGGTACCTGTTGGCGCCTGTTCGTGCTGTGGCGCTGTCCGCGCTGTGCCGTTCCGCAGCGTGGCACCGGTTCGCCTCAGCGCCCGTTGAAGGCGTCCTTCAGGCGGGAGAACAACCCCTGCTGCCCCGGCGAGAACTGCCCCTGGGGCCGCTCCTCGGCCCGCAACTTGGCGAGCCTGCGCAGGAGTTCCTCCTGCTCCGGGTCGAGCTTCGAGGGCGTCTGCACCTCGACGTGCACCAGGAGGTCGCCCCGGCCGCCGCCCCGCAGGTGCGTGATGCCCCTGCCGTGCAGCGGGATGGACTGGCCGGACTGGGTGCCCGGCCTGATGTCGATCTCCGCGACGCCGTCCAGCGTCTCCAGCGGCACCTTCGTGCCCAGGGCCGCGGCCGTCATCGGGATGGTGACCGTGCAGTGCAGGTCGTCGCCGCGGCGCTGGAACGTCGGGTGCGGGACCTCTGCGATCTCGACGTAGAGGTCGCCGGCCGGGCCGCCGCCCGGGCCGACCTCGCCCTCGCCCGCGAGTTGGATGCGCGTGCCGGAGTCGACGCCCGCCGGGATCTTGACGGTGAGCGTGCGGCGCGCGCGTACGCGTCCGTCGCCCGCGCACTCCGGGCACGGGGTCGGCACCACGGTGCCGAAGCCCTGGCACTGCGGGCACGGGCGCGACGTCATGACCTGGCCGAGGAACGACCGTGTGACCTGGCTGACCTCGCCGCGGCCCCGGCACATGTCGCACGTCTGCGCGGTGGTGCCGGGAGCGGCGCCCTCGCCGTTGCAGGTGTTGCAGGTGACCGCGGTGTCGACCTGGATCTCCCGGGTCGTGCCGAACGCCGCCTCCTCCAACTGCACCTCGATGCGGATCATGGCGTCCTGGCCGCGGCGGGTGCGCGAGCGCGGGCCGCGCTGGCTCGCCTGGCCGAAGAACGCGTCCATGATGTCGCTGAAGCCGAAGCCCGCGCCGAAGCCGCCGCCGGGCCCGGCCCCCGCGCCGCCGAGCGGGTCGCCGCCGAGGTCGTACATCTGCCGCTTCTGCGGGTCCGAGAGGACCTCGTAGGCGGCGTTGATCTCCTTGAAGCGCTCTTGCGTCTTGGGGTCCGGATTCACATCCGGGTGCAGTTCGCGGGCGAGGCGGCGGAAGGCCTTCTTGATCTCCTCGGGCGTGGCGTCGCGCCGAACACCCAGGACCTCGTAGTAATCAGTGGTCAACTACGACTCCGCGAGAATCTGTCCGACGTACCGTGCCACGGCGCGTACCGCTCCCATCGTTCCGGGGTAGTCCATCCTGGTCGGCCCGAGCACGCCGAGTTTGGCGAGGGCCTCGTCCCCGCTGCCGTACCCGACGGACACCACCGAGGTGGCGGCCAGTCCCTCGTGCATGTTCTCGTGGCCGATACGCACCACCATGGCAGGCTCGGTGGCCTCCCCGAGCAGGCGCAGGAGCACGACATGCTCCTCCAGGGCCTCGAGTACCGGGCGGATCGTCATCGGGAAGTCGGTGCCGAACCGGGTGAGGTTCGCGGTTCCCGCGAGGACGACCCGCTCTTCCTGCTGCTCCACGAGGGTGTCGAGCAGGGCGGCGAGGACTGTGGTGACGATCGGCCGCTCCTCGGCCGTGAAGGACTCGCCGAGGTCCTGCACCAGCAGGGCGACGTCGGCGAAGCGCCTGCCGACGACGACGCCGTTGATCCGGCCGCGGAGGTCGGCGAGCAGGGTGTCGCCGATCGGGCCGGGTGCGTCCAGCACGCGCTGTTCGACCCGCCCGGTGTTGGTGATGAGCACGAGCATGATCCGGGTCGGTGCCAGGGTCAGCAGCTCGACGTGCCGGATGGTGGACCGGGTGAGGGACGGGTACTGCACCACGGCGACCTGGTGGGTCAGCTGGGCGAGCAGGCGCACGGTGCGGCCGACCACGTCGTCGAGGTCCACGGCGCCGTCCAGGAAGAGCTGGATCGCCCGGCGCTCGGGCGTGGACAGCGGCTTGATGCCCGCGAGCCGGTCGACGAAGAGCCGGTAGCCCTTGTCGGTGGGTACGCGGCCCGCGCTGGTGTGGGGCTGGGTGATGTACCCCTCCTCCTCCAGCGCGGCCATGTCGTTGCGGATGGTCGCCGGGGAGACCCCGAGGTTGTGCCGTTCCGCGAGCGCTTTGGATCCGACGGGCTCGTGAGTCGCCACGTAGTCCTGCACGATGGCGCGCAGCACGTCGAGCTTGCGGTCGTCGAGCACCGTGCGCACCTCCCTGACCTGCCTGGCACTCCGCTTGCTGGAGTGCCAGTGTACGGCGACGCCGATGCGTCCGTACCCTGCCGTCTGTGGAAGGGTCGCAGGATGGTACACGCGGAACATGACGAATGGACGCGTTGGGGCCCTGTGGCACCCGGGGTGTTCGTCGCGCGGCTGCCCGAACTGGACCTGAACGTCGTGGCGGTGGCGGGCCCCGAGGGCTTCGCGCTCGTCGACACCGGCTCGTACGAACGCGAGACGCGCGGGCTCCTCGCGGGCCTCGAGCGCATGCTCTCGGAGCACGGCCTCCCCTATCGCGCGCTGGCAGTGGTGAACACACACGGTCACTTCGACCACTGCTATGGCAACGCAGAAGTCCTACGGCAGTTCCCGGACGTCGAAATCGTGGCCCACGAGGCCCTGCCGGCCTATCTGGCCGAGTGGGGCGAGCGGGGCCGCGCCGACGCGCTGCGCTACGGCATGCCCGCGGACGACATGGCCGCGGTACGTATTGTCCCGCCCACGGTCCTGGTCCCGCACGACGGGTCGCTGCCGCTCGGGGTCATGGGGGCCGAGGTGTACGCGCCGGGGCGCGGCCACACCGGGTGCGACGTGGTGGTCCACGTCCCGGACGCGGACCTGCTGGTCGCCGGGGACCTGCTGGAGGAGTCGGCGCCGCCGTCGTACGGTCCCGACTCGTACCCGGACGAGTGGCCGGGTGCGCTGGAGCGGGTGTTGGAGCTGCCGGCGAGCGTGCTGGTGCCTGGGCACGGCGCCCTGGTGGACCGGGACTTCGCCGAACGCCAGTTGGCGTACGTGCGCGGTCGGCGGGCCTGAACCGGCGCGCCTGAACGGGTGACGGCGGCCGGACCGCTAGCGTCGGTCGCTATGCGCAGCAGGAGTTACGGGCCCGATCTGACACCGCCGTGGAAGAAGCCCAAGGCGGTCCCCGAGGTGGCGGCCGACCGGGACCTGGTGGTCGAGGAGGTCGAGACCGGGTTCTGCGGCGCGGTGGTGCGGGTGGAGAAGACCCCGGAGGGGTTCACCGTCACGCTGGAGGACCGGCACGGCAAGCTGCGGGTGTTCCCGATGGAGCCTCGCGGGTTCATGGTGGACGGCGCCGTCGTCACGCTGGTGCGGCCGCGTGCGGCGCAGGCGGCGCCGGCCGGGCCGACGCGTACCGCCTCGGGCTCGGTCGCGGTGCACGGCGCGAAGGCGCGGGTGGCACGCGCCGGGCGCATCTATGTCGAAGGCCGGCACGACGCGGAGTTGGTCGAGCGCGTGTGGGGCGACGACCTGCGCATCGAGGGCGTGGTCGTGGAGTTCCTGGAAGGCGTCGACGACCTCCCGGCGGTGGTACGCGAGTTCCGCCCCGGTCCGGGCCGCCGGCTGGGCGTGCTGGTCGACCACTTGGTGCCGGGCTCGAAGGAGAGCCGGATCGCCGCCGAGGTGGCCGCGGGGCCGTACGGGGCCGATGTGCTGGTCACCGGACACCCGTTCATCGACATCTGGCAGGCGGTCAAACCGTCGGTGCTGGGTATCGGCACGTGGCCCGAGGTGCCGCGCGGGGTGGTGTGGAAGGACGGCGTGAACGCGGCGCTGGGCCGTGCCACGTCCACCGGCGAAACGTGGCGCTGGATCCTGTCGCACGTCGACTCGTACCGGGATCTGGAGCCCGCGCTGCTCGGCCGGGTCGAGGAGATCATCGATTTCGTGACCACCCCGGAATGACGAACTCCCGGGCCGCAACAACTTGTTAACAAGTGTCCACGTGGCAAGACGGAATGCCGCGATCGTTGACCCGATTAACCGGTTCCTGACACAGTCGACGACGTGAGTTCGGACCGCCGCCCCGGCAGGGCCTCCCAGGCCCTCGTTTCGCGCCGCCACATCGACTTCTGTCGAGTCGCCGGCGCCATCTGTGCCGTCCGCTAACGGTTTCCCCGAGGGTTCACCGCCGCGACACGGCCGCTGACCCTTCTTCCTTTCCCGGGTATCCGGCGCATTAGCCGCGCCGTCCCCCGCCCTTTTCGGCTTCCGCATGCGGTGGTTTCCCCGCAGGCGCGTCCGCCGCTGCCCTGAATCCCCGCGACCGCCGTCGACTGCGACGCCTTTCCCTGCGACCGCCGTCGACTGCGACACCTTTCACCGCGACCGCCTTTCACCGCGACCGGCTTTCCCTGCAACTGCCGCCCACCTCGACCCCCACTTTGCCTCGAACCGCTCAGAGGAGCTTCGCCATGTCCGTATCCTCCCTTGCCACCAGTCGCCGGACCCTCTTGCGCGCCGCCGGGGCCGGTGCCGTTCTGCTGGGTCTGGCCGGGTGCAAGTCGGCGGTCGACGAGAACAAGTCGACGCCCGCCGGGGCGAGCGGCGCCCCCAAGAAGGGCGGGACGCTGCAAATAGGCAGCCTGGTCGATTTCACGCCCGCACTGCTCTTCACGCAGAACTCGTTCACCGCACTGGCCCGGCTGGTGTTCAACACGCTGACCTCGTACGACAACGACCTGAGGCCGCAGCCGCAGTTGGCGAAGTCGTGGCAGGTAGCGCCGGACGGCACCAGTGTCACGTTCCAACTGCGCGAGGGTGTGAAGTTCCATTCCGGGCGCCCGTTCACCGCCGAGGACGTGGTGTTCGCCGTCAACAATCTCAAGGACCCCAAGCGCAGCGCGCAATTGCGGGCGACCGCCGCGGTGGTCTCGGACATCACCGTCATCAGCCCGACCGAGCTGACACTCAAGCTCGCACACCCGGTGAGCAATCTGTTCGACCTCTTCGAGTTCATGTTCATCACCGACCGGGAGTCCGTCGAGGACGCGGTGACCGGCAAGAAGCTGATCGGCACCGGCCCGTTCGTCTTCAAGAACTGGACGCCGGGCGCCTCGATCTCGTTCGCCAAGAACCCGGAGTACTTTGTGCCCGAGCGGCCGTACTTCGACAATGTCGAGGTACGGATCATCCCGCAGGCCGACTCGCTCCTCTCGGCGCTGCGCGGCAAGCAGATCCAGCTCGCCCTTGGCCTCAGCGGCCGGGACATCGCCCCGATCAAGTCCGACGGCCAGTTCGCCATCCAGGAGTTCGACACCGGCGGCGGCGCGATCTACATCGGCGCGAACGTGACGGTCAAGCCGCTGGACGACAAGCGGGTGCGCCAGGCCATCTCGTTCGCGGTGGACCGCGACCGCATCCTCCAGCAGGGCCTGGGCGGCTACGGTCTCGCGTCGTCCGCGCCGTGGCCCAAGTCCTCGCCCGCCTACTCGGACGCGACCGCGCGCCGCTACCCGCACGACCCGGCGCGGGCCAAGGCGCTGCTCGCCGAGGCCGGCGCGGCCAACCTCGACCTGCCGCTGGCGTTCCTCAGCACCTCGTCGGCGGTCGCCCAGATGATCCAGTTCGACCTCCAGCAGGTCGGCATCAAGACCACCCTGGAGCCGCTCGACCCGGCGAAGTTCCAGGCGCAGCTGATCAGCCAGACGATGCCGGCGCTGTGGGCGGGGGCGCACGGCTTCGCCCAGGTGCATCCGTCGACGCTGGCGGTCAGCGCGTACCCGTTCAACGAGGCGAAGAACACCTCGAAGTTCTCCGACCCCCGGTACACCGAGATCGTGCAGCGCGCGTGGCGGCAGGCGGACCCGGACAGCGCGCAGGCGAAGGCGGCGTACCAGGACCTGAGCGAGGTCCTGCTCGACCAGCAGTTCGTGATCGACCTGATCGTGCTGGCGAACCTGCACGCGGCGACGAGCAACCTTCAGGGCGTGGCACAGAACGAGTTCACCGCGCTGAACCTCGACGACGCCTATCTGGCGTGACGGGCGGACTGCGACCATGACCGGCTATCTCGTGCGAAGGCTGCCCTCGGCTCTCGGGGTGCTGCTGCTCGCCTCCTTCGCCATCTTCCTCATTCTGCGCGCGGTCCAGGGTGATCCGGCCGAGACCCTCGCCGGCTCCGACCCGTCGCCCGAGAGCGTCGGCGCGATCCGCCACGAACTCGGCCTGGACCGACCGCTGTTGACCCAGTACGGCGCGTGGATCGCGGACGTCGTCCGCGGCGACTTCGGACGCTCGTACATCATCGGCGGCTCGGTGAACGAACTGCTCGCCCAGCGCCTCGGCAACACCGTCGAACTCACCGTCGGGGCACTGGTGTTCACCATCGCGCTCGGGCTGCTGTTCGGGGTCCTGGGAGTGACCGTCAAGAACCGCTTCGGCCAGACGCTGCTGTCGGCGGTCAACTCGGTGTCGCTGATCGTGCCGGCCTACGTGAGCGGGTTCCTGCTCGTGTTCGTGTTCGCGATCACCTGGCCGGTCCTGCCGCCCGGCGGGCACGTGTCGATCCTGTCCGACCCGCAGATCGGCTTCCAGTATCTGCTGATGCCCGCCCTGGTCCTGGCCCTGCCGCCGTCCGCGATCCTGGCCAGGTACGTCAAGGACGGCCTTCAGCAGGCGCTGGGCGAGGACTACGCGCGCACCGCGAAGTCACTCGGCATCCCGCCGCGCCGCATCCTGTGGCGGCACGCGCTGCCCAACGCGCTGCCGCCGGTGCTCACCGTGCTGGGCATGCAGGTCGGCGTGCTGCTGGGCGGCGCGGTGATCATCGAGGCGGTCTTCGCCTGGCCGGGGCTCGGCATGCTCGCCGAACAGGCCGTCACGCGGCGCGACTACCCGGTGATCCAGGCCGTGCTGCTGTTCCTCGTGGTGGTGTACGTGGTGGTGCAGTTGCTGACCGACCTCGCGTACGCCCTCATCGACCCGCGCGTACGGCTGGGGTGACCGCCATGGCTACCGAGACACTGACGCCCGGAACACCCGCCCCCAAGACCCCCGAAGCGGCTGCGCCCACGGCGGCGAAGCCGCGCCGGGTCCGCAACCGCTACCTGCGCGGACTGCTCAGCCCGCGCGGCCTGTTCGGGCTGGCGCTGGTCGGCCTGATCTTCGCGGCCGGCCTCGCGGCGCCGCTGCTCACGTCGCACGACCCGACCTTCCAGACCGCCGACGCGCTGCGCGGCCCGGGCAGCGGCGACCACGTGTGGGGCACCGACGAGATCGGCCGCGACCTGCTCAGCCGACTGCTGTACGGCATCCGCACCGACCTGCTGATCGTGGCCGCCGCCGTCCCGCTGGGACTGCTGATCGGCTGCTCGCTCGCACTGGTCGCCACCACCCACCGCGCGGCCGACGTGGCGGTGCAGCGCCTGTTCGACCTGCTGCTGTCGTTCCCGGGGCTGATCCTGGGCCTCACGGTCACCGCGATCATGGGCCCGGGCAAGGCCACGATCATCACGGTGATCACCATCATCGAGATCCCGTCCTTCGGGCGCATGTTGCGCGGCGCGATCCTCGTGCACCGCGACCGCGAGTACGCCACCGCCGCGCGCGTCGGCGGCGCCGGCCCGTTGCGCCTGCTGACCCGTCACGTGCTGCCGAACGCGGCGGACCCGGTCGTGGTGCAGATCGCGGTGTCGATGTCGATCGCGGTGATCCTCGAAGGCGCGATGAGCTTCATCGGCATCGGGGTCCGGCCGCCCGACCCCTCGCTCGGCGGCATCCTCGCCGAGGCACGGCCCTACCTGGAGGACCACCCCACCTACGCCCTCGGCCCGCTCGTGGTGATCACCGCGCTGGTGGTGGGCCTGAACCTGATCGCCGAAGCACTGAACCGGGGAGCGCGCCGATGACCATCTCGATCGAGAAGCCGGTTGCCGCCGACACGCCTGCCGCCGAAGTACCCCGCGGGGAACCGCTGTTGCGCGTACGCGACCTGCACGTGACGTTCGACTCCGAGCGCGGCCCTGTGCATGCCGTGCGCGGCGTCGACTTCGACCTGGCGCGCGGCGAGACCCTCGCCATCGTCGGCGAGTCGGGCTCGGGCAAGTCGACGACCGCGCTCGCCCTGACCCGCATGCTGCCCGCCACCGGGCGCATCAGCGCGGGCGCGGTATTGCTGGACGGGCCGGATGGCGCCGCCCCGGTCGGGGGCGCGCCGTTCGATCTGGCGACCGCGCCCGAGGCCGAGCTGCGCCGGGTGCGCGGTGCGCGCATCGGGATGATCTTCCAGGACCCGATGACGTCCCTGAACCCGCTGCTCACCGTGGGCCGCCATCTCGACGAGGCGATGCGCGCGCACGGCCTCGGCGACCGCAAGGCCCGTACCGCGCGAGCCGTCGAACTCCTCGACGTGGTCGGCATCCCGGACGCCGCACGGCGCATGCGCGACCATCCGCACCAGTTCTCCGGCGGCATGCGGCAGCGCGTCATGATCGCGCTCGCGCTGGCCAACGAGCCGGACATCCTCCTCGCCGACGAACCGACCACCGCGCTCGACCCGACCGTGCAGGCGCAGATCCTCGACCTGCTGGAGCGCCTGGCCCGGGACCTGGGCACGGCAACCGTGCTGATCACCCACAACATGGGTGTGGTGGCACGGTCCTCGGCGCGGGTCATGGTGCTGTACGGCGGCCGGGTGGTCGAACACGGCCGTACCGAAGACGTCCTGACGTCGCCTCACCATCCGTACACAGAGGGTCTGTTGCGGGCCGTGCCCCGGCTGGACGCGCCGTACGGGCAGCGCCTGGAAGGCATTCCGGGCACGCCGCCGGACCTGGCCTCGCCGCCCGACGGCTGCGCCTTCGCCGACCGGTGCCCCCTGGCGACCGACCGGTGCCGCACCGAGCAGCCGCCGCCGCGCGTCGTGGCGGACGGCCGTACGGTGGCCTGCTGGGTGTCGGAGGGGCCGCTGCCTCTCGGCCCCGTACTGGCGGCGCCGCCGACGGCCCGGCCCCGGGACGCGGTCCGGACCGAGGTTGCCGCGGAAGGCGCCGCCGACCGCGAGCCGATCCTCTCGATCCGCTCGCTCGGCAAGGTCTTCCGATCCCGCCGCAACCGGGTCGTCGCGCTCGACGACGTCTCGCTCGACCTGGCGCGCGGGGAAACCCTGGGCGTGGTCGGCGAGTCCGGGTCCGGCAAGTCGACGCTGGTCCGCACCGTCGTCGGGGTGCACCCGGCCACCTCGGGGCGGGTGCTCTTCGAGGGACGCGACGTCACCCACCCGGGACGCGGCGACCTGCGCGAGCTGCGGCGCCACGTCCAGATGGTGTTCCAGGACCCTTACGCGTCGCTGAACCCGCGCATGACGGTCGGCGCGATCATCGCCGACCCGCTCGTGTCGCAGGGCATCGGCACCCCCGCGGAACGCCGCCGACGCGTCGGCGAACTGCTCGAACGCGTGGGCCTGGACGCCTCGTTCGCGGACCGCTATCCGCGCGACTTCTCCGGCGGCCAGCGGCAGCGCATCGGCATCGCCCGGGCCCTGGCCCCCGAGCCGACCGTGCTGATCTGCGACGAGCCGGTGTCGGCGCTCGACGTCTCCGTGCAGGCGCAGGTGGTCAACCTGCTCGCCGACCTGCAGGCCGACCTGGGCCTGTCGATGATCTTCATCGCGCACGACCTGGCCGTGGTGCGGCAGATCTCGCACCGGATCGCGGTCATGCGGGCCGGACGCGTCGTGGAGACCGGCCCGGCCGAGCAGTTGTGCGCCGATCCGCAACACCCGTACACGCAGGCGCTGCTGGCCGCCGTGCCCAGCCCCGTCCCGGCGGCGCACACCGCCGCACCCGCAAAGGCCGCCGCACACCCGGCCACCCCGACTGCAACCGCCACCACCGAGGCGCCCGCGGACGCCGCCACCGCCGCCACTGCCGCCTAAGGAGCACCGCATGTCCTCTGCCGCCGAAGCCCCGAACCCCCGCCGCCGCGACCCGTACGCGGGCTTCCCGGGCCGCGCCGGGCGTACCTTCGCCGACTCCGAACCCGCCTGGGAGCCGCGTGGCAAGGCCCGGCCTGGCGCGCCCAACATCGTGGTCGTGCTGATCGACGACATGGGCTACAGCGACATCGGCCCCTTCGGGTCGGAGATCCCGACGCCGACGCTCGACTCGCTCGCGGAGCGCGGCGTACGCCTGACCAACTACCACACGATGCCCCTCTGCTCGCCCGCCCGCGCGGCCCTGCTGACCGGGCTCAACCCGCATCGCGTGGGCTACTCCTTCGTGGCGAACGCCGACCCCGGCTTCCCCGGGTACGCGATGGAGATCGCCGACGACATCCCGACGCTGCCGCAGATCCTGCACGGCGCCGGGTACGCGACCTTCGCGGTCGGCAAATGGCACCTCGTCCGCGACTCGGCGTCGAACGCGGCCGACGATCGGCGCAACTGGCCGCTGCAAAAGGGCTTCGACCGCTACTACGGGGTGCTGGAAGGCCTGACGAGCCTCTTCCACCCACATCAACTGGTGCGCGACAACAGCCCGTTGGACATCGACGAGCTTCCCGAGGGCTACTACTACACCGACGACATCACCGACGAGGCCATCGGGATGATCAAGTCGCTGCGCGCCCACGATGCCGACAAACCGTTCTTCCTGTACGTCGCGCACAACGCCGTACACGGCCCGCTCCAGGCCAAGCCGTCCGACATAGACCGGCAGCGCGGCCGCTACGACGAGGGCTGGGACGCCCTGCGCGACACGCGCTTCGCGCGGCAGATCGCCGACGGCCTGTTCCCACCCGGCACCAGGCTTCCCCGGCGCAACTTCGAGAAGGGCCACGAAGTCGGCCCGTGGGACGAAGTCCCCGCCGAGGAACGCGAGTTGTACGCGCGCTACATGGAGGTGTACGCGGCGATGGTCGACAACATCGACCAGAACCTCGGCCGTCTCACCCAGACCCTCGAAGAGCTCGGCGAACTGGACAACACGATCATCGTGTTCACGTCCGACAACGGCGGCACCGGCGAAGGCGGCGCGGAGGGCACGCGCGCCTACTTCAAGCGGTTCGTGCACCACCCGGGCCTGCCCGAGGAGTGGAACGGCGACGTCGACCGCGAACTCGACCTGGTGGGCGGTCCGCGCAGCCTGATCCACTACCCGCGCGGATGGGGCATGGCGTCGAACACGCCGTTCCGGCTCTACAAGGGTCAGACGTACGCGGGCGGCGTACGCGTGCCGTTCGTGCTCTCCTGGCCCGCCGGCCTGCCGCGCGCCGAACAGGACGACAGCGGCGTGCGCCCGCAGTACCAGTACGTCACCGACATCCTCCCGACCTTGCTCGAACTCGCGGGCGTGGAACGGCCGGAGGAGCACGCGGGGGTGCCGACGCAGGAGCTGGACGGTGCCTCCTTCACCCCGGTCCTCGCCTCGGCCTCCGAGGAGTCCACCCACCTGGAGCAGTACAGCGAGATGACCGGAAACCGGAGCTACTACCGGTCCCCCTACAAGCTGGTGACGCAGCATCAGTTCGGTGCGCCGTACGACGACGGCGAGTGGGCGCTCTACGACATCGTCGCCGACCCCACCGAGATCGACGACCTGGCCGCCGAACACCCGGGCGTCGTGAAGGAGTTGTCCGAGGCGTGGGAGGCCGCGGCCTGGCGCAACGGCGTGTTCCCGCTGGCCGATGCCAGCGGTGCCCTGGTGTTCCGGAATCCGGACGAGGAGGAGTTGCGCAGGCCGGTCCGCATCCTGGCCGGAACCCCCGAACTGGAGCGCTACCGCTCGGCGAAGCTCGTCTCCTTCCGCGACTTCGAGGCCGCGATCGAGATCGCGCACCACGGAGAGGACGACGCCGGCGTGCTGGTGTCGCACGGTGACCAGGGCGGCGGCTACAGCGTGTACGTCGAGGACGGGCACCTGCGGTTCGCGTACAACGAGTACGGCGTGCTGCACGAGGTGGACGCCGGGCCGCTCGCGCCCGGGCCGCACACGGTCCTGCTGCGCGCCCACACCCGCCCGCGCTTCCGCTGGGACTTCACGGTGTCGGTCGACGGCGAGGACACCGCGTGGCTGGAGGGGGTGCACCTGCTGATCGGCATGGCGCCGCTGCAGGGCATCAGCGTAGGGGTGGACCGCAAGTCGCCGGTCTCGTGGCCGGTCCACGAACGGCACGGTGCGTTCCGGTATACCGGCGGGCTGCGGGCCGTCACCTACACGCCTGGGGCACCCGCCGCGTACGACCCGGAGACCGTGATCCGCACGCTGCGCGAGGCGGCGGCGACGTACGAGTGAGCCGCCGGGCCCGACGGTCTACTCCCATGCGCCCACGACGTCTTCCGGGCCCCACGTGAGGGCGAGGGCGGACATGTCCGCGCCCGGGGTCGTACCGGAGAGGGTCGCCGCCACCAACGCGGTGGCGCCGGCCCGGAATCCGGGGACCTCGGGCGCGGCCGCGGCGAGCGCGGCCAGGTCGTGGGCGTCGAACGGGGTGCCCAGCCACTTGACGGAACCGACGAAGGGGATGCGGGTCGCCACCGGCGCGCGGTCGGCGGCGACCAGGTCGACCTCCGGGTCGAACCGGCGGTTCCACCAGCCCCCGACGTGCTGCACGTCGTCCCACGGCAACCGACCTGCGAGAGCGGCGAGTTCGAGGGATTCGCGGACCAGCGGCTCGACCGCGCGGCCGCGCCACGAGGCCCAGCGCCGCTCGATGACGGCGTATGCGGCGCCTGGTCGTCCCCTGCGTGCCTGCTCGTGCGCGGACCGCAGTATCGCGAGATAGAGGCGCAGGCTGTTGTCGGCGATGCGGTAGAGCGCCGGCTTGCCCGGCTGGGCGGACAGCGGCTCGTCCTGGGCGAGCACACGCTTCTCGTCGACGAGTCGCCGCAGGATCGGCGACAGGGCCCCCGACGGTAGGGCACCCTCGCGACTGCCCGCCGTCGCCGCGATGTTCGCGTGTGTGCGGTCGCCGCCGCCGACCGCTTCGAGCACACGGCGCATGCGGTCGGGCACCGGGAACTCCGCCATGAGGGAGGTCTCGGGGACCCCGAACACGGGCGACGCCGGGTCCTCGCACGCGACGCGCAGGAAGTCCAGGGCGGGAGTGGCGTGTTGCCACGCCCGGAGGATGCCTGGCAGACCGCCCGACACCAGGTGCGCGTCGATCGCGTCCGGCGCCGCGAGGCCGAGCGCCTCACCCGTCTCGGCGGGGTTGAGAGGCCCGAGGTCGAGGTTGTCGGCGCGGCCGTAGAAGGGCCGGTCGTACGCGGTGAGGCGTTCCATCATGTGCAGATCGCTGCCGAGCAGCAGGAGCAGGACCGGCCGCTTGGCGAGCAGCCGGTCCCAGGCCGTCTGCAGGGCCCCGTCGAAGACGTCGTCCTGCTCGGCGAGCCAGGGCATCTCGTCGAGCACGACGACCGCCGGGCGGTCCGGCAGCACGGAGGCGAGCGTACGGAAGGCGTCCGGCCAACTGCCCGCGCTGCTGTCCGGGACGACCTCGGCGTCGACCGGGAGGGAGGAGTCCGCGAGGGTGCGCAGGAAATCGCCGACCGCCTCGACCGGCGAGGCGCCCTTTGTGGCGGTGTAGAAGACGTACGGCACCGCCGCCCGGTCGCAGAACTCCTGGACCAGCCGGGACTTGCCGACCTGCCGGCGCCCGCGGATCGCGAGGGCGGCGCCCGCACCCGAGTCGGTGACGCGGGCGAGGCGTTTGCCCAGCAGCGCGAGCTCGCTGCGGCGCCCGACGAAGGACGGCACGGCCACCGCGACCCCCTGAGGTAGATCGAGTTTACGTAAAACAGTTTTACGTAAACTCAGGCTACCTAGACAGGCGCGCAAAGGCCAGAGCGGAGACTCTTCTGGCCTGAAGCACCCAGGGCTGCGTCATACGCGGGTCAGGACACCGCCACGGACAGACGCGCGATCGACTCGTCGTCGCAGGTCGCCCAGAAGGCACCGACGACGTCCTCGAGGTGGTCCATGGACTCGGCCCGGAACAACACGTCCTGGTAGTGCGTGATGTCGTACGCCGTGGTGCCCATGGCGGCCAGGTCGAGCGCGCGGATGTCCATGCCGCGGAACTCGCGGATCTCGCCGTAGGAGGACAGGATGCCCGCGCCGTACGCCTTCAGCTCGCCGTTCTCCGCCATCACGCCGAACTCGAGGGTGAACCAGAAGACCTTGGAGACGAACTCCAGGGCCTCGCGGCTCTCGACGCGCCGCGCCGCCTCGCCGGCCAGCCGGTACAGCGCGGCGAACCGGTCGCTCGCGAGGGCGTTGGCGTGGCCGATGACCTCGTGGACGACGTCCGGCTCCGGGGTGTACAGCGGCACACTGTGGTGCCGGATGTACTGCGTCGAGTGGAAGTACGAGTCGGCGAGCGTGCCGTAGAACTCGCGGAGCTCGACGAGGCCCGCGGCGGGCAGGTAGCGGAACCCGGTCAACGGCTCCAGCAGCTCGCTGACCTCCTGGAGCTGCGGGATACGGTCCTTGGGGAGATCGAGGCGCCGGCAGCCGTGCAGGTACTCGGCGACCGCCAGTTCCTGGTGGGCGACGGCCAGCTCGGCGGACACGATCCGCCAGACGTCGTGCTCCTCCGGCGTGTAGTCGACCTCGGGGATCGGCTCGCCGGGAGTGTGGCGCAGGGCAAGTTCCGCGATGCGGTTGCGCCGTTCGCGGTACACCTGGTCGGCGAAGCCGGGGTGGCTGCGGGACAGCTCGACCTCGATGCTGCCGTCGGCCTTCCGGGTGACCGGGGCCAGGTACTGCGCTTCCTCGAACATCGCCGCCTCCTCGTGGGGCCGGACGTGACCGGTGGATCGGCCGGTGGGCCGCCGGGTCTCGGTTGATCGTGTCGCTCGGTGAGGAGAAACCGCACGACGGCCGCGCGCGGGCGCGGCGACGGTGGTCGCTTGACCCACTATGTCCAGTATGGTCCGACCAGCCGCGGGTGACGGCTCGTGCGGCCCGGCCCGGACCGGAGCGGTACGTCTGCGAGGGATCGCCTCGACTCGCCCATCGCATACCCCGTCCGGGCCCCGAAGCAAGATCCACCGCAAGAAAGATGGCCCGGACCGCCGCAACGGGTGCCCGGCGACCGGCCCCGCTACTGCGCCTTCGCCCCGGTCTTCGCGAGCTGGGCCTTGGCGAGCTTGTCCACCTGGGCGCGCAGCAGTACCTCGGGCACCGCGTCGGCGCCGGCCCCGGGGTCGTTCAGCGTCGACGTGAGGACCAGCGCGGAGCCCTTGCGGACGACGGTGTACGGGATGCTCAGCGCGCCCGCGTCCGTCGTCATCGTGAGACGGAAGAACAGCGTCCCGTCGCCGAGCCACGGGGACTCGCCGACGGCGGTCGCGGCCGGGGCGATGCTGTCGCCGCCGGCCTGCCGGACGCCGAAGCCGGCACAGGTCGGCAGAGCCGCGCGCGCGGCGTCGAGGAGCTGCGCGGCCTGGCCTTCCTTGTACTGGTTGACGCCTATGTGTGCGGCGCCGCCCAGGCCGTCGGGGCCCAGGAGGCCGGCGTCGGCCTGCCCGGTCGGGGCGATGTCGGCGGACCGGCCGGAGACCAGGTCCATCACGGGCTGGCATGCCGAACGGTCCGCCTCGGCGATCTCGTCGTCCCCGACCGGCGCCCCGCCGCCGGTGAGTTCCCAGCCCGGCGGCAGCTCCTGCTGGGCGAGCAGTACGGCCCGGAGTTCGTCGCCGCTCAGCGCGTCGGGCGCCTTCCGGCCGCCGTCGCCACCGCCTCCGCACGCCGTCGCGGCCGACAGGAACAGGGGTACGGCGACGACACCGGCAATGCGGCGGTAAGGCACACGCATGGACTTCCTCGGGCTGAACGGTGGGGACGCCGTGAACGGCCACCCTATGCGGCACCGGAGTCCCCCGCTGGACCCGGCGGCCGGGGTCAGCCCTTCAGCGCGGCGGCCACCTTGTCCGCCTGCGTCTTCACCTGGGCGTCGGGAATGTACTCGGCGCCGAAGCTGGTGTTCTCCGGACGGCTGTCGAACCGCACGAGGACCGAGCCCACCCGCACGAACTGCAGGCGGGAGGTCATCGTGGGCGCGTCCGGGTCGGCCATCGTCTTCTCATCGCCCCACGTGACGTCGAGCCACAACGAGCCGTCGCCGAACTGCGGCTGGTGCTCGCCGACATCGAAGCGGTAGGCGGTCCTCTCGCCCTTGACGTTGGTCGCGACGACCTCCAGGCAGTCGTGCTTCGAGGCGATCAGCACGGCCGCGTCCAGGGTCTTGGCGAACGCGTCGCCGTCGTAGCGGACGAGGTCGAGCCGGGTCGTCGTGCCCTTGTCGGCCGCCGTGGCCAAGGTCTCCCCGGCGTTCGCGGCGGCTTTCGGCCCGGCTCCCGTCATGACGTCCAGCAACGGCTGGCAGGCAACCTCAACTGTCTTCATCGGGCTGCTGCCGTAGGCCGCTCCGTCGCCCGGCGTGACCGTCCAGCCTTTGCCCAGTTCATTCTGGGTGACAAGGGCCGCCTTCAACTGCGCGGAGGTGAGGGCTTTTCCGGCGACCGGCCCGGCCGATGTCGGAACGCGGGTATCCGCGCTCGACCCCGGTGCGACGGACGAAGGGGGCGGCGCGATCGATGTCGGCGCGCTCTCGCCGCCTTTGTTGTCGACCTTGTCGACCTTGTCGGCCTTCTTGTCGCCGTCCGAACCGAATTCGCAGGCTGCGGTGAATATCAGCAACGGGGTCAAGGCCGCTGCGGCAATGCGTGTGCGTGCGGAACGCATCGAAGTCCTTTGCTCACGATGAAGGCTGCCCGACAGGGGGACGCGAACAGCCGAAAGCAGCCCGCATCCAGAAGGATGCGGGCATAAAGAGCTGTCGGGGCTCAGACAGGGGATCGTAGCGGGACGGACGATCTTGTGGTGCGGGAATTGTTTCGGACCCGAACAACAGGACGGGGCGACCCGGTTGGGCCGCCCCGTCCTGGGCGTCAGTGGTGCCGCGTCAGCGTGTCGTCAGCCCTTCTGGGCCTTCACGAGCTTGTCGTACTGCGCACGCAGCATCTCGTCGGGCATGACCGGGTTGGTGGCCGCGGGGTCCTCCAGGTCGAAGCTCAACGCCATGCCCTGGACGATCACCGGGCCGTTGCGCACGAACGACAGGGTCCAGGGCTCGCCGTCCATGCCGTACGTGATGGTCAGCGAATCGTCGCCGTAGCCGAGCTTCTTGCTGTCCTGGATCGTGTACTCGGTCTTGGTGCCTTCCTCGTCCGTGCCGACGAACTGCGACGTGCACTTGGCCAAGGAGTCATGCACCTCGGAGGCCAATTTCTCGGCCTTGTCGCCGTCGAACTGGCCCAGCGCCAGCCAGTACGTCGTCTTGCTGCTGTTGTCGGCCTTGGTGGCCGCGGCCGAGGCGCTCTCGTTCGGCATGTGGTCCTTGTCCGCGGCAATCAACTGGAGCAGCGGCTGGCACTCCGGCTTGTCCGAGGTCTCCACCCCGGTGCCGTCGTCCTCCGGCGAGCCAGCGGCGACCTTGTAGCCGGGCAGCTCCGCGGACGTCAACAGCGCGGCCTTCAACTGCTCCGCCGTGAGGCGCTTGGTGTCCGACGCGCCGGACGACGAACCGGCAGTCGGCGACTGCGCCGTATTACCCGCCTTGTCGCCCTTGTCGTCGTCCGAGCCGCACGCCGTTCCCAACGCGACCAGTGGGACGACGGCGAAAACGGCGAAACGCTTGCCAAAGAAACCCATGCAGAAAGCTTCCTTCGGGAATTCGGCCTCCGAGGAGTCCGGAGAGGGCCGACCGATTGGGCCTGACAAGGCGTCAGGTTCTCGTGAACACGCCTTCTTGTCCAACTCATTAGCCCGGCGCCACCCGCGGACCGTGTCGTTCCCCTTCCGTCCCGGCACCGCCGGGGCGCACGTTGACGCGGCTGACCGGCCCCGCCAGACTGGCCACACTCTGGGGGGAGCCATGCACGTGGGTATGACTCATGGGCCGG
Source organism: Streptodolium elevatio (assembly GCF_040649515.1). Classification (GTDB taxonomy): domain Bacteria; phylum Actinomycetota; class Actinomycetes; order Streptomycetales; family Streptomycetaceae; genus Yinghuangia; species Yinghuangia elevatio. The sequence goes on from NZ_JBEZFP010000025.1 coordinate 66,064, forward strand.
GCGTGAACCGGTCCGAAGTCGCGAGCGAACAACGCCGCGACACGATCGAAGCCCTGACCGAGGTGTCCGACCACCTCGAATTCGCCAAGGGCCTGATACGCCGCACCGTCGCCGACCGCGAGCGGCTCGGCGACCTGGACGCGCGCATCCGGGCGGTCGAGGACCGGCTGCGCGACGACCGGTACTACCTCGCGGTCATCGGCGAATTCTCGGCCGGCAAGAGCACGTTCATCAACGCGCTGCTCGGCCAGGACCTCCTGCCCACCTCCGCCCTGCGCACCACCGCCGCCGCGACCCGCATCACGCACGGGCCGGAGTTCGCGCTCCAGGTCAGGTTCCGCAACGACGGCATCCGCTACATGTACCCGCACGGGCGCAGCGAAGGCGCCGAGAGCCCGCTCGGGCGCATGCTGCTGCACCTCGCGCCGTACCTGCGCGTCCCGAGCGACACGGCCGGCATCCTGTCGCTGCTGACCGCCGACGAGCGCATCGCACCGCACCTGGAGTACCTGGAGGTACGCCACCCCGCGACGCCGCTCCGGGACGGCCTCGTCATCATCGACACGCCTGGCACCAACGCCGAAGTGGGCCACACCGACATCACCAGCGAGGTGATGCGCTCCGAGGCGGACCTCGCGGCCGTCCTCACGCCGTCGGCCTCCCCCGCCTCCTCGTCGCTGGCCGGCTTCCTCACCGACGCGCTCGACCCCGGGCTGCTGCGCCGCTGCATCTTCCTCGTGACGAAGATGGACCACGTCGAGGACGACGAGCACGACGACCTGCTCAACCACGTCCGGCGCCGGTTCGCGCGACTCCTGGACCTGGACGACGTCGTGGTGGAGGGCGTCGCCGCCGACGCCGTCCTGCGGCGCGCGACGGGCCGGCCGCTGCTCGGGCCGGAACAGGAGTACTGGGCCGACGTCTTCCCCGGCACCCTCGCCGCGCTGCGCGACCAGATGCAGCGCCAGCGCATCATCGCCGTGTCCGACCACCTGCTCCGCCTCCTCGAGGACGTACTCGGCGACCTGGGCACGGAACTGGCGCAGGCGCAGGGGCGGTTGGCCCAGGAGGAGGAAGAGCTCGGCCAGGCCCGCATCCCCGACCTCGCGGCCTTCGCGCAGCGCCACACGGTACGCGCGGACCTGCTGGTCGAGTCCGGCGCCGAGAACGCCCGCCGTGCCGTCGGGGCCATGGCCGCGCAATGGCAGCAGTACACGCGGCGCTCCATAGACGCGGCGATCGACGCGGCGGCGACACCCGACGACATGCGCCGGGTCATCCGGACCGACGTACCCGACCTGATCCGCCGCGATCTGCCGCGTATCGGCGACGTCGTGCAGGGGGCGGTGACCGCCGCCCTGGCGGCGGGCGCGCGCGAGGCGGAGGCCGCCGTGGAGGCGGCGTTCGAGGCCGAGTACGCCAAGCTCGACCAGGCGGCCGTCCGCGTCGTCCGGCCCGACGTCACCGTCGTGAGCGGCACGCAGCTCGCCCACAACGCGCTGCTGGCGTACGAGTCCAACGTCTCGGGTGTCACACAACAGCTACGGGCGGTTCGCCAACAGGCAACAAGATCAGGTCCCATCGGCTCCGGGGTCGACCAGTGGTTCGCCTCGATGCCCCCGCCGAGCGGCCCTCTGCGCGGCACCGTGCCGCCCAACATGCCCCCTCCGGTGCCTCGGCATTCCGGGCAATACGGGGCGTCGATTCCGGACAGACACCCTGTAAATCCACCCCAAGCACTTCCCTCCGTACCGCCGCCCCCGGGGCTCCAACCGCGCGGTGGGCTGGGCGGTTTCGCGGCCCGGATCGCCGACTCGATGGCAACCACGGACATGCCGGCGCTGCGGAACCACGCACGGGCGGAAATGCATCAGACACTCCAGACGGTCGCCACCGGCCTCGCGGTCCAGATCGACGAGGCCATCGAGGCGGCGACCGACCACTACGCGGGGACCGTTCGGGACCACGTGGAGCAGTACCGGGCCACGTACGAGCGGACGGTGGCCGAGATGGTCACCGAGCACCACCGGCGCGAGGCCATCCTCGCGGCGCGCAAGACCCTGCTGCAGGACGCGAGCAGGCAGACGGAACGGCGACGCGCGACGGTCAACTCCCAACGCGAACGCCTCTCAACTCGGGGGGGAACCCGAATATGACCGAGAACTACGGCGAGGACCTGTACGAGGCTCCGGCCGACCTCGACGACACGGCGTACGACACGACCCTCGCGGAGGACACCGCGGGCAGCGACCTGCTGTGGGAGACCGAGGGCACCGACGGCCAGACCCTGGACGCGGTGACCGAGGAGACCGGCACCGACCCGCTGACGGACGTCGCGCCGGCGCCCGAGATCCCGGAGTACACCGACCCGCTGGAGGTCCCGCAGGGCGGCGACGTGCCGGTGCCCGAGGGCTACGTGGACCCGCTGGAGGTCCCCCAGGGCGGCGACGTTCCGGTTCCCGACGACTACGTCGACCCGTCGACGCCGGTCGACCCGACCGACGGCAGCGACCCGTACGCGGACGCGGGCACCGAGGACCCGTACGGCGACGCCGGGGCCGAGGACCCGTACGCCGAGGGCACCGTCGACCCGAACGACCCGAACGTGGGCCTGGACCCGTCGGACCCGAACTACGACCACTACTACGCCGAGCACGGCTACCCGTACGAGGGCCCGAGCGACGTCGCGGACGTCCCGGTCGAGGACGACAACAGCGAGGCGCCGAGCGACCCGCTGCCGACCGACATCCCGAGCGACTACGCGGACTACGACCCCGACGCGTACGTGCCCACCGAGTACCCGTACGAGAACCCCTACGAGTACCCGGGCTACGACGAGGGCTACGACCCGTACGCCGAGCCGGGCTACGACCCGTACGCCGAGGGCGCCCCGTACGGCGGCGACTACGACGTGGTCTACGACCCGTGCTGGGGTGACTACGGCTACGACCCGTACAACGACATCTTCGTCGAGGTCAACGTCACGGTCGAAGGCGATGTGTACGTCGAGGGCGACCAGAGCGCCGACGTGTACGTGGTCGACGAGGGCGACACGTACGTCGACAACTCCACGACCTACGTGGACAACTCGACCACCGTCGAGGACCACTCGACGAACGTCGAGTACACCGAGACCACCGTGGTCCAGGAAGAGGTCGTCTACTACGAGGGCTACGACGCCGACGCCGTGCCGCCCTACGAGTCCTACGGCCCGATGGAGATCGCGCACTACACGCCGGACTGGAGCGTCGCGGACTTCGACGGCGCGGGCGACCCGCTGGCCGACGCCGCGTACTTCCACGAGGTGGAGAACCCGGTCAACGCGCCGCTCGCGACCGAGGGCGCGATCATCGAGAAGCTGACCGGCGAGCCGTACAACGAGGCCGCGCTGGTCCAGCAGGCCGAGAACGCCGGCTTCTTCGACTCCGAGCTGGGCATGACGAACACCGACGTCGGCAGCCTCCTGGAGCTGCACGGCATCGAGACCGAGACGGTGTACGACGCCGACGTCAACACCCTCATCGACGCGCTGGAGACCGGCGACCCGGTCATGGCGGTCGTGGACCTCAACGAGACCGGCATCCCGATGCGCGACGTCGTCACCGGCGAGCCCATCGAGCAAAACCCGTCGGTCATGGGGTCGGTGTGGGTCACCGGCATGGACGTGCAGCCCGACGGCTCCGTCTACGTCATCGTCAACGACCCGTCCTGGCCCGAGGGCCAGACCCAGGCCATCGCCCTGGAGGACTTCACGAACGCGTGGTACGACGGCGGCAACCAGGCGGTCATCGCGCACCAGCCGGTGTGACGCAGCTAGTGCGATGACCACGAACCTTCACCGGTTCTCGCCACCCGGACACCGCGCCTCGCGGCGTTGCAGGACCTCGCGAGTACGGCCCGGTACGAGCTTCGGCCCTGCGCCTTGCTCCGGAGGGCCGCCCGGCCCGGCGGCACGGCACCGAACGACGAGAACCGGCAAACGTTTGCGGCCACCGCACTGGCGGTACGCCGGGGCCCGCACCTCTGACATGCGGTGCGGCCCCGGCCCCTACCCGGCGTGCTCCATCGGCTCAACCTGCCCTCATACCACCAGACTTCCCTGAGAGGAATCCTCCGTGACCATCGACCGTGAGGCCGTCAACGCCCGCGTCGCGCAGGCCCCGCAGACCCGCCGCCAGAGCGGCGTCGCCGCCCTCCTCGGCGGCATCCACCGCAGCGCCGAGCTCAAGGGCTGGCTCAAGGGCGGTTCGCTCGCCCTGCCGCCCGTCGCGGAGCGTGTGGACGGCTCCTGGACGCTGACCGCGCTCGTCGCCGTCGGCCGCCGCGAGCCGCAGGCACCCGTCATCACCGTCGCCCCCGCATGGGGCGCCGTGCAGTGGGAGTGGCCTTCGCAGAAGGTGCTCCAGCACATCACCCTGGCCGACAACGCCGAGGCCGCCGAGATGCTGGCGAAGGCCAAGTCCGCCGGGAGCGAAGGCGGTTGGAACCTGTCCATGCAGGCCGAGGCGCTCGCCGCCCGGGCCCGCTTCTTCCAGACGCTGACCCGCTTCGTGTCGGAGCCGGGCGAGCGCGACCTGAAGCTGCTCACCCGCGCCTACGCGCAGGTGCTGCCGCGTGCCGCGTACCCCGTCTACCACGTGCTCGTGCCGAGCACCCGGGCGTGGCTCCAGGTGTCGCCGGCCGCCTCCGGCCAGGCGTCGGCCGGCCGTGAGGCCCGCTCGCGCTCGGCGTCGGGCGGTTCGGCCGAGGCCGGCGTCGCCGGTCTACCCGGCCCGCCGAGGACCGCGGCGCAGCCCCCGGCTGCTCCGAAGACGGCCCCGGCCGGTGGCGTGGCGCGGGGTGCGGGGGCCCCGGCGCGCGGAACCGGTTCGTCCTCGGCGGGCGTTCCTCCCCAGCGGGCCGTCACACGGCCGGATGCGGGCACCGCCGCGGCCGGGCGTACCGAGGGCTCCGGCCCCAGCCTGGTCAAGTCGGCGGGCGCCGCACTCAGCGACCCGATCACCCGGGCCCGGGAGTTGGCCGAGCGGTTCGGCCTGGAGCAGATCTGCACCGAGGTCGACCGCCTGCGGGCGCGCATGCGCCGGCCCGGCTTCCGGATCGCGGTGGTGGGCGAGTTCGGCCGCGGCAAGTCGACGCTGGTGAACCGGCTCCTCGGGGCGAAGGTGGTCCCCGAGGGCCGGCACACCCGCGTACCGGTGGTGATCGCGCCGGGCCCGGAGGCGCGCATCGAACTGCAGTACGCCGACGGACGGTCGGAGGTCCGGCCCGCGGTGGCGTCGTCCTGGGACGGCGTCGACGAGGCCGCCTCCGCCGACGGCGGCGACGCGCTGGTCGGCATCCGCGTGCTCGTCGAGGACCCCGAACTGGCCCGGCTCGACGTCGAGATCGTGGACACGCCCGGCGTCAACGCCGGACACGGCGACGGCGTGGACGACGACCGGGCGCAGGACCTCGTACGGCGCACCGTCGCGGCGAGCGACGCGGTGTTCATGGTCGTGTCCGCGAGCCAGCCGCTCGGCATCTCGGAGACGTCGTTCCTGGAGGAAGAGGTGATCGCCCGCCATGTCCCGCGCATCACGGTGGTCGTCTCCAAGCTCGACACGGTCGACGACGACGAGCGCGAGGACATCGTCGACTACCTCGGCGGACGGGTGCGCCGCATCGCCCCGGTGCTCGAAGTGCTCGCCGGGCCGCACCGGGAGGACGCCGCCCCGCTGGCGGGGGTCCGCGGACGCCTGGCGGACTACGCCGGATCGGGCGGCCGCCGCGCCATGCGGGCCCGTCAGACCGCCGGCCAACTCCTGGGCCTGCTGGAGGAGATGACCGAGCTGGCCCGGCAGGGCGTGGCGAACAGCGCGCTGAGCGTGGAGGACCGGCGGCGCGCCGCGGAGGCCGCCGAGGTCGAGATCGACAACATGACCGCCGAGTGGGGCAAGGTCCGCGTCGAGTTGCAGCGTCGGCGCGGGGAGACTGCCGAGAAGTTCCGCGAACACCTGAACCAGTCCCGCGACGACCTGCTGGGCACGTTGCGGTACGAGATGGAGCGTACGCCCGACCCGAAGACGTGGTGGGAGCGCGATCTGCCGTTCCGCCTGCGCCGCGAACTCACCGCGCTGGCCAAGAAGTACGAGGGGCAGCTGCACTCCAGCGTGCAGTCCGACCTCCAGTGGCTCGACGCCCAGATGAAGCGGCACTTCGGTGCGGGCACCACGCACAAGGTCGACAAGGCCGAGCAGTTGTCGACCGAGTTCGAGCTGAACGAGGCCGAGGAACTGGGCCTGAAGGACCTCAAGAGCCGCAAGCTGGCCTGGCGCATCGGACCCAGCGGGGTCGCGGTGCTGGGCATGCTCATCATCCCGTTGACCGGCGGCCTCGCGGCCATTCCGATGGGCGCGGGCATGGCGGCGTCGGTGGGCGGCATGGTGCTCGGCGAGGTGAAGTCCGGTTCGCTGACCGAGGGGCAGCGCGCCCAGGCCGCGAAGGGCCTGGAGCCCGCGATCGAGGAACTGCTGTCCGGCTTCTCACAGCAGGTGTCGGACCGGCTGCACACGCTGTACGGCGGCGTCATGGACGAGGCCGTGCGCGGGCAGAAGGCGTGGCGTACCGACCGGCTCGCCGCCCTGAGCACGCAGGGCACCGGCGGACCGGACTGGCAGGAACTGTTCACCCGAACCCAGGAATTGATCACCGGTGTCGACGCCTTGATCGACGGTGGGAGTGCCGGCGCGTGACGGGCCGCAGACCGGTGGCAGACCGATGAACGTATGATCCGTGGTTCGGCACGGCCGTCGGGCGGGGCGGGCCGACGCGCCGTAGGGAGGGAGAACAGTGGAGCAGCACCGGGCCCAGGGAGGAGCGGGCGGGTACAGCGCGTGGCGTGCCCGCCAGGAGACCCTGGTCGAGCTCATCGACCGGCTGACGCCGATCATCTCCGGCCTGTCGATCGGCAGCGGCGTCAAGAAGCTGGCGTCGGTGCGCACCCGGGCCGCGTCCGAGGCGTTCAAGGTGATGATCGTCGGCGAGTTCAAGCGCGGCAAGAGCACGGTCATCAACGCGATGCTGGGCGACAAGGTCCTGCCGTCGTTCGCGCGGCCGTGCACCGCGATCATCAACGAGGTCATGTGGGCGGACCAGCGTTCGGCGCTGATCTACCCGCTGGAGGCGGACGGCACCGCGGGCGACCCGATCCCGGTCGGGGTCGAGGAGATCGTCGACTACGTCACGATCGGGGCGGACGACGACAACACGCCCAACCCGTACCAGCGCGCGGTCGTGCGATGGCCGCTCGAACTGTGCCGCAACGGCGTGGTGGTCGTGGACTCGCCGGGCCTCAACGAGGCGCCGGAGCGCGAGCGGGTGACGCTGGCCTACCTCGAACAGGCCGACGTGCTGGTGTTCGTGGTCGACTGCCAGGCCGCGATGTCGCGCAGCGAGCAGCTCTTCCTCGACGTGCACGTCAAGGCGCGCGGTCACGAGGACGTCTTCTACGTCGGCAACAAGATCAACCTGGTCGAGGAGGAGGAGCGCGAGGACGTCAAGCGCGAGATCCGCAAGCGCCTCGGCCCGTACGTCTCCCGTCCCGACCGGGTGTTCTTCGTCAACGCGCGGGCCGCGCTGAACGGCCGCCGCAAGGAGGACCCGGCCCTGGTCGGCGAGTCCGGCATGGTGGAACTGGAGCGGGCGCTCGAGGAGTTCCTGACGCGTGAGCGCGGCCGGGCGAAGATCCTCTCGCCGGCGCGCGAGCTGAAGTACCTGCTGATCGAGGCGCGCGAGCAGATCGACCGCAAGGAGGCGCTGCTCACGCAGAGCGTGGACGACCTGCGGGCCACGTACGAGCGCGTGCAGGTGCCGCTGACCCGCCTGGAGCAGAACCGCCGCGTCATCGTCGCGCAGATGGAAGGCCACCTGCGCGAGACGCGCGGCGAAGTCGAGGATGCCGGGCGCCGGTTCATGAACCGGGTGATCGGCCAGGTACCCGGTTGGGCGCGCGACTACGACCCCAGCAACACGCTCGGCGCCAACCCGTTCAAGGCGCGCGAGAAGATGGAGGCGGCGGTCCGGGAGATCTCCGACCACCTCTCGGGGCGCATCCAGGTGGCCTTCGCCGAATGGCAGGAGAAGGAGCTCAAGCCGCTGCTGGCACGGCGGGTCGAGGACCTGGAGCGGTCCATCGACGACGACGTGAAGCAGTTCGTGACGCGCATCGACGAGATCCGCGCGTCGCTGACCCGCGACGACGCCGAGACGCAGGTGCTGAAGGTCCCGGACAAGACCCAGGCGCCGCTGGAACGCCTGCTCGCGGACGCGGTGTCCTTCGTGCTGGACCCGCGTACCGCGCTGAGCGGCGGCCGGTTCAGCCTGCGCACGATGCTGACCACGCTGCTGCCGCAGATCGCGGTGGGGGCGATCGCGGTGTTCGTGGGCCTCGGCCCGGTCGCGATCTTCGCGATGCTGCTGGGCGGCAACCTGTTCCGCGGCGCGCTCCAGCTCAACAAGGCGAACCAGCGCATGAAGGAGCAGGTCGCCGAGCAACTGGTGGAGGAACTGCGCGGGCGCTCCGACGCGGACGTGCAGAACCTCGGGGACGAGATCACCAAGCAGCTCCGCACCATGCGCGACGCCATCGCGCAGGGCCTGGACGCGGAGATCAAGAGCATCCGCGACGAGGTCGGCGAGGCGCTCAAGACCAAGGAGCAGGGTGAGTCCGACGCCAAGAAGACCGGGGCGGACCTGCGGCGGTATGCGGGTGAGCTGAACCGCATCGACGAGCAGTTGGCGGACCTGATCATGGACGTCGCGCTGTAGTACGTGGTGGCTTGGTACGTGGCTGCGTAGTACGTGGCGTTGCACTACGTGCAGTACGTTGCGCCGCGGTCCCCACGAGGCGGGGACCGCGGCGCAGGATTCGGACGGGAGTACGCATGTCGGTGGTCGGGGACGCGCGGAAGTGGGCCGCGGCCGACGCCTCGACGGCGGAGGCCGCCGCACGCGCGGCGGCCGCGCACGTACCGGGCATGGCATTCGACGGGTTCCAGGACGGTCCCGTTGTGGAAGGCCGCGCCTGGCGACGGGCGTTCTTCGTGCAGGCCGGTCGTCGATACGCACTGGTTCCCGGGGGCTCTGTGCAACTCGGCTTCGATGTCGAGGAGTTCACCCCGACCCCTGCGCAGGCCGCCGCACATGCGGAAGGCGCCGACGAGTACGGGTACCCCGCCGACGTGCGCGAATACCTGCGTGGCCTCGGGGAGTCCGCGCCGGGGCGTCTGAGCGCGCCACGTGAGGTGCGCGTGCCGGGCATGCTGGTCGCGGTGGAGGCCGTTCCCGTCGACGAGTTGATCGGCGACGAGGGCGACGACTTTGACGACGACTTTGACGACGACTTCGACGACGACGGTGACGCGGCCGAGGGCGGCGACGGCGCCAAGGCACTCGACAGACAAGTGTCCGCGGCGCTGGCCACGTTCGGCGCGCGGGCGATCACCCCGGACGAGTGGGAATACGCGTGCGGTGCCGGTACGGGCACTCTGTTCCGGTGGGGCGACTCCTACCCGGATGTCGCGGACCCGTTCAGCGCTCCGGACGGCCCGCAGCACGAGATGAATCGCTTCGGGATCGCCATCGCGCGCGATCCGTACGACTGCGAACTCACCTCGGAGCCCGGCGTGTTGGTGGGCGGTGACGGCGGGGAGGCGACGTGCGGGGGCTACGGCGCGTTCCTGGCGTGGCTGCCGCTGGCGAGCGCGTACCGGCTCACGCCGTCGGCGGGAGCATGGGGTGACCATGTCGCGGACGCGGTGGTACGGCCGGTGATCGACCTCGCGCCCTGAGGCCTAGGTCGGCGATGCCTCGGGCAACCGGACCTCAGCCGACGAGGCCTCAGCTTATGAGCCTCAGGTGATGAGGCTTCAGGTGATGAGGCTTCAGTCGACGAGGTCGCGGACGACGGCGTCCGCGAGGAGCCTGCCCTTCAGGGTGAGCACGGCGTGCCGGTCGGCGAACCTGGCCGGGTCCAACAGGCCTTCGGTCACCGCCTGTTCGGCGGCGGCCATGCCCTGTTCGTGCAGCAGGGACAGCGGGCAGCCGTCCTTGAGGCGGAGTTCGAGCAGGATGCGCTCGACGCGGCGGTCCTCGTCCGTGAGCAGTTCGCGGCCCTGGGCCGGTGACTCGCCGGCGGCGACGCGCTCGGTGTACGTCTTGGGGTGCTTCGCGTTCCACCACCGCACGCCGCCGATGTGGCTGTGCGCGCCCGGACCCGCGCCCCACCAGTCCGCGCCGGTCCAGTACAGCTCGTTGTGGCGGCAGCGCGCGGCACCGGAGGTGGCCCAGTTGCTGACCTCGTACCAGCCGAAGCCGCCCGCGGTGAGGGTCTCCTCGGCCATCAGGTAGCGGTCGGCGAGCACGTCGTCGTCGGGCAGCGGCAGTTCGCCGCGCCGGATGCGGCCGGCGATGCGCGTGCCGTCCTCGATGATCAGGGCGTACGCCGACACGTGGTCGGGCCCGGCCGCGAGCACCGCGTCGAGGGACGCCTGCCAGTCGTCGTCGGTCTCCCCCGGCGTCCCGTAGATCAGGTCGAGGTTGACGTGCTCGAACCCCGCGGCGCGGGCCTCGGCGACGCACTCCTGCGCGCGGCCGGGCGTGTGATGGCGGTCGAGGACCTGGAGCACGTGCGCGCGGGCGCTCTGCATACCGAAGGAGAGCCGGGTGAAGCCCGCTTCACGCAGCTCGTCGAGGTAGGCGGGGCCGACCGACTCCGGGTTGGCCTCGGTGGTCACCTCGGCCTCGTCGGCGAGGCCGAATTCGTCGCGGATCGCGCCCAGGATGCGCGCCAGGTCGGCGGCCGGCAGCAGGGTGGGAGTGCCGCCGCCGAAGAAGACCGTCTCGACGGGGCGGTCCGCGTCGCCGAGGACGCGGCGGGCGAGGCGGATCTCGGCGATCGCGTCGTCGGCGTACCCGGCCTGGGAAGCGCCCCCTCCCAGCTCGGCGGCGGTGTAGGTGTTGAAGTCGCAGTAGCCGCACCGGGACGCGCAGTAGGGGACGTGCACGTAGAACCCGAACGGGCGCGGCAGGTCGTCGGTCCCGGCCAGGGCGGAGGCGGGCAGGGAGCCGTCGAGGGGCGCGGGCAGGCCGTCGGGGAGTGCGGAGGGCATCGCTCCAGTCTCCACGACCGGGCGTCCGGACCCAAAACGACGCCGCCCCTGGGGCGCCTCACCGGCCGGTTCGGCCAGTGCCGGCGAGGGTCGGGGGGCCGGCGAACGCCCGGCCATCAGCAATCCAAATACCCCCTATAAGCAATGAATGGGAGTAATTCGGACTCGTGCTGGCTATCCTCATGCGCGGTCGGGACGTCCCTCCCGGCGGGCCCATGGCCGGTTACGGCAGCCCGCCCCGTCCCCGGCCGAGGCTCCACGCACACGTGGAAGGGCGGTCTCCCGGGAAGCCGGGGACCGCCCTTCCACATGCCACGCACAGCAGGGTCGGCCGACGGGCCGCCGCCGCGCTACTTCTTCTTGTCGGCGCCGTCCGACTCGGTGGACAGGGCGGCGATGAACGCCTCCTGCGGCACCTCGACGCGGCCGACCATCTTCATGCGCTTCTTGCCTTCCTTCTGCTTCTCGAGCAGCTTGCGCTTACGGGAGATGTCGCCGCCGTAGCACTTGGCAAGCACGTCCTTGCGGATCGCGCGGATGTTCTCGCGCGCGATCACGCGCGCGCCGACCGCCGCCTGGATCGGCACCTCGAACTGCTGACGCGGAATCAACTCGCGCAGCTTCTTGGTCATTTCGACGCCGTAGTTGTACGCCTTGTCCTTGTGCACGATCGCGCTGAACGCGTCGACCGCCTCGCCCTGCAGCAGGATGTCGACCTTGACCAGCTCCGACATCTGCTCGCCGGTGGGCTCGTAGTCGAGCGACGCGTAGCCGCGCGTCTTCGACTTGAGCTGGTCGAAGAAGTCGAACACGATCTCCGCGAGCGGCAGCGTGTAGCGCAGCTCGACGCGGTCCTCGGACAGGTAGTCCATGCCGAGCAGGCTGCCGCGCCGGGACTGGCACAGCTCCATGATCGCGCCGACGTACTCGCTCGGCGCGAGGATCGTCGAGCGTACGACCGGCTCGTGCACCTCGGCGATCTTGCCGCCCGGGAACTCGCTCGGATTCGTCACCGTGTGCTCGGTGCCGTCCTCCATGACCACGCGGTACACCACGCTCGGCGCGGTCGAGATCAGGTCGAGCCCGAACTCCCGCTCCAGGCGCTCGCGGATGATCTCCAGATGCAGCAGCCCCAGGAAGCCGCAGCGGAAGCCGAAGCCGAGCGCCGCCGAGGTCTCCGGCTCCCAGACCAGCGCGGCGTCGTTGAGCTGGAGCTTCTCCAGCGCGTCGCGCAGCTCGGGGTAGTCCGAGCCGTCCAGCGGATACAGGCCCGAGAACACCATCGGACGCGGGTCCTTGTAGCCGCCCAGCGCCTCGGTCGCGCCCTTGTGCTGCGAGGTGATGGTGTCACCGACGCGGGACTGCCGGACGTCCTTCACACCCGTGATGATGTAGCCCACCTCGCCGACGCCCAGGCCGTCCGCGGCCTTCGGCTCCGGCGAGATGACGCCGATCTCCAGCAGCTCGTGGGTCGCGCCGGTGGACATCATCTGGATGCGCTCGCGCTTGGTGAGCTGGCCGTCGATGACACGGACGTAGGTCACGACGCCGCGGTAGGAGTCGTAGACCGAGTCGAAGATCATCGCGCGGGCCGGGGCGTCCTTGACGCCGACCGGCGGCGGGACCAGGCGTACGCACTCGTTCAGCAGCTCGGAGACGCCCTCGCCGGTCTTGCCGCTCACCCGCAGCACGTCGTCGGGCTCGCAGCCGATGATGTGCGCCAGTTCCTCGGCGTACTTCTCCGGCTGCGCGGCGGGCAGGTCGATCTTGTTGAGCACCGGGATGATCTGGAGGTCGTTCTCCAGCGCCAGGTAGAGGTTGGCGAGGGTCTGCGCCTCGATGCCCTGGGCGGCGTCGACCAGCAGGATCGCGCCTTCGCACGCGGCGAGGGAGCGCGAGACCTCATACGTGAAGTCCACGTGGCCCGGGGTGTCGATCATGTTCAGGATGTGCACGCGCCCGTCTTCGGCGGTCCACGGGAGGCGCACCGCCTGCGACTTGATGGTGATGCCGCGCTCGCGCTCGATGTCCATCCGGTCGAGGTACTGCGCGCGCATCTGCCGCGCGTCGACCACACCGGTGATCTGGAGCATCCGGTCGGCGAGCGTGGACTTGCCGTGGTCGATGTGGGCGATGATGCAGAAATTGCGGATCAGCGCCGGGTCGGTACGGCTGGGCTCCGGCACGTTCACGGGGGTCGCGGGCACGCAGGCTTCCAGGTTCTCGGGCTCGGTGGGCAGGGACTTCGGGGTCGTGCGGGTCGTGCGGGGGTGGTGCGGGCGGTACCGGTGGTGCGGGTACTGCCGGTTATTGCAGGAACTACCGGGACGAAACGGCCGCGCCGTCGACTTGTGGAAGGCCGGGCCGTCGCACACGTGACGCGGGCATACCCCATCATCGTCCCATGCGCGTGGACTACTGGTCTCTCCCGGCCGACCTCCACGCCGCCCTGACCCTGCGCTTCGGTGCCGCGCCGACGTCGGCGGCCACCCAACCCGGCGGATTCAGCGGCGGCCTGGCCGCCCGGCTCACGCTGTCCGACGGCCGGGCGGTGTTCGTGAAGGGCTGCCCCGAGCGGCACCCGATCATCGCCCAGTACGAGGTCGAGGGCTGGTTCGGCCGCAAGGCACGCGAATGGTGGCCACCCCGTGTCACCGGGACGGGCGGCGCCTCGACTCCCGGGCCGTCCCGCGAGCTGTACGCCGAGCCGTTCCCGGCGCCGGCGCTGTGGGGTGAGCTGGACGCGGCCGGCTGGTACGTCCTGGTCTTCGAGGACATCGCGGGCCATGACGCCGACCTGTCGGACCCGGTGGACCTGGCTGCGTGCCTGACGCTTTTCGACCGGCTGAGCGCGGCGCCGTACCCGGAGGCCGCCCGCTCCCGGGTTCCGCCGGTCGCGGTGTCGCTCGGGCACCTGGCGGCGGGGTGGCGGCGGATCGCGGAGGAGCCGCCCGCGTACCTCGACCCCTGGGTTCGCACCCACCTGGCCGAGCTGGTCGCGTTGGAGACCGGCTGGACCGCCGCCTCGCACGGCGACCTGCCTGTGCACACCGACCTGCACCCGGGGAACGTGCTGGTCAAACCCTCCCCCGAGGCCGGCTCACCGCGCGGGACGACCGGTGGGATACCTGGCAAGGCCCCTGGTGGGCCGGCACATGGGACGACAGGCGGGCCGACACGTGGGACGGCCGACGGGCACGAGGGCCTCGGCAACGGCCGGGGCGCGGAGGCGGTGGCCGTGGACTGGACGCGTCCCTCGGCCGGGGCCGCATGGGTGGACCCCCTGCTCTTCTGCCTGCGCGACCCGGCCGTCCACGACCTGCCCCCGTGGTTCACCGAGCGGTACGCCCTGCCCGCGCCGGTCCTGCACGCCTTCCTCGCCGGCGCCGCCGGGCACTGGGCGGACGCGGCCCGGCTGCCGGCACCTGCCTACGCGCCGGGGCTGCGCGCGTACGAGGCCGCCCGCGCCGCGAAATCCCTCGCCTGGCTCCGGCAGGCCCGCGAAGATGACCGGTCATGACCACCGCCGCGATCCTTGAGCACGCCCTCCTCGACGTCCGGCCCGGACAGGAGGACTCCTTTCTGGCCGCCTTCGCGGAGGCCCGCCCGCTGATCGAGGGCCAGAAGGGCTTCGTCGACCTCCGCCTCGAACGCTGCGTCGAGCACCCGTCGCGGTTCCTGCTGCTCGTGCGCTGGGACACGCTGGAAGACCACACCGAGGGCTTCCGGGGCTCGCCGGAGTACGTACGCTGGCGCGAGCTGCTCCACCACTTCTATGACCCGTTCCCTGAGGTCACGCACTTCGCCCGGGTGCTGTGACCGGCGGCCCGCGGGCAGGCGGAGGCGGCCGGAGGTGCCGGGGAGCGCGCCGACCTCGGTTTGGGATCGCCCGATCGGCCCTGGTAACCTGTCCAACTGCGTGTGCCACTTGTCTCAGCCACGCAAGTCAACGTTCCACGAGGGCCCTCTCCCCTACGGGAACAAATCGCGTCCAAACGACGAGGCTTTAAAACGTGGCTAACATCAAGTCCCAGATCAAGCGGATCAAGACGAACGAGAAGGCTCGCCAGCGCAACAAGGCGGTCAAGTCGTCGCTCAAGACCGCGGTCCGCAAGGCGCGCGAGGCCGTCGAGGCCGGCGACGCCGCGAAGGCCACCGAGCTGAGCCGCGAAGCCGGCCGCAAGCTCGACAAGGCCGTGACCAAGGGCATCATCCACAAGAACCAGGCCGCCAACAAGAAGTCGGCGCTGGCCAAGCGGGTCGCCTCGCTCCAGGGCTGAGGCACCCGGCCGGCGGTACGCCCGGTTCAGTGGTGAAGCGGAGGCGCCGTCCCCTCGGGGACGGCGCCTTCGCCGTTTCCTGGCACGGTCCCTCAACTGCTCCCCGAGGAACGCGCTCACGTGCACGCGCTCGTGGCCACGGCCATGTGGGCACGTCCGCGTGGGCACGGCCGTGTGGGTCCGTGGAGCGGACGTGTCCTGCCCGGGGCCGCGTGCGTGCCGGGTTCGCGCGTACCGGGTCGGCCGCTGGGACTGCCGCCGGATCTGCCTCGATCCGCGCTCAGGTCCCCCGGACGCGTGCCACGGTCACGACCGCCTTCTCCAGCGCGTACGCCGGGTCCGAACCGCCGCCCTTGACCGCGGCGTCGGCCTCGGCCACCGCCTGCAAGGCGAGCACTATCCCGTCGGGTGTCCAGCCGCGCATCTGCTGGCGTACCCGGTCGATCTTCCACGGCGGCATGCCGAGTTCGCGGGCGAGGTCGCCCGGCCGCGCCCCGCGCGGTGCGCCGCCCAGCCGGGCGATGTGGCGTACGCCTTGCGCGAGTGCACTGGTGACCAGCACCGGAGCCACGCCCACCGACAGCGCCCACCGCAGTTGTTCCAACGCCTCGGCGGTGCGCCCCTCCACGGCCTTGTCGGCGACGTCGAAGCTCGACGCCTCCGCGCGTCCCGTGTAGTAGCGCGCGACGATCTCCTCGTCGACCACGCCCTCGGTGTCGGCCGCCAACTGGCTGCACGCGGCGGCCAGTTCGCGCAGGTCGTTGCCGACCGCCTCGACCAGGGCGCGGGCCGCGTCCTCGGTCACGGACCGCCCCGCGGTACGGAACTCCGTCTTCACCAGGGCCAGGCGCTCGGTCGCCTTGGAGACCTTGGGGCACGCGATCTCGCGCACCCCCGCCTTGCGCGCCGCGTCCAGCAGCGCCTTGCCCTTCGGCCCGCCGAGGTGGGTCAGCACCAGCACCACTTCTTCGGCGGGTGCGCCCAGGTACGCCTTGACCTCGTTGACCAGGTCCGCCCCGAGGTCCTGGGCGGCCCGCACGACGATGACCTTGCGCTCGCCGAACAGCGAGGGGCTGGCCAACTCCGTCAGCATGTTGGGCTGGAGGGCGCCCGGGGCGATGTCGCGGATGTCGGCGTCCGGATCCACCGCCCGGGCCGCGCGCGTGACGGTCGACACCGCGCGGTCCACGAGCAGTTCCTCCGGTCCGACCACGAGGGTCACCGGCGCGAGCGGGTCGTCTGCAACTTTCCTGGCCATCACGGACAGCATCGCACGCCGTGCGGACACCCCGGACCCCGCGCGCCGGGACCGCTGTCGGCCCGCTGTCGGCCTGGCATGGGTCCCGGCATCGGTCCCGCCCCCGCGCCCGTCGTCAGCGCCGGGTGAACGTCACGTGGGTGACGCCGCTCGGCGTGCTCACCGACTCGATCCGGAAGCGCTCCTCCAGCCCCTCGGTGCCGTCCCACAGACGCTCGCCGCGCCCGAGCACGATCGGGACGACGGTGATGTGCATGAAGTCGACCAGGTCCTCGGCGAGGAAGTCGCGAACGACCGTGACGCCTCCGCCGATGCGCACGTCGAGGCCGCCGGCCGCCTCACGGGCCCGCCGCAGCACCTCCTTCGGCGGCGCGTCGACGAAGTGGAACGTCGTGCCGCCCTCCATCTCGACGGACGGGCGCGTGTGGTGCGTCAGCACGAACACCGGGGTGTGGAAGGGCGGGTTGCCGCCCCACCAGCCGTTCCACTCATGGTCCTGCCACGGGCCGCGCTGCGGGCCGAACTTGTTGCGCCCCATGATCTCGGCGCCGATGCCGGAGCCCCAGTTGGCGGCCATCGCGTCGTCCACGCCTCGGCTGCCGCCTTCCCGGCCCTGCATTTCACGGAACGTGCGCGTCTCGACATACCACTCGTGGAGGCGTTCGCCCGCGTGGCCGAACGGCTCGTCCGCGGTCTGGCCTTCGCCCGTTCCGAAGCCGTCGAGGGACACCGCGAAGTTGTGGACTCGTACCAGGGACATGACGGGGCCTCTCGATCAGTCGGTGATTGCACTCTGCAATCACCTCGTGGTTTCACGGTAGACTTGGTGATTGCGAAATGCAATCACATGGAGGCGACATGCGCGCAGGACCCCGCTCCGGTTGCCCGATCAACGCGGCGGTGGAAGCACTCGGAGACCGGTGGAGCCTCATCGTGCTGCGCGACATCATGTTCGGCGGCCTGCGGCACTTCCGTGAGCTGCTGGCCAACTCCAAGGAGGGCATCGCCTCGAACATCCTCAGCAGCCGCCTCAAGGCCCTGGTCGCGGGCGGGCTGCTCACCCAGGAGGAAGCCGGGCGGGGCCGCAGGGCGACGTACAGCCTCACCGAGGCCGGCATCGAGACCGTTCCGATCATGGCCGCGCTCGGCTCGTGGGGGCTGCGTCACCGCGACACCACCCCCGAACTGCGGGTCCGCGCACAGCTCATGGAGGACGGCGGCCCTGCCCTGTGGGCCGACTTCATGGACGAACTCCGGGAGATACACCTGGGCATCCCCCGTCCGCATCCGGACCGCCCGCGTGCCACCGACCGCCTGCGCGAGGCGTACGAACGCGCGGTCGCCGAGGGCGGTGCGGCCGTCGCGTCGTGACCGACCGGCCCCTCGCCGGCCACCCTCGCCGGCCACCCCTCGGCCCGGGCGGATCCTCCCGTGGAACGGCCCGGCACAGCCCCCGGGACGCAGTCGGGCCCGTCCGGCCGCGGGTCACCGCGGCCGGAC
>NZ_JBEZFP010000026.1:0-83766 GCF_040649515.1 Streptodolium elevatio
GCGGCACACAGGTGTGCCGCCGCCCCGCCCGTTCCGTGACCCGGCGCACGGGGCGCCGGGTCACCGCACTTCTCGTTGTGTGCGCCGCGCCGTTCACGGCAGGGTTCGCCGTGGCGTCAGTCGCACCAGGCGCACTGCGCCTGGTGCGACTGCTACGCGTGCTTCGTCACCGCGAACGCCCGCCGCCCAAGGGCGGCACCGGCTGGTCCTCCCTACATTCGCGGCGACCGACTAGCGCACTGCGACGAAGACGTGCGCGGCGATCTCCGGGGACAGTTCGGCGGCCTCGCCACCGCTGCCCGCCATGACCCCGCCCGCCGACTCGTGCACGCTCACCACCGCGCCCGGGCGTACGCCCGCGCGCCGCAGCGTGTACATGAGTTGGGCATCGGTCTGCAGCGGCTCGCCGATGCGGCGCACCACCACGTTCTTGCCCTCGGGTCCCGCGACGTCCAGCAGGGTGCCCAGGCCTTCCATGAAGTCGTCCGCGTGCAGGTCGCGGTCGAGTTCCTCGAGGCCGGGGATGGGATTGCCGTACGGCGACTCCTTCGGGTGGCGAAGCAGTTCGAGCAGACGGCGCTCGACCTGTTCGCTCATCACGTGCTCCCAGCGGCACGCCTCTGCGTGGACCTGCTCCCAGGGCAGCCCGATGACGTCCACGAGCAGGCACTCGGCGAGCCGGTGCTTGCGCATGACACGCGTGGCCAGGGACCGGCCCTCGTCGGTCAACTCCAGATGACGGTCGCCCTCGACCGTGAGCAGCCCGTCGCGCTCCATGCGCGCGACGGTCTGGCTGACGGTCGGTCCGCTCTGCCCGAGCCGTTCGGCGATGCGGGCGCGCAGCGGGACCACGCCCTCCTCTTCCAGCTCGAAAATGGTCCGGAGGTACATCTCCGTGGTGTCGATGAGTGCACTCACGACCGCCAGCTCCGTTTCTTCGTGGTCCTGCCTCCAATTCTGTCCCACCGACGGGGCGGCCGGGACCGCCCACGCCAACGGGTTCGACGCGTCGGGCGTAACGCTGCCGGATTCACTCCCGGCGCGTACGCCGCCCGCTCCGGCGCGCCGTACAGACACAACGTCCCGACATTGTGTCGTCATCCCAGGTGTTTGTGCGCCGTTCCCCGACGGACAGACCGTCGGCCTCGACGGTAAGCGCGTCGGGAGCGCCGCGTCTGTTGGACGTATCTCCAAGCACGGGCCGGGCACGGGCCGGGCACGGTCCTCGCCGGACCCCGACCGGCCCGCCGGTGACGGCCGGCGGACGCGGGTTGACAGGCGGCCCCCCGACCACGCACCGTGCGTGGTCTGTACCAAACGACCCCGCCCGGCGCAGTGTTCCCGCACGGTGCCGACGACCCCGAAGGACTGCCCATGGGCGAGCTGGGAGCGCGCTACCTCGACGCCGCGATCGCGCTGCTCGAAAGACTGCGTGACAAGGAGCTTCCGGCCGTCGACGACGCCGCCGAGCGCATCGCGCTGTCGCTGGCCGCCGGCGGGCGCCTCTTCGTCTTCGGCGGCGGGCACTCCGCGCTCAACGCGTACGACGTGGTCTACCGCGCGGGCGGCCTCATCCTCGCCAACCCGCTCATCGCCCCCGGCAACGACCTGGGGGTGCGGCCGATCACCACCAGCAGCGCGGTGGAGAAGCTCCCCGAACTGGCCACCCCCGTCCTCGACGGCGCCGGCGTCCGCACCGGCGACGTCCTCGTCGTGATCTCCCTGTCGGGCCGCAACGGCCTGCCGGTGGAGATGGCCCGTCAGGGACGCGACCGCGGCGCCCTGGTCGTGGGCGTCACCTCGGTGGCCGCCAGCAACGCCGAGGCGCCCCGGCACCCTTCGGGCACGCGCCTCCTCGACAACTGCGACGTCGTGCTGGACGCGGGTGTGCCCGCCGGCGACGCGGCGCTCGACGTGGCGGGCGTCCCGCAGCGCGTCGGGCCCACCTCGGGGGTCGTCTGCTCGGCCGTCATGCAGACCCTGATGGTCACCGTCATCGGCCGCCTGGTCGCCCTCGGCGTCGAGCCGCCCGTCTTCATGTCCGCCAACATCGAAGGCGGCGCCGCCTGGAACGACCGCCTCCTCACGGAAAACGCCGACCGCATCTTCTACCTGCGGTAGGCCCGCCCGCACCGGCCCCGCGTCGGCGCGTTCGCACCTGACTGCACACACGCGGGGCGGACGACCGCCCCGCGTCGTCAGTCGCCGGTGTGCCGGGTCAGGCGCCACCTGAGGACCAGGACCGTGCCGACCACGGCGACCGCGCCCGCCCAGACGAGGGAGACCGTGGTCGGCGTCAGGTGCGAGGAAAAGCCGAGCGCCGCGACGGCGACCACCACGAGGACCACGATGGCGCCGTTCACCGACTCGCGGACGCGGTCGCCGTCGGGCCACAGACCGGTGGCTCCGACGCCGCATATCCGGCGTACCCCGGTGGCCAGCCACAGCGGCGCGAACAACAGCAGCATCAACAGGAAGGCGACGCCTTCGACGTCGGTCTTCCCCGGCGAGTTCGCGAGCTCCCAGGTGCGGTCGCCATGCCGCACCCGGGTGACCTCGCCGCGCCACAGTTCGAGCCGGACCCACGCGGACCTCTGGAGGCCCTGGTACGCGCTCTTGTCGATGCGCAGCCAGTCCGCGGGTACGTCGGAGCCGGCGAAGCGCGCGTGGTAGTGCCTCGACCGGCGGCCGCTGGGCTCGCTGCGCAGGTCGACGACCTGGGCGTATGCGTTTTGGCGGCAATCCGCGACGACGGTCCCCGCGCAGGGTTTCGCGTCGCGGTAGGCCCGGCCCTCCCGCAGTTCGCCCGGCAGCGCGACGCCGCCGGCGACGACCCCCGCCGAACCGAGCAGCCCGGCGATCACGAGGAACACCGCGACCGCCCACTGCTTGAACCCGGTCGGCTTTGTGCCGACCGGTCTGCCTCCCACCGTGGCCATGCCCCGCCTGCCCGCCTTCCCGTCCGGCGAGCGCACCATGATCCACGGCACCGTCCCGCGTCCGGTGCGGGGGTGCGCGTCGGGGCGGGGCGGGCTGGGTACGGTGGTCGGCATGGCCGGTGTCGACGGTGGGTCCAGCAACCCTGACGTGCTCAATGACGTGAGCAGTGGTGCGAGCGGTGGCGCGAGCAGTGGCGTGAGCGACAGCGTGCTCAGCGTGGCCGCGCGGTTCAACGGGCCGCCGGGGTCGGGGAACGGGGGGTACGTCGCGGGGCTCCTCTCGCAGCGGCTGTCCGGACGCGCTCCGGGCGTCGGCTGCGCCACCGTGACGCTGCGGCAACCGCCGCCGCTGGAGCGCTCGTTGAGGTTGGCCGGCGAGTCGGCCGGGGGCCTGGGGCTGTACGACGGCGACGCCTTGGTGGCCGAGGTCGCGGCGGCCGAAGAGGCACTGGTCGAGGCCTTCGAACCGGTCGAACCGGTGTCGTTCGAGCTGGCCGCGGAGTCGTCCGCGGCGTTCTTCCCGGGCCGCGGCGCGGAGCACCCGTACCCCACGTGCTTTGTGTGCGGCACGGAGCGGGCCGAGGGCGACGGGCTGCGGCTGTTCCCGGGGCTGCTGCCGCAGCGGCCCGGCACCACCGCGTGCGCGTGGGTGCCCGACGTGTCCCTGGCGGACGGCGAAGACACTTACGTACGGCCGGAGTTCGTGTGGGCCGCGCTCGACTGCCCCGGCGGCTGGACCGCGCTCGCCACCCGTGAGCCGGTGCTCCTGCTGGGGCGGATGACCGCGCGGATCGACGCACTGCCGTACGCCGGGGACCGATGTGTGGTCATGGGGCGCCTGCTCGGCCAGGAGGGCCGCAAGCTGCGGACCGCGACCACGCTGTACGACGGGGACGGCCGCGTCGCCGCGCACGCCGAAGCGGTCTGGATCGCGCCCCGCACCGGCTGAGTCGAGAGTTCGGGCGGGCGCGGGGGCGGCTGTGCCGGACCGCCCGCCTTAACCGCCGCCGATCCCTCCCCTAAGAGCCGCATAAGGATCGTCGTACGGCCTCTGATCAGGCATTTTCCCACTCTCCACGGCGCTAGCGTCCCTCGCGACGCAAGGTTTCCGGACAGTCGAGGATGTGCCGTCTGATGAAGATCCGCCGCTCCGCCGCCGTCGCCGCTCTCACCGCCTTCCCGCTCACACTCGGGGTGCTGGGCTCGGGCAACGCGTACGCGCACGGCACGTCGCAGAACCCGCCGAGCCGCATCCAGCTGTGCTCGACGCAGGGCGGCGAGAACCCGGAGAACTTCCGGCTCCCGGCATGCCGGGCCGCGAAGGCGGCGGTCGGCAACAACCCGGCGCCGTTCTACGACCCCAACGCGGTCAACATCGCGGCGGCGTCCGGGCGGCACCGCGAGCTCATCCCGGACGGCAAGCTGTGCAGCGCGGGCAACCCGCAGTACGCCGGGCTCGACCTGCCGCGCACGGACTGGCCGACGTCGAACCTGCCTTCGGGCGGCGCGTACACGTTCCTGTTCAAGGCCACCGCGCAGCACCGGGGCAAGTTCGAGTACTACATCACCAAGGAGGGCTTCGACGTCACGAAGCCGCTCAAGTGGTCGGACCTGGAAGCCACGCCGTTCGCCACGGCGGTCGACCCGGCGGTGGAGAACGGTGCCTACGTCATCAAGGGCAAGCTCCCCAAGCGGTCCGGCCGCCACCTCATCTACGTCGTGTGGCAGCGCTCGGACAGCCCGGAGGCCTTCTACTCCTGCTCGGACGTCGCCTTCGACGGCAGCGGCAGCGCCGCACCCCCGGCCGCGACTCCCTCGACCGGCAAGCCGAACGGCGGCGGCACCGCGGGCAACGCGGGTACCGCGACCAAGCCGGCGACCAAGCCCGCGACGGCGGGCACGGGAGGCGGCGAGGACCACAGCGGGCACGGCGCCCCGGCCGCCGGTTCCGCGGCAACCCCGACCGGACCGGCGAACTCCCCCGCCACGCCCGCAGGTTCCGCCGCCACCGCCACGTCCGCCGAAGCCGACCCGTCCGCCTCGGGCGACGGCGCGGTGGTGCCGGTGGCCGGGGAGGGCCCGGGCGAGTTGGCGCAGACCGGAGGCGGGTCGGAGGGCTCCGTACCGCTGCTGGCCGGCACCGCGGCGGCCGTGCTCGCCGTGGGCGCCGGTTCGCTCCTGTACGCCCGCCGCCGCGCCACGCGCTGACGGACTCGGTGGCACCTCGGTGCCTCCGTGCCGCGCTGCGTCGGCGCGCCGCGGCACGGAGGCGCCGTGCAGTCGGCCCTCGGGCCCACCGTGGAGAGGTGACGGCTCCTCGGCGGGTCCGCGGGTACATCGGGCGCGGCCGTCCCTCCCAGGCGGCCGCGCCCCCATGCGCTCCCGATCGATCCCCGCGTCCGGTGGAGCCAGGTCAGGGCACCGGGTTCCGCGCGTCGTAGCGCCAGAAGCCGCGCCACCGTGCGGTGAGCGCCAACACGACCACCACGCATGCCAGTCCGCCGCTCACCACGGAGATCCGCTCGGTGCCGGCCGCGGCAACGCTGCCCGACTCGAAGTCGCCGAGGCGCGGTCCGCCCGCCACCACGACGATGAAGACCCCCGCGAGCCGCCCGCGCAGTTCGTCCGGGGTGGCCACCTGGAGGATCGTGTTGCGGAAGACGCCGCTGATGGTGTCCGCACAGCCCGCGACGGCGAGGAAGAACACGCCCAGCCAGAGCCAGTTCGTCGCGCCGAACGCCGTGATCGCCAGGCCCCACGCGACGATCGACAGGATCACCGCGCGCCCCTGGTAGCGCACGCGGCCCAACCATCCCGAGAACAACGCTCCCGCGAACGCGCCGATCGCCGGCGCGGCGGTGAGCAGGCCGACGGTACGCGAACCGCCGCCGTACCAGGACGCCGCGATCGCCGGAAACAGCGCGCGCGGCATGCCGAAGACCATCGCGGCGATGTCGGCGAGGAAGGTCATGCGTACGTTGGGCCGCGTCCGCAGGAAGCGGAACCCCTCGGCCACCGAAGCCCGTTGCCGCTTGCCGCCCGTCGCGGCGCCCCGCTTCGCCGCGCCCCGCTTCGCCGCGCCCTGCGTCGCCGCATCGTCCGTCGCGGCGCCGTCGGCCGAAATACCTTCGGCAGCAGTGCCGTTCGCCCGCTCCGGCGGCATCGCGGGCAGGCGCCACATCGCGTACAGCGCGGCGCCGAAGGCGAGGGCGTCGACGACGTACACGGTCTCGGTGTCCCACAGCCCGATCACCAGCCCGCCCAGCAGCGGCCCCACCGTCATGCCGAGGGTCATGCTCAGCATCGACAACGCGTTGGCGGCGGGCAGGTGTTCGGGTGGGAGGAGTCGCGGGATCATGGCCGTACGCGTGGGGCTGTTGACCGCGAAGAACGCCGACTGTGCGGCCACCACCCCGTACAGCAGCCACACTTGGCGCAGGTCGAGGACGGCCTGCGCGGCGAGCAGCAGGCTCATCGCGGCGAGGCCGGTGGACGCGATGAGCCCGAGCTTGCGCCGGTCCATGCTGTCCGCGATGGCGCCGCCGAGCAGGCCGAAGACGATCAGCGGCGCCAGCGAGAAGAGGCCCACCAGGCCGACGGAGAAGTTCGACCCGGTGAGGTTGTAGACCTGCACGGCGACCGCGAGCGAGGTCATCTGCTGGCCGAGCATGCTCACGGTGCCGCCGAACCACAGCCGTCGGTAGTCGTGGGATATGCGCAGCGGCGTGGTGTCGGCGAAGACGGCCCGCGTGAACCGGCGGATCCGTCCCGCGGCCGGGGCGGGAGATGTGGGCACTCCGGAATCCAAGCGCCCAAACGCCCTCATGTGCCCTCGGGCACCCCGTGAGATCCCCCACGCCGCCCGCGCGGCCGCCCGCCGAGCGGGCCGTCCCCCACCGCCGGCCGCCGTCAGGCCGAGGGGCCTCCCACGAGCTTGTCGAAGTCGGGGGCGTACACGGTCATCCAGTGCGGTTGCAGCCGGTAGAACACCACGTCTTCGTCCCAGTTGAAGCCGTCCGCCCCGTAGAACTCCTTGAAGTACGCGAGCAGTTCCGGCCAGTCCGCGGCCGGCTCGCCGCCGTGCGGGTTGAGGACCTCGGCCGTGCCGTGCGTGAACACCCCCAACTCCTCACCGCGCATATGCGCGGCGCTGATCGCGGGCCGCGCGCCGAGATGCCGCGCCTTGGCCGCGTCGCGCGCCGTACCGAAATGCCATTTGCCGTGCAGGAAGTGCCCGTCCGCACCGCTGATCCGCGGCTCGCCCTTCGCCGTCACGGTGGACACGGTGAGGACGCACATTCCGCGGAGAACCCGGCTCACCTGCTCCGCGGTGAGTGTCCGCTCGTCATTGATGATCGAACGCAGGTGCGATCCGGAACGGGAGAGCGAGGCGTCCAGGAGAGCCTGCAACTCCTGGAGGTCTTGGGGCGTTTCGCGCATGAAGGTCCTTTGTCTGTACGTGGACTCGGCCCCCGGCGCCATCGACGCCGGACCGACGACCTCATGCTCCGCGCAAAACCTGACACCTGGTGTCGGACTTTCCCGACGCACCTCCAAGACCACCCGAACGCCCCCACCGAACCGCCGCCCCGCCCCGGCGCAGCTGACGCCCCGAAGTCGCAAGCCCTCAAACGCCCGCTCGGCCTGCTCCTGTTCCCGTTCCGCGCATGAGATGTGCCACCCGAAAATTGCCTTGCGGCCCGCCCGAGGGCGATCTACCTTCTGCGGTACACGGGAAAGGAGGTGGTTCGATCTTGAGTACGTATCGGACGCGTGAGGTGGCTGCCCGCTAGCCGCCACTCCGGTCTCCCGACCGAAGTCTGGCCCGTCTCGACTGCAGCGTGACGGGGTGAACCAGGCGGTCGGCGAAAACCAGGCAGACACCCGACCCGCAGGCTCGCCGAGGACGTCCCCTCGGCACCTCCCACCAAGGGAGAAGGCCTGCGGGTCGCTGCGTTTCCCGGGCAAGGGCGCGGACGCGGGACCGAGGTCGGCACCTTGGCGCCACGCCAATCCGGCATCTTCGGCGTTGGAGCGGCTGCGGTGCCGCAGCTTGACGTGCGGGTCGCGCTTGCGTCGGTTGGGGGCGTGCTGTTTGCTCCAGCGCATGAACGCCAAGGATCAGCGCGTCGCGGTCGTCACGGGTGCGAGCAGTGGCATCGGTGCCGCGAGCGCCCGCGGGTTGGCCGCCGTGGGGTATGCCGTCGTCCTGACCGCGCGCCGCGCCGAGCGGATCGAGGCCATCGCGAAGGAGCTGCGGGACGCGGGGCATGCGGCTTCGGCGCACCGGCTCGATGTCACCGACCGTGCGGCGGTGAACGCGTTCGCGGGGTCGCTGGCGCGGTGCGATGTGCTGGTGGCCAACGCGGGAGCGGCGTACGGCGCCGATCCGGTGGAGTCCGGGGATCCGGCGGACTGGCTCGCGATGTACCAGGTCAACGTGCTCGGCACGCTGCACACCACGCAGGCGCTGCTGCCCGCGCTGATCGCGTCGGGGGCGGGGACCGTCGTGGTCATGTCGTCGACGGCAGCCCATCAGGCGTACGAGGGCGGCGGCGGGTACGTCGCGGCCAAGCACGGCACCCATGCGATCGCGGCCACGCTGCGCCTGGAGCTGAACGGGCGTCCGGTCCGCGTCATCGAGCTGGCGCCCGGCATGGTCCGGACCGACGAGTTCGCGGTCAACCGCATGCGCGGCGACAGCGACCGGGCTGCGGCGGTGTACGCGGGGGTCGACGAGCCGCTGACCGCCGAGGACGTCGCCGACGCGGTGGTCTGGGCGGTCACCCGGCCCGCGCACGTCAACGTGGACCTGATGGTGCTCCGGCCGCTCGCGCAGGCCGCGCAGCACAAGGTGCACCGGAAGCACTGACTCAGGAGCTCAGGGGCTCAGGCGCTCGATCACCCAGGTGTCGGCCTCGCGGCGGTAGCGCAGGCGGTCGTGGAGGCGGTTCTCGCGGCCCTGCCAGAACTCGACGGCGTCCGGCACCACGCGGATGCCGCCCCAGAACGGCGGCACCGGAACGTCCGAGCCCTCCGGGTGGCGGGCCTCCAGCTCCGCGTACCGTTTCTCCAGGTCCTCGCGCGACGCGACGACGCTGGACTGCGCGCTCGCCCAGGCCCCGATGCGCGAGCCGTACGGCCGGGACCGGAAGTACGCCGCGGTCCGCTCCGCCGGCACCCGCTCCGCCGACCCCGTCACGATGACCTGCCGGTCCATCGCGTGCCACGGGAAGAGCAGGCTCACGTACGGGTTCGCGGTCAGTTCGCGGCCCTTGCGGGAGTCGTAGTTGGTGTAGAAGACGAAGCCGTCCTCGCCGTACTCCTTGAGCAGCACCGTCCGGGTGCTCGGTCGCCCGTCCGGCGACGCGGTCGCCACCACCATCGCGTTGGGCTCCGGCAGGTCGGCTGCCACGACCTCGGCGAGCCAGCGGGCGAACAGCGGCATGGGCGCGGGGGTCAGCGAGGCTTCGTCGATGCCTTCGTTGCGGTATTGGCGGCGCATCGCCATGAGGTCGTCGAGGTCCACGGTTCCTTGGTAGCACCCCATGCCCGGGCACACCGAAACCACGGGGGTACAGGTCCGAACGAGTGACACCCATTCGTGCGAATCGGCACGTTGACGAGCGGTTGTGTGCCGGAGTTCACGTGGTCGTCGGCTGCCTTGTCTAGGTCATCTCGACATCAAGAGATATTGTTGCCTGTCGACAACCGTCGCCCACAACTTCACAGGCGAAGCCACAACACGCGCGCTTCGCCCAACCACCGATTCGCAGCCCTACGGGGATGTCCGCCAGCCCGCGCAGTAACGATCTTGCGCCGGGGTTCCGGGCCTTTCCGGGGGAAGACAGGTTGTGGTAACGCGGGGTATGAAAGACCCGGCCACAAGTCACCACAAGTCAGTCGAGATCGCATGAGGAGCCGCCTGATGTCCGACTTCGTACCCGGGCTCGAAGGAGTCATAGCGTTCGAAACGGAGATCGCCGAACCCGACAAGGAGGGCGGCGCGCTCCGCTACCGCGGCGTGGACATCGAAGATCTCGTCGGGCGCGTCTCCTTCGGCAACGTCTGGGGGCTCCTCGTCGACGGCGCCTTCAACCCCGGCCTCCCGCCCGCGGAGTCGTTCCCGATTCCCATCCACTCCGGCGACATCCGCGTGGACGTGCAGAGCGCGCTGGCCATGCTCGCCCCGGTGTGGGGATTGAAACCGCTGCACGACATCGACGACATGCAGGCCCGCGACGACCTGGCCCGTGCCGCCGTCATGGCGCTGTCGTACGTCGCCCAGTCGGCCCGCGGCCTGGACAAGCCGATGGTCCCGCAACGCGAGGTCGACAAGGCCGACACGATCGTCGAGCGGTTCATGATCCGCTGGCGCGGTGAGCCGGACCCGAAGCACGTCAAGGCCGTCGACGCCTACTGGACGTCGGCCGCCGAGCACGGCATGAACGCCTCCACGTTCACCGCCCGCGTCATCGCCGGAACCGGTGCCGACGTCGCGGCGTGCCTGTCGGGCGCGGTCGGCGCCATGTCGGGCCCGCTGCACGGCGGCGCGCCCTCGCGCGTGCTGGGCATGATCGAGGAGATCGAGCGCAGCGGCGACGCGACCCAGTACGTCAAGGGCGTGCTGGACCGCGGCGAACGCCTGATGGGCTTCGGCCACCGCGTGTACCGCGCGGAGGACCCGCGTGCGCGCGTGCTGCGGCGTACCGCCAAGGAGCTCGGCGCGCCGCGCTACGAGGTCGCCGCGGCGCTGGAGCAGGCCGCGCTGGACGAGCTGCACGCCCGTCGTCCGGACCGCGTCCTGGCCACCAACGTGGAGTTCTGGGCCGCGGTGGTCCTGGACTTCGCCGAGGTGCCGGCCAACATGTTCACCTCGATGTTCACCTGCGCCCGCACCGCCGGGTGGAGCGCGCACATCCTGGAGCACAAGCGCACGTCGCGCCTGGTGCGCCCGTCGGCCCGCTACATCGGCCCGGGTTCGCGCCCGATCACCGATGTCGCCGGGTACGACGACACGGTGCCGAACGTCAAGCAGTAGCAGGACCCCGTACGACCGCAGGACCCGCACGACCGCAGGACCCGCAGCACCTGCCTGGTACGGATTCTCGACCCGTATCCGCGCATCGCACGGCCCGCCTCCCCACAAGGGAGGCGGGCCGTCGTCGTTGGTGCCGTTGCCGCGCCGTGTCGCGCTGTGCCGTGTCGCGTTGCGTTGCGTCGCGCTGTTTCGTGTCGCGTTGGGTTGCGTCGCGTCAGGCCGCGGGCCCTCCCGACGGCACCGCACGCGTCGGGTCACCGGGCGCGAGCGGCGGGGTGTCGCCCGCACGGTCGACGATGCCGCGGTGCACGATCGCGGTGCTGTCCAGCACCTGTCCCTTCTTCACCGCGATCTCGTCGTTGTCGCGGGCCGCGACGTCGCGCCAGCCGAGCAGTTCCGCGGTGTCCGGGTCGAAGATCCACTCCTCTCGGGAGCCCTGCGCCGCGACCATGGCCACCGCGACACCCGGCCGCCCGAGGGCGTCGGTGGCGTTCGGGACGACGGTGACGCCGGGCAGCTCGGCCGCCGCGCGGAACAGCGCCGCGGAGAACTCGGGCGGCATGACGCCGGCCCGCAGGATGTCGCCGATGAGCGTGAACACCCTTTGGTCGGGCGGGTTGTCGTTGGGTTGGGCGAGTTCGCGCAGTTGCCCCAGCAAAGTGCCGGGGTCGGTCGACAGGGATTCCAAAAAGCGGTACCCGGGGTGGCCGGAGATCTTCTCCCCGGGTGCGGGCGCGGTTACCGAATCGCGGAACTCGCTGCCGTTCCCGGAGCGCATCAGCATCTCGCCGGTGCCGGTCACCGGACGCCACACCTCGTTCTTCGAGGGAGGCATCAGGGTCGTGCGGTACTTCCCGTCGACCATCTCGATCTTCGCGCTCGCGCCCCACGTCTCGATGTACTCGTACTGGTCGTCGCGCACCGGGACTTCGGCCTTCGC
Organism: Streptodolium elevatio; assembly: GCF_040649515.1. Classification (GTDB taxonomy): domain Bacteria; phylum Actinomycetota; class Actinomycetes; order Streptomycetales; family Streptomycetaceae; genus Yinghuangia; species Yinghuangia elevatio. The sequence goes on from NZ_JBEZFP010000026.1 coordinate 11,921, forward strand.
CCCGGCCACCAGCGCGGCCCGGGCCAGCAGGCCGGCGGCGGCGTCGCGGTCCGCCGCGGAGACCGTCGGCCGCGAGGACGGCCCCTCGATCACCGCGGCGCCGACGACCACGGCACCCGCGACGGCCGCGGCGACCGCCGGGGCGATCAGCGTCCAGCGGAGGCGCGCGCCGCCGGGGGCCCGCGAGGGCCTCCGTGACGGGGCCGGGACGGTCTCGCGTTCGATCTCGCTCATCAGGTGCTCCCTCAGCTGCTGGTGGCGGCCGAGGGGAAGGCCCGGTACGTCCGCTCCGGGTGCCAGCCGCGCCACGTCGCGCTCATCGGCGACCGTGCCCGCGTCGCTGCCCGTGCCCGTGTCCGGTGCTGCGCCGCTCCCGAACGCCCGTACTTCGTACGGTGGTTCCGGCTTCATGGTGTCCTCCCCTGGGGCTGTGCCCCCGACCGGACCGCCGCGTGGCGGTCACCTGTCGCCTGTCCGCCGAGCCGACGGGGTTCCCGGTCCGTTCGCCGTTGCCGGAGCTCGTCCTGCGTGAGTTCGCGCAGCCGCTTGCGGGCGCGCGAAAGGCGGGACTTCACGGTGCCGACCCGCACCCCGAGGGCCTCGGCAGCCTCCGCGTACCCGAGGCCGGACCACACGACGAGCGCGACGACTTCCCGCTCGTTGCGGCCGAGGCGGTCCAACGCCGCGCGGGCCGCGGCCAGTTGCTCGGCGAGGTCGGCGCGCTCGACCACGTCGTCCGCGAAGTCGGGTACGTCGCCGCGCGGCGGCAACCGGTCGAGTGCCGCGCGGTGCCGCCGGGCCGACCGGGCGGTATTGCGCAGGACGTTGGTCGCGATGCCGAACAGCCAGGAGCGCAGCCCGTCGTACGCTTCGCCACCCGGGGCGCCGGGCGGCCCGTCCCGGGTACGGCGTGCCGCCCCGTCGGCGTGCCCGCCCCTCCCGTCCGTACTGCCGGAACCGTCGCCGTGGGCATTTGGCTCGTCGCCCTCGCGCTCGGCGTCCTCGTCGTCGCCCTCGCCCTCGTCGGGCCGCAACTTGGCACGCAGCCGCCAGGCCTCCAGGTAGGTGAGCGATACGACGTCCTCGGCAGTCGCCCAGTCGGCGGTGACGCGCAGGGCGTAGCGGTGGATCGCCCCCGCATAGCTGTCGAACAGGGTGGCGAACGCGGCTGGATCGCCCTCGCGTGCCCTGGTCCGGAGAGATCGGTTCATGCCTCGACCTGTCCGCAGCGCGTCATGGGTTCCCATGGCGCTCGTCACACTGCGCGATCCGGGTCAACTGGCCTACGCCGCCCCCGGGTTGCCCGCGCAGCAGGTTGTCGGCCACGACTGCCGCCCCCCGCGACGACCGCCGCAGCGGCCACGACCGCCAATGCCTCTTCTGCGGGTTCCCCCACGGCCGCCTCCCCTGCCGACGCCCGACCGCCACGTGATCAGTGTCGAGAACAGTACGTCGACGCTGCCGTCCCGGGCGGGCCCCGCCCTCGGACCGGCCCGCTTCCCGCCCCGGGTTCCGGCCCTCGCCCCGGTTCCTGCCCTGGTCTCGCCCTGCCCCTACGCGTCCCTGCCGCTTTGTCCCCGCCTCCCCGTCCCCGCCGGTCCCCACCCGGCGCGGATCCCGTCCCATGCCCGGATATCGTCGATGCGGACGGGAGCGGGGAGCCTGCCGATCGTCCACGTCGGTCCGGGAAAGCCGACCGCCCTCCCCTGGCAGGTGGGAGGGCGGGTGCTGGTCAGTGCGGCAGGCCACGACCGGTTGAGCTATGAGCCGCCTGACGTTTCATCAGACTGCCCTTTGTTCCGCCTGACCGACCTGCACTTCCGTCCACGTGGCTCGTGGTTCGGTGGCGTCGGGCCGGTCCAGATCTACCCGGAAGAATACTCATCTGTCATGGGATGACCGGATAACCCCGGTTTCGTCGGCGAGTTCCCTTCCGAACTGACCGACAATGCCCCTTTCTTGGGTCTTGACAGACCCAGCGGCATCCGTTAACTACCCACTCAAATATCGGACATCTAGCACTATTACTGACAGATCCTTACCTATCAGTCAAGTTCGGTTCACCAGATCGCCGTACCCGGCCATGGATGCCCATCGGCCCCGACGGCAAACCGCGCCGTCGGGGCCGAAAGGTACGTCGCACGTCGTCGGCCGCCCGCCGGGCAACAGGGGCGCACAGGACGACAAATCAGATTGTCAGCGGAGATCCGCCAGGACCTCGTTCGCGGCCCGCTCGCCCTCGACCGCCCCGCCGTTCATGAAGCCCTGGAAGTCGTACGACGTGTGCTCGCCGCCGATGTGCACGTTGCCCTGCCGCGTGCCCTCGTAGCCCGCGTACCGGTGCAGGTAGGAGACCGGCCAGTACGAGTAAGCCCCCAGTGAGTAGGGGTTCTTGTGCCACGCCGACAGCTGCGCCTTGCCCGTCCAGGCCGCACGCGTGCCGGGGAAGACCGTGTCGATCTGGGCCAGGTACGCCGCCGCCGTCGACCGCACCACCGGGTCGCTGTCGGTGTTGAACGGGCCGCCGGGGTTGAGGCCGTGGGCAAGGCTGCCGCCGCCGTACTGGATCAGCACACCCCCGGCGCCGGGCTGCGCCTTCGTCGTGTCCCAGGTCTGCTGGAACGGCAGGTCGGTGAAGCAGTCGCCCGCCGCGACGCCCGGCCAGGCGCCCGTACCGCGCCACGGGCGGCCGGTGAACTTCATGTTCAGCTTGGTGACATATCCCATGCGGGCGTCGCGCAGCAGGTTCGTCATCAGCGGGTCGAAGCCGGCACGCGACAGGTCAAGGCCCTGGAGGATCGGCAGCGGCACCGTGATGATCGTGTGATCGGCCGTGACCGTCCTGGTCGTTCCGCCGTTGTCGAAGGTCAGCGTCTGGGTGCCGTCCGCGTTCGCGCGGACCGCGACCAGCCGGTGGTCCATCCGGATCGCACCCGACGGCAGAGCAGCCGCCATGGCCTGCGTCACCTGGTCGTTGCCCCCGACGACGTGGTAGCGCTCGTTCGACCCGCCCCAGATGTTGAAGTGCCCGGGGTTGCTCTGCCAGCCGAGCATGCAGACCGCGGCGAACGCCGACTGGTCGACGGTGTCCGCGCCGTATTCGACGTTGTACGCGACATCGAGGAACTGCCCGAGCCGGGAAGCGTATCCGCCCGGCACGCGGGACTCGATCCACGCCCGCAGGTTCATGTTGGACAGCGCCACACCGGTAGGCGTCGCGTTGTTCCACATCACGTCCCCGGCTTGCTGGTAGTCGCGCCGGACCGCCTGGTACATCGCCTTGAAGTCCTCGTCGGCCTGCGAGCGCGCGTAGTAGCCGTTGTCGAACCACAGCGTCTCGACCGCCCCGGCCGGGCCGGCGGCGGCGAAGTCCACCGTGGACAGCCCGAACCGGCGGCACAGCTCCAGGATCTTCTTGTGGCCGGTGTCGATGAGTTCGCCGCCGATCTCCGACGTCTGCCCGCCGCCCCAGTAGGTCCGCTGGGTGTACATGCGCCCGCCGACCCGGGTCGGATTCGCCTCGTAGACCGTGGCCGCGACGCCGGAGTCGGCGAGCGTCAGGGCCGCCGTGAGACCGGATACGCCCGCCCCGATGATCGCGACGCGGGCATCGGTGTCGATCGGCGGCGTCGGGGTGGCGGCGGTCGCGGGACGCGCCACCGCGGCGGCCCCCAGGCCGATGCCGACCCCGACCGCGGCCGCGCGGCGTACGAGCGCGCGGCGGGTGGGGCCGCCCGGTTCGGCGGCGGCCTCGCTCCGCATGCCGCGGAACTCGTCGACCGGGATGCGGAGTCGGTCGGCCGAGGCGTGGTCGGCCATCATGCGGCGCAGGGCGTGCATCGGACCGGTGCGGGCCATGGAGGGGTCCTTTCGACGGTTCGGGTGGCGGTGCGGGAAGTGCAAAGGCCCCCGGGGCGTACGCGGTGCGGGGGTCCGCCGGATGGGATGCGGCGGTGCTGCGTACGGCCCGAGGGCCTTGGTGACCGCGTCACGCGTCGGCCTGACGTGCAGTCAAGGGCGCTGCGGACGGGGGTTGTTCGGCCAGGTCAGGGTCAGGGGGTCAGAGCCAGGATCAGGGTCAGGAGATGTCGGCTTTCGCGTTGCCGGTGGTCTGGGCGGGCACGTCGGGCCGTGCGTCGCGCTCCCCGGCGTCCTCGAGGATGATGCGGCCCATGCGTTCGTACGCCTCAGGGCGCGCGTTCTTCATGTACAGCGCCAACCCGATGCCGGCCACGAACAGGACGCCGACGATCCACGGGATGAGGTCGAACAGCAGGCTGGTCGACGCCGCGCCCGCCGCATCCTCCAGGTTCGACACCAGCAGGAACACCACGCCGATCATCGCGACGCCGGCCACGACCGGCGCGATCAGCGTCTTGACCGGGTGCTTGCTCTCGGGGTGCTTGCCCTGCACGTGGAAGTAGCCGACGGTCGCGAACGAGCACAGGGTCTGCACGATGAGGATGGCCATCGTGCCGAGCAGCGCGAGCAGTCCGTACATGTGCACGACCGGGTCCTGGTCGGCCAGCAGGAAGCCGCTGACGATCGCGATCGTCAGGCAGGTCTGCACGATCGAGGCGATGTGCGGGGAGCCGTACGACGGGTGCGTCCTGCCGAGGGCCTTGTGGATGAAGCCCTCGCGGCCGATCGCGTACAGGTAGCGCGACGCGCACTGGTGGAACGCCATGGCGCAGGCGAACGAGCCGGTGACGATGAGCCACTGGAAGACGTCCACGGCCCAGCCGCCGAAGTGGTCGCCGAGCGGGTTGTAGAACAGGCCGCTGCCGTCCTCGACGACGCCGCGTCCTTCGGCGGAGACCATCATCCAGGACACGAACACGTAGAACAGGCCGACGCCGACGACCGAGATGAGGGTCGCGCGCGGCACGACGCGCTTGGGGTCGCGGGACTCCTCGCCGTACATCGCGGTGGACTCGAAGCCGACCCATGACCAGAAGGCGAAGAACAGGCCGAAGCCGGCCGCGGCCCCGATCGTGCCGTCGGCGCCCTTGATGCCGTTGAGCGGGTTGAGCGCGTCCCCCGCGAGGAAGCCGTCCGGGCCGCCGCCGGTGAACAGCACCGCGAGCGACACCGCGCTCAGCACGGCGATCTCCAGGACCAGCGCGACGCCGAGCACCTTGGCGGTGAGGTGGATGTCGAAGTAGCCGAGACAGCCGATGGCGGCGATGCCGAGGAACGCGAAGACGCCCCAGTGGACGTCGACGCCGAACTGCTCGTCGACCAGGCCGTGCAGGGCGTTCGCGAAGAAGCCCAGGATCGACGCCTCGAAGACGATGTACGCCATGACCGCGATCAGGCCCGCCGCCATGCCCGTCACGCGCCCGAGACCGTGCGAGATGAAGCCGTAGAACGCGCCGGCCGCGGTGATGTGCTTGGCCATCGTCACGTAGCCGACCGAGAAGACGGTCAGGACCAGCGTCGCGATGATGTACGCGGCGGGCGCGCCGAGGCCGTTGCCGCCCTTGCCCGCGATCACCGGCAGGTTGCCCGTCATCGCGGTGATCGGGGCCGCCGTGGCGACGGCCATGAAGACGACGCCGACGAGGCCGACCGAGTTCGCCTTCAGCCGGTTGACCTCGCCGGGGCCTTCGGCTCCGGGGGCTTCGGCGCCGGGGCCGTCGGCGCCGGGGGTTCCGGGGCCGTCGGTGCTGCTGACCGTGGTCATGCCACCTCCTTCACAAGGGAGCGCGCCGGGGACGACGCAGGGATTGACGCGGACGGGGTGCGTGGCGGCACCGCGTACCGACGGGCCGTCAGCTTGGATGCGGAACGCGTTCTCCTACAACCGACAGCAGGTCAGGCGTTCCACGTGCCAGGGCGACGTAGTGTCGGGGCAAGGCGACGGTGTGCGGGGTCCGAAACGCTCCCGTGATCCACAAACCGCCGGCCGGCCGGTAGCGTGCCGCAAATGGACTCCAGCGGCAGGCTACTCAGCGTCGCCGGTACGACCGCCCCCGCAACAACGCCCGCGCCCGGGGCTGGTTCCGGACACGGGACCGGGCTCGGCTCCGGACATGCATCCGGGCTCGGTTCCGCACACGCGTCCGGGGCCGGGCCGGCCGCCGGATCGTCGTCCGTCGCCGGCATCACCGTGCGCCAGGCCCTCGAACTGCCGCCGCTGCGCCGGGGGCTGCCCGAGGTGGTCGCCGCGCCGGACGGCCTGGACCGGCCGATCCGCTGGGTGCACACCGGCGAGGTGCCCAACATCGCGTCGCTGCTGCGTGGGGCCGAACTACTGCTGACCACCGGCCTTGCGATCGGCCCCAAGCCCGCCGACCAGCGCCGTTTCGTCGCCCAGCTCGCCGACCGGGGCATCGCCGCGCTGGTGGTCGAACTCGGCCAGCGCTTCGACGTGCTGCCCGCGGCGATGGTCGAGGCGGCGCGTATTCGCGACCTCCCGCTGATCCAATTGCACCGTGAAGTCCCTTTTGTCGCAGTCACCGAGGCGATCCACACCGAGATCGTCAACGGCCACTACGCACTTCTGCGGCAAGGCGAGGAGGTGCACCGCCGATGCACCGAGATCCTGCTCGGCGGAGGCGGCGTACCCGAGGTGCTCGCGCTGCTCGCCGAGCGCGTCGGCAACCCCGTCTACCTGGAGGACGCCGACGGTCGGCTGCTGTACGCGCAGCGCGGCGCCGCGGCGGCGAGCGACACCGACCCCATCGACGCCTGGGCGGGACTGCGCGGCGGCCGTACGAACGGCGCCGCCGGTGCGTCGCCGGGCACCGCACTGATCGTCGACGTCCCGGCCGGCAGCCCGGCCCAGGGCGGATCCTCGGACCAGGCGGTACGCGGCCGACTCGTCGTCCTGCCCGTCCACGGCCCGCTGCCCGCGGTCGGACGCATCGTCATGGACCACGCGGCGGGACTGCTCGCCGTCGCGTTGCGGCAGGCCCGCCACGAGGAGGAGTTGGCCGCGCGCGGACGCGGCGACTTCCTGAGCGACCTGGCCGAGGGCCGGATCGCCGAGGAGGACGCGGCGCGCCAGGCGCGTGTGCTGGGCTTCGGCCACGACACCGGTCCGCTGCTGCCGGTCGTCGTGCGGCTCGGGGCCGACAGCCGCGGTGAAGGAGGCGTCGGCGGGGTCGCCGGGGTGGGCGGTGGCGGGGCCATGGGCGGCGTCCGGGCCATGAGCGGCGTCCGGGGCGGGATCGGCGTCGTGGGCGGCGCGGACTGGGCCCCGATCGCCCGGGCGGTGCAGGAGGAACTCGCCGCGCTGGGACTGCCGGTGCTGCTCGGCGTACGCCCCGTCGAATGCCGCCTGGCACTGCTGCTCGGACTGCGTACGGCGGGCGAACGCGTGGCCGTGGCGGACCGCGTCGCGTCCGCGCTCCGCACGGGGCTCGGCCGCGCGGGGCTCGCCCCCGGTCCGCAGCCGCCCGTCGTGGTGGTCGGCGCGGCCGGGCCCTGGGCGGCCGCCGGACCGGGACTCCGGCACGCCGCCGAGGCGGCCTCCGCGGCGCGCGGGCTCGCCGAACAGCCGTGGTACGACGCGCGCCGGCTCGACATCGAGCTGCTGCTGTGGCGCATGCGCGAACACGCGGACCTCGCGGCGTTCGTCCGGCGTGCGGTCGGCCCGCTGCTCGAACACGACAGGACGGCCCGGCAGCCGCTGCTGCCGACATTGGAGGCGTACCTCACGCACGCGGGCCGCAAGGCCGAGACGGCACGGGACCTGCACCTGAACCGCCAGACCCTGTACGACCGCATCGCCCGGATCGGGCAGTTGCTCGGCACGGACCTGGACGACCCGGAGACCGTGCTCAGCCTCCGCTTCGCCCTCCGGGCCCGACGCCACGTACCCGAAATGGCCTGACACGAGTCGGCCGGCTCCGCGCGGAAGCCACGCCTCTCTTGCGTGATCCGGCTGCGATGCCTCGTGATCGGGCGGCTCGACGGCCCGTGGACCGGAGCGAACCTACGATGGCGCGGGCTGCGCACGCGACGTGAGGCCCGCCCTGACTCCCGGGCCTTTCACGGGAGTTCGGGGTCTTCCTCAGCTGCGGCTCGACCTCGGTTCGCAAATGGCAGGGGAGAACGGGCATGCGGGAACCGTGGGAGCCGTACGAGGAGACCGGCGAGACCGTCGCGTTCGGGGAGCCCCGAGTGCCTGGGGAGTCCGGAAGGCCTGGGCGGTCCGTGGAGCCTGGTGAGCCTGGGGAACTCACGCTGCCCGAGGAGCCCGAGGAAACGGTGGCGGGCCCCACGCCGTCCCGGCGCGCCGGCATCCGGTTCCTCGTCTCCGGCCGCGACGTCGCCCACAGATGCCGGCTCCGGGGATCCGGCCGCGACATCCACGGGCAGCCCCGCTCCGAATGCGTCCGCGACGCTCTCGGCCACACCCACGGCGACGACGGCGGCCGGCCGGACAACGGCGCCGGCGTCGGGAACGCCGTCCACGACGCCGCCCAAGGCCACGACAGCGGCATCGACGGCCCCGCCGACGGCGCCCGGGTGAAGAAGGGCACCGTCATCGACATCACACGCGTATTCGGCTGCGGCTGAACCGCCGGCGGTCGCGCCCGGCGGCCGGGCACCGCCGGGCCCGGGTGCTGGGGTAATCTTGGCCCGTCCGGAATCGACCGGGCGACGGCTTCGACCGAGGAGGTGAGACCCATTCCCGCTTCAGCAGGCTGGGTGTCCTCACCTCACGGACGCACCATCGCCGCGTTCTGACGACGCGATCGCGAGGGCACCCTTCGGCATCCCGAAAGGCCCTCATGCCGGTTCCACCGCACGTTCGCCCCGTCCCCGCGCCGCCTCTCCCGGCCCCGCCCGCTACGCCCGCCGCGCTGTCCGCCGTCGTGACCACGCTGCGGTCGGCCGGGTGTGTGTTCGCCGAGGACGAGGCCCAACTGCTCGTCTCCGCATCCCGCTCCGCCGACGAACTCGCCGCCCTGGTCGCCCGCCGGGTCGCCGGGCATCCGCTCGAACACGTCCTCGGCTGGGCGGAGTTCTGCGGCCTGCGCATAGCCGTCGAGCCGGGCGTGTTCGTACCGCGCCGCCGGACGGAGTTCCTGGTGCACATCGCGGCGGCACTCACGCACGAGTCGGCGGACGCCGCCGAAGCGTCCGGCGAGCCCACGCGGCGCACGCGTACCGGCGGTGGCGGCACTGCGGTGCTCGCGTCCCCGCGTACGGTGGTCGTCGACCTCTGCTGCGGCTCGGGCGCGCTCGGCGCGGCGCTTGCCGCACTCGTCACCGGCGTCGACCTGCACGCGGCCGACATCGACCCGGCCGCGGTCCGCTGCGCCCGGCGCAACCTCGCGGCCGCGGGCGGCCAGGTCCACGAAGGGGACCTGTACGAGGCCCTTCCCGCCGACCTGCTGGGCCGCGTCGACATCCTGCTCGCCAACGCACCGTACGTCCCCACACACGCAATAGAGCTTCTGCCTCCCGAGGCCCGCGACCACGAGCCGCGCGCGGCACTCGACGGCGGCACGGACGGCCTCGACATCCAGCGCCGCGTGGCCGAGGCCGCGCCCGTTTGGCTGGCCCCCGGCGGACGCCTACTGGTCGAGACGAGCGAACGTCAAGCGCCTTATACGGCACGGGCGTTCGAGGCCAACGGCCTCAACGTCGAAGTACTCGCCTGCGAAGACCTGGACGCAACAGTCGTCATCGGCACCAAGCCCAGCTGCCCCCAGAACCCGGCGTGAACGCAACAGCCCCTGTAGCATCACTGCGTTCACATTGGGGGGAACCATGTTGGACTTTCCAGTCGCGGGCGCGTGCCCGCGGACTGCCGCTGCCGCACGCCTCGAACCGGCGTGCGGACACGACCTACCAGGTGCCGGGCCGCCGACGCGCGTACCCCGGCGACGCCGACGCGCGCGCTGCGCGCCGCCACCGGGCGGCCCGTGTGACTGACGTCGAGTCGGCCGCACAAATCCCTTCCTAGGGAACCCTCATCCCGCCGCAAGGCGGGTTCGTCCGGGTCGGCGCATCACAGCCTTGTGAACCGAAGTTGCGTGCGTCTGCCCGGAGTTCCGCGTGCACTCTTTGCGATCGACCGCGTTCGACGCGATCCGCCGCACACGCGCTGATTCGGCATGTCCGCGTGACCTTGGGCGGTTCCGCCCGGGGGTGGCGTCGGCAACATGACCGATCACGTCCTTCGGGGATCCACCGCGCCCCACAACCTCCTTTCGTGGCGACTCCGCCCACCGCATCCTGGAGCAAACCTTGCGCCGTTCATTCGCCGTCACCGCGACGGCTTCCCTACTCGCCACCGCGCCGGCGATCGTCGTACTCGGCGCGGGCTCCGCCTCCGCCGAGTCCGGCCTCACCGTGCAGACGACCGCCCCGGGCGTCCTCGGCATTGCCGCCGATCCCACCGCCTTCACGGTGAAGGTCACCAACTCCGGCCAAGCCGCGCACAGCACCAAGCTCGCGTTCACCCTGGCGGGGGCGAACCTCAACCCCGCGCTCGGCGGACTCGGTCCGCAGACCGTCGCGCTGCAGTGGCAGGACAACGACGGAGCCTGGCGTGACGTCGCCGTCGCCGCCGCCGGTTCGGACAGCGTGACCGCGGCCTTGCCACAACGTGAGTTCGGGTCCGGCGAGCAGGTCGTCAAGATGCGCGTACGGGTCGCGCCCAAGGCCCCGGCAGGGCCCGACGGCGAGTTGGCGACCTTCAACTCGCATGACCCGTCCGCTCCGAAGCCCGCCGATCCCGCGAACCCGTACGGCCACATCACGCTGACGACGACGGCAACCCCCGTCGGCGAGACAGCCAAGGCCGCCGCGGGCGGGGCGGCGACCGACACGGACACCGTGAAGCTCGGCGCCCCCGTGGTCTCGCTCGTCAACCACCCGACGACACACGCTCCCGGCGGCACGCCCAAGGAGTTCACGCTCAAGATCGACAACGCGACCGACTCGACGTACACCGCCCTGAGCACGATGCTCGCGTTCGACCTGACGAGCGGGAACGACAGCGCGCTGGTCAAGCTGGAGTCGTCGTCGGACGGGAAGGCCTGGAAGCCGGTGCCCGCGATGGAGGTGCCCGGCGAGATGATCAACCCGCTGCCCGGAACGGTCGGCGTCCAGCCGCGTTCGGCCGTCGAGCAGCAGTTGCGCATGTCGTTCACCGGCGCGGCGAAGCCCGGCGACGGCGTCACCTACCTGGCCGCCGACGTCCTCGACACCACCGCGGAAGAGCCGGCCCCGATCGCGGAATTCTGCGGCGAGCGCGGGAAGTTCGCCATCGTGACCACCGACTCCTCGCCCGGCCCGTCGCCGACTCCCAGCGGCTCCGCCGGCCCCCGGCCGACCGACACTCCCCAGCCCGTCCCCTCCACTCCCTCCCCTGCCCCCGTACTTGCGGACACTGGCGGGGACGACAACAGCACGACTCTGATCGGCGCCGCTGCCGCGGCGCTGATCCTTGCGGGCGGCGGCATAGCCTTCGCCGTCCACCGCCGCCGCGCCTGACCGCGCGCGGCACGACGGTCGTAGGTCGAAACACCCCCGGGGCCCGTCGCGGCGCCCCGGGGGCACGACCTTGGCGACGAACTCACGGGCATCAGCGTTGCGTTCGGTTTTCCGTGGCCCGGTCCCCGGCGGCCGGGAGTGCCTGGGCGAGGACTTCGGCGAGGTGGCGGGGCCTCAGGGCGGTGTGGCGGGCGATCTGGGTGCGGCAGCTGAAGCCGTCGGCGAGGGGCACGGCGTCGGGCGGCGCGGCGTGGAGGGCCGGGAGGAGGCGTTCCTCCGCGATGCGCGTGGCGACGGCGTCGTGGCCCGGTTCGTAGCCGAAGTTCCCGGCGAGTCCGCAGCAACCGTCCGCCAGAGCCCCGGTGAGCCCGGCCAGGTCGCGGAGGCGCCGGTCCGGGCCGTCGCCGAGGACCGCGTGCTGGTGGCAGTGGAGTTGGCCGGTGACAGGCCGGTCGATGCGAGGTGGCGACCAGTTCGGCGCCAGTTCCTCCAGGGCCTGGGCGAACGTCTTGACGGCCCCGGGCAGCGCGGTGGCCTCCGCACCGAGGAGTTCGGGGACATCGGTACGCAGCGCCGCCGTGCAGGAGGGCTCCAGGCCCACGACGGGCAGGCCCGCGTCCAGGGCGGGGCGCAGGGTGGCGAGCGTACGGCGCATGACGCCGCGTGCGACGTCGAGTTGGCCCGTCGACACCCAGGTCAGGCCGCAGCACACGGACTTGGGTGGGACGAGCACGGTCAGTCCCGCGGACTCCAGGACGCGTACCGCCGACCAGGCGATCTGCGGGGCGAACCGGTTCGTGAAGGTGTCGGGCCAGAGAACCACGCGCGTTCCCCCGGCGGCGAGTTCGTCCCGTCGGTCCTCGGCGGGACGGCGTGCGCGCCATGCGCGGGTGAAGGAAGTGGCGGCGAACTCCGGCAGCGGGCGCTCGGGTTGCAAGCCCGCGAAGCGCAAAGCGGCGCGTTTGAGCGTCTGACGTGACCCGACCGCGTTCGCGAGCGCGGCAAGACCGGGAACGGAGGTCGCCACCGCCGACCACCACGGCAGGCCGCCCAGCGCGTAGTGGGCACGGGGACGCACGCGGCCCTCGTAGTGGTGGTGCAGGAACTCCGCCTTGTACGTAGCCATGTCGACGCCCACCGGGCAGTCGCTGCGGCAGCCCTTGCAGGACAGGCACAGGTCGAGAGCGTCGCGTACCTCCTCGGAACGCCAGCCGTCCCGCACCACGTCGCCGATGAGCATCTCGTGCAGCAGCCGGGCGCGGCCGCGCGTCGAGTCCTTCTCCTCGCCCGTCGCCCGGAACGACGGGCACATCACCCCGGCCGAGGAATTCGCCGTCGTCTCACGGCACTTGCCCACACCTACGCAACGGCGTACCGCCGCCGCGAAGTCCCCGTGGTCGTGCGGGTATCCGAAGGCGACCGGCACCGGCTGCCGGGGCATACCGGTGAAGCGGAGGTCGCCGTCGAGCGGACGGGGGCGGACCAGCATGCCGGGGTTCATCCGGCCGTGCGGATCCCATACGGCCTTGAAGCGGCCGAACAGGTCGACGAGTTCCGGGCCGTACATGCGGGGCAGCAACTCGGCCCGGGCCTGGCCGTCGCCGTGCTCGCCGGACAACGACCCGCCGAACCCGGTGACGAGGTCCGCGAGTTCGATGGCGAACGAGCGGTATGCGGCGATGCCCTCGGTGCCCAGCAGGTCGAAGTCGAAGCGGATGTGCACGCACCCCTCGCCGAAGTGTCCGTACGGGAGCCCGCGCAAACCGAACTGCCCCATCAAGGCTTGTAGTTCCCGAAGGTATTCGGCGAGGCGCTCGGGCGGTACGGCGGTGTCCTCCCACCCCGGCCACGCCTCCGACCCGTCCGCCATGCGGGTCGCGGTCCCGGACGCCTCCTCGCGGATGCGCCACAGCGCGCGTTGCTCGGCAGGATCGGACACCACGCGGAACGCCTGTGGCGCCACCTCGGCGGCGACCGTACGCGCCCGTTCCACCGCCTCGTCCGCGGTGGCACCGCCGGTCTCGACGAAGAGCCAGGCGCCGCCGTCCGGAAGGCGTACGCCACGCGAGGAGCGGGCGAGCCCGGCGAGCGCGGCGCTGAGGCTCTCCACGGTGAGCGGCCCGTACGGCAGCAGCGCGGGCGCGGCCTCCGCCGCGGCGATGTCGTCGGCGAACCCCAGGACGGCGAGGGCCCGGAAGCGGGGCGCCTCGACAAGGCGTACGCCGGCCCGCAGCACGACGGCGCAGGTCCCTTCGCTGCCGACCAGCGAGCGGGCCAGGTCGCGGCCGTTCTCGGGGAGGAGGCGGTCCAGCGCGTACCCGGACACGCGGCGCGGGAGCGGGGCGAACCCCCGGCGGATCAGCGCGAGATGGTCGTCGGCGAGGGCGTGGAGATCGGCGCGGATGCGTTCCGCGCCGACCTCGGAGCCCGGTTCGGGGAGGACGGCGTCGCCCGGTCCGACGCGCATGCGGACGCCGTCCGGGGTCAACACGTCGAGCCACGCGACATTGGCGGAGGTACGCCCCCACGCGACGGAGTGCGCCCCGCAGGCATCGTTGCCGATCATGCCGCCGAGCGTGCAGCGGCTGTGCGTCGAGGGGTCCGGACCGAAAGTCAGCCCTAACGGTGCGGCCGCGGCCCTGAGGTCGTCGAGAACCACACCGGGCTGCACGACCGCGATGCGGGCGTCCACGTCGAGGGACTCGATCGCGGTGAGGTGGCGCGAGGTGTCGAGGACGACACCGGTGCCGGTGGCCTGCCCGGCGATGCTGGTGCCGCCGCCGCGCAGGGTGACCGGGGCGCCACGTTCGTGGCAGACCGCGACGGCGGCGACCAGGTCCTCGGTGTCGGCCGGGGTGACCACGCCGGGCGGCACGTGGCGGTGGTTGGACGCGTCCATCGAGTGCAGCGCCCGCGCCTGTGCGTCGAAGCGGACACCGCCGCGCACGCGCGAGCGCAACTCGCGGGCGAGCACGTCACGCAGCCGCGCCGATTCGGCGCCGTGGTCAAGTTCAGACACACCCCCAAGTCTGACAACCCGCTGGCACCCCTACGCCAATCCCCACCACCGACACGCCCCGCACCCGGGACCACATGCCACCGCTGTCGCTCCCGCCCAAACCCGACAACCCGCCGGCACCCCCACACCCACCACCGACACACCCTTACGCGGCGGAACCCCACTGTCGCTACCGCCCAAACCCGACAACCCGCCGGCACCCCCACACCCTTGCGCGGCGGAACCCCTCTGTCGCTGCCGCCCAAACCCGACAACCCGCCGGCACCCCCACACCGAACCCCACCACCGACACACCTTTGCGCGGCGGAACCCCACCCGCCGCTGTCGTTGATGAGTTACTGGGTGTGTGGGGTCAGGCGTGAGCGTGACCTCACGGCGTTCATTGGGTTGGGTGGCGTGATGCTGTCGCACGTCAGCGCTGTCGCCGTCGTCGAACGTGGCGTCGAACGCACTGCGCTCTACGTTGCTTCGGGTGGATCGGGGTCGACGTCGGCACCGTTGGTCGGCCGCGAACGTTCCCGAGATATCGAAGGGTCAGGCGGGAGGAAAGGGTGGATAGGGGGAAGAGATCGCGCCTATCTGTCTCTCCCTGGCGACTCCGCCCGGATTCGCTGTCGTCTCACCTACTGTCGTGATCACGACCGCATTGTGGTCCGGATCGTCTCACTTCGTGGATTTTGACGTTCTCGTGACCGACCCCGGGCTACGCTCGCCGGGTGGCCGAGATCCAGATTCCCGAAGAGCTCAAGCCCGTCGACGGCCGGTTCGGCGCGGGCCCGTCCAAGGTGCGCCCCGAGGCGCTGAGTGCCCTCGCGGCGACCGGCACGTCCCTGCTCGGCACCTCGCACCGGCAGGCACCCGTGAAGAACGTGGTGCGCCGGGTCCGCCAGGGTGTCCGTGACCTGTTCCGCCTGCCCGGCGACTACGAGGTGGTGCTCGGCAACGGCGGCTCCACCGCGTTCTGGGACATCGCCGCGTTCGGCCTGGTCGAACGCAAGTCGCAGCACCTGTCGTTCGGCGAGTTCTCCAGCAAGTTCGCGTCGTCCGTCAAGGCGGCGCCGTGGCTGGACGAGCCGAGCGTCGTCAAGTCCGAGCCCGGCACCCACCCGCTGCCCGTCGCCGAGGCGGGCGTGGATGTGTACGGCCTGACCCACAACGAGACCTCGACCGGCGTGGCGATGCCGATCAAGCGGGTCGAGGGCGCCGACGAGGGCTCCCTCGTGCTGGTCGACGCGACCTCGGGTGCGGGCGGCCTGCCGGTCGACGCTCGGGAGTTCGACGTCTACTACTTCGCCCCGCAGAAGTGCTTCGCGTCCGACGGCGGACTGTGGATCGCGGCCTTCTCCCCCGCCGCGCTCGACCGCGCGGCGCGGATCGCCGCGACCGACCGCTACATCCCGCCGTTCTTCAGCCTGCCGACGGCGATCGACAACTCGTCGAAGGACCAGACCTACAACACCCCCGCGCTCGCGACCCTGTTCCTGCTGGCCGACCAGCTGGAGTGGATCAACGGGCAGGGCGGCCTGGAGTGGTCGGTCGCGCGTACGGCCGACTCGTCGTCGCGCCTGTACACGTGGGCGGAGAAGTCGGCGTACGCGACGCCGTTCGTCACCGACCCCGCGCAGCGCTCGCAGGTCATCGGCACGATCGACTTCGCCGAGGGCATCGACGCCGCGGCGATCGCCAAGGTGCTGCGCGCCAACGGCATCGTCGACACCGAGCCGTACCGCAAGCTGGGCCGCAACCAGCTGCGCGTCGCGATGTTCCCGGCCATCGACCCGGCCGACGTCGAGGCGCTGACCACGTGCATCGACTACGTCGTGGAGAAGCTGGGCTGACCTGGCGACACCCGACGTCACCCAGCAACACCTGGTGACCCCCAAGGTCACCCAGCAAAACCTGGCGACACCCCGCAGCACCCAACGACAGCCGACGCAGGCCGACGCGCCAACCGACGCCATCCGCCGCGCCGGCCGACGACACGGAGCATGACGGAGCCCTCCCCGCGCGGGGAGGGCTCCGTCATCTGCGCCGAGTAACCTCATCGGGTGAATCCCCCCGAAACGGCCGCCTCGGCGACGCCGACCTCCCCTGCCGCGGGATCGGTCCGGCTCACCCGCGACCGTGCGACCTGGCTGCTCTACCTGCAGACCGCGGTCTTCGCGTACTTCCTTTACTGCTTCGGCCCTTCGGTCCCGCTGCTCGGCGACGACCTGGAGGTGAGCAAGGCGGTCGCGGGCCTGCACAGCACGGCGTACGCCGCCGGAGGCGCGATCATCGGTGCGCTCGGCAGCCGCCCGGTGCTGTGGTGGGGCCGCGGTCCCGCGCTGTGGGGCGGATTCACGCTGCTAGCCGCGGGCGTGCTCATGTACGCGCTCAGCCCCTGGCTCGCCCTCACCCTGGCCGGCGCGCTGCTGTGCGGCCTCGGCGGGTTCGCGGTGGTGAACCTGGCCGCCGCGGCGATCGTGGACCACCACGGGGCGGTGGCGGGGCCGGGGGCGTTGAGCGAGGCGCACGGCATCGGGGCCGCCGTCGGCATGATCGCCCCGCTGGCGATCGGCGGCGCCCAGGCGTCGGGGCTCGGCTGGCGCTACGGCATGCTGGCCGCGCCGGTCCTGATCGCGACGCTGTACGCGGTGTTCCGCAGCACCCGAATACCGGGCCACTACCGCGACGACCCGGCGAAGTCGACGGCCCTGCCCGCCACCGACACCCCGCCCACCGCCGACGCCCCACCCACCACCAAGACTCCGGCCACCACCGAGAGTCCGGCCAACACCAAGAGTCCGGCCACCACCGAGACGTCGCCCACCACCGAGACGCCGCCCCCGTCGGACACGCCGCGCGCCACAGACTCCCTGCCTGCCGCTGACATTGCCCACACCGCTCAGAGCGCCCACACCGCCGATACCGCCGACACCGCACCCGCGACACACACTCCGCGCACTCCGGCCACGCCGCGCATCCCGGCACAGCGGACCCGCCCAAGCCCCCGCGACGACCGCCTCCCCGCCCGTTGCTGGTGGGCCTGGCTGCTGATCGTCTGCCTCGTCTCGGTCGAGTTCTCGCTGTCCCTGTGGGCATCCGACCTGCTGGAAGACCGGGCCGGTTTGTCCGAGGGCGCCGCCGCGACCGCGATGACCGCCGTCGTCGCGGGCCTGTGCCTCGGCCGGATAGTGGGTGGGCGGCTCGTCCTGCGCTTTCCCGTCGGCCGCCTCTACGCGGTCGCGCTCGCCGTCAACGCCGCGGGCTTCGCCGCGCTGTGGCTGAGCACCACCGCTTGGCTGTCCTTCACCGGGCTGTTCGTGGCGGGCCTCGGCATGTCGGTGCAGTTCCCCCTGGCCATGGCCCGTTCGATGGAGGCCGCCGAGGGCCGCACCGACCTGGCCGCGTCGCGGTCCGCGCTGGCCACCGCGCTCGCCGCGGGCGGCGCGCCGTTCCTGCTCGGGCTGCTCGCCGACACGTTGGACACGTGGAAGGCGTTCGCGATGATCCCGGTCTTCCTGCTGCTTGCCGTGCCCGCCCTGGTGCTGAGCGGACGGCCCACCGCGCGGGCGCGCCCGGTCACGACGAATCCGACCGTCGGCCACGCAGCTTGATGTAGCCGTAGACGGTGAGGACGATGAGCAGCACGGCCAGGAAGCCCGGCCCGTACGCCTCGTTCTTCTCCTTGCCCGCGTCCCCCTCCGGGTCGCCGCCGCCGAGAGGTGCCGCGTCGCCCTGCGCGCCCTGCGGCCCGCCCGGCTTCGTGTCGGCGGCCGCCGCGACCGACTCCGGCCGGTTGCGGCCGTCCAGTTCGACCCGGCTGATGGTGCTGTCCGCCCCCTCGTGGCCGAACAGGACCGCGCGCCCGTCGGCGGTGAAACTCGCGGACTCGCCCTGCAGGCCGCCCAGTTGCACCGGCACGTACACGCTGTCGAGTTCCTTGCCCGGCGCCGAGAACATCGTCGCGACCATGTAGCTGCGCAGCACGAAGCGGGTTCCGTCGGGTGAGAAGGCACCGTCGGTGACCGTCGCAGGTGCGGACCCGACGCGCTTGAAGATGTTGACGGCGGTCGTCGACAAGGTGGCGGGCTGCTCGTACAGGCGGCCGTCGTTCTCCTTGCTGGCGATGAAGATCTTGTTGGTGCGCGGGTCGATCAGCAGTGCCTCGGCGTCGCGCGGGCCGTCCTCGTACGTCAGCCGGTACTTCACCGGCTTCACGGTGGCGTCCTTGAGCTCGGCCGGTTCGGGGATCCGATAGATCCACACCTCGGACCACTTGCCCTTGAGGTTGTCGCCGATGTCGCCGATGAACAGCGCGGGCCGGCCGGCCTCGTCCTTGCCGATCGAGACGGCCTCCCAGTCGCGCGGCGTGACGCCCTGCAGCGTCAGCACGGCCTTGGTCGTGCCGTCCGCGCCGATCGCGAACACGCGCGGCTCGTCGCCGCTGTCGTTGTGGGTCCAGTAGACGCCGGCGTGCTGCGTGCTCGCGATCAGGCCGCTGGACTCGGTGATGCGGTCGTCCCGGATCGTCACCACGTCGGGGTCCTGGGCGGCCGGCGCGGCGGACGCGGGAAGCGCGGCACCCGGCGTCAGCAGGGCAGCCGCCGCGACGAGCACGACCAGCGGTGGTACGCGGAACTTCATACCGGAAACAGTGCCAGGAGTCGGGGGTGTGCGGTGGAATTCGGTACGCCCGTGTCCGACCGCACCGGCCCGGACGACCGACCCGGACAACCGAGCCGAACGACCACAGCAGGGCGCGCAATCCGGACACCAGGCCGGACAACCAGGGCCTGGCACTCGAGCCGGATAATCAGGCCCGACACCGGGCCCGACACCGGGCCCGACAACCAGGCCGGACGACCAGACCCGACAACCGAATCAGACGGCAGGCGGGGCGCCCGACGCGCCGCCCGTCGGCTTGGGCGGCGGCGATCCCGAGGGAAAGGACGTGCTCGGTACGGCGGTCGCGGTGGGCGAGCCGGTGCCCGGCACCCCGGTCGGCTCCGTCGGCTCGCCCGGCGTTCCGGACCGGGTCGGCCGGATGGTCGTCGGCGCCGCGGTCTCGGCCCGGCCGGTGGCCGACGGGGTGGTGGCCCGCGGCTCGTTCTTGCCGCGCGCGTCGGAGTCCGTCGTGGTGACGGGGCCCTTGCCGTACACGCCGACCACTTCGATGCGGTCGCCGAACCGGACCGAGTCGTAGAACTGCTTGGCCCGTTCCTCTCCGAACAGGCCGATCAGTCCCTGCCGGTTCTGGTCCGCGGGGCACTTGGCCGCGGTCGCCATGCAGACGGGCGGCGAACCGATGTAGACCTCGGTGCCGTCCGTGGCCGACGCGGTGACCACCCACGGCACCGCGACCGCGGTGTCCTTGCCCAGCTCCGCGCCGTAGCCCGCCAGGTCCAGCGTCCGGTACAGCCCGGTGATCTGGAGCGTCAGCGGGTTCTTGGCGAACTGGTCGAACGCCGTACCGCTGATGTACACGTCGAACCAGTAGCCCTGCAAGGCGCCGTTCTCGGCGTGTGTGGTCAGGGTCATGCCGCCGATGTCGAGCGTCGCCACGGGCGGCGTGGCCGCCTTCAGCGTGGGGTCCCCGGTCGTCGTCTCAGGCGACGCGGGCGCCGTCTGCGGTGTCTGTGCCGCCGTCGGCGCCGGCGGGTCGGCGACCTGCTCCGGGGAGGCGGCCGCCGAAGTAGGGCCCCGGCCGCTGCGGTCCGGGGTCAGCGGCCCCATCACCAACGCGCCGACCAACGCCGCCGCGACCAGCCCGGAACCCGCCCACGCCGCGTGCCTGCGGGAGCGGCGGCGCGTCCCCTTGCGGCGCACCTCGTCCGCCGTCAGGGACGGTACGACGGGGCCCGGCAGGTCAAGGTCCCGCAGCGCACGTGCGAGCTGCGGATCCTGGAGGTGGTCGTCAGGCGTGGGCAAGGCGTACCACTCCTTCCGGTGCCGCGGGGGCGGGGCGGTATCGGCGGGCACCGCGGTGTCCGGCACGAAGGCCGTCACGAACGCGCACGATGCTCCTCCCCCTCGCCCTCGCGGTCACCGAGGATTTTTGCGAGTGCCGCCCGGCCGCGCGCGAGGCGGGCCTTGACGGTTCCGCTGGGCACGTCGGCCTCGGCGGCTATCTGATCGACCGTCATGTCGCACAGGTGGTGCAGCACGATGGCCTGCCGCTGCGCCTCGGGCAGCTTCCGGAGGGCGGCGACGAGAGCGGCGTGGTTGGGGTCGGGTCCGGCGACCGGCTGCTCGACGTGGTTGCGGCGCAGGAGGTCCCAGCCGCGGCGAGCGCGGCGCCAGCGGCTGACCGCGAGCCGCCAGGCGACCGTGCGGATCCACGCCTCGGGCGCCTCGGCGGCGAAGAACTGCCCCCGGCGGTCCCACGCGCGGACGAACGCCTCCTGCACGACGTCCTGGGCCTCGGAGAAGTCCCCGGTCAGCGCGTAGAGCTGATGGACCAGGCGGGAGAACGACGCATGGTAGAACGCGTCGAACTCCTCCTCGGTCATCTCGGGTCCCTCGCTGTCGGGCGACCGGCCCGGGCCGAGGACCGTCTCGACGACGGTGTCGACATCCGACGCGAGGTGGCCGGCGTCGGAAGCGTCGGCCGGGTCGGCATCACGGGTCGGCCGAGCGGTCGGCCAAAGAACCGATGATCCCACAGCCTCGTCGGCCGCCGCCGAGCCCGGTACAGCCGTACGTGCCACCACCCGTGTCCACCTCCGTGCCGAGGCCGGGGACGCGGTGTCCCGGGCCGTCGTTCATCCACCCACCCGGTCTACCGACGGGCGGGGACGCACGGTTGCATCACGAACTGGTCAAGCCGGGCACAACGGCGGGACCGAAGCGGCGGGACCCGCTCGGCCGGACACCAGGCATCGGACCCAGGCATTGAATCTCAGGCATCGAACCTCAGGCATCGAACCTCAGGCATCGAACCTCAGGCATCGAACCTCAGGCATCGGCCCCTTGGCCCCGGAGCACCGGGGCACAGGCCGTCGGGCGTCAGCTCAGCGCGGCGCCGATCGCGACGGCGATCAGGAGGATGACGAGCGCCGCCGAGACGACGCGGGTACGGGTACGCGGGTTCACCCCACCAACCTAACCCGCCCCGGCCACCCTCCGGCCGCCGGGCGGCCGACTTCCTCGCACGGCGTCGGCCAGGCACAGGCACAGGCCCATGCACAGGCCGAGGCACAGGCCGAGACACAGTCACAAGCGCAGGCCCCGACTCAGACTCAGGCCCAGACCCCGAACCCAGGCCGCCCCGACACCCGGCGCCCGCCTCCGGCGTCAGACCATCGACAGCGCGAGGCGCCGGCGGAACGCCGCAAGCACGGTGGTGTCCCCGGTGCGCGAGACAACGGTCCCCGGCCGCCGCCCCCACAGGTACAGCAGCAGGTCGCCGGGTTCCCCGCGTACCGCGGCATCGGTGAAGCCCGGCGACCGGGACACCTCCACCGCGTCGCGGTGCAGCGTGAGCCGCCAGTTGTGGTGGTGGCAGTGCACGCCGACGGTACGGCCGACCGCGGCGTCGAACCCGCCCCCGTCGTACCGCAGCGGCAGCAGCACCCGCAGCGCCTCGTCGATGCCGTCGACCGCGAGTTCGAGGTCGATCGGCCCGGGGTCACCCACCGCCATCTCGATGTCGGTGCGGTGCATCGCCGCCTCGTGGGCGAGCCGCCGGTACCAGAAGCCCACCGCCCCGTCGCCGTCGTCCTCGAAGGCCGGACGGTCGGGGTCGCGGCGGGCGAGTTCGGCACGCAGCTCGGCCAGCGCCTCGCCGTACCAGGCGAGGACGTCGCCCTTGGGCGCGCTGTTGTCGGGGGCGTCCGGACGGTGGCCGATCCGCAGCCACTCGGCCGCCGTCAGGTACACCGTTCCGGTGTGCCCCACGACGTCGGCGACCGTCCATCCCGGGCAGGACGGGACCGGGGTGTCCAGTCCCGCCGCGGCCGATTCCGCCAGGCGCAGCCCCTCCGCCTGGAAGAAATCCTGGAATCGCGCATAGTCCATGAATCAATCGTTCCAGCCGCGAACGACCGGTGTCGATGATTTCGGTCACTCGAACGGATTCCTGACGGCGAAAGATTTGCCTTTCCCTGTAACGATATTGACGACGTGTCAGTTCCTGATCGAAGGCGTCCGCATCAGGCCGCAACGGGATCGGGCCGCGGCGTGGGCGTGCGTTCGACGACGTGCACCGCCGGGTGGGGCCGGACCCGCAGGCGCAGCCGCTTGCCGGTGCGCCGCGCCAGGATCATGCCCACGGCGACCGCGGTCGACGCCGACACAAGGCCGCCGAAAAGCAGGGCGACGCGCGGTCCGTACGTTTCCGCGATCCAGCCGACGAGCGGGCCGCCGAGCGGTGTACCGCCCATGAACACCAGCATGTAGAGGCCCATGACCCGGCCGCGCAGCGCGGCGTCGACGCTGAGCTGCACGGTGGAGTTCGCGGCCGTGTTGAAGGTGATTCCGGCGATGCCGATCGGCACCAGCGCGAGGGCGAAGCTCCAGTAGCCGGGCATGACCGCGGCCACCATGCTGAGCGCGCCGAACGCGAAGGCCGCGCCGATGAGCATGCCCATGCGCGAGCGGCCGCGGCGGGCGGCGAGCAGTGCGCCGCCCAGCGAGCCGAGCGCGAAGACGGTGTTGAGCAGGCCGAAGGCACCCGGGCCGGCGTGGAAGACCTGGTTCGCGAAGCCGCCGAGGGTGACGGCGAAGTTGAAGCCGAACGTGCCGACGAATCCGACGAGGGCGAAGACGGCGAGCAGGTCCGGGCGGGCCCGGACGTACCGCAGCGCCTCGCGCAGTTGCCCCGGCTCGCGCTTGACCGGTGCGGTCGGGGTCAGGTCGCGCGCCCGCATGGCGAGGAGGCCGAGGATGACGGCGATGTACGACAGGGCGTTCACGGCGAACACCCAGCCGGTGCCGATCGCGGCGATGAGCAGGCCCGCGACGGCCGGGCCGGTGATCCGGGCGAGCTGGAAGTTGGCCGAGTTCAGGCTGATCGCGTTGGGCAGGTCGCGGCGGCCGACCATCTCGACGACGAAGGTCTGCCGGGTCGGGTTGTCGATCGCGGTGGCGAAGCCGAGGCCGAGGGCCAGCAGCCAGACGTGCCACACGTCGACGACGCCGGCGAGGTCCAGGACGGCCAGGATCGCGGCGAGCAGACCCATCGCGGCCTGAGTCGCGATGAGCAGGCGCCGCTTGCCGTAGCGGTCGGCGACGGCGCCGCCCCACAGGCCGAAGAGCAGCATCGGGAGGAACTGCAGGCCGGTCGTGATGCCCAGCGCCATGGCGCTGCCGGTGAGCTTGAGGACCAGCCAGTCCTGCGCCAGACGCTGCATCCAGGTACCGGTGTTGGACACCATCTGCCCCGCGGCGAACAGACGGTAGTTGCGGTTGTGCAGCGAGGAGAACATCGAGGTTCGGGCAGTGGCCGGTTGCGCGGTGGCCGTCAAGACGCCCCTTTCATCGAGCGGTCGGTCGGGTGTGCGGGAGCGCGAGCGTTCCCGCTTGTCCGTTGTCCGACCTCCGCCCGGGGGGCGTGTCAGAGTTGCGCGAGCCGTTCCAGTACCGGCACGGCGGCGCGCAACGCCGCCAACTCCTCCTCGGTCAGCGCCTCCAGGTGCGCGGCGAGCCACGCGTTCCCGAGCCGTCGGCTCTCGGCGACGACCTCGGCGGCCGGCTCCGTCGCGGTGACGGTGATCTGGCGCCGGTCCTCGGGGTGCGGGTCGCGGCGGACCAGCCCGCGTTCCTCGAGGCCGGCGATGACGCGGGTCATCGAGGGCGGCTGCACCTTTTCGTGCCGGGCGAGTTCACCCGGCGTCATGGCGCCACGTGCGACCAGGATGGTCAGCACCGACAGTTGCGTGGGGCTCAGGGTCTCGTCGGCACGCTGGTTGCGCAGGCGGCGGGAGAGTTTGAGCACGGACGCACGGAGCACGGCGACCGCGGCGCGGTCGGCATCGGACAAGGACACCTTCGTTAGCTTAGATCATTACTTTCGCTAACGGTAACGGTTTGCCCGGCGGCGCTTATTCCGCGCGTACCGCGGGGGTCCGCGCCGGTCCGGGCGTCGCGCCGCCGGGCCGTCCCGGCTACTCCGGGCGCAGGCGCGGCAGCAGTTTCGGCCGGGCGGGCAGCGCGGCCTGGGCACGCCAGTACTCCGGGTCGCGGGGGCACGCGAGCCACGCGGGCAGGCGGCTCGCGGCGTGCTCGAACGCCTCTCCCAGCGGGAGGCCGTTGCGTACGTCGACCACCGTCTCGACCGGGTAGTGCGTGTTGTGGTCGATGTCGCACCAGCACGCCACGCTCACCGCCGCGAGCGCGGCCAGACCGCCCGGGCGTATCCACGCGACGTCGAGTTCGAGTTCGAGCCAGTCGACGCCCGTCTCCTCGTGGACCAGGGCCACGGTCGTGGTCAGCACGAGCGGCGTGATGCCCTCCGGCAGGGGGTCGGGGCACGCCGCGTGGTCGCGGAACCACTCCCACTCGGGCGGCTCGGCCGCGAGGCGGAGCGTGTCGACGGCCGCGGCAACCCGGCGTACATGGTCCAGGTCGTGTGTCGGCGCGCCGGGGAACAGCGCCGCGAGGGGAACGTCGTCGATGGTTCCGCGCTCCATGCCCACGCGGCCGATCCTGGCGTCGGCGGCGCGACGACACAAGACCCGTGCACGATCCGACCGCACCGTTCGCTTGGGCGGCGGCCCCGCCCGCTCCCCGACCGTCCCCGGCCGCGCTTCACCCGCGCCCGCACGCCCGGCTATTCGACGCCGAGCACCTGCTCGACCGGGTCGATGCCGAAATGCACGAGGAAGAACGCGGCGACGACCCAGAGCAGCCAGGGCACTTCGCGGGCGCGGCCGGTGGCGGCCCGGATGACGACGTACGCGAGGAAACCGGCGCCGATGCCGTTGGTGATGCTGAAGGTGAACGGCATGAGCACGATCGTCAGGAACGCCGGCACGGCGAGCGGCCAGTCGGTCCAGTCGATGTCCTTGACCTGGGTCATCAGCAGGAAGCCCACGACGACGAGGGCCGGCGTCGCGGCCTGGTAGGGCACGACCGTGGCCAGCGGGGTGAGGAACAGCGCCCCGAGGAACAGCCCGCCGGTGACGAGGTTGGCGAAGCCGGTACGCGCCCCCTCGCCGACGCCCGCCGTCGACTCGACGAAGCACGTGTTGGACGAGCACGACGCCGCGCCGCCCGCGACCGCCGCGAAGCCGTCGACGAGCAGCACGCGGCCGATGCCGGGCAGCCTGCCGTCCGCGTCCAGCAGCCCGGCCTCGTTGGTGACGCCGATGATCGTGCCCATCGCGTCGAAGAAGTCCGAGAGCATCAGCGTGAAGACGAAGATCACCGCGGTGAGCACGCCGGCCTCCGCGAAGGCGCCGAGCAGGCTGACGTCCCCGACGAGGCCGAAGTCCGGGGTGCCGACCACACCGCTGGGCAGGTCCGGGCTGATCAGCCCCCACTGCTTGTCGGGTACGTCCGCCACCGCGTCGACCAGCATCGCGAGCACGGTCATCGACACGATGCCGATCAGGATCGCGCCGCGGACCCGGCGGACCAGCAGCACGAACGTCAGCAGCACCCCCGCGCAGAAGACCAGGGTGGGCCAGCCCTGCAGCTGCCCGTCGGGCCCGAGGGTCACCGGCACCGTCGACCCGGCGGAGTCCGGCGTACGGGTGACGAAGCCCGCGTCGACCAGGCCCAGGAACGCGATGAACAGGCCGATGCCGACGCCGATGGCCTGCTTGAGGGCCATCGGGATGGCGTCCATGATCATCTGGCGCAGGCCGGTCACGACCAGGACGACGATGGCGATGCCCGACCACACCACCAGGCCCATGGCGTCCGGCCAGGACATCTCGGGCGCGATCTGGAAGGCCACCACGCCGTTGAGGCCGAGCCCCGCGGCGATCGCGAGCGGGATGTTGCCGGCGACCCCCATGATCACCGTCATGACGCCGGCGACCAGGCAGGTCGCGGTGACGAGTTGGCCGTGCGACAGGTGCTGGCCGTACTTGTCGGTGGCTCCGCTCAGGACGATCGGATTCAGGACGACGATGTACGCCATCGTGAAAAAGGTGGCGACGCCGCCGCGGGTCTCCTGCACGAGCGACGACCCGCGTGCGGAGATCGCGAAGAAGCGGTCGAGCGCGCCCGCGAGTC
Source organism: Streptodolium elevatio (assembly GCF_040649515.1). Taxonomy (GTDB): domain Bacteria; phylum Actinomycetota; class Actinomycetes; order Streptomycetales; family Streptomycetaceae; genus Yinghuangia; species Yinghuangia elevatio. Next base: position 38,565 of record NZ_JBEZFP010000026.1, read on the forward strand.
CGCGACCGGGCGGCGTGGGCCCGCGGTGGGCGGCTGCGGGGGCGTCGGCGGTCATGGCGGCCCCTCGGGGGTACGGGCGGCGGACGTGGAACCGGGCGCGGTCCCGCTGATCACTCCCTACACCGACCGGCGGCCCGGTTCGGGCCGAAACTCCCCGTACTGCCCCGAACTCACCCGAGAGGACGGGAGGGGCACGCGAGCCACGGGGCGAGGCGCGCCACAGGCGAGGCGCGCAACGGGGTGCGCGCAGGCCCTGCGGCGACGGGACCGGACGGGCCAGTAGCCTTGCCCTTTGTGAGCAGGCACGGGAAGCGGCGGCGTACGTCGCCCGAGGAGTCGTACGACATGGACTCGTACGACACCGCGGCATTCGCTGCCGACACCGGCGGCGAGCACGACGACCACGCAGGCGACGACCGCCGCGGCACCCCGGGCCCGCCGGACTCCGACCCGGCCGCCCCGGGCTCCGCGCCGGCCGCTCCGGCCGCCGAGACGTACTCCGACGCCGCGACGGTCCACGACGCCGACGCCGCGTCCGGCGACGCACCGCCGCCCGCGTCCGGCCGGATCCGCCGCCCCGACCCCGAGCCGCTGGAAGCCGACGACGTGAAGATCGTCGGCATCGGCACGCTCGTCTGGTTCGGCCTCTTCCTCCTCTGTCTGCCGTTCCGCGACACGCTGGAGCGCGACGGCCGCGAGTGGTGGCCGTGGTGCGCGCTCGCCGGCGCCGGCCTCGGCCTGCTCGGCCTCTGGTACGTCCGGCGTCGCCGCGACGCCATCCGCCGCCGCGCGGACCAGAGCCGCTGACCCCGCCACCGCACGTCGCCACCTAACGTCGCCACACAACGTCGCCGCCTCAACTCGCCGCCCGAGGCCGACGCCGAGGCTGCCGAGGGCTGTCGACGTCGCCGCCAAGAGCCGCCGGCCCCTGTCACGCGAACGGCCGAGCCCACGCCAAAGCGCCACAGAATCTGACATCTCATGACGTAACGTCGGTTCATGATCGACGCCGAGGCCCCGCCGCCCGCCGAGACGTCCCCCGAGGGCCTCACCTCGGCCCAGGTCGCCGAACGTGTCGCGCGCGGCGAGGTGAACGACGTCCCGGCCCGCTCCAGCCGCAGCGCCCGCGACATCGTGCGGGCCAACGTCTTCACCCGCTTCAACGCGATCATCGGCACGCTGTTTGTCATCATCATGGTGTTCGGCGCGCCGCAGGACGGTCTGTTCGGCCTGGTCATCGTCGCCAACACGGCGATCGGCATCATCCAGGAGCTGCGCGCCAAGAAGACCCTGGACGCCCTCGCCGTAGTCGGCGAGGCCAAACCCCGGGTCCGCCGCGACGGCCGCACCACCGACGTCACGCCCCGCGAACTCGTGCTCGACGACGTCTGCGCCATCGGCGCGGGCGAGCAGATCGTGGTCGACGGCGTGGTCGTCGAGGCGGACGGGCTGGAACTGGACGAGTCGCTGCTGACCGGCGAGTCCGACCCCGTGCACAAGCACCCCGGCGACCCGGTGATGTCCGGCAGCTTCGTCGCGGCCGGCAACGGCGCCTTCCGCGCGACCAAGGTCGGCCGGGACGCCTACGCCGCCCGCCTCGCCGAGGAGGCCAGCCGCTTCACCCTCACCCGGTCCGAGCTGCGCTCCGGTCTCGACGTGATCCTCAAGTACGTCACCTGGCTCATGGTCCCGGTCGGGATCCTCCTGCTCGTCAGCCAACTGCGCAGCAACAAGGGCGACTTCTCCGGCGCGATGACCGGCATGGTGGCGGGCGTCGTCACCATGGTCCCCGAGGGTCTGATGCTGCTCACCTCGGTCGCGTTCGCGGTCGGCGTGGTGCGCCTGGGCCGCAAGCAGTGCCTCGTCCAGGAACTGCCCGCGATCGAGGGCCTGGCCCGGGTCGACGTCGTGTGCCTCGACAAGACGGGCACGCTGACCGAGGGCGGCATGGACGTCGGCGAGGTGCGTACGCTCGCCCCCGACCTGCCGGTCAAGGAGGCCCTGGGCGCACTCGGCACCTCCGACCCCCGGCCCAACGCGAGCCTCCAGGCGATCATCGACGCGCATCCGGCGCCCGAGGGCGACGGGTGGCGGGTCACCGGCGTCGAGCCGTTCTCGTCGGCCCGCAAGTGGAGCGGCGCGACGTTCGCGGGCGAGGGGTCGTGGCTGCTGGGCGCACCGGACGTCCTGCTGCCGCAGGGCGACCCGGTGCTGCGCGACGTCGACGAACTCGGCGCGCAGGGGCTGCGCGTACTGCTGCTCGCCAAGGCGGACGGCCCGCTGGGCGACCGGGCGGCCGAGCACGCGACGCCCGCCGCCCTGGTGGTCCTGGAGCAGCGGCTACGCCCCGACGCGGCGGACACACTCCGGTACTTCGCGAGCCAGGCGGTCGCCGCGAAGGTCATCTCCGGTGACAACGCGCTGTCCGTGGGTGCGGTCGCCGGCAAGCTCGGCCTGGCCGGCGCCGAACACCCGGTGGATGCCCGCACGCTGCCCGAGGACCGCGCCGAACTCGCCCAGGAGCTCGACGACAACACGGTCTTCGGCCGCGTGACGCCGCAGCAGAAGCGCGCGATGGTGGCGGCACTCCAGTCCAAGGAGCACACGGTCGCGATGACCGGCGACGGCGTCAACGACGTACTCGCCCTCAAGGACGCCGACATCGGCGTGGCGATGGGTTCGGGCAGTGCGGCGAGCCGCTCGGTGGCGCAAATCGTGCTGCTGGACAACAAGTTCGCGACGCTGCCCGCCGTGGTGGCGGAAGGCCGCCGGGTCATCGGCAACATCGAGCGGGTCGCGAACCTGTTCCTGTCGAAGACCGTGTACGCCCTGCTGCTGTCGCTGCTCACCGGCGTGGCGAGCCTGCCGTTCCCGTTCCTGCCCCGGCACCTCACGCTCATCGGCACGCTGACGATCGGCACGCCGGCGTTCTTCCTCGCCCTCGGACCGAACACCGAGCGGGCCCGGCCGGGCTTCGTGCCGCGCGTGCTGCGCTTCGCGGTGCCGGCCGGAGTGGTGGCGGCGGGCACCACCTTCCTGACGTACTGGCTGGCCCGGCTCAACCACGGGTCGAGCCTGGAGCAGGACCGCACCGCGGCGACGATCACGCTGTTCATGGTCGCGATGTGGATCCTCGCGATCGTCGCCCGGCCGTACGCGTGGTGGAAGCTCGTCCTCATCGCCGCGATGGGCGGCGGCTACCTGCTCGCGATGTTCGTACCGTTCCTGTCCGACTTCTTCGCGCTCTACCCGGACGACCTGCCCAACTGGGGTATCGCGGTGGGCATCGGGCTCGCCGGGATGGGCGTCCTGGAGTTCGGCTGGCACCTGTCCGGGTGGGTCCGGCGCAGGCACCCGGCGGCGGTCTCCTGGCAGGCGGGGGCCGACTCCGCAAAGACAGGGGCGAAGGAAAAGGCGGAGGAAAAGGCATAGGCGAAGGCGGCGAAGTCAGCCGGGCCGGCCACGTCGGCCGAAGCCCCGGACGACCGAGCCGGGCCGCCGACTTCGCGGCCGTCACATCGGGTTGTCGAAGTCCCTTTCCGCGTCCAGGACATGGGCGAGCGACGGGTCGGCCAGCAGTTGCGCGACCTCGAAGCGGCGGTGCCACTCCCCCGCGGCCCAGGCGAGTCCGCGGGCCAGGCCCTCGAACGTGGTCGCGTGCACCTCGCCCTCGACGAACCGCCACTCCGCCTCGAGTTCGGCGCCGTCGGGACCCGCCACCAGGAGCTCGCCGTGCTCGACGTACTCGGTCGGTGCGCCCGCGAGGGCGGCGAGGACCGCCTCGGGAACGGGGTTGCGGGTGCCCTCGGAGAGCACCGTCCCGGGCACCACTTCGGACACCAGGGGCAGTTGCAGCAGTTCGGCGAGCGCGGTCGCGCGGTCGGGGCGCACCGGGAGCAGCGCCCACGCGGGTGCCTCGGCCAGCAGCGCGGCCAGGTCCGGCGCGTCGGCGACGGCGGCCGAGCTGGCGTCCACGACGGTCAGGCGGCCGGCCACGACGGCGCGCACCTCGTGCGGGGCGTCGACCCGGTCCATGTCCACATCGGCCAACGCCGTGTAGAGAAGCCGGAGTTGATCGCGTCCGACGTCGTTGGAGCGCTTCGCGAGCCGGTCGAGCAACTCGTCCGGCCCGCCGGGCTCGGCGAGCAGCGCGGCGAGCGTGGTGCGCACGCCCAGCGCGCGCAGGAACACGTCGTCGAGGTGCGAGTCGACCTCGTCGTACAGGCCGTGCAGCGCGGGATCGGCGCCCGCGGCCAGCAGGCCGGCGGGCGGACGGCCGTCGAGCACCGGGTGCCCGCGCAGCCACCACGCCGTGTACGACGGGATCTCGGCCCGGCCGCCGTCCGGCAGCAGTACGCGCGCGGGCTCGATCACCGCGGCCCGCAGCGGCGGGACGGCGAGCAGGTCGAGCGCGTCCTCCCACGCGTCGTCGGCCACCAGGTCGAGGTCGCGGACCGCGGTGAACGCGGGCAGCACCGGCGGCACTTCGGGGTCGGGGAGGTGGTCGAGGACGTCGTCGAGCCAGTCCTCCTCCAGGTCCAGGTCGTGGTCGCAGGCGTCGTGGTCGAGGACCACGTCCTCCTCGGCCACCAGGCCGAACGTGTCGAGCACGCCGACCGCGCGCAGTACGTCGGGCCCCCAGCGCTCGACCAGCTCCCGGTCCGCGACGCCGAGCGTGCCCGGTTCGACCAGGGCGGTCAACGCGCTTCCGGGCAGCATGAGTTCGCCGGCGGCGAGCAGGTCACCCTGGTCGTCGGGCAGCGGCAACTCGGCGAGCCACGGCTCCTCGCCCGGGGCCAGGTGTGCGGCGCGTACGAGTTCGAGGACGGCGTCGGTGAACGCGTCCGGGTCGTCGTGGTCGTCCGCGGCGGCGACGCCCGCCCGGACCGCGGGGTCGGCCAGGACCGTGCGCGGCGCGGCCGGGAGCGCGCCGAGGCGCTCCAGCAGCGGGTGCACCGCGTCCGGGTGCACGATGCGCAGGTCCAGCGGCTCCAGCACGGCGGGCTTGGGGGTGTCCGGCCCGGGGAGCAGGAGATGCCGGGGGCCGCGCACGAGGCGGCCGTCCACGAGCGGTACCGGCAAGGCGCCGAGCGCGTCGCGGTCGGCGGGGTCGAGTGCCGCGTACAGGCCGTGCCACCACTCGGGTTCGCGTTCCAGTGCGGCGAGTTGGTCGACGACCTCGGCGAGCGGGAGGCGGCGTACGGTCAGCGCACGCAGCGCCGGCGACTTGTCCAGACCGGCCGGGATCAGCCCGGGCAGGACGGGGGCCAGCGCGGCGACCAGCCCCGGGGAGGCACCGTCCAGGACGACCGCGTCCCGCGGGCGTACCCGGCGCGGCGCGGCCTCCTCGCCGGAACCGGCGTCGGGACCGGGGTCGGAACCGGCGTGGAAGCCGGGGTCGGAACCGGCGTGCGAACCGAGGGCGGAACTCAGGCCGGACCCGAGGCCGGAACTCAGGTCGGAACCGGGGTCGGAACCGGCATCGGACCTGCCGGACGCGGCCGCGGCGGAGCCGTCCGCCCCCGCGAACGCGGTCGGCAGGAAAGGCGTTTCGGCGAGCCGGGCGAGGACGGACCGGCGCAGCAGCGCGTCCAGCTCACCCTCGGGCGCGGTGCCGGGCACCAGGCTCAGCAGAGCGCGCGTGAACGGCGTCGGCCAGTCGCGCACCATCTCGGCGTAGCTGTCCGCGGCCCGCGCCACGAGGAAGTCGCGGAGCGGGCCCGGCGCGACGTGCCGCCGGGTGCTGTCGAGCGGGAAGGAGGCGATGAGCAGCGCGGGCAGGCCCAGCGGCTCGTCCGAGGGAGTGGGCGCGTGCACGACGGGGCGTACCGGCACGGAACCGCGCGGCGTGCCGTCGTCGTTCGCCGCGTCGAGGCTCAACGGCGGCCCTCCGGCCCGCCATTCGGCGCCTCCGCCGTGCAGCGGCAGGGGGGCGCCCGCGGCGTCCACCGGCACGGCCCACAGCACCGACCAGGTGCCGCGCAGGCGTTCCTCGGTGGGGCGGTCCGCGAGCAGGCCCGCGTCCAGCGCACCGGCCGCGGAGCTGACGCGCCACCGCGTCTCGTGGTCCTGGTCCGCGACCACGACCGTGCCCTGGTCGTCGTGCCGCGAGAGCGTGCGGACGCCGCGGTCCGTCTCGACGACGATCTCGCCGAGTCCGGACAGGGTCAGCAGCAGCGCGTCGTCGATCTCGGCGAGCAGGCGCGCGGCCAGGTCGGTCGCGGCGCCGTCGCGCAGCGGCAGCACGACCGCCGTGTCGTAGCCGTCGGGCGGCGTGCCCTCGGCCGGCATCGGCAGGCGGAGTATCGGGACGGCGCCGTCGCGCCGTACGACCTCGTCGGCGATCGCCGGGACGCCCGCGGCCAGGTCCCGTGCCTCGCGGAGGGACCACCGGACGCCGCCGGTGCCGGAGATGACCGACGGGTCGTCGGACACCGCCAGGACGGCGGCGAAGCCGACCCCGAAGCGGCCGACGGTGCCGGGGCCTTCGTCCCGCTTCGCGGAGGCCCGCAGCGTGGACAGCGCGAGAACGCCGTCCGCGTGCAGCGGCTCGCCGGTGTTCGCCGCGGTGAGGACGCCGTCCCGCAGCGTCAGCCGCAGCCGTCCGGGCCGTCCGGTACGCGCCGCCGCGTCGGCGGCGTTCTGCGCCAGCTCCACGACCAGGCGGTCGCGGTACCCGCCGAGGGCAAGCTCTTCCTCGGCGTTGGCGTCCTCCCGGAACCGTGCCGGTTGTGCGGCCCACGCGTCCAGAACCGCCTGCCGCAGCCCAGCCGTCGCGAAGATGTCCTCGGTGCCCATGGCCACAACTCTCTCCGCAACCCCACCCCGCTTGGCAAATCCTGCCCCCCGCTTCGGCGGCGAACCCCCCTACACCCGACAAAACGCAGCCGAGTTCAAGCCGGGGCGCCGAGGTGCCCAGGCGTCGGGCCCGGGGCGTTCAGGCCTTGGTTCGGGCAGGTGCAGGCGGATGCGAACGAACGCACACGGATGCGGGCGGGGGTTCGGTGGGGTTCGGGCCCGAACCCCACCGCCTCACGAATGGCCCAGGTCCTCCCCCGGTTCCGCGTCGTCGACCGAGCCCGCGTCGTGGTGGACGCGTACCGGTTCGACGTCGTAGTCGTCGACCACGGGGTCGGCGACCTGGGGGACGGCGGGCATGACGGCGGCCTCGGAGTGGCCTCCACAGCCGAAGCCGAGGGAGACCATGTGGCCGTCGGCGGGTGCGTACTCGTTCGCGCACACGCCGAAGGCCTGGCCGAGCGGACCGCCGATCTTGACCAGGAACCCGCACGACACGCAGTGGGCGGGCGCGGCCTGGGCCATCGGCGTGCGTACGCCGAAGTGCTCCTCCCAGCGGTCCGCGGCCAGGCCGAGGCCGAGCGGCGAGAGCACACGGGCACGGCCGAGGCCGAGCTCGTACGCCACCGCCGCCGGACCGAAGCCGACCGGCTCCTCCGCGGACACCGGGTCGACGTCCGCGTATCCGGGTTCGAGGCGCTCGTCGTCCTCCTTGGTCGGCAGCAGGTCGCCGACGCCGAGGTCGCCTGGGCGCAGGCGGTCGCTCCACGGCACCCACTCGGGGGCCAGCAGGGCATCAGGGCCGGGCACGAGCACCGTCTCGTCGACGGTGACCAGCTTGGCGCGTGGGGCTCGGGCGACGGTGACAGCCCACCGCCAGCCCTGGTACGCGTCCTCTCGGCACGCGAAGAGATGGGTGACGACGCGATCGCCGTCAACCGCCACTCCAAGATGCTCGCCGACCCTGCCCGGGCCAGCGACATCCTCGGCGGCGGCAAGGGCAAGTTCGACCGCCTCCGCACACAGGCGATCGGGGATTCGACTACGGATCGGGGCACTCACGAGAGTGATTCTCTCTCAACCACCGGGCGTGATGGCGAGGGCTACCCTCAAGAGGCACGGAATCCTGTACGGAGCGCGCAACCGGCGCGCCCCTTCGGCGTGTCACCAATACACGTATCCCCGGCGAAGAAGGGCAGGATTCAAGGGGTGGGAGCCTTGCGGACACGAAGTGAAATCAGAACCGGCACGGTACGGGTACGCGGCAGCAGCGCGACCGGCACCGGCCGGCTCCGCCGCGGCGTGTCCTGGTTCGGCGGGCTGCCGAAGTCGGTCGGCGGGCGGTTCCGGCGCGCGGCGGACTCGAAGGGCGCCAAGGAGAGCGGCCTCGGCAAGCTGATCGAGCTGCACGCGATCAACAACGCGGGTGACGCCCTCGTCACCATCGCGCTGGCGACCACGGTCTTCTTCTCGGTGCCGACCGGCGAGGCGCGCGACCGGGTGGCCCTCTACCTCCTGATCACGATGGCGCCGTTCGCGCTGATGGCCCCGGTGATCGGCCCGCTGCTGGACCGGCTGCGGCGCGGTCGGCGGGTCGCGATGGCCGTGACCATGCTCGTACGCGCGGTTCTGGCGTTCATGATGGCCGGGGCGGTGGAGAACGGCGGCCTGGAGCTGTACCCGGAGGCGTTCGCGGTCCTGATGACCTCGAAGGCGTACGGCGTGTCGCGCAGCGCGGTGGTGCCCCGGCTCCAGCCGCGCTCGATGTCGCTGGTGAAGGTGAACTCGCGGATCACGATGTTCGGCCTGGCCGGCACCCTGATCGCGGCCCCGGTCGCGGGGCTCCTCAAGGTGACCGCCGGCACCCCGTGGATCATGTACGCGGCGGTCGCCGTCTTCGTCTTCGGCGCCGGGCTGTCCTTCGCGCTGCCCGCCAAGGTCGACTCCCCCGAGGGCGAGGACAAGGCGACGTTCACGCGTGAGGCGCCGGGGGCCGACCACGAGAGCCACTTCCCGCACCCGCGCCGGGCCAGGAACGCCGCCAAGGCGGCGGAGGCCGAACCCGGGTCCACATATGCCTCCACAGCCGCGGCCCGAGCGGAGGCCAAAGCCGAGGCCAAGGCGGAAGCCAAAGCCGAGGCCGATTCCAAGGCCGCCGCGAAGACGGCGGCGAAGGCCACCGCGAAGACGACCCGGCGACTGCGCAGCGTGGGCCCGTCCGTCGTCCTGGCCCTGTGGGCGAACGCGTCGCTGCGCTGGTTCTCCGGCTTCCTGGTGATGTTCCTGGGCTTCCTGCTGCGCGAGGAACCGGTCGCGGGGCTCGACAACAAGCAGGCCCTCGGCGCGGTCGTGGTCGCGGCGGCGGTCGGCAACGCGATCGGCACGGGGCTCGGCGCGTGGTTCAAGTCGAAGGCGCCCGAGGCGATCATCGTCGGCGTGGTGCTGACCGCGGCGGGTTCCGCGGTGGCGGCGGCGACGTTCTACGGGCTGACCACGGTGCTCGCGGTCGCGGCCGTCGCGGGGCTCGCGCAGGCGCTCGGCAAGCTGTCCCTCGACGCGATGATCCAGCGCGACATCCCCGAGGAAGTGCGTACGTCCGCCTTCGCGCGCAGCGAGACCGCACTGCAACTGGCGTGGGTGGTCGGCGGCGGTGTCGGCATCGTGCTGCCGCTGAACGGCACGCTCGGCATGGGCATCGCGGCGGGCGTGCTGGTCCTGGCGCTGGTGCTGACCGGACGCAGGCTCACGACGCGCCGATCACGCCCGGCACGGTCCCCCGGCTTCCGGCTGCGCGGCGCCCGGTAACCTTCGGATCATGATGATCCGCCGCCATGCCGCCGTCGCGGGCGCAGTTGTCCTCGGGGCCTTCGCCCTGACGGGCTGTGAGAAGCCGACTCCCATCGTGACCCTGGTCAACGGCAGCGACTCCGTGGCCATCGAGGAGAGCTGCTCGAAGTCCGACCTGGCCGACGAAGCGAAGACCAGGGAGTGCAGCAAGGACAGCAAGGTCCTCAAGGTGACCACGGGCACCACGCTGCGCGTCGGCGTCGACAAGGAACTCGCGGACTCCGGCTGGAAGCTGCAGATCGGCGAGCGCGAGAGCGACGTCATCAAGGACAAGACGTTCCAGAACATGTACACCGTCCCCGAGGACGCGTTCGAGGACGAGAAGCAGATCCAGGTCGCGGTCGTCAAGGTCAACAAGGCGGGCGACTCGGTCGGCGCCTGGACCTTCGTGCTCGAGAAGAAGTAAGCCCCTCCCGGTGCGGATCCTCGTGGTCACCGCCGTCCCCGCCGAGCGCGACGCCGTGCTCGGCGGCGGCGCGGTGCCCGGTGTCGACGGGGTGCCCGACGCCGGTGCCGATGCCCGCGCGGTGTCCGGTGTCGATGCCGTGGCCGCCGGGGTCGGTCCCGCCGCCGCGGCCGCGGGTACGGCTGCCGCACTCGCGCGGACCGCCTACGACCTCGTCGTCAGCGCCGGCATCGGCGGCGGCTTCGCCGGGGCCGCGCCCGTCGGGTCGCTGGTCGTCGCGGACCGGATCCTCGCGGCCGACCTCGGCGCGGAGACCGCGGACGGGTTCCTGCCGATCGACGAACTCGGTTTCGGCACCGGCGTGTTCGACGTCGACCCCGACCTGGTCGAGCGCATCGCGAAGGCCGCACGGGGCACTGTCCTCGACGTCGCCGTCGGGGCCGTCCTGACCGTCTCGACGGTCACCGGCTCGGCCGCCCGTGCCGCCGAGCTGACCCGCCGTCACCCGCGGGCCGCCGCGGAGGCGATGGAAGGCTTCGGCGTCGCCACCGCCGCGCACGCGGCCGGCGTGCCCTTCTGCGAACTGCGCGCGATCTCCAACCCGGTGGGTCCCCGCGACCGCGACGCGTGGCGCATCCCCGACGCCCTGCGCGCGCTGGGCGTCGCGGCGGCCGCGATCCTGCCCGAACTGCGCGAGGAGCGAGCATGACAGCGACAACCCTGTCCATGGCGTACTCGCCGTGCCCCAACGACACGTTCACGTTCCACGCGTGGGCGCACGGGCTGGTGCCGGACGCGCCCGAGGTCGATGTCACGTACGCGGACATCGACATCACCAACGACCTTGCCAGGCGCGGCGGTCTGGACATCCTGAAGATCTCGTACGCCGCCCTGCCCTGGGTCCTCGACGAGTACGCCCTGCTGCCCTGCGGCGGCGCGCTCGGCCGCGGCTGCGGGCCGCTGGTGCTGGCCCGCGAGGCGCACGCGCCCGCCGACCTGGCGGGCCGCGTCGTGGCGGTGCCGAGCGAACGGTCCACCGCCTACCTGCTGTTCCGCCTGTGGGCGGCGCGGGCGATCCCGGGCGGGGCCGGCGAGATCCGGGTCATGCCGTTCCACGAGATCATGCCCGCGGTGCGCGACGGGGTGGTGGACGCGGGGCTGGTGATCCACGAGGCGCGGTTCACGTACCAGCAGTACGGGCTCGCCTGCCTCGCCGACATGGGTGAGGAGTGGGAGGCCGACACGGGTCTGGCGATCCCGCTGGGGGCGATCGTCGCCCGGCGCTCGCTGGACCTGCCGGCCCTGGCGGCCGCGGCGCGGGCGTCGGTGGAGCACGCGTGGGCGGACCCGGCGGCGTCGCGCGCGTACGTCCAGGAGCACGCGCAGGAGATGAGCCCGTCCGTGCAGGAGCGCCATATCGACCTGTACGTCAACGAGTTCACCCGCGACCTCGGCGACGAGGGCTACGCGGCGGTGCACGGCCTGCTGGGGCGCGCGGCAGACGCGGGGCTGGTCCCGGCCGTCCCCGCCCATCTGCTGGCGTTCCCGGGGCACTGAGGCCCGCGCTGCGGCCCCCGGCCCGGTTCGCGGGTCCGGGCGGCCGCGGGGCGGGCCTCGGCTCTTCGTCCTCGGGTCTCAGCTCTCTATCTGGTCCGCCACGGCGCGCAGCAGTTCGGCGACCTTGTGCGCGGTCGTCTTGTCCGGGTAGCGGCCCCGGCGCAGGGTGTTGGACACGCCGTCGAGCACCTTGATGACGTCCTCGACTATGACCGTCATCTCGTCGGGCTTCTTGCGCGTCGCGGCGACCACCGACGGACGCGGGTCCAGGACGCGTACGGACAGCGCCTGTTCACCCCGGCGGCCTTCGACGATGCCGAACTCGACCCGCATGCCGGGCTTGAGCGAGTCGACACCCTGCGGCAGCGCGGAGGAGTGGACGAAGACGTCGCCGCCGTCGTCGCGGGAGAGGAAGCCGAAGCCCTTCTCGGTGTCGAACCACTTGACCTTGCCGGTGGGCACGGAGGACCTCGCCTGTGTCGGGACGTCGCCATCTGGACGGTCGGGACCGGAGCAGAACAGGGTGATGCCGCGACGGGTAAGCGCATGACGCCCCCGTTCACCCACCCAGGCTAACGGTCGCGACCGACGCGGCACACGGGGATACCCGCGCGGGAACAGCCGCACGGGCCAAGTACCGTGGGGTGGTGAGCACCATCGATTCCTCCCGCACGGCGCCCCGCGAGGCGGGCCGCGCCGACACCGCGGTCCGCGTCGGCACGATCGTGTTCGCCGTCGGCGCCGTGGCCACCCTGGCGACCCTGACACCGTTCCTGATCGGCGCCGACGCGCTGCCCCGGGCGGTCTACCTGCTGAGCGTGCTGATGCCGCTCGGGCTCGCGGTCCTGATCGGCGGTGTCGTCGCGACGGCGCGCGGGCAGCGACGCAGCGTGCCCGACTGATCCGGCACGAGCCTCCGCGCGGTGCGACCCGGCGTGCGTCCGTGTGCCGCGCGGGTGACTTGTACGCTGGGCGCGCGCCTCCGGGAAGCCGCGCACGCCTCTTGTGCCTTCCCCGATCGACCCTCGCTCGGGGCTGTGACTTTGCGTAACGAATTAGGTTACCCTAACCTAATCTCGTGGCAGCCTTGAATCCTCCGGTGAGTCCGACCGCGCCCGCACGCGGCTCCGACCGATGCGCGGTGGTCGCCCGCGCGCTGGGCGAGTCGGTGCTCGGCAGCGCCCCCGAGACCTGCGACGCCTGGCTGCTGATCGAGCACCCCGGCCCGTGGCCCGCGTACGACGCACCCCCCGGGCTGTCCCCCGAGGTCACCGAGTTCCTCGACCGTCTCCCGGCGTACCGCATCCGCCCACAGCTCATCCGACGCCCCGGCGCCCGCCGCCCGGTGCCGCCGCACCAGGTGTACGTCTCGTTCTCCGGCGGCTCGGTCGGCGGCGAGCCGTGGACCGAGCAGCGCGAAGTGGCGGACCTGCGCGAGTTGTTCACCCTCGACCTGGGTGCGGTCTCGCGCGGCGAGCGGCCCGGCTGGGGCACCCCGCACGAGGAACCGGTGCTCCTGGTGTGCACGCACGGCAAGCGCGAGCCCTGCTGCGCGCAGTTCGGGCGGCCGACCGTGCGGGCTCTGCACGCGGCGTACGGCGACCCGGTGTGGGAGACCACCCACGTCGGCGGGGACCGCTACGCGGCCAACCTCGTCGCGCTGCCGCACGGCACGTACCACGGGCTCGTCACCGAGCCGGTCGCCGCCGAGGTCGGCGCGGCCTGCCTGCGCGGCGAGATCGACCTCGCGCACTACCGGGGCCGCATGGGCGTGCCCGCCGCCGTCCAGGCCGCGGAGTGGTTCGCCCGCAGCCACACCGGCGTCGTCGCGATCGGTGCGGTACGCCCGCTCGCGCACGTCGACCACGCCGACGGCGGTGCCACCGTCGACATCGACGCCGACGGGCAACTGCTCCAGATCACGGTGCGCACCGCACGTAGCGGCTGCTCGCGGCTCACCTCGTGCTCCCAGGGCACGGTCTCCGACCCGGACGAGTTCGTACTCGCGGAGCTACGCGAACTGACCGACTGAGCCCCGCAGTCCGGCGGGGGGCGCGCCGGCCCCCGGCTACTCGCCTGACTCCGCCTGCTTCCGCAGCAGCACCACCAGCAGGTACACCGCCGCGGCGGCGCCGAAGACGCGCGGCATCGTCGGGAGCAAGTCCTCGAAACGGTCCCATGCCTGACTGCGCGTCAGGTCCGTCCCGGCGCGATCGGTCGCCCGCAGCCACATCGCCGTGGCGAACCCCGCAACGGTCACGATCGGGATCGTGAAGCCCGCCATGCGCTTCTCGCCCAGCGTCCACAGGGCGGAAGTGAACGCGACCAGCAGCCCTATCACCACGACGACGGCCGACCCGACCATCGCCCCCACCACCAGCAGCACGATCGTGACCAGTTCGCGCACCGACGCGCGCAACGGCACGCGCTGCACCGGCTCGGGCCCGATGATCTCCTCGACGCCCTCCCACTGCGAGGCGCCGCCCGGGGCGATCCCGATCGGGTACGCCGGCCACCCGATCAGCCCGTCGCCCACCGGCGTGATCGGCGTCGCGCTCATCGCCTGCTCCTCGGAGCCGTCGCGCTGCGACGGCACGGGGCTGGCGTCGGGCCGGAACCCGATCTGCGCGGCGATGGTCGCGGTCCGCGAACCGCGCACGGCGGCCCCGCCGGACGCGTCCATCCCGGCACCCGCCTGCGCGGCGTGGCCCGAATACTCCGGAACGCGGAAGACCTCGTTGGCGACCACCGCATCCGGTGTGCCGAGCCGCGTCAGGATGCCCTTGACCGCCGCCGGGGTGTTGGCGTTGCCCCGCTCGCGCTCCTGGTCGATCTCACCGCGCAGCCTTTCGACCAGGCGTGCCCGGTCGGCGGGCCGCAGCTTGCGCTGCGCGGCGTCGCCGACTTCGCCCAGGTACTGGAGGACCAGACGGTCGCACTCGAAATCCATGCCCGGCCTTTCGCCCCCACGACGTGCCTGATTCATCCTGATGGACCAGCACTCCAGCTTAGAACCGCGTCCCGGTCCGAGGGATCCTTTCCCCCGATCGGGGGAACCGGAACACCACGACGCAGGAACACCACGACTCGGGAACGCCTGTTCGCCGACGAACCGACGAGCCGACGTCGCGTCGACCCGTCGTCCCGTCCGGCCCGGAGACCCGTCAACCCGTCCGACCCGTCGACCACGCGACGGCCCCTGAGCCCCGCAGCCCGCGGCGGTGGTGCCGCTCCGCAGGTCGGTGCGGCAGGGTGAGCGGCTAACGTTGTCGGGATGACCATGTCGACCCACAGACCCCCGGACAGACCCGCCGGTACGCCCGGCGGGAGCGCGCCGCCGCGCACGCTCGCCGAGGATCTGCGCGGGCGCGGCGACGACGAGATCGCGCTGCTGCTCCGCGCGCGGCCCGATCTGACCACGCCGGTGCCGGTCGACCTGACGCAGTTGGCGACCCGGGCGACCACGCGCGCATCGGTCGCGCGCGTTCTGGAGCGGTTGGACCGGTTCACCCTCCAGGTTGTGGACGCCGCGGTCGTGCTGCCGGACGGGTTCGCGTACGAGGCGCTGTGCGAGCTGGTCGGCGACGTGCCGCAGCTCGCGGCCGCGGTCGAGACCTTGCGCGTACGCGCCCTCCTGTGGGGGCCCACGTCGTCGCTGCGCGTCGTGCGCACCGTGCGCGACCTCGCCGGCACCGCACCGGCCGGGCTCGGCCCGCCGCTGGCCGTGGCGCTCGGCGCGACCGGTCCTTCGCGGTTGCAGGAGGTGCTGGCCGACCTCGGTCTGCCGCCCACCGCCGATGCGGTGGGCGCGATCGCCGCGATGGCCGGCATGTTCGGCGACCACAAGGCGGTCGCCGCCCTGCTGACCCAGGCGCCGCCCGCCGCGCTCGAAGTGCTCGACAAACTGGTGTGGGGACCGCCCACCGGCAGCGTGCGCGGCGCCGACCGGCCGGTGCGCGCCGACGAGGCCAACAGCCCGGTCGAGTGGCTGCTCGCTCGGGGGCTGCTCGTGCCCGCGGGCCCGCAGACCGTCGTCCTGCCGCGCGAACTCGCCCTCGTGCTGCGCGGCGGGCGCGTACACCGGGCCTTGGAGCCGACGCCGCCGGACATCGCGACGACGCCACGTGATCCACAGGCTGTGGACGCCGCGGCCGCGGGCGCCGCGTTCACCGCCGTGCGGCAGGTCGAGAAGCTGCTCGAACTGTGGAGCACCGGCGGGCCCCCCGTGCTGCGCGCCGGGGGCCTGGGCGTACGCGACCTCAAGCGCGTCGCCGCGGCCCTCGACGTCCCCGAGGCCGAGGCCGCGGTGTGGCTGGAGTTGGCGTACGCGACCGGTCTGGTCGCGGGCGACGGCGAACCCGACGAGCAGTGGCTGCCGACTCCCGCCTACGACGTGTGGCGGGCCCGGCCCGTGGCGGAGCGCTGGGCGGCCCTGGCCGGCGTCTGGCTGGAGACCACGCGCGTGCCCGGCCTGGTCGGCACGCGCGACGACAAGGACAGGCCGGTCAACGCCCTGGGTCCGGGCATCGACCGCACCACCGCCCCCGAGGTGCGCCACGCGCTGCTCGGCCGTCTGGCCGACCTGCCGCCCGGCACCTCCGCACCCGCCGCCGACCTGCTCGCCGACCTGGCCTGGCACCGCCCGGTCCGTACCGCGCGGCTGCGCTCCGAACTCGCCGACCGCACGCTGGTCGAGGCCGAGTTGCTGGGGGTCACCGGGCGCGGCGCCATCGGCGGCGCGGGCCGCGCCCTGCTGAACGGCGAGCTGAACACCGCGGCCGAGGCGCTCGCGCCGCTGCTCCCGGTTCCGCTGGACCACGTGCTGCTCCAGGCCGACCTGACCGCCGTCGCGCCCGGCCCGCTCGTGGTCGAACTCGCCCAGGAACTGCACATGGCAGCCGACATCGAGTCGACCGGCGGCGCCACCGTGTACCGGTTCAGCGAGCCGTCCATCCGCCGCGCGCTCGACTCCGGGCGGACCGCCGCCGACCTGCACCGGTTGTTCGCGACGCATTCGCGTACGCCGGTACCGCAGCCGCTCACCTACCTCGTGGACGACATCGCGCGGCGGCACGGACGCCTGCGGGTGGGTGCCGCATCGGCGTACCTGCGCTGCGACGACGAGTCGGTGCTGAGCGAACTGCTCGCCGACCGCCGCGCCACCGGGCTGCGCATGCGGCGTCTCGCCCCGACCGTGCTGGCCGCCGAGGGCGCTCCCGACGCGGTCCTGTCGGCCCTGCGCACCCTCGGGTACGCGCCGATGGCCGAGTCCGCGACCGGCGACGTCGTGGTGACGCGGCCCGACGCCCGGCGTACGCCGCCCAGGTCGCTGCCGCCGCGCGTGACCGGCGAGCCGCCCGCCCCGAGTGCGAGCCTGATCTCCGCCGCGGTGAGCACGATCCGGGCCGGGGACCGCGCGGCGGTCAGCCGCCCGCGAGGCCTCGGCAACGGCGAGGCGCCCGCCGAACTGCCGCGCACCTCCGCCGCCGAGACGCTGCTCGCGCTGCAGTCGGCGCTGGCGGACCGGCGGCCGGTGTGGATCGGCTACGTCACGCGCGAGGGCCGGGCCACGCAGCGCATCATCGTGCCG
This sequence comes from Streptodolium elevatio, assembly GCF_040649515.1. Classification (GTDB taxonomy): domain Bacteria; phylum Actinomycetota; class Actinomycetes; order Streptomycetales; family Streptomycetaceae; genus Yinghuangia; species Yinghuangia elevatio. Next base: position 55,763 of record NZ_JBEZFP010000026.1, read on the forward strand.
CTCGGCCTTGAGGGCGGGTACGTCACGGCGCAGGAGCACACCGCCGGGGAGCTGCACACCTACCCGCTGCACCGCATCACCGGCGTCGAAGCCGTCGACGTCGCGGATGCCGCCGCCGACACGGAAACCGGCGCGGACACCGCCAAGTAGTCACCGCGACGCCGCCACCAGTGAGCGGCAATCGCGGCGCCGCCGCCGCTGAGCGTTAGTCGCCCACGCCGTCACGCCGTCACGCCGTCACCGCCGAACGACAACCGTCGACCGGCGCCCCCACAGCCACGTGCCGGGCGGTCCGCCCGGCACGCACGTCACATCTCGCGGCGGCCGACCCGCCACACCGCGAGGGACAGCATCGTCAGCGTGACCAGCACCGCCACGATCGCCGGCCGTACGAACTCGCCCGGCGAGGCGTTCTCCAGGAGTTCGACCCCCGCGCCGCCCAGCGACGACGGCTCCCAGTCGCGCATCGGCTTCCACAGCCGCGGCAGGGGCGACAGCACGAGTGCCACGAGCGCGGCGCCGAACAGCGCCACGGGCCGCCGCAGGAACGCCGAGGCGCCCGCGACCAGGCCCAGCGCCATGAGCAGGTAGAGCGTGTTGAACAACGCGCCGTACAGGATCCGGTCGGTCGGCACCGGCCCCCAGAGCCAGCGCAGTTCGGCCCACACGATGCCCGTGGCCACCGTGTTCGCGATGCAGACGGCCGCCGCGCACACCGTCCAGCGCGGCACGACCAGGTCCCACGCCTGGCGGGTCCGGGTGCGGTAGAACGCGGCGAGTCCGGGGCGGTGGTCGACGGCGAGCGCCGCCGCGGCGATGCCGAGCGCGACGAACAGGCCGATCTGCCCGGACGCCGAGACGTACGCGGCCATGCCCTCGGGCGCGCCCATGTCGTCCGGCGGGTTGGCCCCGTCCGCGCCCAGTACTTCCAGGATGCGGTCCAGGTGCCGCACCACGAGCGGCCCCGCCGCGCCGAGCAGCGGGAAGGCGATGAGCAGGAGCAGCCAGCGGCGGGTGCGCGTGACGCGGAGGACTTCGAGGCGCCACAGGCCCAGCGGCCGACGTACGCGCGGCCTCGCGGCCTCTGCCGTACGTGCGGGTCCGCGCGCCTGCCCGGGGGCCGGCCCATGGGCCTGTCCGCGCGCCTGCTCGGCGACCGCCTTGGCCGCGGCTCTGGTCCCGGCGCGTCCGGCCGCGCTCAGCCGGCTCACGCTGCGCTCGCTCATCGGGCCGCACCGGTGATCGACAGGAAGGCGCTCTCCAGGTCCGACTCCTCGGGCCCGACCGAGATGACGCGCGCGGCGCTGCGGTCCAGCACGCCGAGGATGTTGCGCTCGCCCTCGTCGACCGTGCGGGCCTGCACGCGGACCAGGCCGGGGCGTACCGACGACACCCGCACGACCCAGTCCTCGGCCGCGAACGTGCGGCACAGCGCGGCACCGTCGTCGCGCAGCCGGATCAGCCACGTCGGCCGCATGTGCTCGGCGACCAGCTCGGCCACCGGGCCCTGGTAGATGAGGCGGCCCGCGCGCAGCACGCCGACCTGGTCGCACACGCGCTGCACGTCGGCCAGGATGTGGCTGGAGAAGACGACCGTGGTCCGGCCGCGCATGCCGGCGACCAGGTCCAGGACCTCGGCACGGCCGCGCGGGTCGAGGGCCGACGTCGGCTCGTCGAGGATCATCAGGTCCGGCTCGGCGACCAGCGCGGCGGCCAGGCCGAGGCGCTGCGTCATGCCGCGCGAGAACGACCCGGCCTTGCGGTCCGCGGCCTCGACGAGCCCCGTGCGGTGCAGCGCGGTCTTGACGCACTCCGGGCGCAGGTCCGGGTTGACCAGCCGTCCGGCCAATTCGACCACTTCGGCGGCGCTCAGCCAGGGTTCGAACTCGGGGACGTCGGTGCACACCGCCACCCGGTCCTGCGGGACCCCGAAGTCCACCTCGCCCGCGTCGGCCCGCCGCATGCCGCTGATGAGCGAGAGCAGCGTCGTCTTCCCCGCGCCGTTCGGCCCGACCAGGCCGTAGACGCTCCCCCGGGGCACGGCGAGGCCGACACCGAACACGCCGGTGCCGCGACCGTAGTCGCGCGTCAGCCCGTGCGTACGCAGCGCAGGGCCGGACTCGGAAGCCGCGGGGGCACCGGGGACACCCGGCAGCGGCGGAAAAATGGCCATTGAATATCAGGGTAGGAGCGCCGGACCGAACCGTGGTTCCTCCTCAAGGAGGGGTCTTGCGCTCATCCCTGCGCAGTACGGTTCCGTAGGGCTGCTTCCCCGGGTGAATATCGGCGATGCGGAGCGGTTTTCGGCCGGTTGGTCCGGGCGGGCGCAGCCGACCGGAACACAGTGGTCCCCGGGGTGGTTCACACTGGGAGTCCCCCATTCGCCGTAAGAGAGGCCCCGCGTGGCAGAGCCGACAACCGGCCCGCTCATCGTGCAGTCCGACAAGACGCTCCTGTTGGAGATCGACCACGAGGCCGCGGCCGACTGCCGCCGGGCCATCGCGCCGTTCGCCGAACTGGAGCGCGCGCCGGAGCACGTGCACACGTACCGCCTCACGCCGCTGGGGCTGTGGAATGCCCGCGCGGCCGGGCACGACGCCGAGCAGGTCGTCGACGTGCTGCTGCGCTACTCGCGCTACCCGGTGCCGCACGCGCTGCTGGTCGACGTCGCCGAGACCATGGGCAGGTACGGCCGCCTCACCCTCGCCAAGCACCCCGTGCACGGCCTGGTGCTGACCACGACCGACCGGGCGGTGCTCGAAGAGGTCCTGCGCAGCAAGAAGATGGCCCCGCTGGTCGGGAACCGGGTCGACGCGGACAGCGTCGCGGTGCACCCGTCCGAGCGCGGGCAGATCAAGCAGGTGCTGCTCAAGCTGGGCTGGCCCGCCGAGGACCTGGCCGGGTACGTCGACGGCGAGGCGCACCCGATCGAGCTCGCCGAGGACGGCTGGACGCTGCGGCCGTACCAGAAGGAGGCCGTCGAGGGCTTCTGGCACGGCGGCTCCGGCGTGGTCGTGCTGCCCTGCGGCGCCGGCAAGACGCTGGTCGGCGCGGCGGCGATGGCCACTGCGAAGGCGACCACGCTGATCCTGGTGACCAACACGGTCTCGGCGCGGCAGTGGAAGTCCGAGCTGGTCAAGCGCACCTCGCTGACCGAGGACGAGATCGGCGAGTACAGCGGCACGCGCAAGGAGATCCGGCCGGTCACGATCGCGACGTACCAGGTGGTCACGACGCGGCGGAAGGGCGTCTACCCGCACCTGGAGCTGTTCGACTCCCGCGACTGGGGCCTCATCGTGTACGACGAGGTCCACCTGCTGCCCGCCCCCATCTTCCGGTTCACCGCGGACCTCCAGGCGCGCCGCCGACTCGGCCTGACCGCGACGCTCGTACGCGAGGACGGCCGTGAGGGCGACGTGTTCTCGCTCATCGGCCCCAAGCGCTACGACGCGCCGTGGAAGGAGATCGAGAACCAGGGCTACATCGCCCCGGCGGACTGCGTCGAGGTGCGGGTCACGCTGACGGACGCCGAGCGGCTCGCGTACGCGACGGCCGAACCGGAGGAGCGCTACCGCTTCTGCGCGACGACCGAGACCAAGACGCGGGTCACCAGCGAGCTGGTGGCCCGGCACGCGGGCGAGCAGACGCTCGTGATCGGCCAGTACATCGACCAGCTCGACGAGCTGGGCGAGCGGCTGGACGCGCCGGTGATCAAGGGCGAGACGCGCAACACCGAGCGGGAGCGGCTGTTCGAGGCGTTCCGGCAGGGCGAGGTCTCGGTCCTGGTGGTCAGCAAGGTCGCGAACTTCTCGATCGACCTGCCGGAGGCGGCGGTGGCGATCCAGGTGTCCGGGTCGTTCGGGTCGCGGCAGGAGGAGGCCCAGCGCCTCGGCCGGGTGCTGCGGCCCAAGGCGGACGGCCGGGCGGCGCGGTTCTACTCGGTGGTGGCGCGCGACACGATCGACCAGGAGTTCGCGGCGCACCGGCAGCGTTTCCTGGCGGAGCAGGGGTACGCGTACCAGATCGTCGACGCGGACGACCTGCGGTCGTAGTGCTCGCCGGCGGTTCCCCGCTCAGGCCGGGCGGGGCACCGCGGCGAATCCCGGGAGGGTGAACCAGCCGGGCAGCCCGCGGCGCATGTCCTCGGGGCCGTGCACGTCGATGTCGCCGGCGCGCAGCGCATCCGCCCAGCGCAGGTCGCCGCGCCAGATCTCGACCAGGCGGCGCAGGCCGGACGTCACGGTCACGTCGACCTCGAAGCCGGGGTCGGCGTCGCACAGGTCCGCGTCGGCGGCGCCGGGGTCGCCGGCGCTGATGACCAGCCACCAGTCGCGGGCGCGCGCGGGGACGTCCGGGAACCGGAAGCGCACGACGGTGCGGCGGCCGGCGGGGACGGCGTCGCCGTCGACGCTGCGGCGCATGTCCCAGAGCAGGAGCTTGGGGTCGAGGTCGGCATCGCCCAGTTCGCCGATCCAGCGGACCCCCCAGATGCTCAACGCCTCAACCACCGGGCGGAGTTCGTGGCCGGCGGGGGTGAGGACGTACCGCACGTCGGTGCCGTCGACGACACGCTCCACGATGCCGGCGCGGGTCAGGTGGGTCAGGCGCTTGGACAGCAACGTCGGTGACATGCGCGGCACTCCGCGGCGCACCTCGTTGAACCGCTCGCTGCCGGCGCACAGTTCGCGCACGATCAGGAGCGTCCAGCGCTCGTCGAGCAGCTCCATGGCCTTGGCGACGGGGCAGAACTGATAGTACGAAGCGCCCATGGTGGCGAGCGTACGGCTACGCCGCGGGCGGGCGCAGCGCCTTTGCCCGACGGGCGGTACAGATCCTGTACTAGGCGGCCGGGGGCGTGCCTTCTAGCTTGGATTGCCTGAGGCCGCGGTGAACTGCCGCAGGGCACTGCCGAGTTGGCGCCTGCCGTTCGAACCGGACGGGGGTGCCGTGCCACACGAGGAGTGCGGGGCGGGCCCGAGCGACTTCGCGCGGCGAGGAGTCACACGTTCCCTGGGGGGAAGGTACCCAACATGAAAGAAACCGACATTTCGGGCAGCGATGCGGCGCGAGAAGCCGATCGCGCCCTCAAAGCCAAGCATCGCGCCATGTGGGCGCTCGGCGACTACCCGGCCGTCGCCACCGAGGTCATCGCCGAACTCGGCCCCGAGCTGGCCGCGGCCGCCGGAGCGGCGCCCGGCATCCGGGTGCTCGACGTGGCGGCCGGATCCGGCAACGCCGCGACAGCCGCGGCGCTCGCCGGTGCCGAGGTCGTGGCGTCCGACCTGACGCCGGAACTGCTGGAGGTCGGGCGGAGCCAGGCCGAGGCGGCGGGCGCCAAACTGGAGTGGCGGCAGGCGGACGCCGAGGACATGCCGTTCGGAGACGCCGAGTTCGACGCCGTCATGTCGTGCGTCGGCGTGATGTTCGCGCCGCACCACCAGGCGACCGCCGACGAGCTGGTACGCGTGTGCAAGCCGGGAGGCCGCATCGCGCTGACCAACTGGACCCCGCAGGGGTTCATCGGGCAGATGTTCGCCACGATGAAGCCGTACGCCGCCCCGCCGCCGCCCGGCGCGCAGCCGCCGCCGCTGTGGGGCGACCCGGACCACGTACGGGCGCTGCTCGGCGACCGGGTCGAGGACTTCAGCGCGGAGCGGCGGCAACTGGCGGTCGGCCACTTCGGCGGGCCGGAGGAGTTCCGCGACTACTTCAAAGCCAACTACGGGCCGACGATCGCGGTGTACCGCAACATCGCCGACGATCCGGAGAAGGTCGCGGCGCTCGACCAGGCACTCGCCGAACTCCCGGAAAAGTTCCGGCTCGACGGGGACTCGCCGGTGTTGACCTGGGAGTACTTGCTCGTCACGGCCCGACGGCGCTGAGGCGCGGCGGGGCCGAGGCAACCCGGAACACGATCAATGGCCGCCCCGGATCGGGGTGGCCATTGGGACTGCGGCGAGGGCCGGTCAGTCGATGCCGTGCTTGCCGAGCAGGACGACCTTTGCGGTGGTGACCGCGAAGATGCCGATGCCGCGGGCGGTGCCCGCGGCGATGCGGCCGGTCCTGGCGAGCGCGCCGGGGCGGGGGTCGGGGGTGGTGCGGACGGCCGGGGCCACGCCGCGGGCGGCGGGGACCCGGGCGGTCTGCCGGGTCGGGGTGCGGAGTGTGGTTGCCATGTCGTCAACGCTAAGTTTTCCGACATAAGGGGCGCGTCCGTACCGGGTCGCGTCCCCGGGTAGCCCGCGGGGATGACAGGGTCCCGACCGCCTCGGGGTGAAAAGTCGGGTTGAACATGACGTTCGGCCGGGTTTAGGGTGGCCGATTCCGCTGCCGCGTAACCGCACTACCCCTAGGGGTTGGGCGCCGGCCACGTCGACCGGTCGGAATCGGTCGGCGTCCTCTTCCTCGCAGGAAGCCGCCCACGCACTTCGGAGTCTCATGTCCGCGTACGCCGCCGACCCGTCCTTCGACGCCCGCACACCCGCCTCCCCCGCCCCCGATCCGGACCCCGCGCTCGCCGCCGAGCGCGCCCATCTCGACGCCTCCCGCGCGGCCCTGCGCCGCATGCGCGAGGACACCGAAGCCCTCGACCTGACCGACGTCGGCGGCAACGAGGTGTCCAACAAGCTGGTGCACAGCCTCATCCAGGACCGCATCGCGGCCCTCGCGGACCTCGCCGACACCCCGCTGTTCTTCGGCCGCATCGACGGCCGGTTCGCGGACGCCCCCGAGGTCGCCACCGGCACCGCACCCGTCGAGGTGGCCGCCGACCCGTCCCGACCGCTCGAACGCTTCTGGATCGGCCGCCGCCACGTCCACGACAACCACGGCGACCCGATGGTCGTCGACTGGCGCGCGCCCGTGTCGCGGTCGTTCTACCGCGCCACCCGCATCGACCCGCTCGGCGTCGAACTGCGCCGCCGCTTCGGCTGGACCGGCGGCACCCTCACCGCGTTCGAGGACGAGCACCTGACCGACGCGGCCGAGCACGACGCCAAGAGCGTGATCCTCGCCGCCGAGATCGAGCGCCCGCGCGTCGGCCCGATGCGCGACATCGTCGCGACCATCCAGCCCGAGCAGGACGAGATCGTCCGCGCCGACCTCGGCGAGACCGTCTGCGTGCAGGGCGCCCCCGGCACCGGCAAGACCGCCGTCGGCCTGCACCGCGTCGCCTGGCTGCTGTACGCGCACCGCGAGCGCCTGCACCGCAGCGGCACCCTCGTCGTCGGCCCGAACCGCTCCTTCCTCGACTACATCCAGCAGGTCCTTCCGGCGCTCGGCGAGGTCGAGGTCGGGCAGACCACGGTCGAGGACCTGGTCGCCCGCGTCCCGGTCAAGGCCGCCGACAGCCCCGAGGCCGGGCGGCTCAAGGGCGACGCGCGCATGGCCGAGGTGCTGCGGCGCGCGGTGTGGTCGGGGGTCGTCGACGCGCCGGCCGAGTCGCTGCTCGTGGTGCGCGGCTCGCGGCGGTGGCGGGTGCCGTCGTACGACGTCGAGGAGGTCGTCGCGGGCCTGCGCTCGCGCGACGTGCGGTACGGCGCGGCCCGCGACATGCTGCACCAGCGCCTCGCGCACGCCGTCCTCGTGCAGATGGAGCGCGCCGGGGAGTCGCCCGACGACCGGGTGCAGGACTCGGTGGCCCGCTCGCGTCCCGTCCGCGACCTGGTGAACGCGGTGTGGCCGGCCGTGGACCCCGCGAAGCTGGTGATGCGCCTGCTGTCCGACGCGGAGTTCCTCGCCGCGTGCGCGGACGGCGTGCTCACCGCCGACGAGCAGGCGCTGATCCTGTGGACAAAGCCCGCGCGCGGCGTCGGCTCGGCCAAATGGACGGCCGCCGACGCGGTGCTTGTGGACGAGGCCGCGGACCTGGTGGCGCGTACCCCCAGCCTCGGCCATGTGGTTGTGGACGAAGCGCAGGACCTTTCCGCCATGCAGTGCCGCGCGGTGGGCCGCCGCTGCTCGACCGGCTCGGCCACGGTGCTGGGCGACATCGCCCAGGGCACGACCCCGTGGGCGGCCACCGACTGGCCGACGACACTGCGGCATCTCGGGCGTACGGACGCACGGTTGGCGGAACTGACGCGGGGCTTCCGGGTGCCGCGCGAGATCCTGGACTTCGCGAGCCGACTGCTCCCGCACATCGCGCCTGGCCTGGCTCCCGCGAGCTCGGTACGCGAGGCCCCCGGCTCGCTGGCCGTGCACACCGTCGATCCACAGGCTGTGGACAAAGCCGCCGCCGACGAGGCCTCGGACCTGCTGAAACTCGAAGGCTCCGTCGGCCTCATCGCCGCCGACGCGCAAATCCCCGCGCTCGCCGCCGCGTTGCGCGACGCCGGGCTGCGCCACCGGATCCTGGGCGACGACGACCCCGAGGCCGAGGCGGCGCGTCTCAGCCTCGTCCCCGCGAGCCTCGCCAAGGGCCTCGAATTCGACCACATCGCCGTCGCCGAGCCGACCGCCATCGTCGAGGCCGAACCCCAGGGACTGCGGCGGCTGTACGTCGTCCTGACCCGCGCCGTCTCCACCCTCGCCGTCGTCCACAGCCGCCCGCTGCCACCCGAACTGGAGTAGGAGTCGGGGCCTGGCCGGGGACCTGAGCCGGGGCCGGAGGCGGCCAACTTCGCCGGGTAGCCCTGTAGTTCCTCGTTCCCGCTCCCCGCGTCAGGTCACAGCTGCGGCTGCTGCTGTACGAGGACCTGATCGTCGGTCGGCGGCGTCAAATCACCGGTGGGAGCGCCGAAGTCCGAGAACTCGATCGTCATGAAGTCGCCGTAGGCAATGGACATCCGCTTCAGGGCGTCGTCGGCCCCGACGACGAACGTGCCGGTCATCGAGGTCACGTTCATCTCCGAGAGCATCTCGACCACCGGTGCGTCGTTGGTCGCGCCGAGCTGGTCGCGCAGCTGATCCACCGTGATGGTTTCGGTGAACGTGCGCTCGGCGGTCCCCGACCCCGAGCCGCCCTCCCGCAGCGCAGTGCCGAACGAGTCGAGGGACTCGCCCACCGAGTCGGGGTCCATGCCCTCGAACATGGCCTTGCCCGACATGCCCTCGACCCTCACCCAGGCCTTGCCGTCCTTGGGCTCGGGGAGCTTCACGTACATGGCGTCGGAAAGGAGCAGCATCTCGGCGGTCTTGCCCATCGACACGTAGTGGTAGGTGACGCGCCCCTGAAGGTTCGCCATGTCCAGGACGCCTTCGGCGGTCACCTCGCCGGGCACGCCCATCTTGGTGCCGTCCTTGATGCGCGCGACGAGCCGCGCCGTAGGCGCCTCCTTGAGCTGTTGCCTCGCCTGCGACAGGGCGGCAGCGGCGACGTTGCCGCCACCGCCGGACGCCGTTTGCGAACCGCAGCCCGCCGCGCCCGCCGCGACCACGATCGCCGCGACCACCGCCCCGACCCTCGACCGCACCGACCAACCGCGCATGATCCCCACCCCTAGGCGTCCCGCCGTCGTCACCCCGTTGTTGCGCCGGAAAGCCTAGTGCTGTGGCCGGGAAGGTTTGCCGGTTCCCGGTGTTCGGTGCCGTGCATCGCAAGGCGCAGGCCCGAAGCTCGTACTCGGTCGTACTCGCGAGGGTCTGCAACGCGGCGAGGTGGGGTGCCGGGCGCCGGGAACCGGTGAACCTTTCCGGTCACAGCACTGGTCACAAGGCAGCGGACGACGACACGGGATTCCGCCGCCTCTGGGCCGACCAGCCCGTACGCCACTCTCGTACGCCACGTCATCCCCGGTTTTGCGGACTCCGGCTGGCATGCTGAGCGTGTGGAACGCATCCAGGAGACCGCCACCATGACGTTGCAGGAACGCTGGGCCCGTCTCGTCGGGGACTCCGGCGACACGGCCACCGCCGTCGGCGAGGATCTGATCGGCCGGTACTCGCAGCCGCACCGGCGCTACCACGCCACCGGACACCTTCTCGCCGTACTCGAACTGGTCGACGAACTGGCGCAGGACGCCGACGACCCCGATGCGGTACGCCTCGCCGCGTGGTTCCACGACGCGGTGTACGACCCCGCTCGCGCGGACAACGAGGAGCGCAGCGCACGGCTCGCCGAGCGCGCCCTCAGCGAGGCGGGCCTCTCCGACCAACTCGTCGCCGAGACCGCACGCCTCGTACGCGTCACCGCCGAGCACGCGCCGTCCGAGGGCGACCGCAACGCGGCGGTGCTCTGCGACGCGGACCTCGCGATCCTCGCCACCGACCGCGACCACTACGACGCGTACGCCGCCGCCGTGCGCGAGGAGTACGCCTTCGTCCCGGAGGAAGCCTTCCGAGGCGCCCGGGCCGCGGTCCTCCGCGACCTGCTGGCCCTGCCGAAGCTGTTCCACACGCCTCTCGGCTACGCCCGCTACGAAGAGGCCGCGCGCCACAACCTCCGCACGGAGCTGGAACGCCTCGAAGGGGCCATCCCCCGCCAGCAGAGCTGAGAGTCGAAGGCTGGGAGTCGAAGGCTGGGAGCCGAGGGCCGGGAACCGAGCGCCGCTCGCCGAGGGCCGGGAGCGGAGCCGACCGCACAGCGCCGGACGCTCAGTTGAGCGCGTCGTCGACGGTGGCCTGCCAGTACGTCACCTGCAGCGCGCTGTCGACGTACACGCCCTCGGCGGGGAGGGACACCTTCGCGATCGTGCCGTTCTCGAAGGGGATCGTCAGCGTCTCCGCCGTGTAGCCGTTCTCGCCGCTGCCTTCCTCCGCGGAAGACAGGCGTACACCCGCATATCCCGACTCCCCCGGTGCCAGCCGCAGCACCGACTGGGGCGTGGTGTTCCTGTCGACCGGCGGTACGGCCTGGGCCTCCCCGAAGCGCGCGGCGGGGTAGCCGTCGGTCAGGTCGCAACTCTTCGAACCGGTGTTGGTGACGGTGAGGAGCATGTGGTTGAGCGGACGGGCGACCACCGCGGCCGTGGTCTTGGTGTTGGCTCCGTCGCAGGCCGGGACGGCGCCGGTGTCCACCCCGGGCGCCGGAGGCACCGTCGACTTGCCGCCGCCGCTGCCCGGCTTGCCGCCGGAGGCGGAGTCCCCTGTGGATGCGGCCGTGGCCTTGGCCGTCGGCGCGGACCGCTCCGGCGAGGTCTGACCACCGGAGGCCGTGGCAGCCGCCGTCGGACTGCCCGTCCCGGGCGCGGCCGGTACGGAGGCCCCCGGCGCCGGCGACCCGCCGCCCGCACCGGTGTTCTTGGCATCGTCATCGCCTCCGCCGCATGCGGTGAGTGCGAGGGCGGCGAACGCGGCGGTGGTGGCGGCGAACAGGCGAATGCGAGTGGTGCGTGCGGACATGACAGGTCCCCCTGCGGGCGAAGTCGTGGACGGTTCCGCGTACGCCGTCGGACCGAGTCGACGCGGCGTCGCGGGATGCCCTGAGCTTGTCCGACGGTTCGTCCCGACCGCCGGCGTTGCCGGAGATCACGGGACGCTGGAACGTCCCCAGCCCCCTGACCTGCGGAAACTCCGGGCCCTGGAACGCCGTCCGGGAACGCGGGAGAGGGGGAACGTCGAGGGGAGGAGTTCGCGGCACCGCTGCGGGAGCTCAAGGAGCCCCCTGGAGGACGAGGTTCAGCGATCCCTCTTGACCCCGTCCAGCAACCGAACGAACGCGTCCCGCCCGAGTTCGAGGTGTCCTCCCTCGGGCTTCTTGGAGTCCCGGACCCCGAAGCGGTCGCTCAGCCGGGCAAGTTCCACACACGCGTCGTCGTTCCCGCCGCCGCTGTAAGAACTCACGCCGGCGCCCGACTCGTACGCGACGAACTGCTCGAACCAGTTGGCATCATGCCCCGAACTCGTCCACGACACGATGGTCGTCGTCAGCGACGATCGTCACCGACGCGGTGGGCGCCGCGTCTGGGCGTACGCTCCAACTCCGGTGCGCCGTACGCTCCTAAAGTGCTGGGACCCTTCCCCCGCACTCCCGTCCCCCCGCGAAGCGGACGCCACCGCCGAGGGTGGCCGTGGCCTCGGGATCGTCGCGGCCTACGCCCAGGAGTCGGGTACCCGCCCCGCAAGATACGGACCCGGCAAGGTCGTTTGGGCGCACATGCCTAGCTGCCCACCGTCCCCTCCACCTTGCCGATCGTGGCCTCGCTGACGTCCTCGTGGTCGCACAGTCCGGTGACCGGCCGCAGGGCCGTCGGACCGCTCGCCGTCAAGTCGCCGCCGGCAACTCGCCCAGCCCCGCCACCGCCGCACCGTCCTTCTCGCACACCCACGTCGGATCCGGTCCCAGATCCGGCTCGATGTACAGCTGGTGCGCGTCGGCGCCGCCGTCGTGGCGGGGGCACCAGGGCCACCGCACCCCGGCCTCCTCCAGCGCCTCCTGTACGTCCTGCGCCACGAGCCCCGGCGCGTACGCCGCCCCGTCCGGCCACTCCCGGCACCACCACCGGCGCCCGGCCACCGCGTCCTCGACCACCGACACCACGGTCGGATCCGAGGCCCCGCACGCGGCCAGATCCCTCAGCACCAGCGCCCGCGCGGTGTGCAGCGCGCTCTCGACGACGTCCTCTTCCATGCCGTCCATTGTCCGCAACCGCCACGACCTCCCGCCGATCGGGCAGGATCGACGTGTGACTGTACTCATCGACCGCCCCATCTGGCCCGGCCGGGGCCGTATGTGGTCCCACCTGGTCAGCGACGTCTCGTACGACGAACTCCACGAGTTCGCCCGCCGCCTCGGCGTCCCGGAACGAGCCTTCGACCGCGACCACTACGACGTCCCCGCCGAGCTCTACGACCAGGCCGTGGCCCTCGGCGCCGAAGCCGTGGGCGGCAAGGAACTCGTATCCCGGCTCATCGCCGCGGGCCTGCGGCGGCGCAAGCCCAGGGGCTGAGCCGCCGCGCGGCCGAGGGCGCGGCGAGCCGCGTGCCGCCGCGCCGGGCCACCACCAGGCGTAGGCCGCTACCAGGCGTAGGCCTCGGGGGCGGGGCGGCCCGGGTTGATGCCGGGCGGCGGGAACAGCTTGTCGAGTTCGGTGAGCGTGGCCTCGTCGAGGGTGATGCGGAGGGCGCGCAGCGATCCGTCGAGTTGACCGACCGTGCGCGGGCCGATGATCGGGCCGGTCACGCCGTCCTGGGCCAGCAGCCACGCCAGGCCCACGTCGGCCGGGTCCTCGCCGAGGTCCGCGCAGAGCGCTTCGTACGCCTCGATCGTCTCGCGGTGCCGGGCGACCGTGTCCCCGCCGCGTCCCGAACCGCCCCGGACCGCTTCGCCGTTCCGGATCTTGCGGAGGACGCCGCCGAGCACTCCGCCGTTGAGCGGAGACCACGGGATGACGCCGAGCCCGTACGTCCGTGCCGCGGGCAGGACTTCCAGCTCGACCCACCGGTTCATCAGGTTGTAGACGGACTGTTCGGCGACGAGCCCGAGGAAGTGCCGGGTGCGGGCGGCCTCTTGGGCCTGGGCGATGTGCCAGCCCGCGAAGTTGGACGAGCCGAAGTACAGCACCTTTCCCTGCCGGCGCAGGACGTCGAACGCCTCCCAGATCTCGTCCCACGGCGTGTCCCGGTCCACGTGGTGCATTTGGTAGAGGTCGATGTGGTCGGTGCCCAGGCGTTTGAGAGACGCCTCGGCGGCTCGCCGGATGTGCAGGGCGGAGAGGTACCGTTCGTTGGGCCAATCGCCCATCGGGAGAAAGACCTTGGTGGCCAGTACGGTCTTGTCGCGGCGTCCGCCGCCGGTGGCGAACCACCGGCCGATGATCTCCTCGGTGACGCCGCCGGTCGGCCGCGCGCCGTAGACGTTGGCCGTGTCGAAGAAGTTGAGGCCGTGTTCGTGGGCGCGGTCCATGATCGTATGGCTGTCGGCCTCGGAAGTCTGCGGTCCGAAGTTCATGGTGCCGAGCACGAGTCGCGAGACGGACAGGCCACTGCGGCCCAGGCGGGTGTACTCCATGATGGTGGACCCCTCTCGGGTTTCTTCCTGGTTCGGGCGGTTCAGGCGGTGGGGCCGAATTGGCCGATGAAGCGGCCGGTGAAGAGGTCGGCCCCCTTGTACTCGACGACGGTCTCCGCGGGCGTGACAAACGGGCCCTGGGGCGAGGGGAGCTGTCCGACTCCGCCGGAGGACCCGAGCGGCAGAAGGATCATCGGGTACGGGAGGGGCTGGTAAGTGGCCGACGGCGCCTCGCCGTTCAGCTGCGCGGTGATGTTCCGTACCACGATCTCGGCGTGCTGCATCGCGTACCCGGCCATCTTGGCCTCCGCGACGTCGGTGATGTCGCCGACCGCGTACACGTTGTCGTGGACGCCGTCGCGCCCGACCACGGCGAGGAGTTCGGTGACGGGCACGCGGCCCTGGGGCGTGAGCTCGGTGAGCTTGCCGTCGGCGAGGTAGGCGCTGTTGATGGTTGCGCCGTGGGCCTGGAACCAGATGTCGGCGACGATTTCCGCACCGTCTGTGGTGGTGACGGTGAAGGCGCCGGAGCGTCCCGGCTCGGTCGGCGGCGTCGCCCGAAGGGTCGTTGCGAGGCGTATCTCCACGCCCAGCGCGTCGAGTTGGGTACGCAGATCCGCGACCATCTCGGGCGCAAAGCCCGGGAGCAGTTCGTCGGCCGGGGCCACCAGGGTTACGTGCTTGTGCGGCCATTCCTCCTTGATCTCCCCGGCCAGCTCCAGACCCACGGGCCCGGCGCCGAGAATCAACACCCGTTCCGACGAGCGCAGTTCCTTGTGCGTGCGGCGCAGGTCGTCCAGTGCCTCGGCGGTGGATTCGGAGACGGGCTTGGCCGGGTAGGCGTAGCCGGATCCGGTCGCGAGCACCACGTAGTCGGCCTCGACCCGGTCGCCGGAGGCGAGGGTGACACCACGGGAGTCCACCGAGGCCGCGCGGTCGCGGAGGTGCGTGCCGCGGCCGAGCAGGGTCTCGTACGGGAAGAACATGTTGTTGGCCCACTCGGGCCGCGTCAGGGCGCGCAACGAGGCGGCGGCGTTGACGAAAGCGTCGCGGGGGTCGACCAGGATGACCTCGGCCTCGGGTGCCTCGGACTCCAGGGCCTTGGCGACCGCGGCGCCTCCGTACCCTCCACCGACGATTACGACAGTGCGGCGCATGTTTTCACTCCCACGAGAAAAACGGGCAAGTTCGTACTACGAACTGTATTAGTTCGTAGTACGAACTACAAGCCCTGCCTTCTCCGGCGCGCCTCAGCCTTCGCTCGCGGCGACTCCCTCGGCGGGCTCCCGGAACACCACGGGTGCCTCGTTGTCGGTCACGACCCGGCCCAGCAGCGCGGCCAGCGTCTCGCGCTCGGCGGCACCGAGCCCGGCGGCCAGGTCGTCGATCCGGCGGCACGCGTCCATGTAGAACTCCTCGGCCAGCACGGCGCCTCCGTCGGTCAGCGCGACGCGCACCGCACGTGTGTCGCGGGCATCCGACTCGCGCCTGACCAGGCCATTGCGCTCGGTCCGGTCCACCAGACCGGTCAGACTGGACTTGGCCAGCCCAAGCATCGCGCTCAACTCGCCCATCCCGAACGGCTGCTGCATCAGGACGCAGAGCAACTGCCCCTGCTGCGGGGTGAGCCCGCGCTCGCGGGCCGCGTCCGCGTACGCACCGTTCACCAGAAAAGTGGAGCGCACCAACGCGGGGACGATCCCGATGGGGCCCTCGACATGCTTAGCCATCGGGCCAGAATAACACCGGTGAAAACGGATAATTCGTACGGCGAACTACACCGGGGCGGGTGCGGGGGCTGGGTGCGGGGGCTGGGCGAGCGCATGGGCTGGGGGCAAGCGTGGGAGGAGTGTGGGGCGAATGCGAGTCCGGCCGCGAACCCAAGGCGGGGTGGTTCCGTGGCCGGGCGCGAATCAGGAGCCTGCGTGGGCGCCAGTGCGGGGGTGGTTCCGGAGCGAGCGCGCGCGGACGCGGGCATACGGAAAGACCTGGTCGAGCCCCGGGCCGACAAGGCCCCGGTCCCGACCAGGTCGTCCCCGGCCCCCGACCTCCCAGGTCAGGTCAGGCAGCCAGCGTGCCGCGCGCCGTGAGCGACGCGTAGACGGGCGTGTCCCCGTCGAGGGCGTACGCCCCCATCAGACCGTCCCCGACGACCGTCCCGACCGCGACACGGTCGATGGCCTCGTCGACCCCGACCACCACCGACTCGTCCGCCGTCGCCTGCGCGACCGTTTCGACGGCCTGCTGTTCGCGGGTGTCGGCGTCGCGTACCGCCTCCGCGAGCAGCGCGACGACATCGGCTCCGTCGCCACCGGAAGCGGCGACGGCCGGAGCCGCGGGCCGCGTCAGCGGTACGCGCGTCGACGGGGCCGCCGGTACGTCCCCGGCGACGCCGCGCCGCACCGCCTCCGCGCCATAGCAGAACCGGATCAGCGGCTCCCACATCGAACGCCAGTAGACGTGCGAGGGAGCGCGCTCCACACCGACGACCGCACCATCCATCAGCACGACGGCCCCGATCTGGTCCTCGACGCACTCGAACTCGGCCGTGAAGCAGTCGAGTTCGGTCGCGAAGTGCTTCATGAAGCGGACCAGGTCCGCCGAACCCGGCACCCCGGCCGACGCCTTGAACCGCGAGACGGCCGGCCACAGCCGGTCGTACCCGGGCTTCTCGGGCAGCAGCGACGCGGCCTCCCGCAGCGCGGGCGGCAGCACCGCGAGCCGGTGCGAGCCGGAAGTGATGAGGCCGCCCTGCGACTGCTGGATGCACATGGCGTTGCGGTAGTCCCGCTTCGTTCCGGCCCTGACCAGCGCGGCGCGCGGCATCGCGTGGTCCTGCGCGGCCTGCGACACCATGACCGCGAGATGGCTCGGTACAAGTGCCGTGCCGCTCCCGGAGTTGCCGAAGCACAGCGTGCCGTAGTCGCCGGTCGAGATGTCGAGCGACGCGGGGTCGCCGAGGTCTGCGGTCGGCGCGTCGCCCGCGAGCAGCGGCAGCACCTGCATTCGGCCGACGCTCTGCACGCGCCCGGGCCGGGCGCCGGACAGGAGTTCACCGACGGTCGCCGACTCGGCCATGGTGCTCTGGAAGCGCTTCAGCGGGTTCCTCATGTGGTCACCTCCTCCGGTACGTCGGGGCGTACGCCAGTGGGTACGCCGGTTGCGATCAGTTCGGTCTTTGCCGTCAGCTCCGGGCCCGTCACGCCGGCCGCGCCCGCCACACCGGCCGCGCCCGCGAGTCCGGCGAGCCGGTGCAGCGCGCGTACGGCGGCGGCCGGTTCGACGTCCAACAGGAGCCTGCACGCGGTCAGTTCGAGCCCCTCAAGGCGCTGGACGCCGGCCACCGGCACCTCCGCCGCGAGCGGACGCGCGCCGCCCGCGTCGGCCGCGAGCACCGGCGTCATCTGCACGACAGGCGTGCTGATACCCAAGTCCCGCGCCGACGCCAGCACTTCGGCGAACCGTCCAGCCGGTGCGTTCTCGTAGCCGTCGCCGACGACGACCACCAGGTCGGCGTCCCATGCCAGCGCGTCGAGCAGCGCGTACGCGGGCGCGGTGTCACCCGCCGGACGTACGAGCCCGTCCTCGCCGACACGGCCGCCGAACCACACCTCGCGGCACTCCCCCGCGGCCTGCCGCAGCACGTCGCGGAGCGCGAGTGCCACCGCGATGGGACGCAGCGCCTGCTCGCCCGAACCGGCCATCGAACCCGACCCGTCCAGGACGAGCGCGACGCGCCGGTCCGCGAGGTCGAGCCCGGCGGCGGTACGGCGGGCCCGCTCGGCGAGCCCGTCCGCGACCTCGTCGCTCATGCCGCGCTCGTACGCGTACAGGTACAGCCGCACCGCGTCGTGGTGCGTGAAGTCGACGTCGACCTCCACACCCGCGCGCTCCGCCTGCGCCTGCTTGGCCAGCCGCTGCCCCGCCGTGAGCCGACCCTTCGTCAACTCCATTACGCGCGAGGCGGGTTGGCCCGGGTGGAAGCGGCCGCGCAGACCTTCGAGGGTCTCGTACGGGAGCGTCCGCCCCGCGTCGAGGTCACCGCGCGCGTCGGCGTACGCACGCAGCTGAGGCCGCGTGAAGGGTCCGGTGGCGCCCAGCACGAACGCGACGCACTCGTGCACGACGGCTTGGTCCCGCCCCGGCGCCCAGCGGTCGACCTCGGCGGCGATGATGCGGCGCTCCTTGGCATCCAGCTCCTCGCCCGCGAGTTCGCGCACGAGAACGGCGCGCACGATGCCGGCGGTGCGCACGCCCCACGCGTGCCGCAGCGCGACGGCGAGCTTGCGCCGGTAGCGCACGGCCCACGACTCCAGCGCGGGAGCGCCGACAAGGGTACGCAGGATCAGCTTGCGCGCGCGGGCGTTGTTGACGCGCTCGGCGGCGAGCATCGCGTAGAGGTTGAGCATGCGCGGCACGGTCAGGCGCGCCACCGCGGCTCGAACCGCCGCGGCCTCCGCCTCGGCCGCGGCCTCCGCCTCGGCCGCGGTCGCGACCGCGGGCGCCCCGCCGGAAAGCAGGCACGCGACACCGGTCTGCCGCGCACGGTCGAGAACGTACGGCGACGCGACCAGGCCCGCGTACAGGCGCCGGTCGAGCGCGGCCATGTCGGCGTGCGCGGAACGCTCCAGCGCGGACTGCTCGTCGGCGGTGTTGTAGAACGTCGCGCGGCCGGTCGCACTCGTCGCGGTGTCGAGAAAGCGGGCGACGACGCGTGCGGCGTCACGCGTCGCGAGATCGGTTGCGAGATCCGTTGCGAGATCCAAGGACTGTGTGGTCATCAGGCGACTCCAAGAAAGCGCCCGGGGAAGGTCGCGGGTCCGTTGGGTTCCTATCTGAAAGGACGCCCCCGAAGTGAAGGCACAGTACGGACGCGCAGTTCCCCGGGCGCGGAACGTGGGTGCCTGCGGGCAGGTCACGGGTCCCGTTTTCGGGATTCGAACCCGGCTCTTCGCGTTTGCTGCGCGATGTCTGCCAAAGACACTGAAGGAACTCGTAGTTCCCGCAGGCACGTTCACGATGCTAGAAGCCGCGCCGCAACCCCGGCCACAGGTTTTCCGCGTGCGGGGCGCTCGTGCCGGGAATCACGAGGCGGGAAATTCGGTGGCCTGAGGCCCCTACCCACCCAACCGCGCCGGAGGTGCGGGAGGTTCCGGGAGTGGGGCACGCTCGTGCCCGGCCGGGCCTTGAGGGGCGGGCGTGACAGGGGGACAAAGCGGTCGTTGATCTTGGCATGAGCACTCTTCGCAAGATCGTCACCGGGGTTTCGGCGGCGGCCGCAGTGGTCGGTTGTACCTTCGTCACCGCCCCGCCCGCGGCGGCCGACGGCAAGTGGTGCAACCACTCGGTCTGCATCGAGACGTACGACATCGGCACCTACCTGGGCCGGGTCGAGGTGTCCGTCACCAACACCAACCAGCCCAACCGGATCTCCGCCCGGGTGTGGACCACGAACGGCTGGAGCGCCAACCTCAAGACGGAGGACGTCGCCAAGTTCCGGACGTACCGCGACCAGGCGTACCCGCAACGCCACTTCCCCGCGGGCACGCGGCTCTGCGCGGAGGGCTTCCGCGGTGGGTCCAGCGTCGGGCTGCCCTGCGTCACGATCACGAACTGACCGCGTTGCCCGTGCCCGCGACGCCAAAGGGCGGCACCCCGATTGGGGTGCCGCCCTTGGCGTTTGTCTCGCTGCCTCTGTCGTCGCCGGCGGCAGGACCCACCGGCTACGGCATCAGCGCACGACTACTGCTCCGTCACCGGATCAGAAGTCCATGCCGCCCATGTCCGGCGCGCCGCCCGCGGGGGCGCCGCCCTTCTCGGGCTTGTCGGCGATGACGGCCTCGGTGGTGAGGAAGAGCGCGGCGATGGAGGCCGCGTTCTGCAGCGCGGAGCGCGTCACCTTGGCCGGGTCGATGATGCCCTCGGCGACCAGGTCGACGTACTCGCCGGTCGCGGCGTTGAGGCCGTGGCCGGGGGTCAGGTTGCGCACCTTCTCCACGACGACGCCGCCCTCGAGGCCGGCGTTGACCGCGATCTGCTTCAGCGGGGCCTCGACGGCCAGCTTCACGATCGCGGCACCGGTGGCCTCGTCGCCCTCGAGCTCGAACTTCTCGAACGCGGCCTGGGACGCCTGGAGCAGGGCCACGCCGCCACCGGCGACGATGCCCTCCTCGACGGCGGCCTTGGCGTTGCGCACCGCGTCCTCGATGCGGTGCTTGCGCTCCTTGAGCTCGACCTCGGTCGCGGCACCGGCCTTGATGACCGCGACGCCGCCCGCGAGCTTCGCCAGGCGCTCCTGGAGCTTCTCACGGTCGTAGTCCGAGTCCGACTGCTCGATCTCGGCGCGGATCTGGTTGACGCGGCCCTGGACCTGGTCCGAGTCGCCGGCACCGTCGACGATGGTCGTCTCGTCCTTGGTGACGACGACCTTGCGGGCGCGGCCGAGCAGCTCGAGACCGGCGGAGTCCAGCTTGAGGCCGACCTCCTCGCTGATGACCTGGCCACCGGTGAGGATGGCGATGTCGCCCAGCATGGCCTTGCGGCGGTCGCCGAAGCCCGGCGCCTTGACCGCGACGGACTTGAAGGTGCCGCGGATCTTGTTCACGACGAGCGTGGCCAGGGCCTCGCCCTCGACGTCCTCGGCGATGATCGCGAGCGGCTTGCCGCCCTGCATGACCTTCTCCAGCAGCGGGAGCAGGTCCTTCACCGAGGCGATCTTGCTGTTGACGATCAGGATGTACGGGTCGTCGAGGACGGCCTCCATACGCTCCGGGTCGGTGGAGAAGTAGGGCGAGATGTAGCCCTTGTCGAAGCGCATGCCCTCGGTGAGCTCGAGCTCGAGGCCGAAGGTGTTGCTCTCCTCGACGGTGATGACGCCTTCCTTGCCGACCTTGTCCATCGCTTCGGCGATCATCTCGCCGATCTGCGGGTCGGCGGCGGAGATGGAGGCCGTCGAAGCGATCTGCTCCTTGGTCTCCACGTCCTTCGCGAGGTTCAGCAGCTGCTCGGAGACGGCCTCGACGGCCTTCTCGATGCCGCGCTTGAGGGCCATCGGGTTGGCGCCGGCGGCGACGTTCCGAAGACCCTCACGTACGAGCGCCTGGGCCAGGACGGTCGCGGTCGTCGTGCCGTCACCGGCGACGTCGTCCGTCTTCTTCGCGACCTCCTTGACCAGCTCGGCGCCGATCTTCTCGTACGGGTCCTCGAGCTCGATCTCCTTGGCGATGCTCACACCATCGTTGGTGATGGTGGGGGCGCCCCACTTCTTCTCGAGCACGACGTTGCGGCCCTTGGGGCCGAGCGTGACCTTGACGGCGTCGGCGAGCTGGTTCATCCCGCGCTCGAGGCCGCGACGCGCTTCCTCGTCGAACGCGATGATCTTGGCCATGTGGTGAGGTCCTCCCAGAACGGGGTGGATGCTGAGGACCTGGGCCGACGCCCGCGACGGACGACCCGGCTCCGCGGGGATCCTTCCCCCACGGCCTCCGGACCTCGTCTGCCCGGTCCTTTTGTCACTCTCACATCCAGAGTGCTAACGCCAATGATTAGCACTCGGGTAGGTCGAGTGCAAGCGGACCCCCGGTACCGGGGCGCTCGCGCCGGGACGACCGCACCGGCACGCGGCGCCGGACACGCCGGCGCACAGCACCGAGGCCCGGCCCCCGCGTACGGGGAACCGGGCCTCGGCGACGTCTGAAGAAGAGCAGTACAAGAAGAGCCGTGCAGGCTCAGGCGGTCACACGGACCATGTCCGCCTGCGGACCCTTCTGCCCCTGCGAGATCTCGAACTCGACCCGCTGTCCTTCCTCAAGCGTCCGGTACCCGTCCATCTGGATCGCGCTGTAGTGGACGAAGACGTCCGCACCACCGTCGACCGCGATGAAGCCGTACCCCTTCTCCGCGTTGAACCACTTGACGGTGCCCTGAGCCATTCCTAACTCCCCTGTTACTGGCCCTTTCACGGAAACTGCGCGCCGCAGCTCCGGGTCGTATCGCAACTTCTTGACCGACTGAGTGAAGTCAGCACAGGGCAAGCAGGTTCGCGAGTTGTTGCCGCGCACCAGATCCAGTACGTGGAACCGTCCGACCGCGGCTGAATGTATCCGGATGGGTGCCCGACGCAACAGGTCAAACGGACGAGAAATCCGGGACGAACAAAACGGATGTTTTTGATTAATTCCTAGTTAAAACCGCATTTCACTCCGCATCAAAAGCGACAAACGGAGCATTTCGGATGTGATCCCGGCCACGGGATTGTCGGGCCGTTGCCGCGAAATCTCCGGAAAATGCGGTTGTACGCACCATGCTTCCCCGGATTCGCCGATGCACCTGCGGGATTGCCGCACGGAACACTTCGTTCCGAATGCCGAGCCCCGCTGCATTGATCATGGATTGCTCGCCGGGCACCCCACGCAAAAGTCCGCCGCACGGTCGAGACCGTACGGCGGACTTGCCGAACGGGGATCAGCAACCGCCCGCGACGGCCGGGATGACCGAAACGTTGGCGCCGTCCGGCGTGGCCGTCTGAAGGCCCTCGGCGAAGCGCACGTCGTCGTCGTTCACGTACACGTTCACGAAGCGCCGCAGCTTGCCCTGGTCGTCCAGCACCCGGGCGGCGATGCCCGGGTAGGACTTCTCCAGCGACTCGATCACCTCGGACAGCGTGCCGCCCTCGGCCGTCACCTCGGCCGCGCCGCCGGTGTAGGTACGCAGAATCGTCGGGATACGCACGGAAACGCTCATGCCAGGCCAGCCTCTCGGAAGGACTCAAGGGAGGGACGGATGGTCGCGGTCGCGCCCGTGGTCGACTCGATCGCGTCCAGGGTCTTCAAACCGTCGCCCGTGTTGAGGACGACCGTGGTGGCCGCCGGGTCCAACTGCCCGGTCTCCACCAGCTTCTTCAGGCAGCCGACCGTGACACCGCCGGCGGTCTCGCCGAAGATGCCCTCGGTCCGGGCCAGCAGCTTGATCGCCTCGACCACGCGGATGTCGTCGACGTCCTCGACCGCGCCCCCGGTGCGCTTGCACACGTCCAGCACGTACGGCCCGTCCGCCGGGTTGCCGATCGCCAGCGACTTGGCGATGGTGTCCGGCTTGACCGGCCGGATCACGTCGTGCCCGGCCTTCCACGCCGCCGAGACCGGCGAGCAGCCCTCGGCCTGGGCGCCGAACACCTTGTACGGCGTGTCCTCGACCAGCCCGAGTTCGATCAGCTCGCGGAAGCCCTTGTCGATCTTGGTGAGCTGCGAACCCGACGCGATCGGCACCACGATCTGCTCGGGCAGCCGCCAGCCGAGCTGCTCGGCGATCTCGTACGCCAGCGTTTTGGAGCCCTCGCCGTAATACGGCCGCAGGTTGACGTTGACGAAGCCCCAGCCCTCGCCCGCCGCGTCGCCGATCAGCTCCGAGCAGAAGCGGTTGACCTCGTCGTAGTTGCCCTCGATGGCCACCAGGTCGCCGCCGTACGCCGCGGCCGTCAGCACCTTGCCGGCCTCGAGGTCGGACGGGATGAACACGCACGACCGCAGCCCCGCGCGGGCGGCCGCGGCGGCCACCGCGCCGGCCAGGTTGCCGGTCGAGGAGCACGAAAGGGTGGTGAAGCCGAAGTTGCGGGCCGCCTCGACGGCGATCGCCACGACGCGGTCCTTGAAGGAGTGCGTCGGGTTGCCCGAGTCGTCCTTGACGTACAGGTCCCGGATGCCCAGCTCGCGGCCCAGGTTGCGGGCCTGGACCAGCTTGGTGAAGCCGGGGTTCAGGTTGGGGTGCTCCGCGACGTCGGCGGGCACGGGGAGCAGCGGGGCGTATCGCCAGATGTTGTTCGGACCGGCCGCGATGCGCTCGCGGGTCACGCCGCCGGAGAAGTCGTATGCGACCTCCAGCGGCCCGAAACAGAACTCGCACGCGAACTTGGGGCCGAGCTCGTAGCGCTCGCCGCACTCGCGGCAGGAGAGCGCGACGGCGGACCCGAACGAGCCGGGGGCGAGGGTCAGGGTTTGTGCGATCACAGCCATGGCGATGGGGCCTCTCTCCTCATCTTCCCCACGGGGGTCCCCGCAGGCCGGACTTGGCACCAGTCCGCCGGGGGCCCCGCGTGCAGCGCACATGGGTGTACCGATCGGATGGTTGCCGGGGCTTCAACGGGCCGTTCCCTCTGCCCCTCTGGATGAGCTCTATGGCGGTGCGATGTGCCGCCGATCACCCCTGGGGGTCACCGTGCGGCCGCTCCGCGTTTGTCCGAGCCGACGTGCGATCGTCGTATCTCGTGACCAAGACTGTAACCGAACCGGGTGCCGGTCGATCATCGGCGTCCGACACGCGAGACGATGTCCCGCGCACCACAAGCAACGACAGGGGAACGCGACAGTGCTGCCCGAGGTGACCCACTGGCTGGAACGACGGTCCTCGGCCGCCGCGGACTGGCCGGTGCCCAGGCTCCTGGAGGCCAAGCGGTCCGGTCGGGCGAGCCGGGTCAGCGTCGTCCTGCCGGCGCTGGACGAAGAGCCGACAGTGGGCGACATCGTCCGCACGATCCGCACCGAGCTGATGGACCGGTATCCGCTGGTCGACGAGCTGGTGGTCGTCGACTCCGGCTCGACGGACCGCACCGGCGAGGTCGCCGCGCGGGCGGGCGCGCGCGTCGTGCACCGCGACGACATACTGCCGCGCATCCCCGCGCTGCGCGGCAAGGGCGAGGTCCTGTGGCGTTCGCTCCTGGTCACGAGCGGCGACATCGTCTGCTTCGTGGACGCCGACCTGCGCGAGTTCTCCGCCGACTTCGTGTCGGGCATCCTCGGCCCGCTGCTGACCGACCCTTCGGTCCAACTGGTCAAAGCGATGTACGACCGCCCGCTGGAGATCGGCGACACCGTCGTGCCGGCCGGCGGCGGCCGGGTCACCGAACTGGTCGCGCGCCCGCTGCTGAACATGTACTGGCCGGAACTGGCCGGGTTCGTGCAGCCGCTCGGCGGCGAGTACGCGGTGCGTCGCGGCCTGCTCGAACGCCTGCCGTTCCCGTGCGGGTACGGCGTCGAGACGGCGATGCTCGTGGACTCGCTGCAATCGGTGGGGCTGGACGCGATGGCGCAGGTGGATGTGGGCGTACGCCGGCACAGCCACCAGGACGAGGCCGGGCTCGGCCGGATGGCGGGCGAGATCTGGCAGGCGGTGCTGGAGCGCCTGCACCGGGACGGGCGGGTCCGCAAGGGGGCGGGCGGCCTGAACACGGTGTTCGCGCAGTTCGAGCGGGACGAGGAAGGGTTCCGGGTGAGCAGTCACGATGTCGCCGCCCATGAGCGCCCGCCGATGATCACGATCCCGGAGTACCGCAACCGGACCGCACTGGCGGGATGAGGGCGCACGAACTCGCCGGGCCGTCAGCGGCCCGGCGTACGAACCCGCCTGGCTGTCAGCCCTGTTCGTGGTGGGCGAGGACTCGCCCGAGCAGGCGGGTGAGGGTCTCGCGGTCCCCCGCGGACAGCGGGCCGAGCAGGTCGTCCTGCACCTGGTCGAGGACGTCGTCCATGTCCCGAAGCCGGCGGGCGCCCTCGGGGGTGAGGGTGATCCTGTTGCGGCGTCCGTGGTCCGGGTCCGGCGTGCGCTCGACGTAGCCCTGCGCGGCCAGTTCGTTGATCGCGGCGACGACGTCGCTGCGGTCGACGCGGCCGCGGCGGCCCAGCTCGGCCTGGCTCGCGGGCCCGGACTCGTGCAGCGCGGCGAGGAGCCGGTAGTGGTACCCGCGCGCGCCGGCCGCGGCGAAGGCGTCCGATACGAGGCGGCGGGAGTGCACGGAGAGCTGGTTGATCAGCCAGCTCGGCTTCGCCGTCAGGCGTCGGGGGATCTCGTCCATGGCCGCCAGCCTAGTTGAGTGTTGGCAGCGCCAACATTCTCACATAGTGTTGGCGCAACCAATGTTGGTCACGCCAATGAAGGAGCGATCTCATGCCGTCCACCGACGTCGCACCGGCCTCGTCCGTATCGCCCGCCCTGCTTGCGTCCGACCGCCTGGACATCACCGATCTGTTCGCCCGCCTGGCCAATCTGCTGGACGAGCGCGCCCACGACGACGCACGCGACGTCTTCGCGGCCGACGCCGTCGTGCACGGGCGGGCCGGCGAGTTGCACGGGATCGAGGAGATCGTCGCGTTCCTCCGGCAGAGCCCGATCGAGGGGGTGGAGACCCAGCACGTGCACGGCGACGTCCTGGTGCACCTCGACGGCGACCGCGCGACCGCCACCGCCAATCAGCTCGTGTACTTCTGGCGCGAGGGCGAGCCGCCTCATCAGCAGAGCGGGCTCCGTACGCATTGCACGGCGGTGCGGACGGACGCGGGCTGGCGGTTCGACGGGATGCGGATCACCGTGGCCTGGATACGACAGGGGTGAGGGCAGGCCTGGATCCCGGGTCCGCGAGGCCACGCCCCGAGGGCCGCCGGCGGACCCCGGAGCCCCTCCGCCGAAGGCTCCGAGCAGGGGCGAGATCGCGGCAACCTCACGGCGGCCGGACCGCGGCGGGTTTGTCATACCGGATGGGTGGCTACGGTTGGAGTCATGAGCTCTGACACCGCAGCCGCCCGGGTCCTCGTCGCGTCCAACCGCGGTCCGGTGTCCTTCCGGACCGAGGACGACGGGTCGTTGTCCGTCCACCGCGGAGGCGGCGGACTGGTCTCCGGCCTGTCGGCCGCGGGGCAGGGCACCGGCGCGGTCTGGGTGTGCGCGGCCCTGTCCGAGGCCGACCGCACCGCGGCCCGCGAGGCCCCCTCCGGGCGCCTCGACCTCGCGGGGCACGACACCGGCGACCTGGCCGTGCACATGCTCGACATCGACCCCGGCACGTTCGCCCGGGCGTACAACGCCATAGCGAACTCGACGCTGTGGTTCATCCACCACCTGCTCTACGACACCGCGACCAAGCCGGTGTTCGACGGGCGGTTCCGCAAGGAGTGGGCGTCCTACGAGGCGTACAACGGTGCGTTCGCGCAGGCCCTCGCCGACGAGGCTGCCGAAGGTGCGCAGGTCATCGTGCAGGACTACCACCTGACGCTGACCCCCCTGTTGCTCCGGCGACTGCGCCCCGACCTGCGCATCGGCCACTTCTCGCACACTCCGTGGGCGCCGCCGGACTACTTCCGCCTGCTGCCCGACGACATCGCGCGAGCCGTCCTGGAGGGCGTGCTCGGCGCGGACCGGGCCGCCTTCCTGACCCGCCGCTGGGCCGGGGCCTTCCTGGACTGCTGCGAGCAGGTGCTCGGCGCGCAGGTCGACCGTACGGCGATGACCGTGACGCACGCGGGCCGCACCACCGCAATCGGCGTGCACGGCCTGGGCGCCGACGCGGACTTCCTGCGCGAGCGCGCCTCGCGGCCCGACGTCGAGGCGCGGTTGGCCGCGCTGCGCGAGTCGGTCGGCGACCGCAAGGTGATCGTGCGCGTCGACCGGACCGAGCTGTCCAAGAACATCGTGCGCGGCCTGCTCGCGTACCGGGACCTGCTGCGCACGCGCCCGGAATGGATCGGCAACGTGGTGCACATCGCGTTCGCGTACCCGTCGCGGCACGACCTCCCGGAGTACCGCGAGTACACCGCCGCGGTGCAGCGCATCGCGAAGGAGATCGACGACGAGTTCGGCGAGGACACGTGGCAGCCGCTGATCCTGCACGTGAACGACGACTTCCCGCGCTCGCTGGCCGCCTACCGGCTTGCGGACGTCGCCCTGGTCAACCCGATCCGCGACGGAATGAACCTGGTGGCCAAGGAGATTCCGGTCGTCTCCGAGGACGGCTGCGCCCTCGTGCTGTCCCGCGAGGCGGGTGCGTACGAGGAGTTGGGCCCCGACTCGATCGTCGTCAACCCCTTCGACGTCAGCGCCACCACCGACGCGCTGCACGAGGCACTGTCGATGGACCGGGCGGAACGCGCCGAACGCACCAAGCGCCTCGCCGCGGCCGCGACCGCGCTGAGCCCGCAGCAGTGGTTCCTCGACCAGTTGGAGGCGCTGTAGCCGAAGCGGCCGACTGCCCAGGGCAGTCGGGCGGCCCGGCAGACCGTCGGTGATGGGGTCGGGTGATAGGAAGAGGGTGGTGTATGGTAAGAGTGTTTGGGGGTGCGGGTAGATAAAGGTG
>NZ_JBEZFP010000027.1:0-82826 GCF_040649515.1 Streptodolium elevatio
CGAGTTCGTCGCGCCCGCCGACGTGGCGGTACAGGGACATCGTGCCCGCGCCGAGGTACGCCGCGACCCGGGGTAGGGGCCCGTTGCGCCGTCCGGCCGCCGGAATCCGGTGCGGTGGCCGCGGCCGCGTCGGGCGAATCCGTCCCGTACCGGTCCCGCATCCGTCCCGCATCCGTCCTACATCGTCGCCGTTTCCGTGCCGTGCCCCCTTCGTCCCGTGGGAGTCGCCTTGTTCACCTTGCGGACCGTGGAACACGGCGTCGGCTTCGCGTTCACCGACCGGCACGGCGGGGCCGGTGCGGCGCCGTACGACAGCCTCAACCTCGGCGGCCACGTCGGCGACGACTCCCGGACCGTGCACGGCAATCGCGCCCGCGTCGCGGAGGCGCTGGGGTTCGACGCCGGGCGGGTCGTCTGGATGAACCAGGTGCACGGCCGCGACGTGGCCACCGTCGACGGCCCCTGGCCCGGCGCGGCCCCCGAGGCGGACGCCGTGGTCACCCGAACCCCCGGGCTCGCACTGGCCGTTCTGGTGGCCGACTGCACGCCCGCACTCCTCGCCGATCCGGTCGCCGGTGTCGTCGCCGCCGCCCACGCGGGCCGTCCGGGCCTGTACGCCGGGGTGATTCCCGCCACCATCGAGGCGATGGCGGCACTCGGCGCCCGCCCGGAACGCATCGTCGCCAAGACCGGCCCCGCGGTCTGCGGCCCCTGCTACGAAGTCCCCGACGCGATGTGCGACGAGGTGGCGGCCCGGGTGCCGGCGTCTCGTTCGCGGACGAGGCAAGGCACTTCGGCCCTCGACATCGTGGCCGGCGTCTGGTCGCAACTCGCGGACGCGGGCGTGCCCGTCGGTGAGAAATCGCACATGTGTACGCGTGAGTCCGCCGACCACTTCTCCTACCGCCGCGACGGCAAGACCGGGCGCATCGCCGGATACGTGTGGCTGGCCACAACCCCGGCACCGACGGCTTGACGACCTTCGGGGACGATGGGCACATGAGTTCGGAATCCACAGACAGCCCCGGTCCCGCGGCACTTGTCGCCCGCCGCGAGGAACTCGCGGGCAACCTCGGCGAGGTGCGGGCGCGCATCGACGCGGCATGCGACGCGGCGGGCCGCGCGCGCGACGCGGTGGACCTGATCGTGGTGACCAAGACCTACCCCGCCTCGGACGTACGGCTGCTCGCCGGCCTCGGGGTGCGCGATGTGGGGGAGAACCGCGACCAGGAGGCCGCGCCAAAGGCCGACGCCTGCAAGGACCTTGATCTGACCTGGCACTACATCGGCCAGCTCCAGACCAACAAGGCGCGATCGGTGGCCGCGTACGCCGACGTCGTGCACTCGGTCGACCGGACCCGCCTGGTCGCCGCCCTGGCCGCCGGCGCGGCCCGCCGCGAACGGGAGTTGACCTGCCTGATCCAGGTGAGCCTGGACGGCGACGCGGGGCGCGGGGGAGCGCTCGCGGCCGACGTACCGGCGCTCGCCGACGCCATCGCCGAGGCACCCCGCCTGCGGCTCGGCGGGCTCATGGCGGTCGCCCCGCTCGGCGCCGAACCCGCCCGCGCCTTCGAGGCCTTGGCGGAAATGTCAACCCGCCTGCGCGAAGCGCATCCGGCTGCAACCATGGTTTCGGCGGGGATGAGCAACGACCTCGAGCAGGCCGTCGGGGCCGGAGCGACACATGTACGCGTCGGTACTGCGGTGCTCGGCGTCAGACGCTTGCTCCGGTAGCGTCGCCATGAAGTGGATCGCACGACCCACGGTGACCCACAGCCGATCCACCATGGAGGACCCTGACTATGGCCGGCGCGATGCGCAAGATGGCGGTCTACCTCGGCCTCGTGGAGGACGATGTCTACGAGTACGACGACTACGATGAGGACGACATCGGCCCGGACGGCCGTGCCGAACGGGGCTCCGAGCAGCCTCGTCCGGAGCGCCGCGAGGAGCGGCGGGAGGAACTCCGCGAACCACCTCGCGAAACCCGCGAGCCCCGCGAACGCCGTGAAGAGCTCCCCCGGCCCGTGCCCGCACTGCACGTCGAGCGCGGCCTCGACGAGCACCGGGCAACCGTGTCGACCATCCCCGACCGCCGCCCCGAGAGCAGTGCACCGGTGACCGTACACAAAGTCGTCAGCGAGCGTGAGCCCTACCGCATCACGACGCTGCACCCCCGTACCTACAACGAAGCCCGTACGATCGGTGAGCACTTCCGTGAAGGCACACCGGTCATCATGAACCTGACCGAGATGGAGGACACCGACGCGAAGCGACTCGTCGACTTCGCCGCCGGACTCGTCTTCGGTCTTCACGGCAGCATCGAGCGGGTGACCCAGAAAGTCTTCCTGCTGTCGCCTGCTAACGTCGACGTGACAGCAGAGGACAAGGCCCGCATCGCTGAGGGCGGGTTCTTCAACCAGAGCTGAAACCCTGGTTGATGTCAGAGGGGTGCGAGAACTGAGGAGAGGAACCGGGTCTCCCGGGAACGCGTATGAGGGGGCAGAGGCATGAGCGTCGCGGGCGAGGTATTGACCATCGTCCTGTACTGCTTTCTGTTCCTGCTGATCTTCCGCTTGGTGATGGACTACGTGTTTCAGTTCGCACGGTCCTACGAACCCCGAGGGGCCATGGTCGTCATCTTGGAGGCGACCTACTCCGTCACGGATCCGCCGCTCAAGCTGCTGCGCAGGTTCATTCCTCCCCTGCGCCTCGGGGGCGTAGCGCTCGACCTGTCCTTCTTCGTACTGATCATCATCGTCTACATCCTGATCTCCGTCGTGGGCAGGCTGTAAGCGGTACGGTCTGTCCGGATGCCGACGATCACGTTGAGGTGAAGAAATGCCGTTGACCCCCGAGGACGTGCGTAACAAGCAGTTCACGACCGTCCGTCTCCGCGAGGGCTATGACGAGGACGAGGTCGATGCGTTCCTCGACGAGGTCGAGGCGGAACTGACCCGCCTGCTTCGCGAGAACGAAGACCTGCGGGCCAAACTCGCAGCCGCGACGCGCGCTGCCGCGCAGAGTCAGCAGCAGGCGCAGCAGCGAAAGGAGCGTGAACGCCCCGACGCCCCTGTTCCGGCTGCCATATCCGGGCCCACCCCGGTTCCGCCGCCCCCGCAGCAGCAGATGGGCGGCCCGCAGCAGATGCACGGCGGTCCCCAGCAGCACCCGATGCAGGGCCAGCCCCAGCTTGGCCCCGGCGGTATGCAGGGACAGCCGCAGCTGGGCCCGGGCGGTATGCAGGGGCAGCCGCAGCAGCACCAGTTGCAGGGCGGGCAGTTCCCCGGCCAGCAGCAGATGCAGGGCCAGCACATGGGCGGGCAGCTCCAGCCGCAGCAGCACCAGATGCAGCAGCAGGGCCAGATGGGCGGCCCGCCGCAGCTCGGCGGCGGCCAGATGCAGAGCCCGGGCGGCGACAGCGCGGCCCGCGTGCTCGCGCTCGCGCAGCAGACCGCGGACCAGGCGATCGCCGAGGCGCGTTCCGAGGCGAACAAGATCGTCGGTGAGGCACGCACCCGCGCCGAGGGCATGGAGCGCGACGCGCGCTCGAAGGCCGACGCGCTGGAGCGGGACGCGCAGGAGAAGCACCGCGTCGCGATGGGCTCGCTGGAGAGCGCGCGTGCCACCCTCGAGCGCAAGGTCGACGACCTGCGCGCGTTCGAGCGTGAGTACCGCACGCGGCTCAAGTCGTACCTCGACAGCCAGTTGCGGCAGTTGGAGTCGCAGGCGGACGACTCGCTCGCCCCGCCGCGTACCCCGGCCACCGCTTCGCTGCCGCCCGCGATGTCGTCGTCGCCGGTCCCGTCGTCGATGACGCCGGCCATGACGCCGTCGATCGGCCAGCAGATGGCGCCCGCCATGAGCCAGCCGATGACCCAGCAGATGGCTCCGGTCCGCCCGCAGGCACCGCAGCCGCAGCCGATGCAGCAGGCCACGCCGATGCGCGGCTTCCTGATCGACGAGGACGGCGACAACTGAGTCACCGTCAGACCTGACGACGGCTTCGCCGCCCGACCCCGGTCGACATCCGCAGATACGCCGAGGCCCGCCCTTGGCAAGGGGCGGGCCTCGGCGCGTTTAGCAACAAATTGACCCACACCTTCGAGTGAACCGCGGCCAAGTCTCCGAAAGCGGGGCGGCACCAGGGCGCGGCGCCTGCCAGATCCGGGGGGATGCTGCCCGGGTCGCGGCCCGATGCGACCGTCCTGGGCGGGTGGTCGGCGCTATCCGTCCGGGTGGAGAAGTACCGAAAGGATCAGTCGGGGAGGACGCCGTCCACCTGCTCGGCCGCGGGGCGTTCGACAGCCTGGTGACCGGTCGGGCCACGGTCGAGCATCTGTGCGCGTCCGGGCAGATCAAGCCCGCCGGTGGCACCGTCGAACCGCTCCAGCGGTTCGCCGGACTGCCTCGACACCTTCGACGAGGACTTCGCGATCACCACCCCGTGGCCGGCCGCCCGGTGCGAACGACCCGCCGGGCCCGGTGACTTCGCGGGCTGCCTACGCTGCGACCAGCGGACGGCAGCCCGCGTTGTGGGCCGGGTAGTAGTGGTCGTTGAAGAGGCGCGAGGTGAGCTGGCCGCGGTTGGCCGAGCCGGTCTTGTGCAGCACGCTCCGCACGTCCAGGTCGACCGCCTCCGCGGCGAGGCCGAGCCTGGCCGCTATGTCGGCGGGCGCGAACCCCCGTGCCAGGTACGCGGTCACGGCCTGCTCGCTCTGCGACAGGTCGTACGTCCCCACGGCCGTCGGCGCGAGCTCCGCGGCCGCGGACGGTGCGATGGTCAGCGCCGTACCGCCGGGAGCGCCGTCGGGGGTCCGGGTGCACGCCGCCTGGAGCCGCAGCCCCGCACCGTTGCGGGTGCGCAGCCGTACGCTCGCCGGGGGTGCGCCGCGCCCCGCCGCGTGTGCCCGGGCCCGGGCGACGAGCATGGACGCCGCGAGCGGCAGCGGGAACCCGAAGGGCGTCGCGGCACCGGCGGTCGGCGTACGCGGGTCGATGCTCCGCAGGCACGCCGCGGCCTCGTCGGTCGCGCTGATCAGGCGCCCTTCGGCGTCGAAGACGACGACACCGGGGCCGGCGGGAAGGCTGTCGGGAGCCAGGACCTCGGGCTCGCGCTCGCCGAGCACCGCGGCCCGCATGCCGCGTGCCACGTCCTCCGAGACCAGGGCGAGGAACTGCCGCTCCGCCTCGGTGAAGTCGCTGCTGCCCTTCTCGCGCAGCAAGTTGCCGATGGCCCAGGTGCGGTCGCCGACCGAGAAGGCGACGCGCGCCTCGTGGCCGAAACCGAGCCCCGAGTTGATGTCGATGTAGCGGGCGCTGCGGCCGAGGTGTCCGCCGGTGGCCTCGCCGAGCGTACGCACACCCGCCGGCATGCGGGCCAGGTCGGCGAACTTGTTGAAGTCGTTGTCGAGGAACTCGTTGTGGAAGAACGGGCCGCACACCCAGGGGGGAAGGCCGTCGGCCACCGCGTGATGCGTGCACATCAGCGTGTCGGGGTCGGTCGAGGAGATGAAGCAGCCGTCGAACGGCACGACCTCGCGCAGCCGGGTGGTGACCTCCGCGAGCAGCCGGTCGCCGTCTAGCCCGGAGTCGCACAGGCGTGCGATCTCCACGCGTGCCGAGCTCCGGCTCTGAGGCGGTATAGCGGTCATAACCGGCCAGCATAGGCACTTCGCCGGAGAAATGGAGTAAAGGTCCGAAATACCAGGGTTCTGGGGCAACCATGCGGTGGGGTACGGAGCTTGGCCGTACCCCACCGCATGGCGCGTTTCCGGATCGCGATCACCTGATCAGGCGATCATGCGATCGACGGATCAGGTGATCGAGTAACCACGACAGATCAGGTGATCGAGTGATCAGGTGATCCGGCGCAGCCAGAAGCGCAGGCCGAGGTTCTCGTCCCCGTGCAGCGGCAGCTCCTCGTCCTCCGGGGCACCCTCGGCGAACTGCAGCGCGAGCACCTCCTCGGCGATCTGCGGGCCGTGGGCCAGCAGCGCCGACCGGGTGTGCTCGCTCGTGTCCGCGCTCCACCAGACCGCGATGCGGTCGGCGACGTCGAAGCCCGACGTCTTGCGGGCCTCCTGGATCAGCCGGATCGCCTCGCGGGCGGTGCCCGCGAGGCGCAGCTCGTCCGTCAGGTGCAGGTCGAGGGCGACGGTCGCGCCCGCCTCGCTCGCGACCGCCCAGCCTTCGCGCGGCGTCTCGGTGATGATCACCTCGTCCGCGGAGACCTCGACCGGCGCGCCGTCCAGCAGCACCGTCGCGGTGCCGGACGCCTTGAGCGCGGCCGACAGCTCCGCGGCGTCGGCCGCCGCGACGGCGCCCGCGACCTTCGGCGTCTCCTTCGCGAACCGCTTGCCCAGCGCCCGGAAATTGCCCTTGGCGGAGAACTCCACGAGGTCGCCGCCCGCGTCGGAGAGGGACGCCAGCGAGACGACGTTCAGCTCCTCGGCGATCTGCGCGCGCAGCTCGTCGGACAACGCGTCCCAGCCCTGCGCGCCGATGAGCGCGCGGCCGAGCGGCTGGCGGATCTTGACGCCGGAGTCGGCGCGCGTCGCCCGGCCCAGCTCGACCAGGCGGCGCACCAACCGCATCTGCGCCGACAGTTCCTTGTCGACGAGCGCACTGTCCGACACCGGCCAGGCGGCCAGGTGCACCGACTCGGGGGCGGCGGCGTCGACCGGGCGCACGATGTCCTGCCACACGCGCTCGGTGATGAACGGCACGAGCGGCGCCATCAGCCGCGTCACCGTCTCCAGCGCGGTGTGCAGCGTCGCGAGCGCGGCGGCGTCGCCGTTCCAGAAGCGGCGGCGGGAGCGGCGGACGTACCAGTTCGACAGGTCGTCGACGAAGGCCGACAGCGCCTTGCCGGCGCGCTGGGTGTCGAAGGCCTCCATGGCCGCGTCGACGTCGGCGACCAGCTGGTGCAGCTCGGAGAGCAGCCACTTGTCGAGCAGCGGGCGGTCCGCGGGCGCCGGGTCGTCGGCCGAGGGCGTCCAGCCGCTCGTCCGGGCGTACAGCGCCTGGAAGCTGACGCTGTTCCAGTACGTCAGCAGCGTCTTGCGGACGACCTCCTGGATCGTGCCGTGGCCCACGCGCCGCGCGGCCCAAGGCGATCCACCGGCGGCCATGAACCAGCGCACGGCGTCGGCGCCGTGCTGGTCCATGAGCGGGATCGGCTGCAGGATGTTGCCCAGGTGCTTGGACATCTTGCGGCCGTCCTCGGCGAGGATGTGGCCGAGACAGACCACGTTCTCGTACGAGTTGCGGTCGAAGACGATCGTGCCGACCGCCATGAGGGTGTAGAACCACCCGCGCGTCTGGTCGATCGCCTCGCTGATGAACTGGGCGGGGTAGGCCTGCTCGAAGATCTCCCGGTTGCGGTACGGGTACCCCCACTGCGCGAACGGCATCGCACCCGAGTCGTACCAGGCGTCGATCACCTCCGGCACGCGCACCGCCTCGGCACCGCACGCCGCGTCGCCCGACTTCGCCGGACACCCGAAGACGACCTCGTCGATGTACGGCCGGTGCGGGTCCAGGCCCGACACGTCGCGCCCGGTCAGCTCGGACAGCTCGGCGAGCGACCCCACGCACGTCAGGTGGCCCTCGGCGCAGCGCCAGATGGGCAGCGGCGTGCCCCAGTAGCGGTTGCGCGAGAGCGCCCAGTCGATGTTGTTGTCCAGCCAGTCGCCGTAGCGGCCGTGCTTGACGGTGTCCGGGTACCAGTTCGTGCGCTCGTTCTCGCGCAGCAGGGCGTCCTTGACCGCGGTGGTGCGGATGTACCAGGACGGCTGCGCGTAGTAGATGAGCGCGGTGTGGCAGCGCCAGCAGTGCGGGTACGTGTGCTCGTACTCCATGTGCCGGAACAGCAGCCCGCGTGCCTGGAGGTCGGCCACCAGCGCCTCGTCGGCCTTCTTGAAGAAGACGCCGCCGACCAGCGGCAGGCCCTCCTCGAAGGTGCCGTCGGTGCGCACCGGGTTGACGACCGGCAGGTCGTACGGCCGCACCGCGGCGAGGTCCTCCGCGCCGAACGCGGGGGCCGCGTGCACGATGCCGGTGCCGTCCTCGGTGGTCACGTACTCGGCGAGCACCACGAAGTTGGCGCCCTCCAGCTCGACCAGGTCGAACGGGCGGCGGTACGCCCAGCGCTCCAACTCCCGCCCGGTGAACCGCTCGCCGGTCGCCGCCCAGCCCTCGCCCAGCGCCTTCTCGACCAGCGGCTCGGCGACCACGACCGGGCGCTCGCCGTCCTTGGCGGCCATGACGTAGGTGACGTCGGGGTGCACGACGGCGGCCGTGTTGGAGACCAGCGTCCACGGCGTGGTGGTCCACACCAGCAGGTCGGCGCGGTCGGCCAGCGGGCCGGAGGTGAGCGCGAAGCGCACGTACACCGACGGGTCGACGACCGTCTCGTAGCCCTGCGCGAGCTCGTGGTCGGACAGCCCGGTGCCGCAGCGCGGGCACCAGGGGGCGACGCGGTAGTCCTGCACGAGCAGGCCCTTGTCGAAGATCTCCTTGAGCGACCACCACACCGACTCGACGTACTCGGGGTCCATCGTGCGGTAGGCCTGGGACATGTCGACCCAGTAGCCCATGCGGGTGGTCAGTTCCTCGAACGCGTCCACGTGGCGCAGCACCGACTCGCGGCACTTCGCGTTGAACTCCGCGATGCCGTACGCCTCGATGTCCTGCTTGCCGGAGAAGCCCAGCTCCTTCTCGACGGCGAGCTCCACCGGGAGACCGTGGCAGTCCCACCCGGCCTTGCGCCGGACGTGGTGGCCCTTCATGGTCTTGAAGCGCGGGAACACGTCCTTGAAGACGCGGGCCTCGATGTGGTGCGCACCCGGCATGCCGTTGGCGGTGGGCGGGCCCTCGTAGAAGACCCAGTTCGGTCCCTCGGCCGTGCGCTCCAGGGTGCGGTCGAAGATGTCGTGCTCCTGCCAGAACGCGAGAACGTCGTGTTCCATGGCGGGCAGATCGACCTGCGCCGGTACCGGGCGGTACATACGTGCCTTCCTTCCGCGGGCTCGTGAAAAGCTGCCGGCCGAAGGGACGAGGCGGCGAACGCCCCGCGGTACCACCCTTCTTGGCCGTGCCGGTGATGCGGCACGACCCTCTCGAGGTCAGCGAGCGCCGGTTCTACCCGGTCCACGGGGGACCGCTCTTCCGGCGGCTCCGGGGTGATCTTCGGACCGCGCACACCTCCGGGCTCCCACCGTCCCCGGATCGCTCAAGGCTGCGTGCGGACGTACTCGTCCCCATCGACACCGTCTCGCTTCCCGGAATTCTACGGCCACGCGCGACCCGCCCGCCCCCGGGTTTCGCGGGCTTCCCGGGTCCGGGCGGCCCGGGGCACGCCGGAGGGTGCGGCCGCGCGGGCATGATGGTCGGCATGAGTCCCGCCCCCGTCCCCGACCCGGAGCCGCGGCGAATCGCGATCCGCGTCAAGCCCGGGGCGTCGCGTACCGCTGTCGGGGGCACGCACGGTGACGCGCTGGTGGTGGCGGTGAACGCGCGGGCGGTCGAGGGCAAGGCCACCGAGGCCGCGTTGAAGGCGCTCGCGGACGCGCTCGGGGTACGCCGGCGTCAGATCGTGCTCGTGACCGGTGCGACGAGCCGCGACAAGGTGGTCGAGGTCGCCGAACCCCCGGCCGGCCTCGACGCGGCCCTCGCAGACCTGCGCGGCTGACCCGCGTACGCCTGCTTTCGGCCCGCGGTCTGCCCGGTCCGGTGTTTCCGTGGAGTTACCGCTCGGTAGCGCTGCGTTCAAGGGTGCCTAACGATCCAACCGGCATCCGGTAACGAAGCGGACACGCACAACTAGGGATAGTCACGCCCGGTTCTGGGCACAACCGACTTACGTTGCCGGTCGCCGGGGCAGCCGAAGCCCCCGGACCCGGCAGCGCGCCCTGTTGTCGGGGGCATGGGGTGGGCGTAAGCTTCCCGAGCTGTTTTGTGAATTTTGTGCAGTATGTCCGGAAAGACCCTACGGAACGAGGGGGCCGTGACCATGGCGGAAAGCGGCAAGGCGGC
This sequence comes from Streptodolium elevatio, assembly GCF_040649515.1. Classification (GTDB taxonomy): domain Bacteria; phylum Actinomycetota; class Actinomycetes; order Streptomycetales; family Streptomycetaceae; genus Yinghuangia; species Yinghuangia elevatio. The sequence continues at coordinate 10,039 of NZ_JBEZFP010000027.1, forward strand.
CGGAGGACGGGCCCGCAGCACAACGACGGCCAGGTCCACCAAGACCGCGGGAAGCGCCGCAGCGTCCGGCGGGCCGACCAGGAGCACCCGCTCCACAACGGCGCGCGCGGCCACGTCGGCGGCCAAGGCCAAGGCCGCCCCGGTGGCCGCAACCACCGGCGCCCCGGTGCGTACCGCGACGGCCACGGCTGTCGCCCCGCCACCGGGCGGTATTCACGAGGCGGCCACGTACCCGGTCCGTCCGGGCGAGGACCCGTGGACCGAAGACGAGCTGCGCGAACTGCGGGACGGCCTCATCGACGAGGTCGCCCGGCTCAACAGCGAGATCCAGTACGCCGAGCACGAGATCGCCGACATGCTGCGCGACTCCGGCGACGGCGCGGGCGACGACCAGGCGGACGCCGGGACCAAGAACTTCGAGCGCGAGCACGAGATGGCCCTGACGAACCAGACCCGTGGCATGCTGAGCCAGTCGGAGCGGGCCCTGCGCAGGCTCGCCGACGGCACGTACGGTGCCTGCGAGTCGTGCGCATCGCCCATCGGGAAGGCGCGACTCCAGGTCTTCCCGCGTGCGACCCTGTGTGTCACCTGCAAAGAGCGCGAGGAACGCCGATAACGACCGGGCCGCCCCGGACGGCTGCTCCGCGCTGGACCTAGGAGCGGAGCGAGCCATCGGCACCGGAGCGGAACGGCGGGACGGCAGCACGCCCCTCGCCGCCCAGGACACGGACAGGGGCGCCCGCCCGGGCACCCGGCAGGACATCGCGAAGGACGGCACCACGGACAGCGGCACGGGAGCGACCTCCGGGCCCGCCGACGACCGCCCCGCCGACTCGGGGGGCGGTCGTCCGGCCGATTCCGACGACGGCGCGGCGGACTCCTCCGCCGCGCCGTCGCAGCGCGTACGCCGGCCCCGCATCGCCGTCCTGCTCGGCGTCGCCGCCTTCGCCTACGCCCTCGACCTGGTCACCAAGCTCGTCGTGGTGGCGAAGCTGGAGGGCGAGGCGCCGATCGACGTGATCGGCGACTGGCTCCAGTTCCGCGGCACCCGCAACCCGGGTGCGGCGTTCGGCATGGGCCAGGCGTACACGATCGTCTTCACGCTGATCGCGACGGCGGTCATCGTGGTGATCCTGCGGCTCGCCCGCAAGCTCTACAGCCTCCCGTGGGGGATCGCGCTCGGCCTGCTGCTCGGCGGCGCGCTCGGCAACCTGACCGACCGGCTGCTGCGCTCGCCCGGGTTCCTGCGCGGGCACGTCGTCGACTTCATCGCCCCCAAGCACTTCGCGGTCTTCAACCTCGCCGACTCGGCCATCGTGGTCGGCGGCTGCCTGATCGTGCTGCTGTCCTTCCTGGGCCTCCAGCCGGACGGGACGCGGGAGGGCGACGAGCCCGAGGACGCCGACGAGTCCGAGCGGGCGGATGCCGCCGACCGCGCCGAACCCGCCGAACCCGCGGACCCCGCCGACCCCTCGGAGGGCGCCGAGAGCGGCGATCCCCGCGGGGACGCCCGCCGTGACCAGGGCGAGAAGACGGACTGATCCCCGCACCCGGCATACTCGACGGGTGACCTCCTCCACCGGCTCGCCCGAAATCCGCACGCTGCCCGTACCCGACGGCCTCGAAGGCGAGCGCCTCGACGCCGCGCTCGCCCGGATGTTCGGGTTCTCCCGCACCCGGGCCGCCGAACTGGCCGCGGCCGGGAAGGTGCTGGTCGACGGCAAGCCGGCGGGCAAGTCCGACCGGGTGGCCGGCGGCGCCTGGCTGGAGGTCGAGATGCCCGAGGCCCCCGCACCGGTACGCATCGTCGCCGAGCCGGTGCCCGGCATGGCCGTCGTGCACGACGACGAGCACATCGTCGTCGTCGACAAGCCCCTCGGCGTCGCCGCCCACCCCAGCCCCGGCTGGCAGGGCACCACCGTCGTCGGCGGCCTTGCCGCCGCCGGCTACCGCATCTCCACCTCCGGCGCCGCCGAGCGCCAGGGCGTCGTGCACCGCCTCGACGCCGGGACCAGCGGGCTGATGGTGGTGGCCAAGTCGGAGCGCGCGTACACCCTACTCAAGCAGCAGTTCCGCGACCGCACCGTGGACAAGCGCTACCACGCGCTCGTGCAGGGCCACCTCGACCCGCTGTCCGGCACGGTCGACGCCCCGATCGACCGGCACCCCAAGCACGACTGGAAGTGGGCAGTCGTCGCGAGCGGCAAGCCCAGCGTCACGCATTACGACACCGTCGAGGCGTTCCGCGCCGCGAGCCTGCTGTCCATCAAGCTGGAGACCGGGCGCACCCACCAGATCCGCGTGCACATGTCGTCGCTGCGCCACCCGTGCGTGGGCGACATGATGTACGGCGCCGACCCCACCCTCGCCAAGCGCCTCGGCGTGGACCGGCAGTGGTTGCACGCGGTGCACCTCGGCTTCGAGCACCCGGGCAGCGGCGACTGGGTGGAGTTCGACAGCACGTACCCGGACGACCTGGCCCGGGCGCTGGAACGCGTCTCCGACGGGCAGTAGGCCCGCGGCGGCCGCCTGCCGACCGCCGGCGGTCGGACTACCGCCGGCCCGATTGCCGTTGGCCGGACCGCCCTCGACCGGACCGTCTTGCGCTCCGGCGTCGGCTGCCGACGACGCGGCCGCGGCCGGTGCGGGGCGCCTCCCGCAAAAACGGATAATTCCGGCGTAGCGTGACCCCACCCGTGTTCCGGCGGCGCGTGGGGGAGTCCCGTGGACCAGCTGACCGTCCTGTTCCTGCTGTTCCTGGTCACGCTCGTCGCGGTCCCGGTGGCGTCGTGGATCCGGATGCCGTACCCGGTCGTCATCACCATCGGCGGACTGCTGCTCGCCGTCGTGCCGGGCCTGCCGGAACTGCGGCTCGATCCGGAAATGCTGCTCCCGCTCCTGCTGCCCCCGCTGCTGCACACCGCCGGATGGCGGACGAGCTGGCGCGAGTTCCTCGCCAACGCCAAGGCCATCCTGCTGCTCGCGGTGGCGCTGGTCTTCGTCACGACGGCGGCGGTCGCGTTCGTCGCCCACCAGGTCGTGCCCGGCCTGCCGATCGCCGCCGCCCTGGCGCTCGGCGCGCTGGTCGCCCCGCCCGACCCGGTCGCGGCGTCGGCCGTCGCGTCGACGCTGCGCCTGCCCCGGCGCCTGCTGTCGATCCTGGAGAGCGAGGGCCTCTTCAACGACGTGACCGCGATCGTGCTCTACCAGGTCGCGGTCGCGGCGGCGGTCACCGGCTCGTTCTCGGCCGGGGAGGCGGTCGGCAAGTTCTTCCTGTCGGCCGCCGTCGCGGTCGCGGTCGGCTGGGGCGTCTCGATGGTGGCCCGATGGGGCTTCCGCTACCTGAACGACGAGCGCCTGCGCGTGATGGGCTCGTTCATCGTCCCGTTCGTCGCCTACATCGGCTCCGACGAACTCGGCGGCTCGGGCGTGCTCGCGGTCATCGTCAACGTGCTCATCATGCGGGCGAAGAACGTCGAGCCCGACGAGCCGATCGGCCGCGTCTCCGGCGGCGTCTTCTGGGCGGTCCTGGAACTCATAGTCACCGGGCTGACCTTCGGCATCATCGGCCTGGAACTGAGAGTGGTCCTGCAGGCCCTCGGCGACGACACCGGCGACGTCCTCGCCGAGGCCGCGGCCGTGGTCGCGACCGTCATCGTGGTACGCGGCGTCTGGCTCTTCCCCACCGCCGTCCTGGCCCGGCGCCGCAACCGGCGCGCGGCGGACGAGGACGACCCCGACGTCAAGGACCTCGCGCCGGTCGGTCCGCGCGAGACGGCGGTGCTGTGGTGGGCGGGCATGCGCGGCGTGGCCACCGTCGCGCTGGTGCTGGCCCTGCCGCGTACCACCGACGCGGGCGACCCCTTCCCGGGGCGCGACCGCCTGATCGTGATCGCGTTCGCGGTGGTGATGGTGACGCTCGTCTTCCAGGGGCTGACGCTGCCCTGGCTGGTCAAGCGGCTCGGCGTCCGCGAGTCGGAGGACGCGGCGGGTGCCGCCGAGGAGGCCCTGCGGGTGCGCTGCGCGAAAGCCGCCCTCGCCCGGCTGCGCGAGATGGAGGCGGGTGGCGAACTGCCCGACGAGGTCATCGAGACGCTGCGCGCCCGCCAGCAGGCGATCATCGCGCGGGTGCGGCCGGACGCGTACGAGGAGGACGCCCGCAAGGCGCTCGCCGAGAGCGGCCGCCGCAAGAGGCAGCTGCGGCGGGTCGAGGAGGAGCTTGCCGAGGCGTCACGAGAGGAACTGCAGCGCGCCCGCGCGGAGCCGGGCCAGGACCCGGTGGCCGTCGACCGCATCATGCGCCGCATCGACCTGCGCCGGATCGTCTGAACGTGTGGAGCCCCGGCCGCCGGTCGGACCATCGGGCGGACCGGGCGCGGGGAAGTCCCCGCGACTCCGGAGACGCACCCGGCCCTGACACTCCCCGGCCCTGACACACAGGCGTCGTGTGGTGCCCTGGTGGCCCATCCGGCGGGCGGGCGGGGATCATGGGGTCGGCAACACGCACCCGCACACCGGCGGACTGCGCCCGCACATCACCCACGTGCACCCGCACACACCTGCATGCACTCGTACGAGCTCGCACGAACGAACCAGCGCTCGCCCGCACGACATCGCAGCACCGAGAGACGAGGACCCCTGTGGCCCGCATCATCCTGTTCCATTCCGCGTACGGACTGCGCCCGGCCGTCCTCGACGCCGCCGAGCGCCTGCGCGCCGCGGGCCACGAGGTCGAGGCCCCCGACCTCTATGACGGCCGCGTCGTCGACACCGTCGAGGAAGGCATGGAGATCAAGGACGAGATCGGCACCGAAGAGCTGCTGCGCCGCGCGGTCGCGGCCGCCGCCCCGCTCGGCAAGGGCGTCGTCTACTCCGGCTTCTCGATGGGCGCCTCGCTCGCCCAGAACCTGGCGCTCGCCGACGAGCACGCCGGCGGCCTGCTGATGTTCCACGGCACGTCCGACCTGCGCGACGAGGCGGAGACCGAGTCCGCCGTACAGCTGCACGTCGCGGACCCGGACCCGTTCGAGACCGAGGACTGGCTCAACGCCTGGTACCTGCGCATGGTCGCCGCGGGCGCCGACGTCGAGGTCTACCGCTACCGGGGCGCCGGGCACGTCTTCACCGACCCCGACCTGCCCGACTTCGACGCCGAGGCGGCCGACCGGGCGTGGGCGGCGGCGCTGGCGTTCCTCGAAGAGATGGATGCAAACGCGGCGTAGCAGGCGGCTCGCCCGTCGGCATGTGACGATTTACGGGTGTTGGGATGGGACGAATTCTGGGAGCTCATCGACCTGCTCGGCGGTCGTGCGGACGACGACGCCTGTGAGCGGTTGACCGAGGTGCTCGCCACCCGCTCGAAGTCGGCGATCATCGGGTTCGCCGACCTCCTGGCGGAGGCGCTGTACCGACTGGACCGCGCCGATCTCGCGGCGCTGCCTTACATCGACGTGACGGATCGTCAGGGCGTGCCCGTGCCGATGTCCGCCGACGGATTCCTGTACGCGCGGTGCGGTGTCGTCGCGGCCGGGCGGGAGGCGTACGCCCACGTGCTCGCCGAGCCGTCCGAGTTCTGCCGCTACACGGCCGCCGAGTACGACGGGGAAGCCCTTCTCTACGTCGCGGAGGACGCGTGGGAGGAGCTGACCGGGCGGCCGTGGCGGCACGAGGAGCCCTTCGACTACGAGACCGGGTCGAACCCGGAGGGCTGGCCGGGCTCGGCTCCGCTCTGAACCCGCTCTGAACCCGCTCTGAACCCCGCTCTGACCGGCCGCCCTCGCCGGGCACCCTCACTTGCCGGGATCGGGCCCCGAGTGGTCGGCCTGGGCCATTCCGGCCGCGTCCGTCCCGGCTTCCTCGCGCTCGCGCATCCCGGAGCCGGCCCGGCTGCCGGCTTTGACCGTGGAAACGTCGGACCTGGCCGCGTCGGCCCGGTCCGAGTCGGTCGGCCGCGGATCGGCCGCGTCCGCCCCGGGCTTGCCCAGGTCGACCTTCGGTTTCTTCGCGAGTTCGACGAACCGTTTCGGCCCCGTCTGCGCCGGGATGGTGGCGTTCTGGCCGTGGCCCCAGGCGTCGTCCCCGTACGCCGGACCGGTCGCCGCCGGGGCGGTCGCCACGCGCGGCAGCGCGTACGGGTGCTTGCGGCGCACGTAGTCGAGCAGCTTCTCGCGCACCTCGCAGCGCAGCGTCCACACGTCGTCGGCGTCGCGCGCGGTCACCACCGCACGCAGCACGACCGTGGTGGGCGTCGTGTCGGTGACGTAGAGGCTCCAGCCCTGGCCGTCCCACAGGCCGGAGTCCTTCAGCATGCGGTGCAGCTCGTCGCGCAGCTCGGAGACCGGCGCCGAGTGGTCGAGGTGCAGGAAGACCGTGCCGGTCATCCGCGTGTCGGTGCGCGACCAGTTCTCGAACGGGCGGCTGGTGAAGTACGACACGGGCATCACGATGCGGCGCTGGTCCCACGTGTTGACCACGAGGTACGTCAGCGTGATCTCCTCGACGGTGCCCATCTCGTTGTTGACCACGACCGAGTCGCCGATCCGGACCATGTCGCTGAAGGCGATCTGGAGCCCGGCGAAGAGGTTGGCCAGCGTGCTCTGCGCGGCGAGGCCGGCGACGACGCCGATGAGGCCGGCGGAGGCCAGCAGGCTGGTGCCTACCGTACGCATGCCGTCGAACGTCATGATCATCGACGCGATGGCGATCACCCCGACGATGGCCGAGCCGACGCGGCGGATCAGGTCGATCTGGGTGCGGACGCGGCGTACCTTGCCGGCGTCGGTGGCGACCGCGGCGTACTTCTCGAACGAGGTGTTGACCAGCACGTTCGCGGCGTGGATCGTGAGCCAGGCGCAGGCGCCGATGACGCACAGGACCAGGACGTGCCGGACGGTGCCGCTCGTGCCGTCGGGAAGGTCGGCGGCCGGCTCGGCGAGCAGCGCGAGGACCGTCGCGAGCGTCACGACGCACGATGCCCGGGATCTGCGCAGCATCGGCCACAGCGGCCCGGAGCTGGGCCTTCTGGTCTGCACCTCGCGGGCCACCCTGGCCAGTAGCCACGAGACGACCCCGGTGAGGACGAGGACCGCGACCAGAACGATCAGTGGGCGCAGAATCTCCCAGACGTCCACGGTTGCTGTTCTCCCTGAGACTCGGTAGCGGTGAACGGTTCGGCCGATCGCGTCGGCGAACGCGGCATCACGAACTTGTCACGCTAGCCACCCGTTCGAGTGACGTCCAACTCCCGCTGCCCGGGTCCATCCGGCGCGACACCCAATTCGGTCGGACATGGTCACAACTGCTCGGCGACCTCGAATCGTTCCAATCGGAATCGGGTGGTTGTGCTCGCCAAGTGTTCACGAGACGGGCAATCGTCGGTCGGCCGACGGCCGAAGCGACGGACGATCGGCCGCCGCCGGGAGCCGACTCGGCGGTCGAGGCGGCTGTGAGGGTGGCGGAAAGGCAGCAGTCAGTCCGCCCCCCGGCCGGACCGCCGACGGCCCGGCGCGGTCAGTCCGGCGCAGCCGGCCCGGCGGTCAGTCCGCCTCGACGAGCGTCGCCGGATCGGCCGGGCGGGCCGCCACCGCGGTCACCCAGTCGCCCGCGAGTTCCGCGAAGAGCGCCGCGTTGCCGCCGTCGACGCGGTCGTCCACCCGGAACAGCGCGAGCAGGTCGGCGGCGTCCGGATCGGCGTGGTCGCACGCGGGGCACAGGACCAGTACGCGTACGCACGGCAGCGGCTCGCCGAACCCGTTGTCCCACACGTGCGGGACCCGGGCCTCCAGGATTCCGGGCCCCTCGCAGCGCAGGCACAGCGGCGCGTCGGCCTGTACGGCGATGTCGACGCCGTGCATGCGGTGCGCCTCGTTGTCGAGGTAGGGGTCGTTCGTGCCGCCGTAGCCGTGCAGCGGTACTTCGTCCGTCTCGCCTGGTTCGTCGGGCGGGGTCATACCACCCACGAATCGGGTCCGAGTAGGACCTTGATCTCCGAGGCGAACGCGGTGTTGTTCTCCACGGTCGGATTCAGCCGCAACAGCGTGGTGCCGCCGAGGCGGTTCTCCATGCGCAGGCGTACCTCGGTGTCGCCGGGGTGCGCCAGGATGGCCGACTTGAGCCGGCCAACCAGCTCCGGGGTGATGCGGCGCTCGTGGACCTTGAGGATCACCGGCGGCTTGCCGCCGTGTTCGGCCGCGGAGATGTCCAGCGGCACGAGCTCCTCGCCGAAGACCGACAGGGCGCCGTCGCGCTCGTTGATGCGGCCGCGGATCGCGACGGCGTTGTCCTCGATGAACTCCTGCGAGAACAGCAGGTAGTTCTTCGGGAAGTACAGCACCTCGATCGACGCGTCGTGGTCGGACAGCGTGACGATCGCCCAGGGGTTGCCGCCCTTGTTGATGCGCCGGTCGACGCCGGTGATCAGGCCCGCGAGCTTCACGAAGCCCTCGGTCTGGCCCGAGCCGACCAGGTCCGCGATGGACATGTCGCGGTTGCGCGCGAGGATGTGCTCGGCGCCGTCCAGCGGGTGGCTGGAGATGTACAGGCCCAGCATCTCCCGCTCGGTGGACAGCAGTTGCTTGCGCGGCCACTCGTCGTCCGACAGCTTGAAGTCGAGGCCGACGGCGGGCTTGTCGTCCGGCTCGTCGGAGCCGCCGCCGAACAGGTCGAACTGGCCGTTCGCCTCCTGCCGTTTGAGCCCGATCACCGCGTCGACCGCGGTTTCGTGCACCGCGCACAGCGACTTGCGGCTGTGCCCGAGCGAGTCGAAGGCGCCCGCCTTGATCAGCGAGTCGATCGTGCGCTTGTTGCACACCGTGATCTCGACCTTCGACAGGAAGTCCTGGAAGGAGGTGTACTTGCCCTTCGCCTTGCGGGTCTTCATCAGCGACTCGACGACGTTCGCCCCCACGTTGCGCACCGCGGTCAGGCCGAACCGCACGTCGTCGCCGACGGCGGTGAACTCGACCGCGGACTCGTTGACGTCGGGGGAGAGCACCTTGATGCCCATCCTGCGGGTCTCGGACAGGTAGACGCCCATCTTGTCCTTGTCGTCGCCGACGGACGTCAGCAGCGCGGCCATGTACTCCGCGGGGTAGTTCGCCTTCAGGTAGGCCGTGTGGTACGAGACCAGGCCGTACGCCGCCGAGTGCGACTTGTTGAACGCGTACCCGGCGAACGGGACCAAGACGTCCCACACCGCCTTGATGGCCTCGTCCGAGTAGCCGTTCTTGCGCATGCCTTCCTGGAAGGGGATGAACTCCTTGTCCAGGACTTCCTTCTTCTTCTTGCCCATCGCGCGGCGCAGCAGGTCCGCGCCGCCGAGCGTGTAGCCGGCCAGCACCCGCGCGGCCAGCTGCACCTGCTCCTGGTAGACGATCAGGCCGTACGTCGGGCCGAGGACCTCGTTGAGCGGCTCCTCCAGCTCCGGGTGGATCGGCTCGATCGGCTGCTGCCCGTTCTTGCGCAGCGCGTAGTTGATGTGCGAGTTCATACCCATCGGGCCTGGGCGGTACAGCGCGCTCACGGCCGAAAGGTCGGCGAACTCGGTGGGCTTCATCAGCTTCAGCAGCGCGCGCATGGGGCCGCCGTCGAGCTGGAAGACGCCCAGGGTGTCGCCGCGGGCCAGGAGTTCGTACGTCTTGGGGTCGTCGAGGGGCATGTCCTCGGTCTTGACGTCGACCCCGCGGTTCTCCTTGATGATCTTGATGCAATGGTCGATGATGCCCAGGTTCCGCAGCCCCAGGAAGTCCATCTTGATCAGGCCCATGTCCTCGCACTGCGGGTACGAGAAGCCCGTGATGATCACGCCGTCCTTGTCGCGGCGGTGCAGCGGGATCAGGTCGAGCAGCGGCGTGCGCGAGAGGATGACCGCGGCGGCGTGCACACCGGTGCCGCGAATCAGGCCCTCGATCCCCATGCCGGTGTCGACGACCTTCTTCACCTCCGGGTCGCTCTCGTAGAGCGCCCGGATCTCCATGCCCTCGTTGTAGCGCGGGTGCTCGGGGTTGAAGAGGTCCGCGAGCGGGACACCCTTGCCCATGACGTCCGGCGGCATCGCCTTGGTGATGCGGTCGCCGGTCGAGAACGGGAAGCCCAGGATGCGCGACGCGTCCTTGACCGCCGCCTTCGCCTTGATCGTGCCGAAGGTGTTGACCTGCGCGGTGTACTCGGCGCCGTACTTGTCGGACACGTAGCGGACCATCTGGTCGCGCTGGCGGTCGTCGAAGTCGATGTCGACGTCGGGCGGGCTGACGCGCTCCGGGTTGAGGAAGCGCTCGAACAGCAGGCCGTGCTCCAGCGGGTCCAGCTCGGTGATGCGGGTCAGGTACGCGACCAGCGACCCCGCCGCCGAACCACGTCCCGGGCCGACCGCGATGCCGTTGTCGCGGGCGTACTTGCAGATGTCGGCGACCACGAGGAAGTAGGAGTCGAAGCCGAGCGGCGAGATGACCGACAGCTCCATCTCCAGGCGGTCCAGGACCTCCTGGCTCGGGTTGGGGCCGAAGCGCATGGTCAGACCGCGCTCGCACTCCTTGCGCAGCCAGGACGCCTGCGTCTCGCCCTCGGGCACGTCGAACTGCGGCATCTGGTCGACGTACGTGAAGACCTCGTCGTACGGCTGGATGCGCTCGGCGATCAGCAGCGTGTTGTCGCACGCCGCGCGCAGCTCGCCGAACAGCGAGCGCATCTCCTCGGACGACTTGATGTAGTAGCCGGTGCCGTTGAACTTGAAGCGGTTGGGGTCGTCCTTGTTCTTGCCCACGCCGACGCACAGCAGGTTGTCGTGCGCGTCGGCCTGGTCCTCGGTCACGTAGTGCGAGTCGTTGGTGGCCAGCAGCGGGATGTCCAGCTGCTTGGCGATGCGCAGCAGGTCCTCGCGGACCGTGCGCTCGATGTCGAGCCCGTGGTCCATGAGCTCCAGGAAGTAGTTTTCCTTCCCGAAGATGTCCTGGTACGCCGACGCCGCCGCGATCGCCTCGTCGAACTGGCCGAGCCGCAGCCGCGTCTGCACCTCGCCGGACGGGCAGCCGGTCGTCGCGATGATGCCCTCGGAGAACTGCGAGATGATCTCGCGGTCCATGCGGGGCTTCATGTAATAGCCCTCGATGGACGCCAGCGAGGAGAGCCGGAACAGGTTGCGCAGCCCCTGGGCGTTCTCCGCCCACATCGTCATGTGCGTGTAGCGGCCGCCGCCGGAGACGTCCTTGCCGCCCTCGCCGCTCGCGTCGTCGGTGTTGCGCGCGCCCGCGGTGGCCCAGAACTCGGGCTTGCGGTTGTGGCGCGAACTCGGTGCGACGTACGCCTCGATGCCGATGATCGGCTTCACCGGCGACTTCTTGGAGATCTGGAAGAACTCGAAGGCCCCGAACATGTTGCCGTGGTCGGACATCGCGACCGCCGGCATGCCGAGCCGTTCCACTTCGGCGAACATCTTGCCGTTCTTCGCCGCACCGTCGAGCATCGAGTACTCGGTGTGTACGTGCAGGTGGACGAAGCTGTCAGTGGACACGAGCCCTCCGTCACTGTTTTCGATGTACTTACGAGGTACGGCGAACACCCCGTCCGAGGGGACGCCCGGGCCGAGGAAGCCTTCACTCTAGCCCGGTCGCGAGGGCGTTCGTCGAAGGAGCGGCGAGTGGCGTGAAATCACACAAAGCAACAGTCCGGTTGATCGCGAAGGGGCCTTACACCCCCGCAAGTTGCACATATCGATACTGCCAAATGCCTCTTGCGTGAACTCTTGTGCACGTAGAGTCGTTGTCTCCTATGTAGCCGCACGGCCGGGTGCGGCCACGGAGACCCGGGCCCGAGAGGTCCGGGGGGAACGGGGACGCCGAAATGACCAACGGCCGACAGCACACCCACCCCTCCGATCAGCAGCCCGCACCGCAGCCCGACCTGCGTACCGAGCGGCCGGACCCGCGGCCGGGCAAGAACGGCTGACAGAGGCGCGGACGGGCCTTCGGGTCCGTATCACGGGCGCGCGGCCGTGGCACGATGGGCGGTAAGAGTCCGCGGGGGACACCGGACACCCGCCCGTCGGCACGACCGCGCGACCCGATGGAGGAACACGCCCATGGCCGGTTGGTCGAGACTCGGCAAGGCCGGGATCGCGGCGGCCAAGAGCGGCCGCAAACTGCAGCAGGCCGCGCGGGACGCGGAGCGGCGCGACGCCGCCGGCGGGTACCAGGCATACGACAAGGACCGCGCGGCCGACGGGACGCCGGATGTCGACACCAAGCTGACCACCGCTCAGGCCGTGCTCCTGATCCGCTACATCGCGGGCCGGCTCGTCCTCGGCCGGCTGGAGATGCTCTTCCTCCTCAAGTACGTCCTGCTCGCCCTCGGCATCCTGCTGCTCTTCGGCGGTGTCACGATCCCGCTCGGAATCGTGCTCCTCGTCCTTTTCGCGCTGGCCGTCCTCGCGCAGTGGCTCATCTCCCGCACGGTCGGGAAGCTGGCCGGCTTCAAGCGCCTGGCCGGGGCCGAGGACGCGCTCATGGACGCCACCACCGTCTGGTGGCCCAACCTCAAGCGCGAGCTGCTCCGGGTCGGCCTCCCCACGAGACCCTGGGCCCTCCTCAAGCTCGGCGCCGCCTTCACGGCCCGCCGCCTGCCCGCCGACCAGGAGCGGGCCATCCGCGGCATCCAGTGGCGCGGCGCCGTGCTCCCGCGCGACCAGTGGACCCGCGCACGGCAGGCCCTGGCCAGGGGCGCGGCACGGGGAGCCCCTTCCGCCACGTAGAGTTTTGGGGCACGGATTCCGTCCCTGCCACACCGACAGCATCCGCAAGCGACAGACGACACCCCGGCGCGCCCGCGGCGGCGGCACGGGCAGGAGAGGCACGACGTGGCCATTCTCGGCGCAGCGTTCACAGGGGAGCACCAGGGGGAGGGACGGGAGGGGCACTCCCCGACCTCCGACCCCGCCCCCGCGCGCCGCTCCGACGCGGCCTGCTACCGGGTCGCCGGGCTGTCCAAGAAGTACCGCACCGGCCGCCGGGTCGCCGCCACCACCGTGCACGCCAACGCCGACATCGACCTGGACATCCGGCGCGGCGAGATCTTCGGACTGCTCGGCCCCAACGGCGCCGGCAAGTCCACCCTGGTCCGCCAGCTCACCGGGCTGCTGCGGCCCGACGCCGGATCGATCGACCTGCTCGGCCACGACGTGGTGCGCAGGCCGGAGGCGGCCGCGCGGCTGGTGGCGTACCTCGGCCAGGAGTGCGGCGCGCTCGACGAGTTGACGGTGTCCCTCGCGATCGAGACCACCGCGCGGCTGCGTGCGCTGAGCGCCGAGGCGGCCCGCCGCGCGCGTGCCGAGGTCATGGAGGAGCTGGGGCTGCGCGACCTCGCGGAGCGTCCGATCAAGAAGCTGTCCGGCGGACAGCGCCGCCTCGCGTGTGTCGCCACCGCGCTGGTCGGCGACCGGCCGGTCCTCGTGCTGGACGAGCCGACCGTCGGCATGGACCCGGTCGCGCGCCGCGCGGTGTGGGCCGCGATCGACCGGCGCCGGGCGGAGAGCGGCACCACGGTCGTCCTGGTCACCCACAACGTCATCGAGGCCGAGACGGTCCTCGACCGCGTCGCGGTGCTCGACGAGGGACGCGTCATCGCGTGCGACACCCCGGGCGGACTCAAGGCGACGGTCGGCGACGAGGTCCGGCTCGAACTCGTCTGGCGCGGCGACCCGCCGCTCGACGACCCCACGGTGGCGCTGCTCGCACGCGACGCGGTACGGATCGGCCGGCGCTGGACGACCCGGATGGACCCGGCCACCGCGCGCGAGCTGCTGGCGGCCGTCACGGCGGGGCCGGCGTTCGGCGTGCTGGACGACTTCACGCTGTCGACGCCGAGCCTGGAAGACGCGTACCTCGCCCTGGGCGGGCGCCACGAGGGGCTGGTCAAGGGATGACGACGGTCGGCACACCGAGGTCCGCGTCGAGGGAGGCACCCGAGCGCGGCGTGCCGCAGGCGGACCTCGCCCCCACGACGCCGCTGTGGGCCGGCCTCGTCGCCGTGTACCGCGCGCAACTGTCGCGTACGCGCGTCTCCCGCGTACCGCTGCTCTTCGTCGCGGTCTTCCAGTCCGTCGGCATCATGATCCTCATGCGCGGCGTCGTCGACACCGGCTCCGACAGCGCGCGCGAGGCGGTCGTGGCGGGATCCAGCGTGCTGGTCGTCGCGTTCGTGGCGCTCAACCTGCTGGCCCAGCACTTCGGCGCGCTGCGCGCCGCGAACGCGCTCGACTACTACATGACGCTGCCGGTACGCCCGGCCGCGGTGGTGCTGGGCATGGCGGCGGCGTACGCGTCGTTCACTCTCCCCGGCACCATCGCGACGGCCGTCACCGGCGCGCTGATGTTCCAGCTGCCGCTGGCGAACCTGTGGGCCCTGCTCCTGGTCGTGCCGCTGTCCGGGGCCGCGCTCGCGGGTGTCGGCGCGGTCTTCGGGCTGCTCGCGCCACGGCAGGAACTGGCCACCCTGCTCGGTCAGTTGGGGATGTCGGCGGCGCTGCTGCTGGGCGTCATCCCGGCCGACCGCATGCCGCGCGTGATCGAGCTGGGCCGCGACCTGCTGCCGTCGTCGTACGGCGTGGACGCGTTCATCGCCACGTACGGCACCCCGGACTGGACGGCCTTCGCCACGAACCTCGCGGTGTGCGCGGGGGTCGGCGTGGCGATGCTCACTCTCGCGACGTGGGCGTTCCGGCGCACATCGAGGGGATGAGCAGTGCGTACGGCACCCGGCTGAACCGGCCGGACACCGCGCCCGCCGACCGGCACTCCGACCACGAGCATGGGATTCTGACCGCATGACGTCGCCCTGGCAGTTCGACCAGAACTCTGCCGCCGCCCCGTCCGCCGCCCTGCCCGCCCACCCGCAGGGCCCCGGACAGTCCGCGAACGACTCGAACGACTCGAAGGAGTCGGGATGGGACGCCGCGCGCGGCGACGTCATCGCGGGCGGCATCGTCTTCGGGACCTGCCTTCTGCTCGGCGTGGCCGCCGGAGCGCTCTGGTACGCCATCGCCCCGGACATCCCCAAGATCATCGTGGACCACCTCGAGTACCTGCGGCCCAGCGCGCCCCCGGAGGCCGAGATCGCGCGCGACGGCTGGTTCGCGCTGATCGGGTCGGTCGTCGGCCTGGTGCTGGCGATCCTGGCGTTCTGGAAGGGCCGCAAGTACGGCATCGGCGTCGCGATCGGCCTGGGGGCGGGCGGGATGCTGGGTTCGTACATCGCCTACAAGGTCGGCGGCGCACTCGGCCCGGACACCTTCGGGGAGCAGCTGCTCGCGCGCGACGGCCGCATCGAGTTCGAGGAACCGCTGCGCATCCAGGCCAAGGGTGTCCTCTATTTGTGGCCGATGGCGTCGGTGATTCTCTTCCTGTGCCTCACCGCCGGCTTCGGCCCGCGCGACCGCACCCCGAAGGGGTTCCCGTGGCCCCCGCAACAGCAGGGTCAGATGCAGCCGCACGCGCAGTCGCAGATGCCGTACGCCGCGCCGCCCACCCCCGGTACCGCACCGGGCTCGGCCGCCGGCCCCGACCTCACCAAGCGCTCCGACTGACGCTGCGTCAGGGGCGTCAGGGGCGTCAGGGGCGTCAGGGGCGTTGGGGGCGTCAAGGGCGGTCGGGGGCGTCGGAGGCGGCAGGGCCTACGACGTCCGGCCGATGTCGGCGGTCTTCGCGGCGGTCATGCGCAGGAGGTCGGCCGGCGCGATCTCGATTTCCAGGCCGCGCTTGCCGGCGGACACGAACACGGTCCCGTGGCTGAGCGCGCTCGCGTCCACGACCGTGGCCAGGCGCTTTTTCTGGCCGAGCGGGGAGATCCCGCCGAGGACGTACCCCGTCGTGCGCTCGGCCGCGGCCGGGTCGGCCATCGCGGCGCGCTTGCCGCCGACCGCCGCCGCCAGCGCCTTCAGGTCGAGTTTGCCCGCGACCGGGACGACGCCGACGGTCAGCGCACCGTCGACGTCCGCGACCAGGGTCTTGAACACCCGGTCGGCGGTCACGCCGAGGGCGGCGGCGGCCTCCTCGCCGTAGGAGGCGGCGTCGGGGTCGTGCGCGTACGCGTGCAGGGTGAAGGCGACGCCCTCGCGCGTCAGTGCGACGGTCGCGGGCGTGCCGCCCTGCGACGCTTTGCCCTTCGTACCGGACTTGGCCTTCGCCACGGTGCGTTCCCCTAGCTGTGTTCGTACGTTGTTGCTGCCACGTCGCGCGTCAGTTCGGCTC
Source organism: Streptodolium elevatio (assembly GCF_040649515.1). Classification (GTDB taxonomy): domain Bacteria; phylum Actinomycetota; class Actinomycetes; order Streptomycetales; family Streptomycetaceae; genus Yinghuangia; species Yinghuangia elevatio. The sequence goes on from NZ_JBEZFP010000027.1 coordinate 26,274, forward strand.
GGCGCCCTGGCGGAGCAATTCGACGGCCGGGAGCGCGCGGATGTGTTCGAGCAGCGCGCTCTCGCGGCGCAGGAGGGACAGCTCCGCGCGCAGGCGTACCGTGCCGTCGTCGGCGACCAGCAGGCCCTGCTTGTCCTTCAGATCCAGCACCATGGCCGCCGCGACCAGGTACGACAGCACCACCGCGTCGTCCGGCAGCTCCGGGAGCTCGACCGGCCCGCGCCCCTGCGCGCCCACCAGCTTGTGCTGGTAGTCGGCGAACGCCCGGGAGACCGCAAGGGCCAGTACCTCCGCGTCGTCGCCCCGCGGCTCGGCCATCGCCTCGACCTCGCCGACCAGATACGGCCCGGAGTCGTCCACGGCCAGCAGCCGAAACCGCTTCGCCCCGGTCGCCACGACGTCGAACCGCCCGTCCGCGTGCGGGCGGATCGACGCGACCTCGGCAATGCAGCCCACCGGGAACAACGCGTCGACCGCGTCCACCGGCAGGTCGCCCACCTCGCGCCCGGAGCGCAGGGCGATCACCCCGAACCGCCGCTCGCCCTCGGGACGGGCCAGCAGGTCCCGCACCAGGCGCCGATAGCGCTCCTCGAAGATGTTCAGGGGCAGCACAAGACCCGGATAGAGCACCGAGTTGAGCGGGAAGAGCGGGAGCCGGTCGGTCACGGAAACCAAGACTATGGGCTCACCCCCAAACCCCCGACCGGGTTTCCCCGATCGACCCACACCACACTCCGCCCCGGCCGCGCCGGAGAGGACGGGGCCACGGCAGGGCCGCGCGTACGGTGAGGGTCGGGAGGTCGGCCGCCGGTTTCGGTGCGGTTCGGCTCCGCCCCGATATCAGGGGCGGTTGAGGACTCGGGTGGCGCCTGCGGCGGCGGCGCCGGCCAGGGCCCAGCCGAGGAGGACGAGGGTGTAGGCGAGCCATTGGGCCCAGCCGCCGGGGTTCCAGGCTGCTTCCTGGCCGACGGTGACGACGGGGATCAAGAGGTCGACGGTGTAGAAGAAGGCGTTCCAGTGGGGGGCTTCGTCGGCTTTGACGGGGGTGGGGCGGTCGATGGCGAAGGCGATGGTGCCGAGGGCGATCAGGGCGGCGAGCCAGGCGAGGGCGCGGGCGGGGCGGTAGCCGTAGCCGATGGCGGCGTCCTGGAGGTAGCCCCAGATGCGGCCGGGCAGGCGGAGGGTTTCGCGGTTGCGGCGTTGTTTGGCGAGGAGGACGTAGCGGGCCTCCTCGTCCTGGCCGGAGGCGCGGTAGGCGGCGGCGAGTTGCTCGTACGGCTGCGGCTCGTATTCGGGCGTGGCGTTCGCGAGCCAGCGGAGGCGCTGGCGGAGTGTCATGGGTGAAGTCGAGCGCAGGACGGTGTACGTCATGCCGCCGATCGAGACCCGGCCCGCTCCCGGCCACGTGTCCGGGGTGTCCGTCAGCGCGCCGAGTTGGGCGCCGCTGAGCCGGATGTCGCCTTGCGGGTCGGGGACGAGTACGAGCGACAGGGTGCGCGCGGTCACGCGCCAGAGGAAGAGCTCTTCCGCCGGGTCGCGGAGGATCTCGGCCTGGTCGATCACCAGCGCGTCGCCGAAGCGGGCGTCGTTGATGCGGATCGAGCCGGTGGCGGTGAAGTTGTCGCTGAAGTGGAGGGTCTGCTCGACGTACATCCCCGCGCCGTCGAAGGCGAGATGGCGGTGACCGCGCGCGTTCACGCCCGGCTCGGCGTCGATGTGCGCGCGATAGAAAGTCGCCCGGCCGCCGATGCGTGCGCTGCGCAGGCTGACCGTGCCGAAGGCGTGGAACGGCCCGTGGGCGCTGAGGTCGCCGCTCACGTTGACGCCGTCCGCGCCGAGTGAGCGCCCGTCGCGCATCGCGGTCAGACGGGAGCCGTGCAGTACGAGGTCGGTGGCGATCTGCGCGTCGGTGAGGATGACGCCTTCGCGGATTCGGCAGGTGCTCAGGCACAGGTCGCCGTCGACGCGTACCCGGCGGGCGCGTACCGCGTCGATCGTGCAGCCGATGAAGCGGATCGTGCCGGTGTTGGCGTCGTTCAGGATCACGCGGTCGTCGAAGCGGCACCCGCGCAGGTCGACGTACGCGTCGACGCGCGCGCCCCGCAGGTTGAGCGGGCCGGTGATACGCGCGCCGATCACTTCGAGGGCGGGCGTGCGCCCCGGGACCGGCTCCGCCTCGCCGAGCAGCAGGCGGGCCAACACCTCGGCGCGTACGGTGCGTTCGGCGCCCCAATCGTCGCCCATGTCGGCGTCGGGCAGCGGCCAGTCGGAGGAGGTGGGCCCGGCCACCGCCCCGAACACGCACTCCTCGCCGCTGCGGTACGCCTCCCAGACCTGCCGTTCGGCGGCGCTGAGATCATTCGGGGTCACGCGGTCGCGGCCCTGTGCGCGAGGAAGGCGTTCCAGGAGTCGGGGGAGAAGCGGAGGTGCGGGGACGCCGGCTGCTCGGAATCCCGGACGAGCGCGGCCGAGGGCTCGCAACCCACCTCGACGCAATCGCCGTTCGCGCCGCTGTACGAACTCGTGCGCCACGCGGCAGGGGGCTCGGTCGCCGCCACTTCGACGCAATTGTGTTCAACAGTGCGTTCGACCCCGTGTTCAACACCGCGTTCAACGCCGGTGTGCGCACCCTTGCGCCCCGCTATGCCGTGCCCCATCCGCTCCCCGCCTTCGACGCCCTTGTCACAGATCGTCGCGCAAACGGTCGATGAAGGCCAGTGACCGCTTAGGTGAGGCGGCAACCGCTCGTAAGTGCTCGAACACGTCCGCGTACTGGCGGACTTGCTCGGGTGCCTCGACGTAGAGGCTGCTGGTGAGGGTCTCCAGGTAGACCACATCGAGGTCGCGCAGCTCGGGGAAGCCGATCAGCGCGAACGGCCCGTTGAGCCCTGGATGGGCGCCGACTTCGAACGGCAGCACCTGCAACGTGACGTTCGGCACCCGCGCGAACTCCCGGAGGTGCGCGAGTTGTTCGCGCATCGTCCGAGCGCCGCCGATCGCGTGCCGCAAGGCCGCCTCGTGTACGACCGTCCACAGGCGCAGCGGGCTCGACTCGCGGGTGAGCGCCTGCTGCCGCGCGGCGCGGACGTCCAGCCGCTGCCGGACCTGTTCCTCCGCGTACCCGTTCGGGTGGGCGTCGATCACCGCGCGGAGGTACGACTCGGTCTGGAGCAGGCCGGGCACCAGCAGGGTCTGGTAGTTCCGTACGTCGGAAGCGGTCGCCTCCAGCGCGATCAGGTCGGTGTAGCCCGGATCGAGCGCGTCGCTGTAGTCGTGCCACCAACCACGCTGGTAGCTGGACCGCGCCAGTGCCTCCAGCGCGGTCCGCGCCGCCGCGTCGTCGACGCCGTAGCGGTCCAGCAGGTCCCTGACGTCACGGGCGCGTACACCCGACTGCCCGTTCTCGATCCGGCTGAGCTTGGAGGCGTGGCAGTCCAGCACGCGCGCGGCGTCCTCGGCGGTGAGGTGGGCGCCTTCGCGGAACTTCCGGAGCGCATTCCCGAGCTGACGCCGTCGGACGGATGGTCCAGGAAGCGCGGGCATGACGGACTCCTCGTCGTTCATGCGTGATCTGGATATTAGAGACTTGCGAAATAAACGGGTGGCGGCCACGATCGTAGCAGGTTGGTTGCGCTGTGTAGGCCTGTCGTCACGCTGAATGGCGGGGCGTCGGCGTGCCCGCGCCCCGTTGCTGCGAGGGGTCGCCTCATGTCATCGCCCATCCCGAGACCGGCAGTGCCCGCAAGACCGGGGCCCGCGGCCGGCCGCAGCCAATCGCTGACATTCCCTTGCGCCCCCGTCGTCGTTCCCCAGGTCCGCGGCCTGCTCGGCGACCTTCTCCTCGCCTGGGGCCTCCCGTCCGGCCACGAGCTCGCGTACGACCTCCGCCTCATCGCCACCGAACTCGTCGCCAACGTCATCGAGCACGCGGCGGACTCCGCCCCCGACCTCACCGTCACGCTCCAACTCGCCGACGGCACCGTCTCCTTCGGCGTACGCGACGGCCACCCCTTCCTCCCCGAACCGCGCGACGGCGCCGACGACCCCTGCGCCGACGACACGTCCGGCCGCGGCCGGCTGATCATCCGTACGCTCGCCGCCGAGGCCGGCGGAACCACCCATGTCGAACGCCACCCCGACGGCAAGACCCTCTGGGTACGGCTGCCCTGGCCGGGGGAGTGACGCCGCTCACCCGACCGGAATCCGCGTCTCACGACCCGACACACGCGGACCCGCGCTCCGCGCCCTCCCTACACTGGGACAGGTGATCTCCCGTATCGATCTGCGCGGCGCCGCCGGCCGGGCTGTCCTGGACAGTCCCGCGGCCCTGCGCGACGTGATGCCCCGTGCCGAGTTCGACGTCGAGGCGGCCCTGGAGAAGGTCCGTCCCATCTGCGACGACGTGCGCCATCGCGGGGTCGAGGCGCTGATCGAGATCACCGAGCGCTTCGACGGCGTGCGGCTGACCGACATCCGGGTCCCGACCGAGGCGATCGACCGGGCCCTGGCCGAGCTGGACCCGAAGGTGCGCGCCGCGCTGGAGGAGACCATCCGCCGCGCCCGCATCGTGCACCGCGACCAGCGGCGTACCGACGTGACCACGCAGGTCGCGCCCGGCGGCACGGTCACCGAGCGGTGGCTGCCGGTCGAGCGCGTGGGGCTGTACGTCCCCGGCGGCCTGGCCGTCTACCCCTCGTCCGTGGTCATGAACGTCGTCCCTGCCCAGGAGGCCGGCGTCACCTCGCTCGCAGTCTCGTCACCCCCGCAGAGTGAATTCGGCGGCCTGCCGCACCCCACGATCCTCGCCGCGTGCGCGCTGCTCGGCGTCGACGAGGTGTATGCGGTCGGCGGCGCCCAGGCGATCGCGATGTTCGCGTACGGAGCCGGCTCCTGCGACCCCGTCAACCTCGTCACCGGCCCCGGCAACATCTACGTCGCGTCCGCGAAGCGCCTGCTCAAGGGCCGCATCGGCATCGACTCCGAGGCCGGCCCGACCGAGATCGCGGTGCTCGCCGACGCCACCGCCGACCCCGTGCACGTCGCGTCCGACCTGATCAGCCAGGCCGAACACGACACGCTCGCGGCGTCCGTCCTGGTCACCGACTCGCCGGAGCTGGCCGACGCGGTCGAGGCCGAACTCAAGGCCCAGGTCGCCGCGACCAAGCACGTCGAGCGCGTCACCACCGCGCTCGGCGGCCGTCAGTCCGGCCTCGTCCTGGTCGACTCGGTCGACGACGGCCTCAAGGTCGTCGACGCGTACGCCGCCGAGCACCTGGAGATCCAGACCGCCGACGCCTCCGCCGTCGCGGCCCGGGTGCGCAACGCGGGCGCGATCTTCGTCGGCCCGTGGGCGCCCGTCTCGCTGGGCGACTACTGCGCGGGTTCCAACCACGTGCTGCCCACCGGAGGCTGCGCGTGCCACAGCTCCGGCCTGTCCGTGCAGTCGTTCCTGCGCGGCATCCACGTCATCGACTACAGCGAGAGCGCCCTCGCCGAGGTCGCGCACCACGTCGTCACCCTCGCCGAAGCCGAGGACCTGCCCGGCCACGGCGCGGCCATCAAGGCGCGCTTCGGATGGGCGGTGCCGGAATGAGCAACCCCGGAACGAGCAACCCCGGAACGAGCACACCCGCAGTGAGCCGGCCCGCGACGAGCACACCCGCAATGAACGTGCCCGCGACGAGCGCACCCGCCACCCGCATCGACGACTTGCCCATCCGCGACGAGCTGCGCGGCCAATCGCCGTACGGTGCGCCGCAGTTGCAGGTCCCCGTGCTGCTCAACACCAACGAGAACCCGTACCCGCTCCCCGACGAGCTGGTGGACCGCATCGCCGAGCGCGTCGCCGCGGCCGCGCGGCACCTCAACCGCTACCCGGACCGCGACGCCGTCGAGCTGCGCACCCGCCTCGCCGAATACCTTTCGGAGAACGGCGGCGTCCCGCTCACCACGCGCCACGTATGGGCGGCCAACGGCTCCAACGAGGTGCTGCAGCAACTCCTCCAGGCCTTCGGCGGCCCGGGGCGCAGCGCGCTCGGCTTCGACCCGTCGTATTCGATGCACGCACTCATCGCGCGCGGCACCGGCACCGAGTGGATCTCCGGCGCACGCCGCGACGACTACTCCATCGACCTCGACGACGCGCTCGCGGCGATCGCCGAACACCGCCCCAACGTGGTGTTCCTGTGCTCGCCCAACAACCCCACCGGCACCGCGCTCGACGGTGCGGTCGTCGAGGCGGTGTACGGCGCGGCGCAGGCGGCCCGGCCCTCCCTCGTCATCGTCGACGAGGCGTACGTCGAGTTCTCGCACCACGCGTCGCTGCTCACGCTGCTCGACGGCCGCCCCAACCTGGTCGTGTCGCGCACGATGTCCAAGGCCTTCGGCGCGGCGGGGCTGCGGCTCGGCTACCTGGCGGCGGACCCGGCGGTGGTCGACGCGGTGCAGCTCGTACGCCTGCCGTACCACCTGTCCGCCGTCACCCAGGCGACCGCGCTGGCCTGCCTGGAGCACACCGGCACACTGCTCGGCTACGTCGCCGAGCTCAAGCGCCAGCGCGACCGCATCGTCGCCGAACTGGCCGGCATGGGCTGCGAAGTCACCGCCTCCGACGCGAACTTCGTGCAGTTCGGCCGCTTCGAGGACACGCGTGCCGTATGGCAGGCGATCCTCGACCGCGGCGTCCTGGTCCGCGACAACGGGGTGCCGGGGATGCTGCGGGTGACCGCCGGGACCGACGAGGAGAACACGGCGTTCCTCGACGCGATGCGCGCCGTACTGAAGGAGATCAGCTGATGGCCCGGATCGGCCGCGTCGAACGCGCCACCAAGGAGACGTCCGTCCTCGTCGAGGTCAACCTCGACGGGACCGGCCAGGTCGAGGTCGCCACGGGCGTCGGGTTCTTCGACCACATGCTCGACCAGCTCGGCAAGCACGGCCTGTTCGACCTGACCGTCAAGACCGACGGCGACCTGCACATCGACTCGCACCACACCATCGAGGACACCTCCCTCGCGCTCGGCGCGGCGTTCCGCCAGGCCCTCGGCGACAAGGCGGGCATCCGGCGCTTCGCGAACGCGTCCGTGCCGCTGGACGAGGCGCTCGCGCAGGTCACCGTCGACCTGTCCGGCCGCCCGTACCTCGTGCACAGCGAGCCGGAGGGCATGGCGCCGATGATCGGCCCGGCGTACGACACCACCCTGACGCGCCACATCCTCGAGTCGTTCGTCGCCCAGGCGCACATCTGCCTGCACGTGCACGTGCCGTACGGCCGCAACGCGCACCACATCGTCGAGGCCCAGTTCAAGGCCCTCGCCCGCGCCCTCTCCGACGCCTGCGTCCTCGACCCCCGCCGCGCCGGCGTAATCCCCTCCACCAAGGGCGCGCTGTAGATGGGGCAGTCGTACCAGCACATCCCTGTACGGCCTGTACGGGCGGGCACCTTCCGTGCCGCAATCACAGAAGGCGTCTCATGAGTGGTATCGCCGTCGTTCTCATTGCCCTTGGGCTGTTCCTGATCGGCGGGGTCGTCTCGTTCGTCAAGCAGGGCATGCCGAAGGGCGTCATCGTGCTGCTCGGGCTGTGCGGGGCGATGTCGCTCGCGGCCGGGCTGCTGCGCGTCTAGGAGGGGATCACGTCATGAAGAAGGTCGTCATCCTCGACTACGGATCGGGGAACCTCCGCTCGGCCGAGCGCGCGGTGGCGCGCCTCGGGGTCGAGGTCGAGGTCACCGCGGACTACCAGACCGCGCTGAACGCCGACGGGCTGATCGTGCCCGGGGTCGGCGCGTTCGCCGCGTGCATGGAAGGCCTCAAGGCGGTACGCGGGGACCGCATCGTCGACCGGCGCATCGCCGGCGGGCAGCCCGTGCTCGGGATCTGCGTGGGCATGCAGATCCTCTTCGAGCGCGGTGTCGAGCACGGGGTCGAGACCCCGGGCTGCGACGAGTGGCCCGGCACGGTGGAGCGCCTGGAGGCGCCGATCGTGCCGCACATGGGGTGGAACACCGTGGACGCGCCCGAGGACACCGTGCTGTTCGCGGGGCTCGACGCCGACACCCGCTTCTACTTCGTGCACTCCTACGGCGTACGCAAGTGGGAGCTGCCGCCTTCCGAGCACCTGGCTCCGCCGCTGGTCACCTGGTCGACGCACGGCACGCCGTTCGTCGCCGCCGTCGAGAACGGGTACCTTTCGGCCACCCAGTTCCACCCCGAGAAGTCCGGCGACGCCGGGGCCGCCGTGCTCCGCAACTGGCTTGCCACCCTCTGACCCCCCGACCGGGCACCCGACCTGGCACCCGACTTGGCACCCGAGCCCTCCGAAGGATCGTTGAGAACATGAGCGAGACCCGTCGCCTGGAACTGCTGCCCGCCGTGGACGTCGCCGACGGCCAGGCCGTCCGGCTCGTGCAGGGCGAGGCCGGTTCCGAGACCTCGTACGGTGACCCGCTGGCCGCGGCCATGGCCTGGCAGAACGCCGGCGCCGAGTGGATCCACCTGGTGGACCTCGACGCCGCCTTCGGCCGCGGCTCCAACCGCGACCTGCTCGCCGAGGTCACCGGCAAGCTGGACGTCAAGGTCGAGCTGTCCGGCGGCATCCGCGACGACGCGTCCCTGGAGGCCGCGCTCGCGACCGGCTGCCACCGGGTGAACCTGGGCACCGCCGCGCTGGAGTCGCCGGACTGGGCGCGCTCGGCGATCGCCCGGCACGGCGACAAGATCGCGGTCGGCCTGGACGTACGCGGCACCACGCTCGCCGGCCGCGGCTGGACCCGCGAGGGCGGCGAGCTGTTCGAGACGCTGGCCCGCCTCGACGCCGACGGCTGCGCCCGCTACGTCGTCACCGACGTCAAGAAGGACGGCACCCTCACCGGCCCCAACCTGCAGCTGCTGCGCGACGTCTGCGCCGCGACGGATCGCCCGGTGGTGGCCAGCGGCGGCGTCTCGTCGCTCGACGACCTGCGCGCCATCGCCGAGCTCGTGCCGCTCGGTGTGGAGGGCGCGATCGTGGGAAAGGCGCTCTACGCGCAGGCGTTCACTCTCGAAGAGGCCTTGGAGGCGGTGTCGCGATGACCGAAGCGCGTGACGAAGTGCAGCGGATCTCCTCGGGAGGACCGTACGAGGACGTCATCGGCTACTCGCGCGCCGTCGTCGTCGGCGACCTCGTGCTGGTGTCCGGCTGCACGAGCATCGTCGACGGCCTGTTCATCGGCGAGGGCGACCCCTACGAGCAGACGCTGACCGCCTTCCAGGTGGCCGAAAAGGCGCTCCAGCAGATCGGGCTGACGCGCGACGACGTCGTGCGCACCCGCATGTACATCACCCACGCGCGCGACTCGGACGCGGTCGGCCGCGCGCACAAGGAGATGTTCGACACCGCCCGGCCGGCCGCGACCATGGTCGTGGTGGCCGGGCTGATCGACTCGCGGATGCTGGTCGAGGTCGAGGTCGAGGCCTACCGGGGGGCGAAGTGAGCCTCGCGGTACGCGTCATCCCCTGCCTGGACGTCGACGCCGGCCGGGTGGTCAAAGGCGTCAACTTCCAGAACCTGCGCGACGCGGGGGACCCGGTCGAGATGGCCCGCGTGTACGACGCGGAAGGCGCCGACGAGCTGACGTTCCTCGACATCACGGCGTCCTCGGGCAGCCGCGAGACGACGTACGACGTGGTGCGCCGCACCGCCGAGCAGGTCTTCATCCCGCTGACCGTCGGCGGCGGCGTACGCAGCGTGCAGGACGTCGACAAGCTGCTGCGCGCGGGCGCGGACAAGGTGGGGGTGAACACGGCCGCCATCGCCCGCCCCGAGCTGATCGCCGAGATCGCCGACCGCTTCGGCGCCCAGGTGCTGGTCCTCTCGGTCGACGCGCGCCGCTGCCCCGAGGGCGTGCGCACCGACTCGGGCTTCGAGGTCACCACGCACGGCGGCCGCCAGGGCACTGGGATCGACGCCGTGGAATGGGCCGCGCGCGCCGCCGACTTGGGCGCGGGCGAGATCCTGCTCAACTCGATGGACGCCGACGGCACCAAGGACGGCTACGACCTGGAGATGATCCGTCGGGTCCGCGCCGAGGTGACCATCCCCGTCATCGCCTCCGGCGGCGCGGGCGCCCTCGGCGACTTCGCCCCCGCGGTCGAGGCCGGCGCCGACGCGGTCCTCGCGGCCAGTGTCTTCCACTTCGGCGACCTGCGCATCCCGCAGGTCAAGGACGCCCTCAAGGCCGCCGGACAGCCCGTCCGCTGACCCCGGACCGGTGCCGGGCCAGGTACGTGCACCGCATGCCCGAACGGGTGCCCGCGGGTGCGGCCGCCGCCATGCCGCGACAAGCTGGCGGGATGGGCGGCCCGCATCCCGGGGGCCGCACGGTCGGCGGAGGCGCGTCGTGAGCGAAGACCTGAGCGCGTACGGGGGCGGAATCGACAACAGTTCCGGCGTACTCGTCGTGACCACCAACGATGTGCCGGGCCACCGCGTCGACTCGGTGGTCGGCGAGATCTTCGGGCTCACCGTACGCTCCCGGCACCTGGGCAGCCAGATCGGCGCGGGCCTCAAGTCCATGGTCGGCGGCGAACTGCGCGGCCTGACCAAGACGCTCGTGGAGAGCCGCAGCGAGGCGATGCAGCGCCTGGTCGACCAGGCCCGGGCACGCGGCGCCAACGCGGTCCTGGCAATGCGCTACGACGTCACCGAAGCCGGCAACGGCACCGAAATCTGCGCCTACGGCACAGCCGCAGTGATCACCCCAGTCGGTTGACCGGCCCGCCTGAGGTGCCGCGAACGCTGCGGCGCGCGCGTCCCCGCGCACCCGCGCACCCGCGTGTCCCTGCGGGTCAGGCGTCGAGGAAGCCGGAGGCGAGCATGCCGATGAGGGCTAGGCCGACGAGGACGCGGTAGACGGCGAAGCCGTTGATGGTGTGCTTGGAGACGAACTTGAGCAGCCATGCGACGGACGCGTACGCGACGATGAACGACACGCCGGTGCCGACCGCGATGGCGAGGCCGCTGGTGTGGCCTTCGGTGGCGTCCTTGAGTTCGTAGATGCCGGCGCCGGTGAGGGCGGGGATCGACAGGAAGAAGGACAGGCGCGTCGCGGCGACGCGGTCGAGGCCGAGGATGAGCGCGGTGGAGATGGTCGCGCCGGACCGTGAGAAGCCCGGGAAGAGCAGTGCGAGGATCTGCGAACTGCCCACCACCATCGCGTCCTTGAGGGTGACCTCGTCCTCGCCGCGGCGGCGGCCGCGCTTGCCGCCGACCGATTCGGCGTACCACATCACGCCGCTGCCGACGATGAGCGAGCCCGCGACCACCCACAACGAGGCGAGCGGGCCGTGGATGAGCGGCTTCATCGCGATGCCGACGATCACGATCGGGATCGTCGCGTAGATCACCCACCACGCGAACTTGTAGTCGCGGTCGTGCCGTTGCTCCTTGTGCGCGATGCCCCGGCCCCAGGCGGACACGATGCGCACGATGTCCTTGATGAAGTAGACGATCACGGCGGCGATCGCGCCGACCTGGATGACCGCGGTGAAGCCGACCACGGACTTGTCGTCGACGTCGATGCCGAGCAGGCCTTCGGTGATCTTCAGGTGGCCGGTCGAGGAGACCGGCAGGAACTCGGTGAGTCCTTCGACGACGCCCAGGATGACCGCGTCCATGACGCCGATGTTCGAACTCACGAACGAAGTCTCCTCAGGGGGTGATCAATTGGCGTGCGGATCCTTGCATTGCGAGGTGAACGGGACAAGGACTCCGGGTCAACGTACGGCTATCCGGGTGGCCGCGTCGGGGGTTCCGAAAGAGAAACTGCGAAATAAATATTGCGAAAGACTTCCTTCGGTTCTACCGTGGAGGCATGCCCGAGAACCCGCCGCACGATCCGCACGACGACCCGGCCGACCCCGGCGCGCCGGACGCCCGGGGCGTACGGAACACCCGTGACATAGAGGCCCTCAAGGTCTTCACCCACCCGCTGCGCCTGCGGGTGCTGCGCCTGCTGCGCTCGGAGGGGGCGGCCACCGCGTCCGGCCTGGCCCGCGTGCTCGGCACCACGCCGTCGCTGATCAGCTATCACCTGCGGGCGATGGCCAAGCACGGCTTCATCGCCGAGGATCCCGAGGCGTCCAGCGACGGCCGCGAGCGGCGCTGGATCGCGCTGAACGACCTGCGGTTCAGCACCGCCGACTTCAGCGGCGACGAGGTAGCCGTCGAGGTCGCCGACGCCGTGGTCATGACCGCGCACTCGGACATCACCGACCTGTTCGAGAAGTCGCTGCGCCACGTCAAGAGCATGGGGTTGGACTGGCAGAACGCGTCCTTCTCCGCGGCCCCCGCGCTCCGCCTCTCGGCGGCCGAACTCCAGGCGCTTTACGAGGAGTTGTTCGCCGTCGTGGACCGCTTCCGGGGCCGCGCCGAGGACCACGACGCGGACGGCGGGCGCCGCGAGCGCGTCCAGCTCGAACTGCTCGGGTTCCCGTACGCGCCCGCGCCCTGAACCGTCCCACCGACCAGTCCCGGCAACTGGTCCCACCAACCAGCCCCACAACCAGTCCAATCAACCAGTCCAATCAACCAGTCCAATCAGCCAGTCCGATCAGCCAGTCCCGTGGACCTGACCCGCCGACCAGCCCTCGCGAGGTGACCGTGAACCGCCCGTCGCGCACCAAGCACACCGCCACCGCGGCCGCCACCACGACCGCCCGCGCGGCTCAGGCCGCCGGCACCGAGACCCGCGAGGACGCGGGCGTCGGGCCGGAGCCGGGGCCGGGCGCGGGGCCGGGCGCTCCGCGGCGTACCGGCCCCGGGGCCGCCGTCTACCGCTGGCTCGCGGCCTTCGGCGTCTCGCTCGTCGGCGACCAACTGTGGTTCATGGCTCTGTCCTGGCAGGCCGTCGAGGCCTCCGGACCCGCCGCGGCGGGCATCGTCGTCACGCTCGGCACCGTGCCCCGGGCGATCCTCATGCTGCCCGGCGGATCCATAGCCGACCGCTTCGGCGCGCGCCGCGTCGTCATCGCCAGCGACCTGGTCCGCTGCCTCGTCATGGTGGCCGCCGCCGCGACGGTCGCCCTCACCGCACCCGGCATCGCGCTGCTCGCCGTCGTGGCGCTGCTCTTCGGCGCCGTCGACGCGCTGTTCATGCCCGCCGTCGGCGCGATGCCCGCGACGCTGACCACACCCGACCAATACGCCCGCGTGCAGGGCCTGCGCAGCCTCGCCAACCGCTGCGCGGCCGTGGCCGGCGGACCGGTGAGCGGCCTTGCCCTCGCACACGGGGGCGTTGCGGGCGCGTTCGCGGCAAGCGCCCTGCTCTTCGCGGTCTCACTGGCGCTGCTGTGGCAACTGCGGCCCGCACCACGCCTGGTCGCCGACTCGGCGGCGGCCGACACACCGGACTGCGAAAACACACCAGACTGCGAAAACACACCGAACCGCGACGACGCACCGGAGCGCACCGACGCGTCCAAGCCCACGGAGGACAGCGGCGTACGCGCCGGGCTGCGCTACGCCTGGTCCATCCCCCTGCTCAAATACACCCTCATCGTCGCGGTCATCGCCGAACTCGGCTTCAGCGCCCCGATGAACATCGGCGTCGTGCTGCTGGCCGCCGACCGCGGCTGGGGACCCGGCGGCCTCGGCCTGCTGATCGGCGCGTGGGGCGTGGGCGCCGTCGCGACCGGCCTGATCCTCTCCGTACGCGGCCACGTGCCGCACGCCGGACGCGTGATGCTGGGCGCCCTCGTCCTGTCCACCGCCGGCATCGCGGCGACGGGGCTCGCGCCCGGACTGGTCTCCGCCGCCGCCGGTGCGGCCGTCCTCGGCGTCGGCTCCGGCCTGTGGGGCGGGCTGTGCGGCGCGCTCATCCAGACCACCGCGGCACGCCCCATGCTCGGCCGCGTGGTCTCGGTGCAGATGCTCGGCGCCATCGGCCTGGCCCCGATGACGTACCCGCTCGCCGGCCTGCTGGCCGGTGCGGTCGGGCCCGGGGCGGTGTTCGTGGTGGGCGCCGCGGTGTCCGCGGTGGGCGTGGTCATCGGGGCGGTGTGCCGGCCGCTGCGCACCTTCGAACTGCCCCGGCCCGGCACGTACGGGTGACGGGATACCCCGTCACAACCCCGTCGGGGTCTCCTCCAGCCGCCGCACCGCGTCCGCGTCGCCCTCCGCCGTGACAAGGGCCTGCCCCTTGCGGCCGTAGACGTACAGCAGCAGTTCGGCGGGCGGGCCGGCCAGCGTCACCAGCGGAGCGCCCTTGCGCACCCGCACCGGCTGCGCCTCCTCGGCCGTGTCAGTACGCCGCAGCTCGACCCCGACCGGCACCTTGCGGAGCATCAGCTTCGCGCCCGTCCGCACCCGCTTCCACAGGAACTCGGTCAGCCCCGGCTCCAGGTCGCGCGGCTTGAAGTCGGGCTGCGCGCGGCGCACGTCCTCCAGGTGGACGAAGTACTCCATCGTGTTGGCCGCCGTGTCCACGCCGGGGATGCCGAACAGCGACAGCCGCGGGGGACCGGTGCGCACAAGGTGGATCAGCTCCTCGTACGGCAGCGCCGCCTTCTTCAGGCGCACCTTGTCGGTGTACCCGGCGAGCGGCTTGAACAGGATGCCGGGGGAGGAGTCCGGGCGGCGTTCCCGCACCACGAGGTGGGCGGCGAGGTCGCGCGTGGTCCAGCCGGCGCAGAGCGTGGGGGCGTCGGGGCCGACCTGGGAGAGCAGGTCGGCGAGTGCGGCGCGTTCCGTACGGGCGTAGGAGGCCATGCGCCGCATCGTTCCGGCGCGGCGTGCCGAGGTCAAGGCACGCCCGCCGCGCGACCGCACGCGTCGTGCGCCGGAGGCGCCCCCGCATGCGCCCGAGCGCCCCCGCTCCCGGGGAATGCCCGCAGGCCCGCCACACTTGTGAACAGCAGATGAATTGACCGACGAGCAGGCATCCCGCTCCTCCGCGGCCGGCGTCACCCGACGCCGGCCACCGCCATGCGGGCCATCGGGCGCATCGCCCCCGCGCCGAAAGAGAGAACGCGTGACCGACCGCGCGAGCGAAGACACAGACGAGAAGGACGTCCTGAGACGGGGCATGCGGGTCCTCGCCGTCGCGATACGCGAGGAACCGCGCGTCTTCGCGGCGGCCGTCGGTGCGAGCGCGCTCTACGGCGCCACCACCGTCGCCTCCGCACTGGCCCTCGGCGAGGTCACCGACCGCGTCGTGGTCCCCGCCTTCCGCGACGGCGACACCACCGCCGGCGCGCTGACCGCGACCTTCCTCGTGGTCCTCGGGATCGCCCTCCTCAAGGCGCTCGGCATCGTCGGCCGCCGCCTGTGGGCCGGGATCATGCAGTACCGGCTCCAGGCGACGTACCGCCGCCGCGTGACCCGCCAGTACCTGCGTCTGCCGCTCGCCTGGCACCACCGCCACCCCACCGGCGCGCTGCTGTCGAACGCCAACGCCGACGTCGAGGCCGCCTGGTACCCCATCGCCCCGCTGCCGATGGCCACCGGCGTCGTCGTCATGCTGGTGATCGCGGCGGTCTCCATGCTGGTCACGGACTGGGCGCTGGCCCTGGTCGGGTTCGTGATCTTCCCGGCCATCTTCGTCCTCAACATCATGTTCCAGCGCCGCCAGGGCCCGCTCGCGATGCGCGCCCAGGAGCTGCGTGCCGACGTGAGCGCCATCGCGCACGAGTCCTTCGACGGCGCGCTCGTCGTCAAGACGCTCGGCCGCGAGGACGAGGAGGCGGCGCGCTTCGAGGCGACCTCGCGCGAACTCGCGGACGCGAACGTCGCGGTGGGCCGGGTACGCGCGGTGTTCGACCCGCTCCTGGAGGCACTGCCGAGCCTCGGCGTGCTGATGGTCCTGCTCGCCGGCAGCGTGCGCATCTCGCACGGCGACCTCAACCCCGGCGAACTCGTGCAGATCGCCTACCTGTTCACCCTCCTCGCCTTCCCGGTACGGGCGATCGGCTGGCTGCTCGGCGACATGCCCCGCGCGATCGTCGGCTACGACCGGGTCCGGCACGTCCTCGACGCCGAGGGCGAGTCGGTGTACGGCGACTCCGCCGCCGACAAGACCGGCCCCGCCGGCCTCCAGGCCCGCGCCGTGCGGTTCGGTTACCTCGACGGCGCCGACGTGCTCTCCGACGTCACCTTCGACGTCGAGCCCGGCCGCACCGTCGCCGTCGTCGGCCCCACCGGATCGGGCAAGTCCACGCTCGTCTCGCTCCTGGTCCGCCTGGTGGACCCGGCGAGCGGCGAGGTCCTGCTCGACGGCACCGACCTGCGCGACTTCCGGCGCGGCGGGCTGGCCTCGGCGGCGGCGCTGGTGCCGCAGCAGGCGTTCCTGTTCGACGACACCATCCGCGACAACATCACGCTGGGCCTGGACGTCTCGGACGACGACGTACACGAAGCGCTGCGCATCGCGCAGGCCGACGGGTTCGTGGACCGGCTCGGGAACGGCCTGGACACCATGGTCGGCGAGCGCGGCACGTCGCTGTCCGGGGGCCAGCGCCAGCGCATCGCCCTCGCCCGCGCCCTCGTGCGCCGGCCGCGCCTGCTGGTCATGGACGACGCCACGTCGGCGGTGGACCCGCGCGTGGAGGCCGCGATCCTCGCGGGGCTGCGCGACGGCGGGACGGGCCCGTCGACGGTCGTGGTGGTGGCGTACCGCAAGGCGACGATCGCGCTCGCCGACGAAGTGGTCTACATCGAGGACGGCAAGGTCGCGGGGCGCGGCCCGCACGCCGAACTCATCGACACGTCGGTGGGCTACCGCCGGCTGGTCAACGCGTACGAGCGTGCCGCACGCGACCGCGAGCAGGCCGCGGCGGCCGCCGCGGCGCTCGCCGACGAGGACGAGGAGGTGTCGGCATGAGCACGGCAACTGCCCCGGAGGTCAAGAACGTCGGTGTCGGCGCCGGCAAGCCGCGCGAGTCGGGCTGGGCGGTGCTGCGGCGCGGCCTCGCGCTGTCGCCCGAGTTCAAGCAGGGCATCGCGGTCACCCTCCTCCTCGCGGCGATCGCCACCGCGGGCCGCATCGTGGTGCCGCTCGCGGTGCAGCAGACGATCGACAACGGCCTGCGCGCGGACGGCGGCCCGGACCTCGCCGTGGTGCGGTGGATGGTCGCCGGCGCGGCGGTCGCGGTGATCGTGACGGCGGTGGCGTCGTACGGCATGAACGTACGCGTGTACAACGCCAGCGAGCGCGGCCTCGCCACGCTGCGCGTACGCGCCTTCCGGCACGTGCACGACCTGTCCACCCTGCACCAGCAGACCGAGCGGCGCGGCTCGCTCGTCTCCCGGGTGACCGGAGACGTCGACACCATCACCCGGTTCATCCAGCAGGGCGGCCTGATGGTCGTCATCAGCGCGGGCCAACTCCTGGTCGTCTCGGCCCTGATGCTGGCCTACTCGTGGCAGCTCACGCTGCTCGTGTGGGTGTGCTTCGCGCCGTTGTTCTTCCTGCTCAAGTCGTTCCAGAAGCGCGTCGCCGCGGCCGCCGACTCGGTACGTGTGCACGCGGGGCGCATGCTGGGTGCGATCTCCGAACCGGTCGTCGGCGCCGCGGTGGTGCGCGCGCACGGCATCGAGGACCGCACGGCGGCGCGTATCGACGAGGCGATCGACGGCCATCGCGCCGCCCAGACCCGGGCGCAGACGCTGGTCGCGCTGACCTTCCCGATGGGCGAGGTCGCGGTGGGCCTGGCCAACGCCGTGGTGGTCGTGGTGGGCGTACTCCTGGGTGTGGACGGTCAGTTGACGCTCGGCGAGCTGGTCGCGTTCCTGTTCCTGGTCACGTTGTTCGTGATGCCCGTGCAGTTCGGCGTCGAGGTGCTCAACGAGGCGCAGAACGCCCTCGCGGGGTGGCGGCGCGTCCTGGAGATCCTGGATGCCGAACCGGACATCGCCGACCCGGGGGACCGCGGGGCCGACCTGCCGCGCGGGCCGGTCGAGGTGCGGTTCGAGCATGTCGGGTACGCGTACCCGGGCGGCCCGCGCGTGCTGCACGACGTCGACGTGCGCCTCGCGCCGCGCAGCCGCGTCGCCGTCGTCGGCGAGACCGGCTCCGGCAAGACGACCTTCGCCAAGCTGCTGACCCGCATCGTCGACCCCGACGAGGGCCGTGTGCTCCTGGACGGGATCCCGCTGCCCGACGTGCGGTTCGCGTCGCTGCGGGCGCGCGTGGTCATGGTGCCGCAGGACGGGTTCCTCTTCGACGCGACCATCCGCGACAACGTGCGCTACGGGCGGCCCGACGCCGACGACGCGGCGGTGCTGGGCGCGTTCGGCGACCTCGGCCTGGGCGACTGGCTGGGCGGGCTGCCGCTCGGCCTGGACACGCCGGTCGGGCAGCGCGGCGAGTCGTTGTCCGCGGGGGAGCGCCAGCTGGTCGCGCTGGCCCGGGCGTACGTCGCCGATCCGGACCTGCTGGTGCTGGACGAGGCGACCTCGGCGGTGGACCCGGCGACCGAGGTGCGGATCCAGCGGGCGCTGGACGGCCTCACGCGCGGGCGTACCGCGGTGTTCATCGCGCACCGCATGTCGACCGCCGAATCGGCCGACGAGGTCCTGGTGTTCGACCAGGGCGTGCTGGTGGAGCGGGGCGGACACGACGAACTGGCGGGCGCGGGCGGGGTCTACAGCCGCTTGCACACCTCGTGGACCGCGCAGCAGCGGCCCGCCGGGTCCTGACGACGCCTCCCCGCCGCGGCGCTTCCGCCCGGAACGTGTGTGGGCCCGGCCGATTCGGCCGGGCCCCACAGGTTTTGCCGGTTCTGTCGATGCCGCGGCGGTCACTTCGTGAGCGGTGCGGTCAGCTGCCCGCTGCCGCGTAGTTGCACCATGCACTGCACCTCGCGGTCGCCCTCGTCCCAGCTTGCCTCGGACGGGAAGATGAAGTCCGACGTGAGGCTGGACGCGTTCGACTGCTTGGCCACGACGCCGGCGATGGCCGCGTCGCACAGGTCGCCCGCCTGACGCTCGGCCTCGTCGTCGCCGGGCCACGGGCCGTCCTGCATGAACACGTTGCGCACGTGCTCGGCGTCGTGCGGCGTGGTGCAGTCGACCTTCTTGACCTCGCCCGTCCCGGCCGGGAACGTCACGCAGTCGCCCGGCACCAGCGTGATCTTGTCGACCGTATTGTCGTCCGTGGGGTTCGGCGCGGGCGACGAAGTCGTCGGCCGGGCGGACGTCGTACGGGTGGTGGGCGTCTCGCTCGGGGTCTCGGTCGACGGGTCGTCGGAAGGGTCCTTCGAGGGACTCTTCGACGCACCTTTCGACGCGGATCCGGACGCCGACGACTTCGTCGGGGAGCCGGACGCGCCGCCCGCGGAGTCGTCCTTGTCGTCGCCGCCCAGGCTGAACACGAGGGCGATGGCGATGCCGGCCACCACGACCGCGCCCGCCACGATCCAGGCCACGATCCTGCCGCTGTTGCCTCCGCTGCCGCCCGGCGGACCGGGCGGGTAACCGGGCGGGCCGCCGAAGCCGCCCGGTCCGGAGGGGCCTTCGGGACCGCCCGGATAGCCGCCGCTCGGGCCGCCGGGGTAACCGCCGCTCGGGCCGCCGGGATAGCCCCCGCCGTACGGGCCTCCGCTCCCGTACGGTCCGGCCGCGCCACCCCCGCCGTACGGCGCTCCGCCGTAACCGCCGCCCTGCGGCGGCCCCGGGGGCCACCCGGAACCGGGGTTCTGCGGAGTACTCACGCCCCCACCTCGCTTCGTCCACTCATGGCTCGGCCGCCGTGCGGGGTCAGCCCAGCTTCTTGGTGATCTTGGCCTCGTTCACGTCCTGCACCAGGCAGGTGACCTCGCGGTCGCCGCGGTCCCAGCTCGCTTCCTGCGGATAGCTGTACTGGAGCGTGTACTTGTTCGGGTTCGGCTCCTTCGAGACCGCCGAGTTGAACGCCGACTCGCAGGCCGCCGCGACCTGGCTGCGGAGCTCCGCGTCCGTCGGGTAGGTGCTGCCGGTGAGGTTGAAGTTCTTGAGCACCTGCATGTCGTGCGGCGTCGTGCAGGAGACCTTGTCGATCTCCCCGGTGCCCCCGACATCGACGTTGATGCACTCGCCGACGCTGAGCGGAACGTCCTCGACGGTCCCCCCGTCGGTGTCCGTCGGGCTCGCCGTCGGACGGCTGCTGGTACGGGTATTCGTCGGCGTGGGCGGCCGCGAGGTCTTCGTCTCGGTCTCCGTCGGCGTCGGCGACTTCGAGGAGCTCTGCGACGTCGACGGCGCGGGCGGCGACGTCGTCGCGGCCGTCTTGTTCTTCTTGTCGTCGCCGCCCAGGAGGAACACGAGTGCGGCGATCACACCGCCGACGACCACGAGGGCACCGACGACGGTCAGGATCAGCGGTCCGCGGCCGCCGCCGGGCGGCGGGCCGGGCGGGCCCGGGTAGCCACCCGGGCCACCGGGACCCCCGGCGCCGTACCCGCCCCCGGGGTACGTCGGACCGTTGGGGTATTGCGGACCGCCGGTGGGCGGACCGCTCGGGTACTGGGGACTCCCTGGGTAGGAGCCCCCGGAGTAGCTGCCCGGGTAGGAGGGATTGTTCTGGTAACCCGGATCGGGTTGTTGTCCATAGCCGGGCGGGAAGCCTCCCTGCCCCGGCGGCGGCGGCATCGTCATGCGCAAAGCTTGCCTGATCGGGTGAACCTCCCGCACGGGTGGTTCCCTTAATCACCCCGCCGTGATAGCCCCGTGACGAGCCGGTACCGCAACGCACACCGATCCGAGACCGCCGGGCACCGCGCGGCAGCCGGGACGCCTCCCGGGTAGCGCTCGGGTAGCGCCTCGGGATCGGCCCGGCAGGTCTGCGAGAATGCCGGGATGACCGGTGCCTCCACACCCTCCGACCCGCCGTCCGAACCGTCCGGATCCGCCTCGGCCGTGCCCCCGGTGCGTCCCTCGGACCTCGACCCCGCGGTCGCGGCCCGGCTCAAGCGCGACGACAACGGCCTCGTCGCCGCGGTCGCGCAGCAGTACGACACCGGCGAAGTGCTCATGGTCGGCTGGATGGACGACGAGGCACTGCACCGCACGCTCACCACCGGCCGCTGCACCTACTGGAGCCGCAGCCGCAAGGAGTACTGGGTCAAGGGCGACACGTCGGGCCACACCCAGCGGGTCGTCTCCGCGGCGCTGGACTGCGACGGCGACGTCGTCCTGGTCAAGGTCGACCAGGCGGGCGCGGCCTGCCACACCGGCGACCGCACCTGCTTCGACGCCGGCGCGCTGCCGGTCTCGGCTCCCGCGTAGCGCACGCTTTTGCCCCTTGCCGGGGCCCAGTTCACCGCACCAGCCGCCGCACGTACGAGCGCCACCTGCGTCCCGGGAGAGCCCGCACCATGACCACCGGCACCGTCACCCCCGACCTCGACGCCTTCCGCGACCTCGCGCGGGAGCTCCGGGTCATCCCCGTAACGCGGCGCTTCCTCGCGGACGGTGACACCCCGGTGGGTCTTTACCGCAAGCTCGCCGCGGAACGACCCGGGACATTCCTCCTCGAATCCGCGGAGAACGGGCGCACCTGGTCGCGGTATTCGTTCGTCGGCGTACGCAGCGCGGCCACGCTCACCGAATCCGCCGGCGCCGCCCGCTGGCTCGGCGACCCGCCGGTCGGCATCCCGCGCGAAGGCGACCCGCTGGACGTGCTGCGCGCGACCGTCGAGGCGCTGCACACGCCGCACGACATCCCCGGCCTGCCGGACCTGCCGCCGCTGCACGGCGGCATGGTCGGCTACCTCGGCTACGACATCGTCCGGCGGCTGGAGCGGCTGCCCTCGCTGACGCGCGACGACCTGCGCGTACCCGAGCTGATGATGATGCTGGCCACCGACCTCGCGGTGCTCGACCACGCGGACGGCACGGTCCTGCTCATCGCCAACGCGATCAACTGGAACGGCCTGGAGTCGGGCGTCGACGAGGCCTACCGCGACGCGGTCGCCCGGCTCGACGCCATGACCGCCGACCTCGCCCGGCCCGCGCAGGGGACCGCGTCGTACGTCCAGGGCGGCGTGGACCCGAGATGGACCAGCCCCTGGGGCGGCGCCGAATACCGCAAGGCGGTGGACGCCGCCAAGGAGGAGATCCGCGCCGGCGAGGCCTTCCAGATCGTGCTGTCGCAGCGCTTCGAGATGCCGACCGCGGCGAGCGCGCTCGACATCTACCGGGTGCTGCGGACCAGCAACCCCAGCCCGTACATGTACCTGTTCCGCCTGCCCGGCCCCGACGGCGGCGCCGAAGGCGGCTTCGACATCGTCGGCTCCAGCCCCGAGGCGCTGGTCAAGGTCACCTCCGGACGCGCGATGCTGCACCCGATCGCCGGCACCCGCCCCCGCGGCGCGGGCCCCGAGGAGGACGCCGAACTCGCCGCCGAACTCCTCGCCGACCCCAAGGAACGCGCCGAGCACCTGATGCTCGTCGACCTCGGCCGCAACGACCTCGGCCGCGTGTGCGCGCCCGGCAGCGTCGAAGTCGTCGACTTCATGTCCGTCGAGCGCTACAGCCACGTGATGCACATCGTCTCGACGGTCGTCGGCGAACTCGACGAAGGCCGCACCGCCCTCGACGTCCTGACCGCGTGCTTCCCCGCGGGCACCCTCTCCGGCGCGCCCAAGCCGCGCGCCATGGAGATCATCGAGGAGCTCGAGCCCACCCGCCGCGGCCTGTACGGCGGCTGCGTCGGCTACGTCGACTTCGCCGGCGACCTCGACACCGCGATCGCGATCCGCACCGCGCTCATCCGGGACGGCGTCGCGTACGTCCAGGCGGGCGCGGGCGTCGTCGCCGACTCCGACCCGGTCGGCGAGGACACCGAGTGCCGCAACAAGGCGGCAGCCGTCCTGCGGGCCGTCGCCACAGCCGCGACCCTGACCCCCGCCCGATGACCGACCCTGCTCCCGAGGAGCGCGCCATGCCCCCCGCCCAACCGGCCGCAGCCCAGTCGGCCGCAGCCCAGCCGACCACCGAGCCGGCCGACGGCCCGACGGCACCCGCCCCCGAGGTCGCCGAGACCGCGGCCGACCCCGCGCGCAAGGCGGCCCGCCGCGAACTGGGCACCGCACTCCTGCTCGTCGCCGCCGGCGCCGCACTCGTCCTGTCGCTCTCCGGCCGCGTGTGGGCCGAAGGCGCCGCCGTCGCGCACGGCACCCGCTTCCCGATCGAAGCGACCGGCTCCGCCGTCACCAAGCTCCCCACCGCCCTCGCCCTCCTGGCCCTCGCCGCCGCCGTCGCCGTCCTGGCCACCCGCGGCGCCTGGCGCGTCGTCGTCGGCGCGCTCCTGGCCCTCGCCGGCGCCGGCATCGCCGCGGCGGCCGCCTCCGGCGCGAGCGACCGCTCCGCCCTCGACTCCAAGGCGGCGTCCAAGGCCGCGATCGAAGGCGTGCGTGCCGTCGACGTCACCCACACCGCGTGGCCCTGGGTGACCCTCGTCGGCGGCGTGCTGATCCTCCTCGCCGGCCTCGCCGTCATCGCCCGAGGCCGCACCTGGCCCGGCATGGGCAGCCGCTACGAGACCCCCGGCCCACGCACCCCCAAGCGCCCGACTACCTCCGCCGAAATGTGGAACGCCCTAGACCGAGGCGAAGACCCCACCCACTGACACCACCAACCCCCGCCAAGCCAGGACGCGCAAACACCCCGGCACCGCCTGCCCGCCCGGCAGCCGACGGCAACCCCCCAACGCCAGGCATCGCGATCACGCGAACCGTGTACGTCCACTCGCCGCGTCACAGACCGCGCCGCCAATAACCCGGCCCAACCCGCACCCCACCTGGCCGACGGGACTGGTAGGACACCCCCGCGCCCGGCCGATCCCGCCTCGGCGTACCGTCGCCCTGCCGTCGCTTGCCGACCCTGCGCGGGTCGTCGCCGCTCCACCCGGGGCTTTCGCGTCGCGGCCGGGGCTCGGCGGGCACTCTGTGTTGGGACCTGAGTCCGTTTCGGGAGCCTCGTCCCCTGCCGACCACCGCGCGGGTCGGTCGTCGCTTTGCCGCAGGTCTCCGCGTTGCGGCTCGTCCCTCCGTCGGCCCGCCTGTGCGGGGCCGCATCGGGGGTGGGTGGGCTCGTTGCACGTCGTGCCCGACCCCGCGTCAAAGAGGGGCCGGTGCCATGGGGACAATGGACGCCACGGGCCCGCCGCCCGTCACCACAGATCAAGGAGCAACGATGTCGCAGGGCGTTGACCACGGGAACACCCCCGCCGCCTGGACCCTTACGATCCTCGCGCTGATCGGGTCGACCATCTCGGGTGTCGCGCTGATCGCCACCAGCGCCGTCCTGTTCTGGGTCGGCATCGCCGTCGTCGCCGTCGGCTGCATCGCGGGCCAGGCCATGCGCATGGCCGGCATGGGTACCGCGACCGCGCGTCGCTGACCCGGCTCCGGGCCTCGCGCCCCGCCTTCCCGGTGTCGCAGGGGAGGCCGGGCGCGTTTTCGCGGTGGCCGGAGCCCCGCGCGGGCTGGATGTGGTCGATACTGTGGGCCTGCCGGTCGGCACTCCGCATATGGGAGCCGAGTCGGCGGGACATCCGCGCCGGGGGCCTTCGCCGCTCGGCGGCCGGGCGGGCGCGAAGGGGATCGCACGCACATGAGTCAGGGCTATCCGCCCCCGCCGCCTCCCGGCGGGCAGCCCCCCGGCTGGGGGGCGCCGCCGCCGTTCGGCGGATCCGCCCCGCTGCCGCCCACCACGCCGTACGGCTACCCGGGCCCGACGCAGCCGCCCGGATTCGGCATGCCGCCGCAGGGCCCGGTCCCCACCCCGCCGCCGGACAACTACCTGGCCTGGGCCGTCATAGCCACCGTCTTCTGCTGCTTCCTGGCCGGGATCCCCGCGCTGCTGGCCGCGACGTCGGTCAACGAGCGCTGGATGCGCGGTGACCAGGCCGGTGCGCGCGAGGCGTCGCTGCGGGCCCGCAACTGGACGATCGGTGCGGTCCTGCTCGGCATGGTCTTCTGGACGACCTGGATGGTCGGGGTCTTCGTCCTCGGGTGGAAGGACACGCTGGGCGACCTGTGAGCCGTCCTCTGCCCGCCCGGCGCCACGCCGGTGCAGGATGAGGGCGTGACCGCCGCCCCGCCGCCCGACACCGCCCCCGGATGGGGCGCGTATCCCGCCCCGCCCCCGCCGCCGCGCGGCCTCGTGCGGCGCATGGCCGGCCCGGTAGCGGTGGCCGCCGCGGTGGCCGCGGTCGGCGCGTACGTCGCGGCCGTCGACCCGAACGAGCCCGGCCACTACCCGGTCTGCCCGTTCCTGAAGTTCACCGGGGCCTACTGCCCCGGCTGCGGCGGACTGCGGTGCGCCAACGCGCTGGTCCGGCTCGACGTGCCGGAGGCGCTCGCGTACAACGCCTTCGCCGTCGCGACGGTGCCGCTGCTGGTCCTCATCTGGCTGCGCTGGACGGTCCGTTCGGCGCGCGGCCGGGTGCGCATGTCGGCGGCGGACCCCCGGCTCGTACGCCTGCTCGTCGCGGCCATCGTGGTCTTCACCGTCGTGCGCAATCTGCCCTTCGGCGCGGCACTCGCCCCCTGAGCCCCACCCTGCCCGCGGCTCCGGTACGCCCCCGGGGCACGCTCCCGCGCCGCACATCTGCTCCGGATTGCCCGCCTTGTGGACCTGCGGGACGTGGGTTCCGTGCGACGCCGTATGCTGCCCCCACCTCTTCGAAGGTACGCGGGAAGCCGAGCCCTTCGGCAGGCCGATACCATCGAAGGGCCGGGAACGATCGGACACCGCCACGCGTTGTCCGCCGCCCGGCCCGGGGCGACCCGGTCGGACCACTCCAGTCCGTCACCTGTGACGAGGGGAAGCAAAGCGTGAGCGTGCTCGACGAGATCATCGACGGTGTGAGCGCCGACCTCGCCGAGCGACAGGCCCGCGTATCCCTTGATGAAATCAAGGACCTGGCGGCGGCGGCACCTCCCGCCAAGGACGCGCTCGGCGCCCTGCGCGCCGGCGGCGTCGCGGTCATCGCGGAGGTCAAGCGGTCCAGCCCGTCCAAGGGCGCACTCGCCGCCATCGCCGACCCGGCCGGCCTGGCCGCCGACTACGAGTCGGGCGGCGCGGCCGTCATCAGCGTCCTGACCGAGCAGCGCCGCTTCGGCGGCTCGCTCGACGACCTCGACGCGGTCCGCGCCCGCGTCGACATCCCGGTGCTGCGCAAGGACTTCATCGTCACCAGCTACCAGCTCTGGGAAGCCCGCGCGCACGGCGCCGACCTGGCGCTCCTGATCGTCGCCGCGCTCGACCAGAACGCCCTGGTCTCCCTCATCGAGCGGGCCAAGTCCATCGGCCTGACGCCGCTGGTCGAGGTGCACGACGAGGAGGAGACCGAGCGCGCACTCGAGGCCGGCGCCCAGATCATCGGCGTCAACGCGCGCAACCTCAAGACCCTCGAGGTCGACCGCGCCAATTTCGCGCGGATCGCCCCGATGATCCCGGACACCGTCGTGCGCATCGCCGAGTCCGGCGTCCGCGGCCCGCACGACCTGATCGCGTACGCCAACTCCGGCGCCGACGCGGTTCTGGTCGGCGAGTCCCTGGTCACCGGCCGCGACCCGCGCAGCAGCGTCGCCGACCTCGTCGCCGCCGGCGCGCACCCCGCGCTGCGCCACGGACGCGGCTGAACCGAAGGACGCTGCCACCATGAACTGCCGTGACCTCGCCGGGCGCCTCGCCCGCGGCGCGAAGCCGCGCGGGTGCCGCGCGCCCGCGCGCCGCGTGCTCGGCCGGCGGGTCCGGTTCGTGATCGGCTGCGAGCCCGGCCAGGTCCAGGGGAGGCGATGGCGTCACCGCTGACCCCGTCAGCAGTGCCGTCCACCGCGGCCGTCACCCGTACCGGTGACCGCCCCGCCCCCCGACCGCGCGCCGCACACCACCCGGGTGCGCCGAGTGTCGGGCGGCGTCCGAGCCATCCCTCCCCAAGAGGATCACCACCATGTCTACCGAGACGTCCCACGAGACCGCACAGCCGGACCCGTCCGGCCACTTCGGCGTGTTCGGCGGCCGCTTCCTGCCCGAGGCGCTGATCGCCGCACTCGACCAGCTCACCGCCGCGTACGAGAAGGCCAAGACCGACCCGGAGTTCCAGGCCGAGTTCACCGGCCTCCTCAAGGACTACGCCGGGCGCCCGAGCATCATCACCGAGGCCCCGCGCTTCGCCGAGCACGCCGGCGGCGCCCGCATCATCCTCAAGCGCGAGGACCTCAACCACACCGGCTCCCACAAGATCAACAACGTGCTGGGGCAGGCCCTGCTCACCAAGCGCATGGGCAAGACGCGCGTCATCGCCGAGACCGGCGCCGGCCAGCACGGCGTCGCGACCGCCACCGCGTGCGCGCTCCTCGGCCTGGAATGCGTCGTCTACATGGGCGAGGCCGACACCCAGCGCCAAGCCCTCAACGTGGCCCGCATGCGCGTGCTCGGCGCCGAGGTCATCCCCGTGACGATCGGGTCCCGCACCCTCAAGGACGCCATCAACGAGGCGCTCCGCGACTGGGTCACCAACGTCGACACGACGCACTACCTGCTCGGCACCGCCGCCGGCGCGCACCCGTTCCCCGCGATGGTCCGCGACTTCGTGCGCATCGTCGGCGTCGAGGCCCGGCAGCAGGTCCTCGACCTCACCGGCAAGCTCCCCGACGCGGTGGCCGCGTGCGTCGGCGGCGGCTCCAACGCGATCGGCATCTTCCACCCCTTCATCGCCGACGAAGGCGTACGCCTGTACGGCTTCGAGGCGGGCGGCGAAGGCGTCGAGACCGGCCGCCACGCGGCGTCCATCACCGGCGGCGCCATCGGCGTGCTGCACGGTGCCCGCACATACCTGCTCCAGGACGAGTACGGCCAGACCGTCGAGAGCCACTCCATCTCCGCCGGCCTCGACTACCCCGCCGTCGGCCCCGAACACGCGTGGCTGCACGACACCGGCCGCGCCGAGTACCGCCCGGTCAACGACGACGCGGCCATGGCAGCCTTCCGCCTGCTGTGCCGCACCGAGGGCATCATCCCGGCCATCGAGTCGGCCCACGCGCTCGCGGGCGCCATCGAGATCGGCAAGGAACTCGGCCCGGACGCGACCATCCTGGTCAGCCTGTCCGGGCGCGGCGACAAGGACATGCACACCGCCGCGCGCTACTTCGACCTGTTCGACGCCGGTGTCCGCGAGGAGGACCAGCAGTGACCCGCCTTACCGAAGTCCTGGCCGCGGCCCGGGCGGAGAACCGCGCCGCACTCGTCGGCTACCTGCCCGCCGGATACCCGAGCGCCGAGGGCTCGGCCGAGGCCGCCCGCGCGATGGTCGACGGCGGCTGCGACGTCATCGAGATCGGCCTGCCCTACAGCGACCCGCAGATGGACGGCCCGGTCATCCAGCGCGCCGTCGAGCACGCGCTCGCGAACGGCGTCAACACCCACCACGTCATCGACAACGCGCGCGCCGTCGCCGAGACCGGGGCCGCGGCCCTGGTCATGACGTACTGGAACCCCGTCGAGCGGTACGGCGTCGACCGCTTCGCCGAGGAACTGGCCGCCGCCGGGGGAGCCGGGGTCATCACCCCCGACCTCATCCCCGACGAGGCCGCCGACTGGATCGCCGCCACCGACAAGCACGGGCTCGACCGGATCTTCCTGGTCGCCCCGTCGTCCACCGACGCGCGCCTCAAGCTCACCACCGACGTGTGCGGCGGCTTCGTCTACGCGGCGTCCACGATGGGCATCACCGGCACCCGAACCAGCGTCGGCAACCGCGCCGCCGAACTGGTCGCGCGCACCCGCGAGGTCACCGAACTGCCGATCTGCGTCGGCCTCGGCGTCTCGAACGCGGCCCAGGCCGCCGAGATCGCGGCGTACGCGGACGGTGTGATCGTCGGCTCCGCCTTCGTCCGCGCGCTCCTGGACGCCCCGACCCCCGAAGCCGGGGTCGAGGCGGTCCGCGCGCTCGCCGCGGAGCTCGCGGAGGGTGTGCGGGCCGGGCGCTGACCGACGTCGGCGGTCCCGGAATCCGGACTGCGGAAATTTGGACATAGCCATCTAGATGGCATCATGGCGGGCGACTGTTGCTTTCGAGTGATAGCCGCCCGTCGCCGTTTGACCTCAACGAGTTACTCCGAACGAGGAACCTCGGGCCCTCCAAAACGGTTAAACAAGGGCACCCCACCCATCCGTGATGGAGGTCAGACCCATGAACGCGGCCGTCGCCGTGGACCGCCCCACCCGCGGTCCCTCAAGCCTCAGGCGCGCCTTCCCGTGGATCGGCGTCGCCGCCCGCCTCGGCCTGGCCGTCGTTTGGGCGTGGGCCGGCTGGGAGAAGGCCGTCAACCCCGCACAGGCCGCCCAGGCGGTCCGGGCCTTCGACGTGCTCCCCGAGAGCCTCGTCGAGCCGATCGGGTACGCCCTGCCCTACCTGGAACTGGGCCTCGCCGCCCTCCTGGTCATCGGCCTCGGCACCCGCATCGTCGCGGGCATCTCAGCGGTCCTGCTGCTGGTGTTCATCGCCGGCATCGCCCAGGCGTGGGCCCGCGGCCTGGCCATCGACTGCGGCTGCTTCGGCGGCGGCGGACCGATCGCGCCCGACCAGACCAAGTACCTCCAGGAGATCCTGCGCGACCTGGCCTTCATGGTCCCGGCCGTGTGGCTCCTGCTGTTCCCGCGCACGCGCCTCTCGGCGGACTCGTGGCTGGCCATAGACGACCCGGCCGACGACGACACCGACACCGACGAGGACTGACCCGGCACCCGGGGTCCCGCCGAATCCGCGGGAACTCCCCGGCACCCGCGTCCGACCAACTGGACAAGGGACCCGCCGGCCCATCGACCGCCCGACATTTCATGCCTAAGACCGAGATCCGACCGACAGATAGACGGTGACCTGAGGACATGAGCAAGAAGAACGACGACGGCAAGCGCACCGCCCGCGAGCGTATGCAGGCGGAGCGGGCCCGCCAGCAACAGGCGGACAAGCGCAAGCGTGCCCTCATCATCGGCGGGTCGGTCGTCGCGGTCCTCGCCGTCGCGGCGGGCATCGGGATCATCGTCGGCAACAACAAGTCGGACAAGAACGAGTCCAACTGGGCCTCGGTCGCGGACCAGCCGCTCAAGCAGCCCGCGGGCGTCACCGGCACCGTCGTGCCGTACGGCAGCAACCCCAACGCCCCGGTCCTCACCATCTACGAGGACTTCCGCTGCCCGATCTGCGAGCAGGTCGAGACCAAGCTCGGCGCGACCATCCAGCAGCTCGCCGACGCCGGGACCATCCGCCTGGAGTTCCACATCGCGTCGTTCCTGGACCGCAACCTCGGCGGCAACGGGTCCAAGTACGCGGCCAACGCGGCCGCGTGCGCGCAGGACGCCGGCAAGTTCAAGGCGTACCACGACGTCCTGTACGCGAACCAGCCCGACGAGAGCAGCGACAAGTTCGGCAAGAACTCCTACCTGCTCGACCTCGCGAGCAAGGTGGACGGCCTGCGCAGCCCGGCGTTCGACCAGTGCGTCAACGACCTCGCGTACGCGCCCTGGGTGAAGCAGTCCCAGGAGGACTTCAACAACGCCAAGGTCGGGACCGAACAGGTCACCGGTACGCCCACGCTGGCCATGAACAACCAGAAGCTGAAGTACACCGAGGGCAACGCGATCATGAGCCCGGAGGCGTTCAAGGCGCAGATCGAGCAGATCATCGCCACGATGCCGAAGTAGCCGCGACCCCGGCCGCCCGCGCCGCGGCCCCGCGCATCCGTGTTCACAAGGGCACAGGTGCAGCCGTGGCGCGGGCGGCAGGGTAGCGTCATCCCTGCCATGGATCTCGCATACATTCCCAGCCCGTCCAAGGGCGTCGTCGACCTCGGCCCGCTGCCGCTGCGCGGGTACGCGCTCTGCATCATCCTCGGCGTGATCCTGGCCATCTGGCTCGGTGAACGCCGCTGGATCGCCCGCGGCGGCCGGCCCGGCACCGTGATGGACATCGCGGTGTGGATGGTGCCGTTCGGCCTCATCGGCGGCCGCATCTACCACGTGATCACCACACCCGGGCCGTACTTCGGTTCGGACGGCGACCCGATGCAGGCGTTCGCCATCTGGAAGGGCGGCCTGGGCATCTGGGGCGCCATCTTCCTCGGCGGCGTCGGCGCGTGGATCGGCTGCCGCCGCCGGGGCATCCCGCTGCCGGCCCTGGCCGACGCGCTCGCCCCCGGCATCGTGCTCGCGCAGGCGGTCGGCCGCTGGGGCAACTGGTTCAACCAGGAGCTGTACGGCAAGGCCACCGACGTCCCGTGGGCGCTGAAGATCGACGCCGACCACAGCCCGGACGGCGTCGCGGGCACGTACCACCCGACGTTCCTGTACGAGTTCTTGTGGTGCATTGGCGTCGCGCTTCTGGTGCTCTGGGCGGACCGCCGCTTCACGCTGGGCCACGGCCGCGCGTTCGCCCTGTACGTCGCCGGCTACACGGTCGGCCGGTTCTGGATCGAGTACATGCGCATCGACGAGGCGGAGCACGTCCTCGGCATGCGGCTCAACAACTGGACGTCGATCCTGGTCTTCGCGGGCGCCGTCGCGTACATGGTCATCTCGGCCCGCAAGCACCCCGGCCGCGAGGACCCCGCGACCCTCAAGGGCACCCGGCCCTTCGACGACGACAGCGACTCCGAGGCCGCCGAGCCCGACGAGGACTCCTCGAAGGTCGACTTCACCAAGGCGGACTCTGCCAAGGCGGACTCTGCCAACGCCGACTCCTCCAAGGCCGACATCTCCAAGAGCGACTCGTCCAAGGCCGAATCGCCCACGGCCGACTCCTTCAAAGCCGCCGACGAGGACGACTCCCCCCGGGACGACTCCTCCGACCCCGCCGACGGCGAGACGTCCGGCACACCCGAGGAAGACACCTCCGCGAACGGGGAAGAAGCCGCCGCCGGGAAGCGTTCCAAGGACGGCTCGAAGCGTTCCTGAGCCACCCGGTCGACCCTCTGACCTGCGGGTTTGGTCAGCCTTGCCTTGCTGGTGGGGCCCGTGTGCCACGCGGTAGCTTCGAGGGGACGGAACCCCTGAGGAGGGCCTGACGTGAGCAGCATCGGCGAGATAGGCGAGGTCGAGGCGGCCGCTCCTACCCCGAAGGCGCACGCCGCACGGACCGGCTCCGCGCCCGAGGAAGCCAAGGCCACGGCGGCCAAGACCACGGCCGCACAGGCACCCGGCGCCGCCAAGGCCGCCGACGAACCGGAGATCGACCACAGCCACCGCGACATCGCGGGCGGCTGGCTGCGCCCCGCGGTATTCGGCGCGATGGACGGCCTGGTCTCAAACTTCGCGCTGATCGCCGGCGTGGCGGGCAGCAACGCGTCCGCCAGGACCATCGCCATCACCGGCCTCGCGGGCCTGGCCGGCGGCGCCTTCTCGATGGCGGCGGGGGAGTACACCTCGGTCGCCTCGCAGGCCGAACTGGCCCAGGCCGAGGTCGAGGTCGAACGGCGCGAGCTGGTCCGCGCGCCGGAGGCCGAACTGCGCGAGCTGGCCGAGCTGTACATCGCCCGCGGGCTCGACGAGGAACTCGCGTACGAGGTGGCCACCCAGCTCTCCCGCGACCCGGACCAGGCCCTCGAGATACACGCCCGCGAGGAGCTCGGCGTCGACCCGCACGACCTGCCGTCGCCCTGGCTGGCCGCCGGATCGTCGTTCTTGGCCTTCGCGATCGGCGCGGTGCTGCCGCTCCTGCCCTACCTGCTGGGCGCCGTCGAGCTGTGGCCCGCGCTCGTCCTGACGATGGTCGGCCTCTTCGCCGCCGGCGCGGTCGTCTCCCGCGTCACAGGACGCCCGTGGTGGTTCGGCGGATCCCGCCAACTGCTGCTCGGCGGCGCGGCCGGCGGCCTGACCTACCTCCTGGGGATGGCAATCGGCCACGGCATCGGCTGACAATCAGCTGACAGCGCGTGAAGGGTCCGAAACGCACACGACATCAAAGTGCGTGCGCACAAGGCATGCACAAAACGATCACCTTGCGTACGTCTGTTCGACCGTTTCGGTGACAGGGTGGCCGGGAATGAGCCCAGCGCGCGGAGGCGGCAGTGGCGACGGGCCGGACACAGCCCCCGGTTTTTCCGACAGTGTCCGGATGACGAGACAAAGGTGTCTTGTGTTCCGGATGCCACAACTGATCGTGTAACCTGCACGAAATCGCAGAGGGCCAACGTCGTCCCTGTTGCGCACCACACGCCACGACGACGACGGGAGCGCCGATGCCTCCTGCTGCATCCACTCAGGGCCCCCTTTTTTCCGCGGTTCCCGCTGCCCAGGGCCTGTACGACCCCCGCAACGAGCACGACGCCTGCGGTGTCGGTTTCGTCGCCACGCTCACCGGTGAGCCGAGCCACGACATCGTCCAGCAGGCCCTGACCGTGCTGCGCAACATGGAGCACCGCGGCGCCACCGGCGCCGAGCCGGACACCGGCGACGGCGCGGGCATCCTCACCCAGGTCCCGGACGAGTTCTTCCGCTCCGTGGTCGGCTTCGACCTCCCCGCCGCCGGCGCCTACGCCGCGGGCATGGCGTTCCTCCCCGACGACGACGTGCACGCGGGCCGGGCCAAGTCCTCCATCGAGCGCATCGCCGCCGAGGAAGGCCTCAAGGTCCTGGGCTGGCGCGACGTGCCGACCACCCCCGAGCTGGTCGGCGCCACCGCCCGCGCCACCATGCCGCGCTTCGCGCAGATCTTCGTCGCCGACGCCACCGGCGAACGCGACGGCATCGCCCTGGACCGCCTCGCCTTCTGCCTGCGCAAGCGGGCCGAACGCGAAGTCGAGGTCTACTTCGCCTCGCTGTCCGCGCGCACCCTCATCTACAAGGGCATGCTGACGACCGGTCAGCTGGAGCCGTTCTTCCCGGACCTCTCCGACCGGCGCTTCACCTCCGCCGTCGGCCTGATCCACTCGCGGTTCTCCACCAACACCTTCCCGGCGTGGCCCCTCGCCCACCCGTACCGCTTCATCGCCCACAACGGCGAGATCAACACGGTCATGGGCAACCGCAACTGGATGGCCGCCCGCGAGTCCATGCTCGAGACCGACCTCATCCCCGGCGACCTGTCGCGGCTGTACCCGATCTGCACCCCGGGCGCATCCGACTCGGCGTCCTTCGACGAGGTCCTCGAACTGCTGCACCTCGGCGGCCGCACGCTGCCCCACGCGGTCCTCATGATGATCCCGGAGGCGTGGGAGAACCACACCTCCATGGACGAGGCCCGCCGCGCCTTCTACCGCTTCCACGGCACCGTCATGGAGCCCTGGGACGGCCCCGCGTGCGTCACCTTCACCGACGGCACCCAGATCGGCGCCGTGCTGGACCGCAACGGCCTGCGCCCGTCCCGGTACTGGGTCACCGACGACGGCCTCGTCGTGCTCTCCTCCGAGGTCGGCGTCCTCGACATCGACCCCGCCAAGGTGGTCCGCAAGGGCCGCCTCCAGCCCGGCCGCATGTTCCTCGTCGACACCGCGACGCACCGCATCGTCGAGGACGACGAGATCAAGTCCGCGCTGGCCGCCGAACACCCGTACGCCGACTGGCTGCACGCGGGCCTCATCAACCTCGAGGACCTGCCCGAGCGCGAGCACGTCGTACACACGCACGCCTCCGTCTCGCGCCGCCAGCAGACCTTCGGGTACACCGAGGAAGAACTCCGCGTCATCCTCGCCCCGATGGCCCGCACCGGCGGCGAACCGCTCGGCTCCATGGGCACCGACAGCCCCATCGCCGCGCTCTCCGAGAAGCCGCGCCTGCTGTTCGACTACTTTGTGCAGTTGTTCGCCCAGGTCACCAACCCGCCGCTGGACGCCATCCGCGAGGAACTGGTCACCTCCCTCGGCAGCTTCGTCGGCCCCGAGGCAAACCTGCTCGACCCCACCCCGGCCGCGTGCCGCAACGTCGTGCTGCCCTTCCCGGTCATCGACAACGACGAGCTCGCCAAGCTCATCCACATCAACGCCGACGGCGACATGCCCGGCCTCAAGGCCGCCACCATCTCCGGCCTCTACCAGGTCGACGGAGGCGGCGAGGCCCTGCGCCGCCGCCTGGAGGAGATCCGCACCGAGGCGACCACCGCCATAGCGGACGGCGCCCGCATCATCGTGCTGTCCGACCGCCACTCGGACGCCGAGAACGCGCCCATCCCCTCGCTGCTGCTCACCAGCGCCGTGCACCACCACCTGATCCGCACCAAGACCCGCACCCAGGTCGGCCTCATCGTCGAGGCCGGCGACGTGCGCGAGGTGCACCACGTGGCGCTGCTCATCGGCTACGGCGCCGCCGCGGTCAACCCCTACCTCGCCATGGAGACCGTCGAGGACCTCGTCCGCGAAGGCGTGTTCCTCAAGGACATCGAGGCCGAGCAGGCGATCCGCAACCTCATCAAGGCGCTCGGCAAGGGCGTCCTGAAGGTCATGTCCAAGATGGGCATCTCCACCGTGTCGTCGTACCGCGGCGCCCAGGTCTTCGAGGCCATCGGCCTCGCCGACGGCGTCGTCGCCGAGTACTTCACCGGCACCACCAGCAAGCTCGGCGGCGTCGACGTCGAGGTGCTCGCCCGCGAGGTCGCCGAGCGGCACGCCAAGGCGTACCCGCCCAGCGGCATCGCCCCCTCGCACCGCCGCCTGGAGATCGGCGGCGAGTACCAGTGGCGCCGCGAGGGCGAGCCCCACCTGTTCGACCCGGAGACCGTCTTCCGCCTCCAGCACTCCACCCGCGAGCGCCGGTACGACATTTTCAAGAAGTACACGTCCCGCGTCGACGAGCAGTCCGAGCGCCTCATGACGCTGCGCGGCCTGTTCCGCTTCAAGGACGGCGGGCGCGCCCCGATCTCCGTCGACGAGGTCGAGCCCGTCTCCGAGATCGTCAAGCGGTTCTCCACCGGCGCCATGTCGTACGGCTCCATCTCCATGGAGGCGCACCAGACCCTCGCCATCGCGATGAACCGCCTCGGCGGCAAGTCCAACACCGGCGAAGGCGGCGAGGACGCCGAGCGCCTGTACGACCCCGAGCGCCGCTCGGCGATCAAGCAGGTCGCCTCCGGCCGCTTCGGCGTCACCTCCGAGTACCTCGTCAACGCCGACGACATCCAGATCAAGATGGCCCAGGGCGCCAAGCCCGGCGAGGGCGGCCAGCTGCCCGGCCACAAGGTCTACCCGTGGGTCGCCAAGACCCGGCACTCCACCCCCGGCGTCGGCCTCATCTCGCCCCCGCCGCACCACGACATCTACTCCATCGAGGACCTCGCCCAGCTCATCCACGACCTGAAGAACGCCAACCCGCAGGCGCGCATCCACGTGAAGCTCGTCG
This sequence comes from Streptodolium elevatio, assembly GCF_040649515.1. Taxonomy (GTDB): domain Bacteria; phylum Actinomycetota; class Actinomycetes; order Streptomycetales; family Streptomycetaceae; genus Yinghuangia; species Yinghuangia elevatio. The sequence goes on from NZ_JBEZFP010000027.1 coordinate 62,562, forward strand.
CCGAGGTCGGCGTCGGAACGGTCGCGGCCGGCGTCAGCAAGGCCCACGCGGACGTCGTCCTCATCTCCGGCCACGACGGCGGCACCGGCGCCTCGCCGCTGACCTCCCTCAAGCACGCCGGCGGCCCCTGGGAGCTCGGCCTCGCCGAGACCCAGCAGACGCTGCTCCTCAACGGCCTGCGCGACCGCATCGTCGTCCAGACCGACGGCCAGCTCAAGACCGGCCGCGACGTCGTCATCGCCGCCCTCCTGGGCGCCGAGGAGTACGGCTTCGCCACCGCACCGCTCGTCGTGTCCGGCTGCATCATGATGCGCGTCTGCCACCTCGACACCTGCCCGGTCGGCGTCGCCACCCAGAACCCCGAACTGCGCTCGCGGTTCTCCGGCAAGGCCGAATACGTCGTCAACTTCTTCGAGTTCATCGCCGAGGAAGTCCGCGAACACCTCGCGGCCCTGGGCCTCCGCAGCCTGGACGAGGCGATCGGCCACGCCGAACTCCTCGACACCACCGCCGCCGTCGACCACTGGAAGGCCGCCGGCCTCGACCTGGCGCCGCTCTTCCACGTGCCCGCCCTGCCCGAGGGCGCCGCACTCACCTGCACCACCGCACAGGACCACGGCCTCACCAAGGCACTCGACAACCAGCTCATCGCACTGGCCGCCGACGCCCTGGAGAAGGCCGAGCCGGTCCGCATCCAGCTCCCCGTGCAGAACATCAACCGCACGGTCGGCACGATGCTCGGCCACGAGGTCACCAAGCGGTACCGCGGCGACGGCCTCCCCGACGACACCATCGACATCACCCTGACCGGTTCCGCGGGCCAGTCGTTCGGCGCCTTCGTCCCGCGCGGCATCACGCTGCGCCTCGAAGGCGACGGCAACGACTACGTCGGCAAGGGCCTGTCCGGCGGCCGCATCATCGTGCGGCCCGCCCGCACCGCGCCGTTCGCCGCCGAGGACAACGTCATCGCCGGCAACACCATCGCGTACGGCGCGACCGGCGGCGAGATCCTGCTGCGCGGCCGGGTCGGCGAGCGCTTCTGCGTCCGCAACTCCGGCGCCACCGTCGTCGCGGAAGGCGTGGGCGACCACGGCTGCGAGTACATGACCGGCGGCCGCGCCGTCGTGCTCGGCCCCACCGGCCGCAACTTCGCGGCCGGCATGTCCGGCGGCGTCGCGTACCTCCTCGACCTCGACCCGGCCAACGTCAACACCGAGCTGGCCGGCATCGAGACCCCCTCCGAGGCCGACCTCCTGGAGCTGCACGGCGTTGTGCGGCGCCATTTCGAGGAGACGGGCTCCGCGGTCGCGGAATCCCTCCTCGCCGACTGGGACACCGCGTCCCGGCGCTTCGGCAAGATCATGCCGAGGGACTACAAGGCAGTGCTCGCCGCCAAGGACGCCGCCGAGCAGGCCGGACTCACGGAGTCCGAGACCGTCCAGAAGATGATGGAGGCGGCACATGGCTGACCCGAAGGGATTCCTCACCACCCCCCAGCAGCACGGCACGCGCCGTCCCGTCGACGTGCGCATCCGGGACTGGAAGGAGGTGTACGAGGAGCGCACCCTGCTCCCCATCATCACCAAGCAGGCCGGACGCTGCATGGACTGCGGCATCCCCTTCTGCCACAACGGCTGCCCGCTCGGGAACCTCATCCCCGAGTGGAACGACCTGGTCTGGCGCGAGGACTGGGAGGGCGCCGCCGAGCGCCTGCACGCCACCAACAACTTCCCCGAGTTCACCGGGCGCCTGTGCCCGGCACCCTGCGAAGCCGCGTGCGTGCTCGGCATCAACCAGCCGGCCGTCACCATCAAGAACGTCGAGGTGTCGATCATCGACCGGGCCTGGGACGACGGCAACGTCGCCGCCCAGCCGCCCGAGCGCCTCTCCGGCAAGACCGTCGCCGTCATCGGCTCCGGCCCCGCCGGCCTGGCCGCCGCCCAGCAGCTCACCCGGGCCGGCCACACCGTCGCGGTCTACGAGCGCGCCGACCGCATCGGCGGCCTGCTGCGCTACGGCATCCCCGAGTTCAAGATGGAGAAGCGCCACATCAACCGCCGCATCGAGCAGATGCGCGCGGAGGGCACCAAGTTCTACACCGGCATGCAGATCGGTACCGACGTCGACGCCGGCAAGCTGCGTCGCCGGTACGACGCGGTCGTGATCGCCGCCGGGGCCACCGCCTGGCGCGAACTGCCCGCCCCCGGGCGCGAGCTGGGCGGCATCCACCAGGCGATGGAGTACCTCCCGTACGCCAACAAGGTGCAGGAGGGCGACCTCGTCGCCTCGCCCATCGACGTGGCCGGCAAGCACGTCGTCATCATCGGTGGCGGCGACACCGGTGCGGACTGCCTCGGCACCGCGCATCGCCAGGGGGCGGCCTCGGTCACCCAGCTGGAGATCATGCCGCGCCCGCCGGAGGAGCGCCCGGCCTCGCAGCCGTGGCCGACGTACCCGATGACCTACCGCGTCGCGAGCGCCCACGAGGAGGGCGGCGAGCGCGTCTACGCCGTCAACACCCAGGAGTTCGTGGGCGGCGAGGACGGCCGGGTCAAGGCACTGCGGCTGGTCGAGGTGACCATGGTCGACGGCCGGTTCCAGCCGGTCGAGGGCTCCGAGCGCGAGATCCCCGCGGACTACGTGTTCCTGGCGATGGGCTTCACCGGCACCGACCGGGCCAACGGCCTGATCGAGCAGATGGGCCTGGCGATGGACGAGCGCGGCAACATCGCGCGGGACGGCGCGTACGCGACCAACGTCGACGGCGTCTTCGTGGCCGGCGACGCCGGGCGCGGCCAGTCCCTCATCGTCTGGGCCATCGCCGAAGGCCGCTCCTGCGCGGCCGAGGTCGACCAGTGGCTCACCGGCGGCACCAACCTGCCGCGGCCCATCAAGCCGACCGACCGCCAGCTCCTGGTCTGACGGCCCCGCGCCCGACGGCTCGTCCGCCGGCGGGCTCCGTACGGTTTCCGTCCGCACAGCTTCCCGCGGCAGATCGCCGTCCGGCAGAACCATCCAGGGCCCCCGTGTCGTTGTTGTAGACGACACGGGGGCTTCTTCGTGGCGGCCGCCGTCCGATGCGGCGGCCGGGTTCCGAAACAACAAAATGTTGAGCGTTGTTAACCGGCAAATCGGACACCGCTCACTCACTACTTCACGGTAGGAACTAGGGTTGATTCATGCGTCGAGCGAAGATTGTCTGCACCCTGGGCCCAGCCACCAACAGCTACGAGCAGATCCGCACGCTCGTGGACGCAGGCATGGACGTAGCCCGCTTCAACCTCAGCCACGGCACCTACGCCGAGCATGAGGAGCGCTACCACCGCGTGCGCAAGGCGTCCGACGAGTCCGGCCGCAGCGTCGGCATCCTGATGGACCTGCAGGGCCCGAAGATCCGCCTCGGCAACTTCGCCGAGGGCCCCGTCCTGCTCGAACGCGGGGACGAGTTCACCATCACCACCGACGAGGTCCCGGGCGACCGCCACGAGGTCTCCACGACCTACAAGGGCCTCCCCGGCGACGTCGGCAAGGGCGAGCGCATCCTCGTCGACGACGGCCGCGTGACGCTCGAGGTGACCGACGTGGAGGGCCCCCGGGTCCACACGATGGTCATCGAGGGCGGCATGGTCTCCGACCACAAGGGCCTCAACCTCCCCGGCGTCGCGGTGAGTGTGCCCGCGCTGTCCGAGAAGGACATCGAGGACCTGCGCTGGGCGCTGCGCATGCGCTGCGACCTGATCGCCCTCTCCTTCGTGCGCAGCGCGAAGGACATCGAGGACGTCCACCGCATCATGGACGAGGCCGGCTACCGCGTCCCGGTCATCGCCAAGATCGAGAAGCCCCAGGCGGTCGCCAACCTGGAGGGGATCGTCGAGGCGTTCGACGCGGTCATGGTGGCCCGCGGCGATCTCGGCGTCGAGATGCCGCTCGAACAGGTGCCGCTGGTCCAGAAGCGCTGCATCACGCTCGCCCGGGCGAACGCCAAGCCGGTCATCGTCGCGACGCAGATGCTGAACTCCATGATCAGCGCCTCGCGCCCGACGCGCGCCGAGGCCTCGGACGTCGCCAACGCGGTCCTGGACGGCACCGACGCGGTGATGCTCTCGGGCGAGACCTCGGTCGGCAAGTACCCGATCGAGACCGTCAAGACGATGGCCCGCATCATCTGCGCCGCTGAGGAGTCCTCCGCGCTCCAGGAGGAACTGCGCAGCCTGCCGGACCCGCGCACGCAGGGCGGCGTCATCGCCGCGGCGGCCGCGGAGATCGGCGAACGCCTGGGCGCGAAGTACCTCGTCGCGTTCACCCAGAGCGGTGACACGGCCCGGCGCCTGTCGCGCTACCGGCCGATGATCCCGACGCTGGCCTTCACGCCGGAGCCCGGCGTGCGCAGTCAGCTGTCGCTGACCTGGGGCGTGGAGACGTTCCTCGGCGAACTGTGCGAGCACACCGACGAGATGGTGCAGCAGGTGGACGCGTCGCTGCTGAACATCGGCCGTTGCAAGCCGGGCGACGTGGTCATCATCACGGCCGGCTCGCCGCCGGGTGTCCCCGGGTCGACCAACATGATCCGCGTGCACCACATAGGAGAAATGCTCGCCAAGTAGGCGGCGAACTCCCCAGCGCAGTACGGCCGGTGGCCGGGACCGAAAAGTCCCGGCCACCGGCCGTCTCAGTATTTCGGGCCGACGTGGAGGTCCATGAGCGCAACGGATTCCCGCCGGGCTATCGAGATGTTCTTGTGGTTGGCCCGCTTCCACGCGACACCGAGTGAGTCGAGCGTGTCGGTCATCAGACGCATGATGTCCGCGGACATGTTGGTGAACATGTAGCGCGGGTACTCGTAGCGCTTGGACTGTCCGCCGACGATTCGGGTGGTCCAGTTGGTGAAGCGCGTGCCGTCGGAGTGGATCAGTCCCCGGACCAGCGGCCAGGGATGCGCGGACACGATCTCCTTTTGCCAGTCGGCGAGTTCGATGACGCGCTTGTGCTTAGGGCCGGGCCCGTGCTGCGGGAACAGGCAAGGCCAGTGCTTCCACAGGGACGTGACCATGTGGCACCCCTGGCCGGGAACGCGGAACACCCTGCTGTCCGGCCGCACGGCGAGCATGGCGGCCGCGCATTCGTCCATGAGCCCCGGCCAGCCGTCCGAACAGGCGATGCGGAGGCCGTGAACTCCTCTGCGGTAGCTGCTGATGCAGCCGTCGCCGAGGTAGAGGCCGAGCAGGTACGCGTAGCTGCCGGGCGGGGCCGGCGGCCGGGGCACGCCGCAGCAACGGATGCAGCTGCTGGGCTTCTTGGGCTGGGGGTGGGCGCGCCAGTAGCGGATCGTCGCATGGGCGACGCCGAGTTCGCGGCTGACGGAGGCCATGGTGCGGCCCTGGGCGAGGAGCTTGAACGCGAGTTCTCGCGTGGCGGTGTCGTACATGCGTTCAAGCCTGAATTGCCATCGAACGCGTGTCCGGGAAATGCGAGAGGGTCACCCGAATGGCCGAGTGACCCTCTTTGTCAGGTACCCCGAGTCGGACTCGAACCGACAACACGACGGGTTTGAGCCATCGTCCTCTGCCAATTGGGATATCGGGGCTTATTTTAGGATATGTCCGGTTCATCCTTTTTGTTGTGAGCGGAAGTACCCTCCGCGGTGCCCAGCGTACCGCGTCTCGGTACCCTTCTGCCTGCAGGTATCGCCCCAACCGAGGAGTGCCGTGACGTCAGCCGCCAGCCAGCAGGAACCGAAGACCGGCGACTCCGTCATCCGTGTGGTCATCGCCGAGGACGAGGCTCTCATCCGCCTGGATCTCAAGGAGATGTTGGAGGAGGAGGGCTACCGCGTCGTCGGCGAGGCCGGGGACGGGGCCGCGGCGGTGCGGCTGGTCGAGGAGCACCGGCCGGACCTGGTGATCCTGGACGTCAAGATGCCGATCCTGGACGGCATCTCCGCGGCCGAGCAGATCGCCGCGGCGCGCATGGCGCCGGTGCTGATGCTGACCGCGTTCTCGCAGCGCGAGCTGGTGGAACGGGCCCGCGACGCGGGTGCCATGGCGTACCTGGTGAAGCCGTTCACCAAGGGCGACCTTGTTCCGGCAATCGAGATGGCGGTTTCGAGGTTTACCGAACTCTCCGCCCTGGAACGCGAGGTCGAGGACCTGACGCAGCGTCTGGAGACCCGCAAACTCGTCGATCGGGCGAAGTCGGTGCTCCAGGAGCGGTACGGGCTGTCCGAACCTGAGGCCTTCCGCTGGATCCAGAAAACCTCGATGGACCGGCGGCTCTCGATGCGGGCCGTCGCGGAGGTCGTGGTGTCCGGAGGCGAAGTGGGGGAGTAGGCCCCGTTTTTCGCGCGTAGACCCTAAAAGTCGCCCCGATCTGTCCTGATTGGGGCGACTTTGTTCTTCTTTAGCAGAAGCGGCACCGGTTTGGCGAGCATCTGAGCTTCCTCTGAGGTTCCGGTTTCCCTGCGGTGACGTTTGATTACGGCCGCATCACATCTCATCCCGTGGACTCCCGCGCCCGGCTTTCCGAGAGCTACATTTCGGCGCACCGCGCACAAACGCCGCGGTCGCCCGATCGTTTCGGGTTATTCGGTTCCCGTCAGAACACTCAAGGGGTTGGGCTGTGCTGAAGCGAAGCATGATCAAAATCGCGCTGCCAGTGGCGGCATCGGCACTGGTGCTGAGCGCCTGCGGCAGTGACGACGACTCGGGTGACGGCGGCAAGACCTACACCATCGGGTTCCAGGCCGGACTCTCCGGCGAGAACGCGCAGCTGGGCATCAACGAGGCCAACGGCGCCGAACTCGCGGTCGTGCAGTGGAACAACCAGCCGAACGTGCCGTTCAAGATCAAGCTCACCAAGTCGGACGACGAGGCCTCCGAGACGAAGGCTGCCTCCGCGGCGCAGAAGCTGATCGACGACAGCAAGGTCATCGCCGTCATCGGCCCCGCGTTCTCGGGTCCGACCAAGGCCTCCGGCGCGCTGTACGCGCAGGCCAAGCTGGCGACGGTCTCGCCGTCGGCGACCAACCCGACGCTGACCGACCCGAGCAACGGTTTCACTTCGCTGCTCCGCGGCGTGCCCAACGACTTCGCGCAGGGCAGCGGCATGGCGACGTACTACGCGCAGAAGCTGAAGCTGAAGAAGGTCCTCATAGTCGACGACAAGTCCGAGTACGGCGTGGGCCTGTCGGACGTGGCGAAGGCCGAGCTGACCAAGGCCGGCGTCCAGGTCGTCAGCGAGTCGGTGCCGAAGGGCACCCCGGACTACACCTCGGCCGCGACCACGGTGAAGAACTCCGGTGCGGACGGCATGATCTACGCCGGCTACTACCAGGATGCCGCGCCCTTCGCGAAGAAGCTGAAGGAGCAGGGTGTCAAGATCCCGATGATCTCCGGTGACGGCACCAACGACCCGAAGTTCATCGAGCTGGCCGGCGACGCGGCCGACAACTGGTACCTGACGTGCCCGTGCACCGACGCCAAGGTCGAGCCGGCCACCAAGGACTTCACCACCGCGTACACCGCGCAGTTCAAGGAGGCGCCGAGCACGTACTCGGCCGAGTCCTTCGACCTGACGAACATGGTCATCCAGGAGATCAAGAAGCTCGACGAGGCGGGTACCAAGATCACCCGTGAGCTGATGCTGACCAACCTGAAGAAGGCGTCGTACAAGGGCCTGACGAAGACCTTCAGCTTCGACGAGAAGGGCGAGTTCGCGGGCAAGGGCATCTACCTGTACGAGGTCAAGGCCGGAAAGATCGGCTACCTCGGCAACATCGAAGAGCTGGCCAAGAGCTGACGAGGCGCGGCATCGCCGACGCACCGTGACGGTCCGCGGGGTCCGGGTCCGCTCCTTCGACCCGGACCCCGCGCCCGTGCGGTGAGCCGTGCGCCAACGCCCCCTGCCTGCGCTCTCACTCGCCTCAGGAAGCCTTGCCAATGAACCTCAACGAGTTCTGGGACTACCTCATCCCGGGGATCGCGCTCGGCGCGCTGTACGCCGTGATCGCGATCGGATACACGCTGGTGTACGGCGTGCTCCAGCTCATCAACTTCGCGCACAGCGAAGTCTTCATGATGGGCGGGTTCGCGGCGCTGTTGGTGCTCACCGGCATCGAAGCGTCCAACCCGACGGGCCTCATGTCCGTCCTCCTCGTCGCCGTCGGCCTGCTCGCCGCAGGACTCGCCGGCGCGGGAACCGCGTTCGCCCTCGAGAAAGCGGCCTACCGGCCGTTGAGAAAGCGAAACGCACCTCGTCTCGCGTTCCTCATCAGTGCGATCGGCGCGTCGTTCTTCCTGCAGAACCTCGCCGGGAAGCTCTTCGGGCGCGACCCGAAGGCGATCCCCGAGATCTTCACGAACAAGAAGGTCTTCTCGGTCTTCGGCACCCAGGTCACCGTGCTCCAACTGCTGATCGTGGGTTCCGCGATCGCCATGATGGTCGGCCTCGACCTGCTGGTGAACCGCACCAAGATGGGGGCCGGCATCCGCGCGGTCGCCCAGGACGCGGAGACGGCCAGCCTGATGGGCGTCGACATCGACAAGGTCATCTCGCGCACCTTCCTCGTCGGCGGCCTCATGGGCGGCGCGGCGGGCTTCCTGTTCGGGCTCAACTCGCAGGTGTCGTTCACGATGGGCTTCCTGCCCGGCATCACGGCGTTCGCCGCGGCGGTCGTGGGCGGCGTCGGCAACATCCGCGGCGCCATGCTCGGCGGCATGCTGCTGGGCATCGTGGAGAACTTCTCCGGCTGGTGGTTCGGAGAGGAATGGCGCTACGTCAGCGCGTTCGCGGTGCTGATCCTGGTGCTCATGTTCCGCCCGACGGGCATCATGGGTGAACGTCTGGGGAGGTCGGCATGAGTGCCGTCAAGACTCTCGACCGGCAGCCGGTCACCGAGACCGCACGCCGGATCGCCGCGCTGCGCAAGGGCAAGTGGTACCAGCAGCAGCGCTGGGCCAGGCTGATGGGCCTGGTGTTCGCCGCCGTGGTGCTCGACGTGATGGCCGGCCCGCAGGGCAGTTCCAGCGATGTGTTCTTCGCGCTGGAGGCGGTCTACAAGGAGCCCACGTCGCTGATCGTGTGGATCGCGGTCATGGTGGGTGTGTGGGCGTTCGCCGAGTTCGGCTGGGGGTACGTCAAGCCGTACTTCGACTGGACCAAGGCCAAGGCCACCGAAGCGGGTTCGAGCGTGCGGCAGGTGACGGCCGACCGGCGGGTGAAATGGCCGCTCGGCGTCGGTGTCGCGGTGCTGCTGATCGCGCTGCCGGAGATGCTCAGCACGTACTGGAACCAGGTGCTGGTCGGCGAGGTGGCGGTCTACGTCCTGCTCGCGATCGGCCTCAACGTGGTGGTCGGCTGGGCCGGTCTGCTGGACCTGGGCTTCATCGCGTTCTTCGCGATCGGCGCGTACAGCGCGGCGTACTGGACCGGCGCGCTGCCGGTCGAACCGCCGGTCGAGCTCACGCCGTTCCTGGTGATCCCGGTCGCGGTGCTCACGTGTCTGATCGCGGGCCTGCTGCTCGGCGCGCCGACGCTGCGGCTGCGCGGCGACTACCTGGCGATCGTGACGCTCGGCTTCCACGAGATCATCTACCTGATCGCGAAGAACAAGGAGGACTTCACCAACGGTCCTCGCGGCGCCACCGGCATTCCGGGTTTCGAACTGGACCTGGGTTTCTGGGACTACAAGTGGGGGCTGGACCCCAAGCAGTACTGGTGGCTGATCCTGGCGTTCGCCGCGGTGCTGGTCTTCGTCTTCCGGCGGCTGGAGCACTCGCGGGTCGGCCGCGCGTGGACGGCGATCCGCGAGGACGAGGTCGCGGCGGCCGCGAACGGCGTCGACACGGTCAAGTTCAAGCTGATGGCCTTCGCGATCGGTGCGTCGACGTCCGGTATCGCGGGCGTGATCTACGCGTCGAAGCAGCAGTTCATCTCGCCGGAGTCGTTCATCCTGCTCAGCTCGGTGCTGGTGATCGCGTACGTGATCTTCGGCGGCATGGGCTCGCTGTGGGGTGTCATCGTCGGCACCGCGTTCCTGGCCTGGCTCCCGCAGCGCCTCAAGGAGTTCGTGGACCCCAAGGACCGCTACATGTACCTGGGCGCGCTGCTGGTGGTCATGATGATCTACCGGCCGCAGGGCCTCATCCCTTCCCGGCGGCGCAAGCGTGAGCTGACACTGGCCAAGCAGGGCATCGGGGACGCGGACGCGATGACCGAACCGGTCGGCGGGAGGATGGGATGAGCACGACCGTGACGAAGACGGCGGGTGTCGGCGGGGCGGTGTCCGACGCGGTGATCGCGGTCAGCGGGCTGACGCTGCGTTTCGGCGGCCTGGTCTGCCTCTCCGAGGTCGAACTGACGCTGCGCCGCGGGGAGATCCTCGCGGTGATCGGCCCGAACGGGGCCGGCAAGACGTCGCTGTTCAACTCGCTGACCGGCGTGTACGTCCCGCAGGAGGGTTCGATCACGCTGAACTCGGTCGACGGGAACACGCATTCGCTGCTGGGCCGGAAGACGCACGTGGTCAACCGGCTCGGCCTGGCCCGGACGTTCCAGAACATCCGGCTGTTCGCCGCGCTCACCGCGCTGGAGAACGTCAAGATCGCGGCGGAGACGCGGCAGAAGTCGGGTCCGGTCGGCATCATGCTGGGCCTGCCGCACGCCCGCCGCAACGAGCGCGAGAGCGACCGGCGCGCACACGAGCTCATGGAGTTCGTGGGCCTCGGGGGCAAGATCAACGAGCTGGCCTCGTCGCTGAGTTACGGCGACCAGCGCAGGCTGGAGATCGCCCGGGCGCTGGCGACCGACCCGCAGGTGCTGCTGCTGGACGAGCCGGCGGCCGGCACCAACCCGACCGAGAAGCTCGAACTCGCCGACCTGATCAAGCACATCAACCGCGAGCTGGGCATCAGCGTCCTGCTGATCGAGCACGACATGCGCTTGGTGATGTCCGTGGCGGACCGTGTCACAGTGCTCAACTTCGGCAAGGTCATCGCTTCCGGTACGCCTTCCGAGGTGCAGCGGAACCGGGCTGTGGTGGAGGCGTACCTCGGTGCCGAGATGGCCGCCGAGGTGCTGGACGCGGGCCCGTCCGACACCGGTGTCGCGGCCGGCGCGGGGGTCGCGGGCGGCGCGGACGAGGGCAAGGCGGCCGGCGCGGTCGGCGGCGAGGAGGAGCGATGAGCACGACAGAGGCTCCCGACGTGACCGGGAAACCGACCCTGGCGAAGGGCCAGGAGACCGCGGCGCTTCTCGAACTGCGCCATCTGAAGGTGTCCTACGGCGCCATCGAGGCGATCAAGGGCATCGACGTGATGGTGCGCGAGGGCGAGATCGTCACGCTGCTGGGTGCCAACGGCGCGGGCAAGACGACGACGCTGCGCACGATTTCGGGGCTGCTCAGGCCGAAAGCCGGCGAGATCCTCTTCGAGGGTGAGCGCATCGACGGCGTCCCGGCGCACCATGTGGTGGGCCTGGGCATCGGGCAGTCGCCGGAGGGCCGCCGGGTGTTCCCGACCATGACGGTCGTGGAGAACCTGGAGATGGGCGCGTACCGCTTCAAGTCCGTGCCCCAGGAGGACATGGAGCGGGTCTTCGACCTGTTTCCGCGTCTGCGTGAGCGGCGTTCGCAGTACGCGGGCACGCTGTCGGGTGGTGAGCAGCAGATGCTCGCGATCGGCCGCGCGCTGATGGGCCGTCCGCGGTTGCTGCTGCTGGACGAGCCGTCGATGGGTCTCGCGCCGCTGATCGTCGCGCAGATCTTCGCGATCATCCAGGAGATCAACGCGCAGGGCACCACGGTGCTGCTGGTGGAGCAGAACGCGGCGCAGGCGCTGGCGCTGTCGGACCGGGCGTACGTCCTGGAGACCGGCAACGTCCAGCTGAGCGGTTCGGCGCAGGATCTGCTCGCGGACCCGCGGGTGCGCGAGGCGTACCTCGGCGAGGGCGCCGGCTGACCGGATGCGCTGACCGAAACGGCCTGGGGTGCCTCGGAGTTCGTCTCCGGGGCACCCTTTGCCGTGGGCGGTCCCGTTACTGCCGTTCCCAGGTGTGCGCGGGCAGCGCGACCTCGGCGGGGAGGGACTCGTCTGTCGCGCGCACCCGGATCGCGACCGGCCGGCGGTCGGCCGGGATGTCGAACCAGTAGCTCAGCACCACGATGTTGCGGGCGCCCATCTGCTGCACCTGCTGCTGTCGCTTGATCTGCATGACGATGTCGTCGGGTATGAGTTCGGAGCCGTCGTCGAGCACGATCTTCTGGATGCGGCTGTCGATGTTCGCGGTGACGAGCTGCTGGTTGTCGAGGCGTACGCCGACCCGGCAGATCTGGCCGCGCGCGTAGTACTCCGCGTGGGTGCCGGTGGTGAACGCCATGCCGCAGTGGAAGGCGGTGACGCGCACTTCGAGGCGGTCGCTGCGCACGGGCGCGGAGTCGACGACGACGTCGCCCTCGTAGACGTAGGGGACCTCGGGTTTGTCGTCGGGCCAGGTCGCGGCCGCGACGCCGGCGGCGGTGCCGGCGCCGGCGAGGAGGCCGAGCGCGGCCGCGGCGGCGAGGAGCCGTCGGCGCGGGCGGCGTGGTGGGGCTTGTGCGGCAGGTACGTCCGGTGGGACCTGTGCTGCCGGTGCGTCCGGTGGTGCCTGCGCGGCCTCGGCCGCTATGCCGGCGGTCTCCTCGCCCATGCGACACCTCCCCGTGCGCACGCCGTCGGCCGGCTGCGTCGGCAGTACGCTACGGGCCGCGCGTGCCGGTGTCAGCGCGTTCGCGGGGTCAGCGCTCGCGGCGGATCATGCAGCTCAGCCGGGCGGTGCAGATGCGCTTGCCGCTCTCGTCGGTGATGGCGATCTCGTACGTCGCAAGGGCACGGCCGAGGTGCAGCGGCGTGGCGACGCCGGTCACGAGGCCGGACGTCGCGGAGCGGTGGTGCGTGGCGTTGATCTCGATACCGACGGTGATCGCGTCGGGACCGGCGTGGATCGCGGCGCCGATGGAGCCGAGTGTCTCGGCGAGCACGCAGGAGGCGCCGCCGTGCAGCAGGCCGTACGGCTGCATGTTGCCCTCGACGGGCATGGTTCCGACCAGCCGTTGCGCGGACGCCTCGTGGATGACGATGCCCATGCGGCCGCCGAGCGTCTCGGTGGCCCGCGGGTTCCCGAAGACCTTGGTGAGGTCGTCGACGGGCATCGGGAAGGCGAGGTCGGGGGCGTCGGGGCCGGGCTCGGAGCCGGTGGCGTGCGTGGGGTCGGGGGTGGCGGTCATGTGCTGCTCCTGGTGGGGCGGGTGGGGCGGTAGTGCGGCCACGGTTCGGCCACTCGGGTGGAGTGACATGACCGGATGTGTCGGCGTCCCAGCCTAGGATCTGTTCGTGGCTTCCACCGACACACCCCAGGCTCCTGTCCGTTCCGCCTCCGCCTCCCGGCCGCGGCTGCTGCTCCTCGACGGGCACTCGTTGGCCTACCGCGCGTTCTATGCGCTCAAGGAGGCCGCGATGTCGACGGCCACCGGGCAGCCGACCCAGGCGGTGTACGGGTTCACGTCGATGCTGGCGAACGTGCTGCGCGACGAGGCGCCCACGCATCTCGGTGTGGCGTTCGACGTGTCGCGGCAGTCCTTCAGGACCGAGCGGTTCCCGGACTACAAGGCGAACCGTTCCGCGACGCCCGACGAGTTCAAGGGGCAGGTCGAGCTGATCGTCGAGGTGCTGGAGGCCATGGGCATCCGCACCATGCGGGTGGAGGGCTTCGAGGCGGACGACGTCATCGCGACGGTGTCCACGCGCGCCGCCGACGAGGGCTACGAGGTGCTGATCCTCACCGGGGACCGCGATTCGCTGCAGTTGGTGACGCCGGACATCACGGTGCTCTATCCGATGATGGGCGTCAGCAAGCTGCACCGGTTCACGCCGGACGCGGTGGCGGAGAAGTACCAGCTGACGCCGCAGCAGTACCCGGACTTCGCGGCCCTGCGCGGCGACCCGTCCGACAACCTGCCGGGCATCCCCGGGGTCGGCGAGAAGACGGCGGCCAAGTGGATCCGCGAGTTCGGCTCCTTCCAGGAGCTGGTCGAGCGGGCCGACGAGGTCAAGGGCAAGGCCGGGCAGAACCTGCGCGACCACCTGGAGGCGGTGCGGCTCAACCGCGAACTGACCGAGCTGGTGCGCGACGTGCCGCTCGAGGTCGTGCCGGACGATCTGGAGCGCAAGGCGTTCGACCGGTCGGCGGTGGAACGGGTGCTGGACTCCCTGGAGTTCCGCAACGACAACTTCCGCGACCGGCTGTGGGCGGTCGACCCGGGCGCGGCGGCCGCGCAGGGCGGCGAGGAGGTGCCCGTCGAGGACGGCTTCACGCTGGAGACCACGGTCCTGGAGACCGGCGCGGTCGCGGACTGGCTTGCGGAGCACGCCTCGGGGGCCGGCCGCACGGGTCTCGCCGTAGAGGGTACGTGGGGCCGCGGGACCGGCTCGGTGACCGGGCTGGCGCTCGCCGGCTCGGACGGCGCGGCGGCGTACCTCGACCCGCTGGTGCTGGACGAGGCGGACGACGCGGCGCTCGCGGGGTGGCTCGCGGACCCGGACCGGACGAAGGCGGTGCACGACGCCAAGGGGCCGATGCTGGCGCTGAAGGCGCAGGGCTGGGAGCTGGCGGGGGTCACCTCGGACACCGCGCTCGGCGCGTACCTCGTGCTGCCCGGGCAGCGGTCGTTCGCGCTGGAGACGCTGACGCACCGGTTCCTCGGCCGGGAGCTGAAGGTCGACGAGGCCACCGACAACGGGCAGTTGGCGCTCGACATGTCGGGTGAGGACGAGGAGGACACCGCGAAGGGCGAGGCGCTGATGCTCGCCGCGCACGCGGTGGTCGAGGTCGCGGACGCGCTCGACGAGCAGTTGGAGAGCCGGGGCGCGCTGAAGCTGCTGCGCGACATGGAGTTGCCGCTGATGACGGTGCTGGCGCGCATGGAGCGCGTGGGCATCGCGGCGGACCGGGACTACCTGGACAAGCTGGAGGCGCAGTTCGGGGCGGCGGTCAAGCAGGCCACCGAGCTCGCCCACGAGGCGGTGGGCCGCGAGTTCAACCTCGGGTCGCCCAAGCAGCTTCAGGAGATCCTGTTCGGGGAGATGAACCTCCCGAAGACCAAGAAGATCAAGACGGGTTACACGACGGACGCGGACGCGCTGGTGTGGCTCGCCACCCAGCCGGGCATCCCGGCGCCCGCGCAGGATCTGCTGACCGCGCTGTTGCGGCACCGCGACCAGACCAAGCTGAAGGTGACCGTCGAGGGACTGGTCAAGACGGTCACCGATGACGGGCGCATCCACACGACGTTCCACCAGACGGTCGCGGCGACCGGGCGGCTGTCGTCGTCGGACCCGAACCTGCAGAACATCCCGATCCGCACCGACGAAGGGCGGCTGATCCGGCGCTCGTTCGTGGTCGGCGAGGGCTTCGAGGGGCTGCTGACCGCCGACTACAGCCAGATCGAGCTGCGCATCATGGCGCACCTGTCGGGTGACGAGGCGCTGATCGAGGCGTTCACGTCCGGCGAGGACCTGCACAACACCGTGGCGTCGGCGGTGTTCGGGGTGCCGACCAGCGGGGTCGACGCGGAGATGCGCCGCAAGATCAAGGCGATGTCGTACGGACTGGCCTACGGGCTCTCGGCGTTCGGGCTGTCGCAGCAGCTCGACATCACGCCGGAGGAGGCCCGCAAGCTGATGGCGACGTACTTCGAGCGCTTCGGCGGCGTACGGGACTACCTGCGCGCGGTCGTCGACGAGGCGCGGCAGACCGGCTACACCGAGACGGTGTTCGGACGCCGCCGCTACCTGCCGGACCTGACGAGCGACAACCGGCAGCGCCGCGAGATGGCGGAGCGCATGGCGTTGAACGCGCCGATCCAGGGGTCGGCGGCGGACATCGTCAAGGTGGCGATGCTGGGCGTCGACAAGGCGCTGCGGGACGGCGATTTCGTGTCGCGGATACTGCTGCAGGTGCACGACGAACTGGTGATGGAGATCGCGCCGGGGGAGCGGGCCGCGGTCGAGGAGCTGGTCCGGCGGGAGATGGCGGGCGCGTATCCGCTGCGGGCGCCGCTCGACGTGTCGGTGGGCTTCGGCGCGACATGGGAGGACGCGGGGCACTAGGCCTGTCTCGTGCCGTCTTGACTTGTCGCTTCGCGTGCGCGGGCGGGGGATGGCGCGGGGCGCAGTGCCGTGATGTGGGGGCGGGAACCGGGTGCGGTTCCCGCCCTTCGGCGTACCGGCGTGGTGACACGTGTCGGCCTCGTCGCGGTGCACTGATAAACGCACGGAACCATGACATATGCCGCCGAGGGGGTAGAGCGGCGGCGGAACCTGACGTAGGTTCATGTCCGCTCGTCGCCCCGCCGGTTCGGCCCGATCCGGTGCACATGGGCCGGCGCGCCGACATGCAGCCAGGCGAAGGGGGCGGTTCGTGGACGAGGCCGAACGGGGGCCCGGTCCGCGGGATCCGGAGATACCGCAAGAGCCAGAGGTCATGAGTGAGGCGCCGACGACGGCGCCGTCCGCGGACACCGAGGACCGGTCGGCCCCGGCGGCCTCCGACGGGGACTGGACCCGCAATCTGACGACGATCGCGGTCGTGGCGCCCAAGCCGCGGCCGGGCGGCGGACCAGCGGCCGACTCTGCCGATGCCGACTCTGCCGATGCCGGCGCCGCGGATGCCGACTCCACGGCTGCCGACGCCGCGGACGCCGACTCCACCGACGGCGACTCCGCGGGAACCGCGGCTGATGCGGAGTCCTCCGATGCGGACTCCGCCGACGACGAGGTGCCGCTCGTGTTGCCTCGGCGCCGCGGTGACGACGCCGCGCCGGCGGAGGACGCCGTACCCGCCGCCGAGAAGCCTTTCGTGCCCGGTCCGACACCCGCACCCGAGCCGCCGGTCGAGGATGCGGCGGACACGCGCCTGAAGTCGTTGGTGGCGGCATGGGTGGCGGTCTCGGACACCGAGACCCCCGACGGGACTTCCGCGCAGCCTACGGACGAGACCCCGGACGAGACCCCGGACGAGACTTCGCACGACACCTCGGTCGCAAGCCTGGCCGAGAGCGAGAGCGAGACCGAAACCGAGGCCGAGGCCGTTGCGGCGCCCGCCGCGGTCGAGGCTGCTACGGCATCGCCAACTGACATCCCCGAAGCGGACGTTGACGGTACGGCCGACCCGGAGTCGGGCGAAGGCGCCGACGGAGCCGGGGACGGCCCGGCGGCCGAGGACCCCGACACCGCCCTCCTCAGTCCCGTCGAGCCCGCAGGAGGGCCCGACACGGCCCTTCTCAGCCCCGTCGGGCAGTCCGGCGCCAAGGGCGCGGACCTCGACTCGTGGGTGGCCTCGCTCGGCGCCCGGCCCAAGGAGTTGGCGGACAAGCCCGGTGCGGCCTCCGCGGACACCCCGGCCGAGGCCAAGTCCGAGGCCGAGGACGCCGGCAACGAGGCCAAGGAGACCGTCCCCGCGCGCCGCCGGTTCATCAACCCGTGGCTGGGCGGCGCCGCGGTGGTCGCGCTCCTGCTCGCCGGAGCGGCGGCCGTGGAGAACCCGTTCACGATGGCCACCGCGGAACGCGTACCGGTCTCGGACGTGCCCCGGATGTCCGACCCCGAGCCGGACCAGGACAACGGGCCGGTCAACGGCGGGCTGCCGGTGAACCTCGAACTGCCGCCGGTGCTCCCGGCGGCCGCGCCGGGGGCGAGCGTGGCGCCGTCCGCGTCACCGTCCGGACCGGCGTCGTCGGGGCAGCCCTTCACGCTGCCGCCGGTGCAGTCCCAGACGCCCGCGTCGACGGTCACCGGCTCGAACGGCATTCCGCAGCTGGTGTTGTCGGCGTACAAGCAGGCCGCCGAGTACACCGCGAAGGCCGACCCAAAGTGCCGGCTCCCGTGGGAACTCCTGGCGGCGGTCGGGCGCGTGGAGTCCGGGCATGCGAACGGCGGGCAGGTGAGCACCACCGGGACCGCGCTGACGCCGATCCTGGGGCCGCGCCTGGACGGTACGCGGTCGACGAAGGCGATCCGCGACACCGACAAGGGCACGTTGGACTTCGACACCGAGTTCGACCGCGCGGTCGGGCCGATGCAGTTCATCCCGACGTCGTGGAAGGCGTACGCGATGGACGGCAACAAGGACGGCAAGAAGGACCCGCAGAACGTCTACGACGCGACCCTGACCGCCGCGCGCTACCTGTGTGCGGGGGACCGGGACCTGTCGACGGAAGCGGGGCTGGACAAGGCGATCTTCAGCTACAACCAGTCGCCCGAGTACGTGCGTTCGGTCAAGGCGTGGACGGTCTTCTACCGGCAGGGGGTGCGGCCCGTCGTCGTGCCGCCCGCGCCGCCCGCGACCAGTTCGAAGCCGCCGACGCAGCAGGCCCCGACGTCGCCCTCGTCGTCCAAGTCCACCTCGAAGGCGCCCGCCACGACCACGAAGTCGGCGCCGAAGACGTCGCGCGCACCGAGCTCCTGAGCACCCCGGATCGCAATAACAGAAACGTGTTCTCGTTACTCCCCCTTCGCGCGTACCGCGGAGGGGGAGTTTCGGTATCGGCGAATGCGCAGATGGTGACGGCATGTTGTGCCAAACGTGCGGTCGCAACAGTGAATGTTCGCGAGAAATCTGAAACGTGTTCTCATTCCGTGGCTTCCTTGCTAGCGTGCGGTCTCCGTGAGCGCAAAGGAGAGTTTTTGATGCGTGCCTTCGCCGCGGTCGTCATCGGCCTGCTGCTCGCCGTGGGAGTGGCCTACTCGCTGGCCGCCTTCGCGGTCCCGGAGCCCAAGGCCATCGACAAGCCGCTCGAGGTGACCCAGGTCCCCGCGAAGCCCTGAGGACTGCCGGACGCGGCAGTTGCCGGACACACGGCCTCACCCGCGGGGCCGGTACCTCCCGAACATTCCGAAGAACCCGTACGTCCCGCACAACCCGCATGAACGCAATCTGTAACTCGCTCCATCGGCAAGGGGACATTCTCGATGCGTCGTAGGTCCAGCCTGGTCCTTCTGGCACTGGCGGTGTTTTGCGTGGCACTCGCCCCGCTGCTCCGCGAGTACGCCTTCCCGCGCCTGGTCGCGAAGGCGCTGAAGAGCGACAAGGCGTACAAGGTGATGGTCCTCGAAGCCCAGAACGCGACGCTCTTCGGCGATCCGAAGGGCGAGGGCAAGGCCACCGCCACGATCATCCAGACGGTCCGGCCGAACCCGGACGAGTCCGACGGACAGACGGTCGTCTGGGACATGAACCTCGCCATGCTCGACAGCGAGGGGAAGGTCGTCACCCAGATCCCGGAGCGCTACGCCTTCGACGCGGTCAGCCAGACGCCCCAGAACTGCTGCGGCGAGCACATCGACAGCAAGCCGGTCGCGCACACCGGCATCGCGTACAAGTGGCCCTTCTTCACCGAGAAGCGCGGCTACAACTACTACGACGCGCAGGCGCAGACGGCCGCGACGATCGACTACAAGCGCACCGAGAACTTCAACGGTCTTGAGGTCTACCTCTTCGAGCAGACGGTGCCGTGGAGCAAGGTGCCGATCCCCAGCCAGTTGCCCGGCGGCCTGAACCCCAAGGACGTCGAGGCAACCGGGATGGAGCGCTGGTACACCACCGTGCGCAAGTTCTGGGTCGAACCGGTCACCGGGGCGCCGGTGTACGCGGAGGAGATCCACAAAGAGGAGATGCGCACGCCCAACCCCGACGACCCGGCCAACCCGGGCAGGATCGTCGTCTTCGACGGCCACGTGAAGATGAAGGCCGAGTGGTCGAACAAGCTGATCGCGGACGCCAAGGAGCAGCGTTCGCAGATGCTGCTGATCCACGACCGCATCCCGCTCGGCCTGGTGGTCGTCGGCGTCCTGCTGCTGCTCGCCTCGCTGCTGTTGCAGTACCTGGGCAACCGCGAGCCGAAGACGCCGTCCGGTAAGCGGCGCCGCGGTCCCGATGCGGCCGGCGGTCCGGGTGAACCCGCGGCCGCGGCGGGCGCGGCCGGGTCTCCGGCGGCAGCCGCGCAGCCCGCACCGCCTGTACCGGTCGCCGCGGCTCCGGTGCCGGCGGCCACGGAGACGGCCGTCCTGCCGCGTATCCCGGTGTCCGGATCGGCCGAGATCGTGGCCGAGGCGCCGGTGCCGGCGAGCAACGGCAAGACACCGGCGACCGCCTACCCGGAGCGCCCGTCGGCGCCGCCGCCGACGGGCTGACCCGGTCCGCACAGACGCAGCGTGAGGGCCCGCCTCCGGTCGACCGGAG